>NZ_JAHKNG010000015.1 GCF_018860165.1 Paracoccus marinaquae
TGGCGCGTGACCATGTCCACATGTTCCTGTCGATCCCGCCGAAACTGTCGCTGTCGGATGTGATGCAGCGCATCAAGGGCCGGTCGTCACGCCGCATCCAGATGGAGTTCCCGGACCTGCGCAAACGATATTGGGGCAGGCGGTTCTGGGCCCGCGGATATTTCTCGACAACCTCGGGCAATGTCACCGACGACATCATACTTCAGTATCTGGAACTGCATGGAAAACGGGATGCTACCGGCGTCAGCCGGTAGTGGTTCACTTGAGGCAAAACTCTCTCAGGTGACAGGGCGGGCAGTCCCGATGATTGCTGTTCTCAGATTGACCCGGCGAAGAAAATATATCACAATACATGAAACGATATCACAAAATGGGTGCATGATGCGACTGGGCGATGCAGAGGACTGGCTTGCCGGCCGTCCCGAAATCGAGACGATCTTTGCCTGCATCTGCGATCTGAACGGGGTCATGCGGGGCAAGCGCGTGCCCGTGGACCAGTTGGAGAAGATCCTGAAGGGCGAGTTGCGCATGCCGCTGTCGCTTCTGGGCATGGATATCTGGGGCGAGGATATCGAGGGCAACGAACTGGTCTTCGATACCGGCGATGCGGACGGGTTGTGCGATTTCACCGGGCGGCCGCTGATCCCGGTCGACTGGATCACCCGCCCGGCGGCTTTCGCCCAGCTGTGGATGCGGCAGGAGGACGGAACCCCTTTCCCGGGCGACCCGCGCCGGGCGCTGGCTGCGGTGGCGGATCGATTTGCCACGCTGGGGCTGACCCCGGTCGTGGCCACCGAACTGGAATTCTATGTGGTGGATCCGTCCGAGGCGGCGCCGCAGCCGCCCCGCTCGCCGATCACCGGCAAGCGGCTTGATTCGGATGGCGCCCTGTCGCTGGACGAGTTGCAGCATTTCGATGCCTTCCTGAACGATGTCTATGATGGCTGCCGCGCCCAGGGGATCCCTGCGGATTCGGCGATCTCGGAGAACGGGGCAGGGCAGTTCGAGATCAACCTGCTGCATGTGGCGGACCCGCTGCGCGCGGCCGACGACGCGATTCTGTTCAAGCGGCTGGTGCGCGGCATCGCCCGTCGGCACGGTTTTGCCGCGACCTTCATGGCCAAGCCCTATGGCGACCGCGCCGGCTCGGGCATGCATGTGCATTTCTCGCTGGTCGATGCCGAGGGTCGCAATGTCTTCGATGATGGCGGCGATGCGGGGACCGATCTCCTGCGCCATGCGGTTTCCGGCCTGCTTGGAACCATGCAGGAAAACACGCTTGTCTTCGCGCCGCATGAAAACTCGTTTCGTCGGCTGCTGCCGGGGGCGCATGCCCCGGCCGCGGTCGCCTGGGGCTATGAAAACCGCACCGTAGCGATCCGCATCCCCGGCGGTTCGCCCAGGGCGCGCCGGATCGAACATCGCGTCGCCGGCGCGGATGCCAATCCCTATCTGGTTCTGGCCTCGATCCTGGGCGGTGCGCTTCTGGGCATCGAAGGCAAATGGCAGCCGCCCGAGCCGGTCGAAGGCGACGCCTATGCGCTGGCGCTGGATACGTTGCCGCCGGACTGGGCTTCGGCCATCGACGCCTTCTCGCGCGGCAGCCATGTCCAGCAGATCTACAGCAAGCGGCTGAGGCGGATGTTCGTGCAATGCAAGCTGCAGGAACTGCGCCGCTTTACCCGCCATGTCACCGATTTCGAATATCACAGCTATCTGGAGGCCGTGTGATGAACGCCATGTCCCCTGTCCATCCTCATCCCTATGCCGGCGACGGCCGGCATGTCGGCAGTTATTACGCCGCCTCGGCCAATCCGTCGCCGGATCGCCCGCAACTGCTGGGGGAATACGAGACCGATATCTGCGTCGTCGGCGCCGGCTATTCGGGCCTGTCGACGGCGCTGCATCTGGCCGAGAAGGGCTACAAGGTCGCCATCGTCGAGGGGGTGCGCGTCGGCTGGGGCGCCTCGGGCCGCAACGGCGGCCAGATCGTCAACGGCCTGAATGCCAGCCTCGAGACCATCGGTCGCCGCTATGGCGCGGATACGGCGCGTTTCGTGGCCGGGCTGGTGCAGGAGGGGGGCGAGATCATCCGCGAGCGGGTCAGGACCTATGACATCCGCTGCGACCTGAAGGATGGCAATGTCTTCGCCGCGCTGACCCCCGCGCATCTGCGCGAACTGGAGGCGCGCAAGGCGCTGTGGGAAAGCCATGGCCTTCATAACCAGCGCATGCTGTCCCGCGACGAGATGCGCGGGCATGTGAAGTCCGACCTCTATGTCGGCGGCATGATCGACGTCAGCGGCGGGCACATGCACCCGCTCAACCTCGCGCTTGGCGAGGCCGCGGCCTTGGAAAGCCTGGGCGGGGTGATCTTCGAGATGTCGCCGGTCCTGTCCGTCGATCACGCGGCAGAGCGGCCGGTGGTCCACACGGCGCAGGGACAGATCACCTGCAGAACGCTGGTTCTGTGCGGCAATGCCTATCTGGGTCATGTCGTGCCGACGCTGACCTCGCGCGTGATGCCGGTCTCGACTCAGGTCATGGCCACGCGCCCCCTGGGCGAAAAACTGGCCCGCGAGCTGATGCCCACGGATGTCTGCGTCGAGGATATCCGCTATATCCTGGACTATTACCGCATGTCGGCCGATTTCCGGCTGCTGTTCGGTGGCGGGACGGTCTATGGCGGCGCCGATCCGAAGGACATCAAGGCCAAGCTGCGCCGGAACCTCGACAAGGTCTTCCCGCAACTGGCCGGCACCGAGATCGACTTTGCCTGGTCGGGCAACTTCGCCCTGTCCTTCAGCCGGGTGCCGCAGATGGGCCGGATCGGCGCCAATACCTATTTCGCGCATGGCTATTCCGGCCATGGCGTGACCGGTTCGCACACCTTCGGTCGCATCCTGTCCGAGGCGATCAACGGCGATCTGACCCGCTTCGACAGCTTCGCCGCACTGCCCTGGATTCCCTTCCCCGGTGGCCGGACGTTCCGGGTGCCCTATTCGGTCATCGGCTCGTGGTGGTATGCCCTGCGCGACCGGTTCGGCGTCTGAGCGGGTTCATCGCGGGCATTGCCCCCGGGGCAGGAAAGTCACATGCCGCCCGTTCGACCGGGCGGCATGTTCATGTCGGGCGGGTCCCGCCGCTCAGCGCTGTGGGTAGCCGAGCCCCTGCAGGGCTGTGGTGATCTCGTCCAGGATCACCGGGTCGTCGATCGTGGCCGGGGTCTTGAAGGCTTCGCCATCGGCGATCTTGACCATGGTGGCGCGCAGGATCTTGCCCGAGCGGGTCTTGGGCAGCCGGTCGACGACGCAGGCCAGCTTGAAGGCCGCGACCGGGCCGATCTGGTCGCGGACGCGCTTGACCACCTCGCGCACGACCTGCTCGTCTGGCGTGGCGGTGCCTTTCTTCAGGCACAGAAAGCCGACCGGCATCTGCCCCTTCAGACTGTCGGCCACGCCGATCACCGCGCATTCCGCAACCGCCGGATGGCCGGCCAGCACCTCTTCCATGGCGCCGGTGGACAGGCGGTGGCCGGCGACGTTGATCACGTCATCGGTGCGCGCCATGATGTAGAGATAGCCGTCCTTGTCGACATAGCCGGCGTCGCCGGTCTCGTAATAGCCGGGGAAATGATCCAGATAGGATTTCCGGAACCGGTCCTCGGCATTCCACAGCGAGGGCAGGGTGCCCGGCGGCAGCGGCAGCCGGAGGGCGATGGCGCCCAGCGTGTCCGGCCCGACCGGCTGGCCGGCCTCGTCGAGGATCTGCACGTCATAGCCCGGCATCGGCACCGAGGGGCTGCCCTTCTTGACCGGCATCGGCTCGATCCCGAAGGGGTTGGCGACGATGCCCCAGCCGGTCTCGGTCTGCCACCAGTGGTCGATCACCGGCAGGTTCAGCTGGTCCTCCAGCCACTGGATCGTGTCGGGATCGGCGCGCTCGCCGGCCAGGAACACCGCCTGCAGGCTCGACAGGTTGTAGTCGCGGATCAGTTCGCCATTCGGGTCCTCGCGCTTGACGGCGCGGATCGCGGTCGGGGCGGTGAAGAAGGATTTGACCCTGTGGTTCTGGATCACCCGCCAGAAGGTGCCGGCATCCGGCGTGCCCACGGGCTTGCCCTCGAAGACGATGGTGGTGGCGCCGGCGATCAGCGGGCCATAGCAGATATAGCTGTGGCCGACGACCCAGCCGACATCCGAGGCGGCCCAGAACACGTCGCCCGCATCGATCCCGTAGATGTTCTTCATCGTCCAGTTCAGCGCCACCAGATGACCGGCGGTGTGCCGGATCACGCCCTTGGGCTGTCCGGTGGTGCCCGATGTATAGAGAACATAGGCCGGATGATTGCCCTCGACCGGGACGCAATCGGCGGGCTCGATGCCATACTGGAAGCCGTGCCAGTTGTAGTCGCGGCCGGGGATCAGTTCGGCGACCTCCTGCTCGCGCTGGAAGATGACGCAGAAATCGGGCTTGTGCCTCGCCTGGTCGACGGCCGCGTCCAGAAGCGGCTTGTAATGGACGACGCGGCCGGGCTCCAATCCGCAGGAGGCGGCGATGATCGCCTTGGGCGTGGCGTCGTCGATGCGCACGGCCAGTTCATGCGCGGCGAAACCGCCGAAGACGACCGAATGGATGGCGCCCAGGCGGGCGCAGGCCAGCATCGCCTCGAGCGCCTCGGGCACCATCGGCATGTAGATGATGACCCGGTCGCCCTTCTCGATGCCCTTGGCGCGCAGCGCGCCCGCGAGGCTGGCCACCCGGTCGCGCAGTTCGCGATAGGTGATGCCGCGATAGGAATGGGTGATCGGGCTGTCATGAATGATGGCCAGCTGATCGCCGCGGCCGGCCTCGACATGGCGGTCCACCGCGTTCCAGCAGGTATTGACCATGCCGTCGGCGAACCATTCGCCCGCCGGTCCCTGATCGAAATAGGCGCGGCTGGGCGCGCGGTCCCAGTCGATCTTCTCGGCGGCCCCCATCCAGAACCCTTCCGGGTCGGATTTCCAGCCTGCGTACACATCTTGGTATGCCATGGTATGCCCCTCCTCGACGGTGACATTCTGTTACCGAGGATAGGGGATATCGCGCAACAGTGTTAGCGGGAGCGGAGACGTTTCGTCGCAGAGATTTTGCGAAGATCGGGCGCTGAGAGCGGCAAGATTTTGCAAACAGAAAACTGCTGCAAAACGTCGGATGACGCGCGGTTAATTTTGCAAAATTCGGGCAAATGCCGTCGCGCGGGTGATTCGCGGCCCGCCCCCCGAAAGAGGGCGGGCCATCCGCATCAACTGTAATAGGCGACCGGCGTGCCGGCCAGCGCGCTCATGTTCAGCAACCCGCGCGCGGTGATCGAGGGGGTGACGATATGGGCGCGGTTGCCCATGCCCATCAGGATCGGCCCGACCTCCAGCCCGCTGGCCTTCTGTTTCAGCACATTGCGCACGCCCGAGGCGGCGTCGCTGCCGGCGAAGATCAGGACGTTGGCCGCGCCCTCGATGCGCGAATTGGGGAAGATGCGCGCGCGCAGGGCCGGATCCAGCGCCGAGTCGACCTGCATCTCGCCCTCGAAGGTGAAATCGACCTCATGCGCCTCAAGCAGTTCCATCGCCGCACGCATCTTGCGTCCGCCGGGCGTGTCGAGATTGCCGAACTGGGAATGGCTGCACAGCGCGATGCGCGGGGTGATGCCGAAGCGGCGCACATGGCGGGCGGCGCCGATCGCCGTCTCCATGACCTCTTCGGGCGAGGGGTCGTGATGGACCTGGGTGTCGGCGATGAAGACCGGCCCGTCCTCGAGGATGATCATCGACAGCGCGCCGGTCGGATGCAGCCCGTCGCGGGCCAGAACCTGACGGATATATTGCAGGTGCCAGCTGTATTGCCCGAAGGTGCCGCAGATCAGGCTGTCGGCCTCGTCACGATGGACCATGACCGCGCCGATTGCGGTGGTATTGGTGCGCATGATCGCCCGCGCGATGTCGGGGCTGACGCCGCGCCGCGCCATCAGGCCGTGATAGGTTTCCCAGTAGTCCCGGTAGCGGGGATCGTTCTCGGGGTTGACGATCTGGAAGTCCTTTTCCGGCCGGATCGGCAGGCCACAGCGTTCCGCGCGGGTCGAGATCACGTCCGGGCGGCCGATCAGGATCGGCACATCGGTGGTTTCCTCCAGCATCGCATTGGCGGCGCGCAGCACGCGCTCGTCCTCGCCCTCGGCAAAGACGATCCGGCGCCGTGCGGTCGCCGCGGCCTCGAAGACCGGGCGCATGATCAGCGCCGAGCGGAAGACCGAGCCGTCCAGCTTGCGCTTGTAGGCGTCCAGATCCTCGATCGGCCGCGTCGCCACGCCGGACTCCATCGCCGCGCGGGCCACGGCCGAGGAGACGATGCCGATCAGCCGCGGGTCGAAGGGCTTGGGGATCAGGTATTCGGGACCGAAGGTCAGCGTCTCGCCGCGATAGGCGGCCGCGGCCTCGGCGGCGGTGGTGGCGCGGGCCAGCGCCGCGATGCCCTCGACGCAGGCGACCTCCATCTCGTCATTGATGGTCGTGGCCCCGACATCCAGCGCGCCGCGGAAGATGAAGGGGAAGCACAGCACGTTGTTGACCTGGTTCGGGAAGTCGCTGCGCCCGGTGGCGATGATCGCGTCGGGCGAGACGCTGCGCACCTCGTCGGGCAGGATCTCGGGCGTCGGGTTGGCCAGCGCGAAGACGATCGGGCGCGCGGCCATCTTCTGCACCATCGCGGGCTTCAGCACGCCGGGGCCCGAAAGACCCAGGAACAGGTCGGCGCCCTCGATCACCTGATCCAGCGTCCGCAGCTCGCTGGGCTGGGCGAAGGCGGATTTCTGCGGGTTCATGTCCTCGGCCCGGCCCTCGTAGACCAGCCCGTGAATGTCGCAGAGCCAGACATTCTCGCGCCTGACGCCCAGTTTCAGCAGCATGTTCAGGCAGGCGATGCCCGCCGCACCCCCGCCGGTCGAGACGACCTTGATATCCTCGAATTTCTTGCCGGCGACGCGCAGCGCGTTGGTGGCGGCGGCGCCCACCACGATGGCGGTGCCGTGCTGGTCGTCGTGAAAGACCGGGATGTTCATCCGCTCGCGGCACAGTTTCTCGACGATGAAACAGTCGGGCGCCTTGATATCCTCGAGGTTGATGGCGCCGAAGGTCGGCTCCAGCGCGCAGACGATATCGGCCAGCTTTTCGGGGTCGTTTTCGTTCACCTCGATATCGAAGCAGTCGATATTGGCGAACTTCTTGAACAGGACCGCCTTGCCCTCCATCACCGGCTTGGAGGCGGCGGCGCCGATATTGCCCAGACCCAGAACGGCGGTGCCGTTCGAGACCACGGCGACCAGATTGCCGCGCGCGGTGTATCGGCTGGAGGTGGCGGGGTCGGCCTTGATTTCCAGGCAGGCCTCGGCCACGCCCGGCGAATAGGCGCGGCTGAGGTCGCGGCCGTTGGCCAGCGGCTTGGTCGCGCGAATCTCCAGTTTCCCGGGACGCGGGAATTCATGGTAATCCAAAGCCGCCTGGCGCGCGGTGTCCTGTCTGCGTTCTTCCATCTTCACCCCTCCGGTCACGCAATTAGTTCAGCGTTAAACCATTTCTGCGGCGGGGAACAGGCGGGTTCTGCTGCGGCGGGGAACGGGAGGCTTCGGCTTGCGTTGTCATGGCACGAGGCGCAAGACTGCCGAGAGACGAAGAAAAGGGGGCAAGCCATGTCACTTCTGGATGCGGCGCGCGAGGTGCGCGAGGCGGCCTATGTGCCCTATTCGCATTTCAAGGTGGGGGCTGCGGTCAGGGGCGTGTCGGGCGCCATCTATCGCGGCTGCAATGTCGAGAACGTCGCCTATCCCGAGGGCACCTGCGCCGAGGCCGGGGCCATCGCCGCCATGGTCGCGGCCGGCGAAACCGAACTGATCGAGGTCGCGGTGATCGCCGACGCCCCCGCACCCTGTCCGCCCTGCGGCGGCTGCCGCCAGAAGCTGGCCGAGTTCGGCCGCCACGACACGCCGGTCCTGCTGGCCACGGTCGAGGGCGCGACCTATGCCACGACTATCGGGGAATTGCTGCCCGGACGCTTTGACATCAGCCATATGAGCCGGGCGGAATGACCGATCCGCGCCCTGTCATCGCCGCCGTGCGCGACGGTCGGGGACTGGATGGTCCGGGCGCCGCGCTGATCGCGCAGGGGCTGGCGGACGGATCGGTCAGCGATGCCCAGGCCGGGGCCTTCGCCATGGCGGTGCTGACCCGCGGCGTGGGCGAGGCGGGGCGGGTGGCACTGACCCGGGCGATGCGCGATTCGGGCCATGTGATGCAGTGGGATCTGCCGGGGCCGGTGGTGGACAAGCATTCGACCGGCGGCATCGGCGATACCGTCAGCCTGATCCTGGCGCCGCTTCTGGCTGCCTCGGGCGTGTTCGTGCCGATGATCTCGGGTCGTGGCCTCGGCCATACCGGCGGGACGCTGGACAAGCTGGAGGCGATTCCCGGCTATATTTGCGACCAGACCGAGGAACAGTTTCTTCGGATCGTAAAGAATACTGGCTGTGCCATCGTCGCCGCGACCGGGGATTTCGCACCCGCCGACCGGCGCCTCTACGCGATCCGCGACGAATCGGGCACGGTCGAATCGATCGACCTGATTACCGCCTCGATCCTGTCGAAGAAGCTGGCGGCGGGGCTGGACGGGCTGGTGCTGGACGTGAAGGCTGGATCGGGGGCGTTCCTGAAGACGGCCGAGGCGTCCGAGCGGCTGGCGCGGGCGCTGGTGCAGACGGCGAATGGCGCCGGCTGCCGGACCTCTGCGCTGATCACCGACATGGACCAGCCGCTGGCCCGGTCGGCGGGCAATGCGCTTGAGGTGGCCGAGGCGATCCGCGTTCTGCGGGGCGAAAGGGGCGCGCTGCGCGACCTGACGCTGGCACTGTCCGCCGAATGCCTGCGGCTGGTCGGGCGGGCCGGCGAGGGGCTGGCCGCGACGCTGGATTCGGGGGCCGCCGCCGAGGCCTTTGCCCGCATGGTCAAGGCCCAGGGCGGGCCGGCGGATCTGATCGACCGGCCCGAGGCGCATCTGACGGCGGCGCCGGTGATCCGGCCGGTGCCCGCGCCCGAGGGGGCGGTGGCACAGATCGATGTGACCGCATTGGGGCACACCGTCGTCGCGCTTGGTGGCGGACGCGCGCGCGCGGGCGAGAGGATCGACCATCGGGTCGGGCTGGACCGGCTGGCCCGGCTGGGTGAGGCGGTCGGCCCGGACGCGCCGCTGGCCATGGTTCACGCCGCCGACGACACCGCCGCCGAGGTTGCCATCGCCGCCGTGCAGGCGGCCTATCGGATCGGTGCGGCCGCCACGCCCGGTCCGCTGGTCCGCGACAGGATCACGGCCGATGGCTGAGAACCGCGCCTTCCTGATTGTCATGGACAGTGTGGGCATCGGCGGCGCGCCCGATGCCGACCGCTTCTTCAATGACGGCCTGCCCGATACCGGCGCCAATACCGTCGGCCATATCGCGCAGGCCCGCCCGCTGGCCATGCCGCATCTGGACCGGCTGGGGCTGGGCGCGGCGGTGCGGCTGGCCTCTGGTCTTGAGGCCCCCGGCCTTGGCGCCGAGCCTCGCGGGCTGTGGGGCGCGGCCACCGAGGTCTCGCCCGGCAAGGACACGCCCTCGGGTCATTGGGAGATCGCGGGCGTGCCGGTGCCGTGGCAATGGCACTATTTCCCCGACACCGTTCCGGCCTTCCCGTCCGAGATCACCGCCCGCATCTGCGCCCTGGCCGGCACTGATGGTATCCTTGGCGACTGTCACGCCTCGGGGACGCAGGTGATCGAGGATCTTGGCGCCGAACATATCCGTACAGGCCGGCCGATTTGTTACACCTCGGCCGACAGCGTGCTGCAGATCGCCGCGCATGAGACGCATTTCGGCCTCGACCGGCTGATCGGGCTTTGCGAAGGACTGGCGCCCGAATTGCATGCGATGCGCGTGGGCCGGGTCATCGCGCGGCCATTCCTGGGCGAGCGCCCCGGCGAATTCAGGCGCACCCCGAACCGCCGCGATTTCGCCATCGCCCCGCCCGGGGACACGATCCTCGACATCGCGGCGGGGGCCGGGCGCGTGACCCATGCCATCGGCAAGATCGGCGATATCTTTTCTCATCGCGGCATCACCCATCTGCACAAGGGCAAATCCGATGCCGACCTGGCCGACCACCTGATCTGTCTGGCGGCCGAGGCCGAGCCGGGGAGCCTGACCTTCGCCAATTTCGTCGAGTTCGACACCAATTTCGGGCATCGCCGCGACATTCCCGGCTATGCCGCGCAGCTTGAGTGGTTCGACGGCATCGCAGGCCGCTTTCTCGCGGCGCTGCGTCCGGGCGATCTGGCCATCTTCACCGCCGATCACGGTAACGATCCCAGCTGGCACGGCACCGACCACACGCGCGAGCGGGTGCCGGTTCTGGGCCACGGGCTGGGGGCGCGGGCCATCGGGCAGGTCGGGTTCAGCGATATCGGCGCCTCGGTCATGGCGCATCTGGGCCTGCCCGCGCCGCGTCATGGAAAGTCCCTGATTTGAAAAAGATAGAACTTCATCTTCATCTTGAGGGCGCGGCACCGCCCGGCTTCATCCGAGGCCTTGCCGCAGAAAAAGGGGTGGATCTGTCTGGCATATTCGATGCGCGGGGCCACTATGCCTATTCCGGGTTCGATCATTTCCTGCGCGTCTACGAGGCGGCGACCGGGGTGCTGGAAACCCCGCGGGACTATGCCCGCCTGCTGGCCGAGGTATTGGAGCGCAGCGCCGAAGAGGGCGTGATCTATACCGAGCTGTTCGTGTCGCCCGAATTCTGCGGCGGCGGCGATCTGGCCGCCTGGCGCGACTATCTGGCCGCCATGGCCGAGGTCGCGGCGCGCATGCGCGGCCAGGGCATCGACAGCCGCGGCCTCGTTACCTGCATCCGCCATTTCGGCCCCGACCGGGCGCGGGCCTCGGCGCGGTGCGCGGCCGAGACGGCGGGCGACTGGATCACCGGGTTCGGGATGGGCGGCGCCGAGGCGATGGGCCGCGCCACCGACTTCGCCTGGAGCTTTGATTGCGCGCGCGAGGCCGGGCTGGGCCTGACCTGCCATGCCGGCGAATGGGGCGGCCCGGACAGCATCCGGCAGGCGCTGTCGCTGGGCGTCAGCCGCCTCGGACACGGTGTCCGCGCCATCGACGATCCGGCCCTGATCCGCGATCTGGCCGAGGCCGGCACCGTGCTGGAGGTCTGTCCCGGCTCGAACATCGCCCTGGGAATCTGGCCCGACTGGCCCGCCCATCCGATCGCGCGGCTGGCCGAGGCGGGGGTGAAGGTCACCGTCTCGACCGACGATCCGCCCTTCTTCCACACCAGCATGCGCCGCGAATATGACCGCCTGGCCGAGGCCTTCGGCTGGGGCGAGACCGAGTTCCGGCAGATCAATCTCTGGGCCGCCGAGGCGGCATTCTGCGACGCGGACACGCGCGCGCGGCTGAGAAAGGAGTTTTCGTGAGCCAACCCCATCTGACCGTCATCACCCACCCGCTGGTCCAGCACAAGCTGACGATCATGCGCCAGAAGGATGTCTCGACCGCCGGGTTCCGCCGGCTTCTGCGCGAGATCAGCCTGCTTCTGGCCTATGAGGTCACGCGCGAACTGGAACTGACCACCATGCGCATCGAGACGCCGCTTTGTGCGATGGACGCGCCGACGCTCGAGGGCAAGAAGCTGGCGCTGATCTCGATCCTGCGGGCGGGCAACGGGCTTCTGGACGGGATCCTCGAGATGATCCCCTCGGCCCGGGTTGGCTTCGTCGGGCTGTACCGCGATCCCGAAACCCTGCAGCCGGTGGAATATTACTGCAAGGTGCCCAGCCTGCTGGATCAGCGCATGACCATCGTCGTCGATCCGATGCTGGCGACGGGCAATTCATCGGTCGCCGCCATCGACATGCTGAAGGCGCGGGGCGCAAGGAACCTGCGCTTCCTGTGCCTGCTGGCCGCGCCCGAGGGGGTCGATCGGATGCGGCAGGCCCATCCCGACGTGCCGATCTTCACCGCGGCGCTGGACGATCGTCTGGATGATCACGGCTATATCGTGCCCGGGCTGGGCGATGCCGGCGACCGGATGTTCGGAACCAAATAGCCGCTTAACCCCTGCTTCAGTCTTTTCGCCTATCTCTGGGCGAAAGGGTCGATTCGCGGGGGAAGGATGCGGGTGTTCTGGGCTGCCCTCGGGGTGTTGTCGGTTGCTGCCGTCGCCGGACATGCGGGGCCGGTGCCGCCGCCGCCCGAGGATTATGGCAGCACGCAATATGTCGATGGAAACGGCTGCGTCTATCGCCACGAGGACGGGGCTTGGGTGGGCCTCGTCGATGCGACCGGCGCGGCCGTCTGCGGCTTTCCCCCGACCGTCTCGCTGCGCGCGGCCACGACCGGCGCCGAGTTTCCGCGCGACCCCGCCGATCTCTTGGCCGAGACCCTGGCCGCGGGGCTGCGGCAGGGCGAATATCTGGGCGATCCGCGTCCGGTCGAGACGAAGACCTCGCCCGACCTCGCCGCGCCTGCCGACCCGATATCCGAGGAACTGGCGGCGCTCGCGCGGAACGAGGCCGCTTTGCGCAGCGCCCTGATCGGCGGCGGTGGGGGTTCGGATCTATGCCGGTTGCTGGGCTATCGGCCGGACCCGGAACCGCGGCCGGTGCTGGGGCAGGATGTCACCCGGGGCCTGTGCCCCGGAATGCGCGCACCGCTGCCCGAGGAACGGATCTCGGCCGCTGAGGCGGCGATGCCCGCGACGGCACCGGCGCCGGCGGCGGTGCTACAGCCGGCAGCGTCCGCGGAGGCCCGCGTCACGAGGCCGCAGACACGGCCCGTTACGGCAAAGCAGGGTGCGGACACCGGCAAGGCCGCGATGTCCCTGGCAAAGGCGCCGTCCCTTGTCCGGCGCGGTCCGACGGATCCGGCGCCGGAGGATCCGAGCGTCGAGATGATCCCCGCTTCGGCGCGCTTCGTGCAGGTCGGCGCCTTCGCTGACGACGCGAACGCAACCATCGTGATACGCCGCCTGTCCGAGATGGGATACCGGGTCGGGCAGACCCGATCACGGCATGACGGCAAGCCGGTCCGCGTGATCCTTGCCGGGCCGTTCACCGACCGCCGCTCACTGGTCGCGGCCCTGAACCGATTGCGGGCGCAGGGCTATCCGGGGGCGGTGGCCCGCTGACGGGCGCCGGGGAAGCCGTGGCCGGGTATCAGTTTGAAGCCCTGGCCCATGCATGACGGCGCTTGCCTGCAACAACTCATCCCTGTTGCGTCCCTTTAGGGGTGGCCTGGTCCGGATCGCCCATGGACATCCGAGGTGGCGCGGGCCAGGAACGGCAGGGCGGCGCAGGGCGGGAATGGCCAGGGATGTATTGCGATCTCTATCTGATGCGACACGGGCAGACGCTCTGGAATGCCGAGGGGCGGATGCAGGGGCGCCTCGATTCCGCATTGACGGATCTCGGGCGCCGGCAGGCACGGCAGCAGGCCGCGCTGGTCCGCGGGATCGATGCGATCCGGATCAGCAGCCCGCTTGGGCGCGCGGTCGAAACGGCAGAAATCGTTTTCGGCGGGGCCTCGTTCCTGACCGACGACCGTCTTGCAGAGATCGATATCGGCCGGTTTTCGGGGCATCTGATCGACGATCTGCGCCGGCAGGAGCCAGAGTTCTTCCGGGGCGATCGTCTGGCCTGGTACGATTCTGCGCCGGGCGGCGAGCATTTTCGGGGATTGCAGCACAGGGTCGGCGCGTTTCTTGCCGAACTGAGCCAGCCGGCGCTGATCGTGACCCATGGCATCACCCTGCGCATGCTGCGCGTTCTGGCGATGGGAACGGGCGCTGACCGGCTTGGCGAACTGACGGTCGAGCAGGGGGCGGTCCATGTCGTCCGCGGCGCCCGGCACGAGGTCTGGCGCCCGCGCGATCCGTGATCCTGGCGGCGGGGCTGGCATATGCGCGCGCCGCAGGCTAGAAGCGGCGGCAAGGGCGGTTAGCTCAGTTGGTAGAGCGCTTCGTTTACACCGAAGATGCCGGGGGTTCGAGTCCCTCACCGCCCACCAGGACCGCAGAGGGTGCGCAGATCAGTCGCGGCGTGGCGGCGTGGCGTTTACTCATTGCTTTCTTTGGCTCTAATTCGCGCGATCCCCGGCTTGGCGCGGCGTCGATCGTGGGCTATCCCTTGCGTAATCGGCCATGAGCGGCGCATCCGTGCCGCCAGAAGATGCCAAACGCGAGGAGGCTCGGAATGGGCAGGATAACACCGGTTCTGATGGCGGGCGGTTCCGGCACGCGGCTCTGGCCGGTCTCGCGCAAAAGCTTTCCAAAGCAGTTCGCGCCCCTGATCGGCGCCGAATCGCTGTTTCAGGCCTCGGCCCGGCGCCTGTCGGGCGAGGGCTATTCCGATCCGGTGGTGATGACCAATGCGGATTTCCGCTTCATCGTCGCCGAACAGCTGGACCAGATCGGCATCCGGCCCGGCGCCATCGCCATCGAGCCGGCCGGTCGCAATACCGCCCCCGCAATCCTGGCCGCGGCGCTGATGGCCGCGCAGGAGGATCCCGCTCGCCTGCTGCTGGTGGCGCCGTCCGACCATGTGATCCCCGATGCCGAGGCCTTCGCCCGCGCGGTGGAGGCCGGAGCCGAGGCGGCGGCTGCGGGACGGATCGTCACCTTCGGCATTACACCGGATCGCCCGGAAACCGGATACGGTTACCTGGAACTGGCCGGGCAGGGCGAGGGGCCGCAGCCATTGGCCCGGTTCGTCGAAAAGCCGGACGCGGCCCGTGCCGCCGAGATGCTGGCGCAAGGCAATTTCCTCTGGAACGCGGGCATCTTCCTGTTCGGCGCCGGAACCATGATCGAGGCCTTCCGTGCCCATGCCCCGGACTATCTGGCGCCGGTGCAGGCGGCGCTGGACGGGGCACGAACCGATATCGGCTTCCTGCGACTGGCCCGTGAACCGTGGGAGCGGCTGGCCGACAATTCCATCGATTATGCGGTGATGGAAAAGGCCGAGAACCTGACCGTCGTGCGCTATTCGGGCCGCTGGTCGGATCTGGGCGGATGGGATGCCGTCTGGCGCGAGGAACTGGACCGGGCGCCGGCGGCCGACGGGGTGGTCGCGGATGCGAATTCGACCGCGATCGACTGCGCGGATGTGTTGCTGCGCTCGGACAGCGAGGATTTGCAGGTCGTCGGCATCGGGCTGAAGGACGTGATGGTCGTGGCGACGCATGACGCGGTCCTGGTGGCCGAAAAATCCCGGTCGCAGGATGTGCGGCAGGCGGTCGTGGCGCTGAAGAAGAAGAACCGCAAGCAGGCCGTGGCCTTTCCCCGTGACCACCGCCCCTGGGGCTGGTTCGAGACGCTGGCGCTGGCCGACCGGTTTCAGGTCAAGCGGATCGTCGTGAAGCCCGGCGCCGCACTGTCGCTGCAAAGCCACGTGCACCGGTCCGAGCATTGGATCGTGGTCAGCGGCACGGCCCGGGTGACCGTGGATGAGACGGTGACGCTGGTGACCGAGAACCAGTCGATCTATGTGCCCCTTGGCGCCGTGCACCGGATGGAAAATCCAGGCAAGGTGCCGATGGTTCTGATCGAGGTGCAGACCGGCGCCTATCTGGGCGAGGACGACATCATCCGATACGAGGATGTCTATGCCCGCAGCAGCGGGGATTAGGAAATCCGTGGGCGGGACGACCGTAGACCGATGTCTTCGACCGTGATTCCCTGATTCCGGCAAGGGTCAGGAGGACGACAGGCCCGGGCGATTACGGTCAGGACCGGCACGCAGGTTGATGCGACGATCAGCACCCCGGTCAGC
This sequence comes from Paracoccus marinaquae, assembly GCF_018860165.1. Lineage (GTDB taxonomy): Bacteria > Pseudomonadota > Alphaproteobacteria > Rhodobacterales > Rhodobacteraceae > Paracoccus > Paracoccus marinaquae. Next base: position 15,895 of record NZ_JAHKNG010000015.1, read on the forward strand.
GAGGGCGATGGCAAGGTGCGCTGGCTCAGGCACAAGGGCAGGACGGGCATTGCCGCCTGTCCGAAAAGCGCGAGAGTAGTTTGCGGCTCGCAGTCAGTTCGCCATAAAGCTCAGCGAGCGCTTCGGCGCTCAATCAAAACTCCCTTTGCCGCTCGGTTCCTGCTAATGTTTATCGGAACAGTCGTAATATCTGCATGGCAACCTTGGAATGATCACCCAGAAGACGAAATACGCGCTCAAGTCGCTCATGGTCATGGCAGATGAACAGGCGAACGATGGTGCGGCCTTGCGGATCGAGGAAATCGCGGAACGATCGGGGGCGCCGAAGCGGTTTCTGGAACACATCCTTCTGGATCTGAAGCGTGCGGGGCTGATCGGCAGCCGGCGGGGCCGGAAGGGCGGCTATGAACTCATCAAGGATCCGGAACGGGTTTCCCTTGCCGAGATCCTGAGGCTGATCGATGGGCCGATGGCGCCCTTGCCGTGCCTTTCCCGCAAGGCCTACCAGCGCTGTGAAGACTGCAGGGATGAAAAGACCTGCCGCGTGCGTGCCGTCTTCGGCGGTTTCTACTCGGCCTATATTCTGATGATCGAGTCGCTCACGCTGGCCGATCTGATGGAAGACTCGCGGCCGCTCGAGCGTTTTGCCCTGCCCGAGGTCGCCGCGGAGGAATGATCTTCCAAAATCACGACGAAAATAGACGTGATTTTTCCTTTGCAAAACACGATTAAATCTGTCGTAATTAACGTGTCAGATGCCGCCGGAGACGTGCCGGGTGCGGAGCCGAGCTTCGCCCAGGCCCGTCAGCCCGGCCGGTCTGGCGCCGGAATTCGACAGGGATCAGCAAGGGAAACCACATGTTTCGCACCATCCAGATCGGCGCCCATGTGCTGGCGCAGGGCACATATATCCGAAGTTTCAACGACGGTCGCATCGAGATTGCAACCGGCAGGGATAGTCGTCTGGCCGGGCTGCCGGTCCAGCCGGGCGTAAGCCACGGGACGCACGGAGGCGCCGGCCAGAAAGAAATGAACGGCAAAGGCCGTGGCCGGATCTTTGCCGCACTTGCCGCCATCGGTCTGGCCTTCGCGGGCAGCACACCCGCCGCGGCACAGGATCAGGTCGAGATCCTCAATGTCTCCTACGACCCGACGCGCGAGCTTTACCGCGAATATAATGAGCTTTTTCACGCGTGGTGGAACGCGCAGGGCCATGCGCCCGTGACCGTAAGCCAGTCTCATGGCGGCTCGGGCGGTCAGGCGCGCGCGGTGATCGACGGGCTCGAGGCGACCGTGGTCACGCTGGCCTTGTCCGCAGACATCGACGCGATCGCCGAGCGCACGGGACGCATTCCCGCCGACTGGCAGGCGCGGCTGCCACATAATTCATCGCCCTATACATCGACGATCGTGTTCCTGGTGCGCGACGGCAACCCCAGGGGCATCGAGGACTGGGATGACCTGATCCGCGAGGATGTGGCCGTCATCACGCCGAACCCCAAGACCTCGGGTGGCGCCCGCTGGAACTTTCTGGCCGCCTGGGCCTATGCCGAGCGGAATGGGCTCGACCCGGCCGAATTCGTCGGCGCCATGTTCCGCAACGTGCCGGTGCTGGATACCGGAGCCCGCGGATCGACCACGACCTTCACCCAACGCGGGATCGGAGACGTGCTGCTGGCCTGGGAGAACGAGGCTTTCCTTGCGCTCAAGGAACTCGGCGAGGATGCCTTCGACATCGTGGTTCCTTCGGTCTCGATCCTGGCCGAACCGCCGGTGACGCTGGTGGATGGCAGCATCACCTCTGACAAACAGCGCGCCGCGGCCGAAGCATATCTCGAACATCTCTACAGCCCCGAGGCGCAGGCGCTGGCGCTGCGCCATTACTATCGCGCCTGGGACACCTCGCTGGCGGCACCCGAGGATTTGGCGCGCTTTCCCGATCTGGAACTGGTCACCATTTCCGATTTCGGCGGCTGGCCGGTCGTGCAGCCCAAGTATTTCGGAGACGGCGGCATCTTCGATCAGATCTACGAGGAATAGGCCATGAGGGCGGGCATTCTCCGCTCGCCCTCGCCCCTTCCGGGGTTTGGGCTGAGCTTCGGGATCATGATGGCGGTCCTGTCCGTCGTGGTCCTGCTTCCGATCGGGGCGCTGCTGGGCCGCGGCCTGATGATCGGCGCGGCGGATCTGTGGGACATGGTGAACTCGCGCCGGATCTGGTCGGCGCTCACCCTGTCCTTCCGGGCGGCCCTGATCGCGTCGCTTTTCAACCTCGTCTTCGGGCTGATGCTGGCCTGGGTGCTTGTGCGCTATCGCTTCTGGGGCCGGCGCTTCGTCGATGCGGCCGTTGACCTGCCCTTTGCGCTGCCGACTGCGGTTGCGGGCATTGCGCTGACGGCGCTCTATGCGCCCAGCGGGGTGTTCGGGCAGGCGCTGGCGCCGCTCGGAATCCGGGTTGCCTATACCGAGACCGGCATCTGGATGGCGCTGATCTTCATCGGCCTGCCCTTCGTGGTCCGCACCGTGCAACCGGTCATCGAGGAACTGGACCGCGAGGTCGAGGAAGCCAGCGCGACGCTTGGGGCACCCCGCAGCTATACCTTGCGCCGGGTGGTCCTGCCCACGCTGACACCCGCGCTGCTTACGGGCTTCGCCCTCGCGCTGGCCCGCTCGGTCGGGGAATACGGCTCGGTCATCTTCATCGCGGGCAACATCCCGAACCTGACCGAGATCGCGCCGTTGCTGATCGTGATCCGGCTTGAGGAATACAATTACGATGCCGCCGCAGCCATCGGGATCGCCATGCTGGTGATCTCATTCGCCATGCTGCTGGGCATCAACGTCATCCAGATCTGGAGCAGAAGGAGGATTGGCCTTGTCTGACAAGCCATGGAACGGATGCGGTCGCGCCCGGGAAGATCGCCCGCCACCGGGATCGGGCTTTGCCTTCGCCCTCCTGCTGGGATTGGGCGGGATACTGCTCGGGGTGATGTCCTATGTGGTCAGCGGCTCGCTGCCTGTCGCCACCCTGATCGGGGTGCTTGCCAGTCCGCTGCTGCTGGCGCTGGACGCGGCGATCTTTTTCCACCGCCGGGCCCGGCAGGCCGGCGAGGGCGATGAGGCGAATGGCCCGGTTCCCGCCTTCGCCGAGCAGGCTCATGGAGTGCTGAATGTCTGACCTCGCCCTTTCCCGTCCCGCGGCGGTGACGGATGAGCCGCGCGCCACCCGGTATCTGCTGATCGGGATCGTGCTTGTCCTGATCTCGCTTCTGTTGTTCGCGCCCCTGGTCGCGGTCTTTTCCGAGGCGATCCGGCAGGGCTGGGCGGCATCGATCGAGGCGCTGACCTCGCCCGATGCGCGGTCCGCCATTCGCCTGACGGTGATCGTTGCCGCCATTGCCGTTCCGCTGAATGCCGTCTTCGGCATCGCCGCCGCCTGGGCGATCACGAAATTCGACTTTCGCGGCAAGGCGTTCCTGATCACCCTGATCGACCTGCCGTTCTCGGTCTCGCCGGTTGTCGCGGGCCTCGCCCTCGTCCTGCTGGTCGGCGCAAACTCGTCGCTCGGCGCCTGGCTCGTGGCGAACGACCTCAAGATCGTCTTCGCCTTTCCCGGCATCGTGCTTGCGACCATGTTCGTGACCTTCCCCTTCGTCGCGCGCGAGTTGATCCCCGTCATGATCGAGCAGGGCCGGGCCGAGGAGGAGGCGGCACTGACCCTCGGCGCAAACGGCTGGCGGACATTTTTCACCGTGACCCTGCCCAATATCCGCTGGGCACTTCTCTACGGGGTGCTTCTCAGCAACGCCCGCGCCATGGGCGAATTCGGCGCGGTCGCGGTCGTCTCGGGCAAGATCCGGGGCGAAACCACGACCATACCGATCATGATCGAGATGCTCTACAACGAGTACCTTTCGGTTGCGGCCTTCTCGCTGGCCGCCGTTCTGGCGCTTCTCGCCCTGATCACGCTGACCCTGAAATCCCTGCTGGAATGGCGCCATGCCGATGTCCTGGCCGCCACGCGGCGTCATTGAGAAAGGAGCCGATCGATGAATATCGAATTCGAAGAGCTGGCCAAGGAATTCGGCACCTCGCGGGCGCTGCATCCGGTCTCCCTCGCCATTCCCTCGGGCGCCCTGATCGCGCTGCTCGGCCCCTCGGGATCGGGTAAGACGACCCTGTTGCGCATTCTGGGCGGGCTCGAATTCCCGACTTCGGGGCGCGTTCTGCTGGGCGGGCAGGATGCGACGGGCCTGTCGGTGCAAGAGCGCCGCGCGGGTTTCGTCTTCCAGTCCTATGCGTTGTTCAGGCATATGACCGTGTTCGAGAACGTGGCCTACGGTCTGCGCGCCCGCAAACGGCACGAGCGTCCGACCGAGGCCGAGATCGGCCGCCGCGTGAACCGGCTTCTGGACCTGATCCAGTTGCCCGATATCGGCGGTCGCTATCCCAGCCAGCTCTCGGGCGGGCAAAGGCAGCGGGTCGCGCTGGCGCGTGCTCTGGCGATCGAGCCGCGGATGCTTCTGCTTGACGAACCCTTCGGCGCGCTGGACGCGAAGGTGCGCAAGGAACTGCGTCAGGGTCTGCGCGAGATCCATGACCGCACCGGCCTGACAACAGTCTTCGTGACCCACGATCAGGAAGAGGCCATGCAGCTTGCCGACCTTGTCGTTGTCATGTCGATGGGGCGAATCGAACAGGTGGGCAGGCCGGCCGATATCCTCGCAAGACCCGCAAGCGATTTCGTGCGGGCGTTCACGACGGCCTGAGGCGGCGCGAACCCGCGGGATTTTCCGAGGCACGCGCCGTCACATAGCCCCGGAGATACCCGGTCAGATCGTTCGTATGTGGCAGAAAAACGACCCTATGAACGGCTTGCTGCGCCGTGGGGTGAACTGCAAAGGGAGGCCGCCTGTGAGCAAACCCGAACTCGACAGGATCGACCGAAAGATCCTGCGCGAACTCATGCATGACGCCACGCTGAGCACCACGGCATGGCCGATTTCCATCCAGTGACGTCTTGGCAAAGGCACGGCCGGGGCAGGGGGGCGATGACCTCGGGGCGCAGCATCGAATGAAGTTTTGTGACCGTGGGTCGCTTTTTCGCCGGGCAGGACAGCCGCCGGGCGGTGGAAACGACCCACAAGGTATCTGATCTGGCCTTCGATCGGGGCCGATCCTTTCTCGGAGAATGCCCTTCTCCGAACCGGGTCAAGTTTGGAATTCATATACACGATCACGTCAGTAGTCTTTTAGGTGAAAGGAGATTGCCATGATCAGGACATTGTTGATTCCCGGCCTCGATGGCTCCCCCGCGCCGCACTGGCAGCATTGGTGGGCCGCAACCGACCCGACCGCGAAAATCGTCGAGCAGCATTTGTGGTCGGATCCGACGCCCGAGGCCTGGCTGACCGAGATCGCCGCCGCGACGCTGATCCATCCCGGATCGGTTCTTGTCGGCCATTCCCTGGGCGCGTTCGCCATCGTTCGGCTTCTTGCGAACTGGCCGCAGATTCGCGTGGCGGGGGCATTGCTGGTTGCCCCGGCCGAGTCGTCCCAAGGCCGCAGGACCAAACGATTCGGCCCCATCCCCGAGCGCGACCTCGGCGTGCCCTCCATCGTTGCCGCCAGCCGCAACGACCCGTGGATGGAGCAGGATCGCGCCCGCGCCCTGAGCGAAGCCTAGGGCGCGGATCTGATCGACATGGGAGAGGCCGGGCATATCAATGTGGCTTCGGGATACGGGCCCTGGCCCGAGGGCAAGGCCTTGCGCAACCTTCTGTGGCCCATGCGTGGCCGGTTGCCCACCCAGGTCTTGCGATCGCCGTCGGTTTCACAGCGCCATGCGCAGGTGTCTCCATGAATCCGGGCAACCTGGTTGATGCGGCGCGGCGCGCCGTGCCGATGGCGGTCTTCGCCCTCTGCTACGCCTCGGCGATCGCCGTCGTCATTTTCACCTGAGGCCGGCGCGCGCTCGACCCAAAGGAGACCACACATGTTCTGCTGTTATGGATACCAACCCGGGCTCGCCGCCCATCTGGGCAACGATCTGACCGCACAAGCAGGCCGGACGCCGAATGATGATCGCCGCGACCGCAACTGCGCCGTCATTTCGATTACACTGGCCGGGCTCTATCTCGGTCTCTTTCTCATGGTGAGGTGATGGATGGAAACACGAACTGGGCGAATACTGTGACGGCCTACGACGATCTGCCCGAACCCCTGCAGCGCCTCGCCGAAGATCTTCGCGACAAGGAAGGCGGCGTCTTCTTCGATACCTCGAAGCTGCATCCGGTCGGACATGAAGGCGAACATTTCAGGGTGCGCGGCCCCCTCAACGTGTCGCGCTCGCCTCAGGGTCGTCCGGTCATTGCGCAGGCCGGCCAGTCAGAGGATGACCGGGGCCTTGCCGCGGCAACCGCCGAGGTGATCTTCACGGCGCATCAGACCCTCGCCAACACGCAGGAATTCTATCGCGATATCAAGGCGCGCGCGGCGGCGCACGGGCGCAACTCCGATCACGTCCTCATCATGCCGGGCGTTTTGCCCTTTGTCGGCCGAACCGAAGCCGAGGCGCGCGAGAAATATGACCGGCTGACCTCGCTGATCCTGGAAGAAGACGGGATCGCGCTGCTGAACGGGTTGACCGGTGGAACGCCGGACCTGCGCGACCATGATCTGGACGGGCCGCTGCCGCCGGCACCGTCGACCGAGGGTATGAAGTCGCGGCAGGCGCTGATCCGGCAGATCGCGGGCGAGAACGGGTTTACCACCCGGCAGCTTTACAGTTGGGTTGCCTCGGCCCGTGGCCATTACACGGTCGTCGGCAGCCCCGCGCAGGTCGCCGACCAGCTTCAGGAATGGTTCGAGAACGAAGCCGCTGACGGGTTCAACATTCTCCCGCCATGGCTGCCGACGGCGCTTGATGACTTTGTCGATCTGGTGATCCCCGGGCTTCAGCGGCGCGGATTGTTCCGTACCGCCTACGAGGGGCGGACGCTGCGGGACAATCTCGGGCCGCCCTTCCCGGTCGATCGCAACGCGGCCCTGCGCTGTCGGGCGCATGCCGTTGAATGAGGCGCTGGCGATGACCTATCAGATCACAAGCAAGAACCTGCGGGCCCGAAGTGACCCGGACATCCGGGTCTTGCTGGCGCGGTCCGGGCGCGTAGCGCGCAACCTGACCGCGGATTACGGCCTGCTGGTCGGCTTTTTCGCTGGTTGGCAGATCCCCAGCACCGCGACCTTACCAAGACCTTCACCATAGACGGCGAAGCGCTGACGGTGCTGAAGAACATCAACCTCGACATCCGCGCGGGCGAGAGCCTTGCCATCGTCGGGGCAAGCGGTTCAGGCAAGACGACGCTTCTGCGGGTGTTGGCCGGGCTTGAGGAACCCGATGATGGCGGCGGTTTCATCGACGGGGCACCGGTCCTCGGCCTTGCTCGTGAACGCGCCGTCATCTTTCAGGTGCCGCGGCTTCTTCCCTGGCTGCGCGTCCTCGGCAATGTTGCCTTCGGGCTGGAATTGCGGGGTGTTCCGCGTGCCGAGGCCGAGGCGAGGTCGCGACATTACCTCGATCTGGTCGGGTTGGGATGCTTCGAGGCGGCCTGGCCGTGGCAGCTTTCGGGCGGCATGGCGCAGCGGGTCGGGATTGCCCGCGCCCTGACCATGCAGCCGGAAATCCTGCTGCTCGACGAGCCGTTCGGGACGCTGGATGCGATGACCAGGATCACCATGCAGGATGAATTGGTGCGGATCTGGACCGAGGAGGCGGTGACCATGGTGCTTGTGACCCATGATTTGGAAGAGGCGATCTTCCTTGCCGATCGGGTCCTGGTGCTGCCGAGGTCGAAGGGCGGGGTGTTCCGCCTCATCAAGGTGGACCTGCCGCGTCCGCGGGACCGAAATGACGCGGAATTCGTCCGGCACCGGCGGCAACTGATGGCCGAGTTCGGCCTGCATTGACCCGAAAAAGGGCCGGGTTGGACGGCCGTCACGACGGCCGGGGGATCAATCCGTCGCTTTGCGCAACAGGGCAACGCGCGTTGCCTGTGCGGCTCTGGCCGGCAACCGCCCGGAATTCCCAGCAAATGCTGGATATGGCGCGGCACGGCGCGTGCACCGGGGCGGCACCACCCGTGCACAGCGTGTACACAGCTTGCGGGCTGTGGTGCGGAATCCGGTTAAGGAATTGGCCGTCGGGGCGGTCGGGGAGGTCTGGTGGGCTGACGGATGCTGCGCATGGTTCGAAGCCGGGCGATCGCAGGTTCACGCCGCCGGCCCGTCTGGGGTTCGGCAAGCGGGCCGTCGTCCAGAGTTGGAAGGTCGGGCCCGGGGCGGTTCAGTAGCTGCGGATGAGGCCGACCAGACGGCCCTGAACGCGGACCGAGCCTTCGGGAAGGATGCGGGTTTCATAGGCCGGATTCGCGGCCTCGAGCGCGATCATCGCGCCCTTGCGGCGATACCGCTTCAGCGTGGCCTCGTGACCTTCGATCAGGGCCACGATGATATCGCCGTTCTCGGCGCTGTCCTGTTCGCGGATGACCACGACATCGCCGTCATTGATTCCGGCTTCGATCATCGAATCGCCCCTGACCTCCAGCGCATAGTGGCACTCGCGCCCCGTCAGCATCGTGCCGGGAACCGAGACATGGTGCGAAATCTCGGAGATGGCCTCGATCGGGACGCCGGCGGCGATGCGGCCCATCAGCGGCAGTTCGACCGCGGCGCTGTCGGCAATGCTCAGAGCGCCGCGCGGCCGGGTGGGGGCGTCGTTCGAGATCACCCGCGGGGTAAAGCCAGCCGTCTCGGCCGGGGCGTCGGTCGCCGGATGGGTCAGGGCATCGGGAAGCCGCAGGATTTCCAGCGCGCGGGCGCGATGCGGCAGGCGACGGATGAAGCCGCGTTCCTCCAATGCGGTCACAAGGCGGTGGATGCCCGATTTCGAGCGCAGGTCCAGGGCATCCTTCATCTCGTCGAAGGAGGGCGGCACGCCGTCACGCGCCATGCGTTTCTGGATGAATTCCAGCAACTGGATCTGCTTTCTGGTCAGCATCTGCCTGCCCCTGCTCAGACGTGTTCATAGAATGTTCTAACCTGCGGCGCGAATCGCGTCAACAGCAAGAGCAGGACGGCCTGCAGGAAAGGACAGGCCTCTGTGCGATGCAGCATAGTTCCCGTCCTTGAACACCATAGTTGCCGTATTGGCTCCAAGGCCGCCCGGAACCCGCCGTTCATGAAACATGCGACGAATGCCGGGTCAGAGCCCTTTGCGGACGGTCGGTCGTAGCTTAACGTGAACCGAAAAGTGGGTTTCATAAGCACGATGGGCGAGGCGTCTACCTCATTTCCTGCAAGAGTTCTGCGCAAAGAGGACTTTCTTCCCCGCTATGTCGTTGTGAAACCCGAATATGTGCGCGGTCGCACACAGTCTTTTCCCGCTGACGTGCTACTGAATGATGTAGGGCCATTCAGGCGGAACATCCGTCCTTGGGGCAAGGGCTCGGATGTATTCTTCTTCAACCTTACCGCCCCTCAATGCGCCAAGGCAGGAGTCGAAACAAACGACGAGTGCATGGTCACGATCATCCCGAAGGAGTGATCGTCGGACGTGACTGGCCGCTTCGTCCGCATCGGCGACATTCTCGCCCCGCGCAGCGAAAGTCGGCAGAGTAGAACCTTGCCGCGATAAACGTATGTCTTTTCGCGTTTTTTACCTGTCGATGCATGGTTCTCCGGAGAAATCCGACCCGTCAGTACGAAAACCATGATGCGCACCAGAGCCTCAGTGCGGCAGGCGCAGAAAGCAGACGATCTCTCCGGGTTCGCGGGCGCTGTCGCCGGCGGGGCGGATCAGCAGCGCATCCGCCCGCGACATCAGCGACAGGCGGGCCGAATCCTGATTGGGAAACGGGGTGATCAGGGGCAGGTCGGGGCCGTCCTGCAGCGTCGCGCGCAGATAGTGCTGCCGCCCGCCCTCGGGTGAAATGGCGACCGCCAGCCGCGCCTTTTCCGGCGCGGAAACATCCTCAAGTCCCTGCATCTTCCGGATCAAAGGCTGCATGAACAATGTCCCGCAAACCATTGCCGATACGGGGTTCCCCGGAAGGCCGATTATCGCGCCGGGGCCGAGCCTGCCGGCCAGCAGGGGTTTGCCCGGGCGCATGGCGATCTTGTAGAAGGCGCGCTCCATCCCGAGATCGGCGGCGACCTTGCCGATCAGGTCATGGTCGCCGACCGAGGCGCCGCCGATGGTCACCACGAGATCGGCACCCCGGGCGGCCTCGAACCCCTCGTGCAGGCTTGTCTCGGTATCGCGGGCGATGGGCAGGATCTGCGCGATGCCGCCGGCTTCGCGGACCTGAGCGGCGATGGCGAGGTCGTTCGAACTGATGATCTGGCCCTCGCCGGGGGGCGTTCCGGGCCGCACCAGCTCGTCCCCGCCGGCGAGGATGGCGACGCGGGGCCGGCGGGCGACGGTGACCTCGGGCACGTTCATCGCCGCAAGAAGGCCGATATCGGCGGGAGAGAGGCGCCGGCCGGGCGCCAGCGTATCGCCGGCCGTGAAATCGCCGCCGCGCCTGCGGATATTCGGGCCGCCCGACGGATCGGTGACGGTCAGGACATCCTGCGCGCGGCTGGTGTGTTCCTGCATGATGACGCGGTCATAGCCCGCCGGCACGGCGGCGCCGGTGAAGATGCGGATGGCGGTTCCCGGCGCGGCCTCGCCCCGCCAGGGATGGCCGGCGGCGGATTCCCCGATGATCCGCAGCGGCCCGCCCAGATCGTCCGAGCGCAGCGCATAGCCGTCCATCGCGGAGGAATCGAAGGGGGGCTGGGTCAACCGGGCGACGGCAGGTTCCAGCAGGACACGGCCGGCCGCCTCGTCCAGCGTGACGGTTTCGCCCTCGGGGGGGGCGGCCAGTGCCAGCACTCGGCTCAGCGCCTCTTCGACCGATATCATTCGTCTGCCCTGTAGTCGCCGGATTTTCCGCCGCTTTTCGTCAGCAGCCGGATGCCCTCGATGCGCATGGATTTCTGGGCCGCCTTCAGCATGTCATAGACCGTCAGGCAGGCGGTCGAGACGGCGGTCAGCGCCTCCATCTCGACGCCGGTGCGGCCGGTGGTGCGGACGGTGGCGGTGACGCGGATGCCGGGCAGGGCCGGGTCGGGGGTCAGGTCCAGCGCGACCCTGGCGATCGGCAGCGGATGGCAGAGCGGGATCAGCTCGGATGTGCGCTTGGCGCCCATGATCCCGGCCAGCCGCGCCACGCCCAGAACATCGCCCTTGGCGGCGCCGCCCTGGGCCAGAGCCAGGGTTTCGGGCGACATGATCACGCAGCCCTCGGCCACGGCTTCGCGCGCGGTCTCGGGCTTGCCCGAGACATCGACCATATGCGCCTGTCCGGCGCTGTCGAAATGGGTCAGGCTCATGCCGCACCCTGGGTTCTGACATCGAGGATCTGCCGCGTGGCGGCGGTCACATTGGCCTGCCGCATCAGGCTTTCGCCGATCAGGAAGCGGCGGGCGCCGACCTGCATCATCGCGGCCAGATCGGCGGCGGTGAACAGGCCGCTTTCGCAGACCACCTCCCGGTCGGCCGGAATGCGGGGCGCCAGCGCGCGGGTCACATCGAGGCTGAGATCGAAGGTCTTGAGATTGCGGTTGTTGATCCCGATCAGCGGTGATCTCAGGCGCAGCGCGCGGTCAAGTTCGGCGGCGTCATGCACCTCGATCAGCGCATCCATGCCCCAGTGGCGGGCGGCGTCCTCAAGCTCGGCCGCCAGCGCGTCATCGACCGAGGCCATGATGATCAGGATGCAGTCGGCGCCCCAGGCGCGGGCCTCGGCCACCTGATAGCTGTCGTAAAGGAAATCCTTGCGCAGCACGGGCAGGTCGCAGGCCGCGCGCGCCCCGGTCAGGAATTCGGGTGCGCCCTGAAAGCTGGGCGCATCGGTCAGCACCGACAGGCAGGCGGCACCGCCGGCCTGATAGGCGCGGGCCAGCGTGGGCGGGTCGAAATCGGCGCGGATCAGGCCCTTGGACGGGCTGGCCTTCTTGATCTCGGCGATCAGGGCGGCGCCGGTCGCGGCCCTTTCGCGCAGCGCGCGGGCAAAGCCGCGGGGGGCATCGGCGGCGCGGGCGGCTGTTTCGATATCGGCCAAGGGACGCGCCGCCTTGGCGGCGGCGATCTCGTCCAGCTTGTAGGCCCTGATCTTGTCGAGAATATCCATGGTCCGCTTCTAGCCCTCCGTGGGCGGCGAGGGAAGGGGGCGGTGCCGCCAGCCCTGCCGAGCTCCCCCGGGGGACCAGCCGGGGATCAGATCCATTCGATGGGGCTGCGGTCCTGCGTGGCCAGCCAGTCGTTGATGCGGCTGAAGGGGCGGCTGCCGAAGAAGCCGCGCCGCGCCGACAGCGGCGAGGGATGGGCGGTGGCGATCACCAGATCCTGCGGGCGCGGCAGGCCGGCGGCCGCCTTCCGGGCGTGATTGCCCCAGAGCAGGAAGGCGATGGGACCATGCGATTGCGCCTCGGCGATCGCCTGCCGGGCAAGGCGGTCCCAGCCCCAGCCGGCATGGGTGCCGGCTTTGCCCGGCAAGACCGACAGCGAGGTGTTCAGCAGCAGGACGCCCTGCGCGGCCCAGGACGACAGATCGCCGCTGGCGGGGGCCGCACCCAGATCGCCCTGCAATTCGGCAAAGATATTGGCCAGCGAGCGCGGCAGGGCGATGCCGGGGGCGACCGAGAAGGCCAGACCGTTGGCATGGCCGGGCGTGGGGTAGGGATCCTGTCCGAGGATCACGACCCTGACCTTTTGGGGCGGGACTGCGGCGAATGCGGCGAAAATCCGGCCGGGGCCGGGCAGCCAGCCGGGCGCGGCCTCCAGTCGGGCGCGGATCGGCGGCCAGTCGGTGCGGAAGAAGGGCAGATGCGCCCAGGCCGGGGGCGGGGTCACGCCTGCGCTTCGGGCGGGCCGGTCACCTCGGCCAGTTGCGTCAGCCGCGCCCGGGCGGCACCGCTGTCGATGGACTGGGCGGCGATGGCCGCCCCCTCATGCAGATCGGCCGCCTTGCCGGCGATCAGCAGCGCCGCGGCGGCATTCAGCAGGACGGCATCGCGATAGGCGCCCGGCTGGCCGTCCAGCAGCGCGCGGAAGGCGGCGGCGTTCCGCGCGGGTTCGCCGCCGATGATGTCCTCGAAGGGATGGCGCGGCAGGCCGGCATCCTCGGGGGTCACGGTGAACTCGCTGATCGTGCCGTCCTGCAGCGCGGCGACGCGGGTTTCGCCGGCGATGCTGATCTCGTCGGTGCCGTCGCTGCCATGGACCAGCCAGGCCGCGTCGGATCCCAGATCCTGCAGCACCTCGGCCATCGGGCGGATCCAGTCGGCCGAGAAGGCGCCGGTCAACTGGCGCCGCACCGAGGCGGGGTTGGTCAGCGGGCCCAGCAGGTTGAAGACGGTGCGCGTGCCCAGCTCGGCCCGCGGCGGGCCGACATGGCGCATGGCCGGATGGTGCATCGGCGCCATCATGAAGCAGATGCCGGCGCGGTCCAGCGCCTGCTGCGCCACCGCCGGGCCGCCCATGACGTTGATGCCCGTCTGGGTCAGCGCATCGGCGGCCCCCGATTTCGAGCTGAGGTTGCGGTTGCCGTGCTTGGCCACCGGCACGCCCGCGCCCGCCACCACGAAGGCAGTCGCGGTCGAGATGTTCAGCGTGCCCTTGCCGTCGCCGCCGGTGCCGACGATGTCCATCGCCCCTTCGGGGGCGTGGACGCGGTTCATCCGCGCCCGCATGGCGCGCGCCGCGGCGGCGATCTCGTCCACGGTCTCGCCGCGCACCCGCAGCGCCATCAGCAGCCCGCCGATCTGCGCCGGCGTCGCCGCCCCGTCGAACAGGGCCGAAAAGGCCGCCTCGGCCTCGGGGCCGGTCAGCGGCCGGCTGGCGGCGATGCCGATCAGCGGGCGGATATCGGTGCTCATGCGGCGGCTTCGTCCTTGCGGCAGCGGGCGAGGAAATTGCCGATCATCTCGTGGCCATGTTCCGAGGCGATCGATTCGGGATGAAACTGGACGCCCTCGACCGGCAGCGCCTCGTGCAGCAGCCCCATGATCGTGCCGTCATCCGAGGTCGCGGTGACGCGCAGGCAGTTGGGCAGGCTTTCCGGCTCGACCGTCAGCGAGTGATAGCGCGTGGCCTTCAGGGGCGAGGGCAGGCCGGCGAAGATGCCGGTGCCGTCATGGCTGATCGCATCCACCTTGCCGTGCAGGATCCGGTTGGCGCGCACGACCCTGCCGCCGAAGGCCTCGCCGATCGCCTGATGGCCGAGGCAGACGCCCAGCAGCGGGATCCCGCGCTCGGCGGCGGCGCGGATCAGGTCGAGGCAGATCCCCGCCTGCGCCGGATCGCAGGGACCGGGAGAGATCACGATGCCGTCAGGCGAGAGCGCCAGCGCCTCCTCGACGGTGATCTTGTCGTTGCGATGCACCACCACCTCGGCCCCGGCCTCGCCCAGATAATGCACGAGGTTCCAGGTAAAGCTGTCATAGTTGTCGATCAGAAGGATCATCGCGGAGGCCTTGGCTTGGGGGCGGTTCCCCCCCGGAAACGGGTCCGCTATAGATGGGCCAAAGCGCGCCGGGGGGTCAAGCCCGGCCGGGGAAAGAAGAGGCGCATGGCACGCAGTTTCTGGACAGGTTTGGGGCATGGCGCGGCACTGGGTGGCGGGCTTCTGGTGCTGATGTCGCTGGTCTGGCCGCTGCCGGAACCGGAACCGCCTGCGCTGCCGGGCGAGGCGGTGGTGCCCGGCAGCGTTGACCCGGGCGCGCCTTCGCCCGACGACTCGCCCATGGCTGCAATGCCGGATGACCAGCCCGCCGCAGCGGCAGAGGCGCCGGTTCCGGCCGCACCGGACATGCCCGAGGTGGAAACGGCCGCCCCGGCGGATGAGGCGCCCGCCGTCGAAAGCCCCGCAGCGGAGCCTGGGACGGAATCCGCCGCCGCCGGGGCGGGGCAGGACCTGCCTTCCGTCGAGGCGGCCGCGCCGGTGACGCGGCCCGAGGGCGCGCGCCCCGAGGCCGAGGCGGTCGGTCTGCCGGTGGGATCGGAATTCGGGCGTGGCGGCGATGTCGTGCCGCGCCTGCCAACGCCGCTGACGGTGCCCTCGGCGCGGCTGGACCAAAGCGACGCGCCGGCGGTGCGCGCCCCGGCGGCTGAGCCCGCCCCGGTCACCGTGACCGGCAGCAATGCCCGCCCCGAAACGCCGCAGGACCGGTCGGCGCCGCAATCGCCCGCCGTCGGCGAGGCAACACCGCAGATCACGCGCCCCGACAGGCTGGATCTTCCGGTGCTGGGACTGGCGCCGGCACTGGGACCGTCGGACCAGCGCGACCGGGTGCCCGGGCCGTTGCCGGTCGCCGCGCCGCCGGACCAGCGCCTGCCGCAGGCCAAACCGGAGGAACCGGCCACCGCCGCCGGCACCGCGCAGGCGGCGACCACGCCGGCCCCGTCCGTGCCGGTGTCCGTGCCCGCGCCCACACCGGCCATGCCCACACCCGCGCTGGACCTGTCCCTGCCCCCGGATCTGTCCGATCTGCGCAGTCTGGAGCGTAACTGACATGGCCCATCTGAATCCGGCGCTGCTGGCCACCTTCCCGCCGCCGGTGATGGAGGCGCGGCGCTGGCTGCAGGATGTCAGCTTTCCCCCCGACCGTCCGCTGATCAATGTCAGCCAGGCCGCGCCGGTCGATCCGCCCCCCGAAGCCCTGCGCCAGGCCATCGCCGAAGCCGCGCTGAGCCGGCCCGAGGCGCATCTCTATGGTCCGGTGCTGGGCAATCCCGATCTGCGCGAGGCGGTTGCGGCCGCGTTCTCGGCCGCTTACGGCGGGCCGGTCGGGGCGGGGCAGGTGGCGATCACGCAGGGCTGCAACCAGGCCTTCTGCACGGCGATCTCGACGCTGGCCGCGCCGGGGGACGAGGTGATCCTGCCGACGCCGTGGTATTTCAATCACAAGATGTGGCTGGACATGCAGGGCCTGATCACGCGGGTCCTACCCTGCGGCGCCGACCTGCTGCCTGACCCCGGCCGGGCCGAGGCGCTGGTCGGTCCCCGGACCCGCGCCATCGTGCTGGTGACGCCGAACAACCCCTCGGGCGCCGAATATCCCGCCGGGCTTGTCGGTGCCTTCTTCGATCTGGCACGGCGTCACGGGATCGCACTGATCCTTGACGAGACCTATCGCGACTTCGACAGCCGCGCGGGCGCGCCCCATGATCTGCTGACTCGGCCCGGATGGGACGAGACGCTGATCCAGCTTTATTCCTTTTCCAAGGCCTATCGCCTGACCGGACACCGGGTCGGGGCGATGATTGCCGCCGGGGCGCGGTTGGCGCAGGCCGAGAAGTTCCTCGACACCGTGGCCATCTCGACCTCGCAGCTGGGCCAGATCGGCGCGCTCTGGGGGATGCGGCATCTGCGCGACTGGCTGGCCGGCGAACGCGCTCAAATCCTTGCGCGATGCGCGGCGACCCGGCGGGCGCTGGCGGCGGTGCCCGGCTGGCAGCTGAAAACTGCGGGCGCCTATTTCGCCTGGATCGCCCATCCCTTCGCCGAAAGCTCGGCCGATCTGGCGCTGCGGCTGGTGCGCGAGGCCGGCATCCTCGCGCTGCCCGGAACCATGTTCACGCCCCCGGACGATCCCGTCGGCAGGGGTCATTTCCGGCTGGCCTTCGCCAATGTCGATTCGGACGGAATCGTACAACTGGCCGAGAGGCTGCGCCGGTTCCGTCCCTGAAGGCTTGTCGCGGCCCCGCGCCCGTCCTAAAGACGGCGCGAAGACGACCCCAAGGAAGGCCGCGGCATGAAGAACCTGCGTACGCAAGGAAAATCGACCATCGTCTGGATCCTGATGGGTCTTCTCATTCTGGGGTTGGGCGGCTTCGGCGTGACCAGCTTTTCGGGCGGCTCGGCCGAGATCGGCTCGGTCGGCGAGACCAAGGTGACGGCGGATCAGTATTACCGCGCCATGGTCCGCCAGATGAATGCCTATCGCAGCCAGACCGGCCAGCCGGTCAGCATGGCGCAGGCGCAGGCGGTGGGCCTGCCGCAGGCCGTGCAGGCGCAGCTTTTCACCGGTGCCGCGCTGGAGGAACAGGCGCGGCGTCTGGGCGTCTCGGTCGGGGATGACCGGGTCGGGCAGGCGATTCTGAACAGCGAGGTCTTTCAGGGTCCGAATGGCAGTTTCGACCGCACCGCCTATGCCCAGATCCTGAACCGCGAGGGCCTGTCCGAGGCCGAGTTCGAGGCCGAGGTCCGCAAGGACGAGGCGCGGCTGCTGATTCAGGCCGCCGTCACCGGCGGTGTCGTCGCCCCCGACGCGATGGTCGAGCAAAGCGCCCAGTGGCTGCTGGAGACCCGCGATATCGCCTGGCACGAACTGACCGAAGACCAGTTGCCCGCCCCCGTGGCCGATCCCGACGAGGCGACGCTGACGGCCTGGCATCAGGCCAATGCCGACCGGTTCACCGCCCCCGAGATCCGCAAGCTGACCTATGTCTGGCTGACGCCCGAGATGCTGGCCGAAGAGGTGCAGCTGGACGAGGATGCGCTGCGCGCCGTCTATGACCAGAATATCGACCAGTACCGGCAGCCCGAACGGCGACTGGTCAGCCGGCTGGTCTTCCCGACCCCCGAAGCGGCGGCCGAGGCGAAGGCGAAGATCGACGCCGGCGAAGAACCGTTCGAGACCTTCGTGCTGCAGCGCGGGCTGACGCTTGAGGATGTCGATCTGGGCGAGATGACCCGCGAGGAGCTTGGCGCCGCCGGCGCGGCGATCTTCGCACTGAGCCAGCCGGAAGTCGTCGGACCGATCGAAACCGATCTCGGGGCAGCACTTTTTGCCATGAACGGGATACTCGATCCGGTCGAGGTCAGCTTCGAGGAGGCTCGCGACGATCTGCGCGCCGAGGCGGCGGCGGATCGCGCCACCCGGATGATCGAGGACCGCATGGCGGATTTCGAGGATCTGCTTGCGGGCGGGGCGACGCTGGAAGAGGTGGCCGAGGAAACCGCGATGCAACTGGGCCAGATCGACTGGCCAAGCGACGGGAACCGGCCCGAGGGTGGCGTCGCCGGCTATCCGGCCTTCCGCGACGCGGCGGCCGCGGTGACCGCCTCGGACTTTCCGGAACTGTTCCTGCTGGATGACGGCGGCGTCTTCGCCCTGCGCCTTGACGAGATCGTGCCGCCGGCGCTGATCGCCTTCGACGAGGTCCGTGACCGGGTGGCCGAGGACTGGCATCAGGCCGAGGTCCGGCGCCAGCTGCTGGCGATGGCGGAAGAGGAAAAGGTCGAGGCCACCGCAGCGGCGGCCCCGCCGCCCGAGGCGATGCCGCCGGCCGATGCCGCCTCGCGCGTTGCCACGCCCGAGATCCCCGCCGAGGCCGGGCCGGACGCCGTCACCGAGCCGCAGCCGACCCCCGAGACCCTGCCCGCGCCCTGGACCATCGAGACCGGCCTGCGCCGCGATGGCTGGATCGACGGGGTGCCCGTGGATCTGGTCCAGCGCGCGTTCACCATCGCCCAGCCCGGCGAGATCGAGATCGTCGATGCCGAGGGGCGGGTCTTCCTGCTGCGCCTCGACGCCGTTCACGCGGCCGATCTTCAGGACGAGGAGGCGCTGCGGGTGATCGACATCATCGGCCAGCGCCTTGGCCAGGCGCTGCAGGCCGATCTGTTCGACTATTACGCCCGCGCCGCCCAGATCGAGGGCGGGCTGCAACTGAACCAGTCGGCGATCAACGCCATCAATGCGCAGGTCCAGTAGTGATGGATCTGACCCCCGATTTCCCGGCCTTCGAGACCGCGTGGAAGGCCGGGCAGAACCAGCTTGTGACGATCCGTCTGGCCGCCGATCTGGATACGCCGGTCAGCCTGATGCTGAAGCTGGCCGAGGCCGCGCCGATGTCCTTCATGCTGGAATCGGTGACCGGGGGCGAGGTGCGCGGCCGCTATTCCATCGTCGGCATGAAGCCCGACCTGATCTGGGACTGCCGTGACGGCCGCGCCCGGATCAACCGGCAGGCGCGGTTCTCGGACGAGTTCGCACCCGAGGACGGGCCGGCGCTGGACAGCCTGCGGGCGCTGATCGCGGAAAGCCGGATCGAGGCCATGCCCGAGGGCGTCCCCCCCGTTGCCGCCGGCCTCTTCGGCTATCTGGGCTATGACATGATCCGGCTGGTCGAACATCTGCCCGATGTGAACCCCGACCCGCTGGACCTGCCCGATGCGATGCTGATGCGGCCCTCGGTCGTCGCCGTGCTGGACGGAGTCAAGGGCGAGGTGACGCTGTGCGCGCCGGCCTGGCACGACGGATCCGACAATGCCCGCGCCGCCTATAGCCGCGCCGCAGAACGGGTCATGGACGCGCTGCGCTCGCTGGACCGGCAGCCATCCGAGCCGCGCGCCCTCGGCCATGATGCCGCCGTGGGCGAGCCGGTGTCGAACTTCACCCGGCCCGGCTATCTGGCCGCGGTCGAGCGCGCCAAGGATTATATCCGCGCGGGCGACATCTTCCAGGTCGTGCCCTCGCAGCGCTGGCGGATGGATTTTCCGCTGCCGCCCTTCGCGCTCTATCGGTCGCTGCGCCGCACCAACCCGTCGCCCTTCATGTTCTTCCTGAACATGGGCGGTTTCCAGATCGTCGGCGCCAGCCCCGAGATCCTCGTGCGGCTGCGCGACGGCGAGGTGACCGTCCGTCCGATCGCCGGCACCCGTCCGCGCGGCGCCGACGAGGCCGAGGACCGGGCGCTTGAGGCCGATCTGCTGTCCGATCAGAAGGAACTGGCCGAACATCTGATGCTGCTGGATCTGGGCCGCAACGATGTCGGCCGGGTGGCGAGGACCGGCACCGTGCGCCCGACCGAGCAATTCACCATCGAGCGTTACAGCCATGTCATGCATATCGTCTCGAACGTGGTGGGCGAGTTGCGCGAGGGCGAGGATGCCCTGTCGGCGCTGCTGGCCGGGCTGCCGGCCGGCACCGTCTCGGGCGCGCCGAAGGTCCGGGCGATGGAGATCATCGACGAACTGGAGCCCGAGAAGCGCGGTGTCTATGCCGGCGCGGTCGGCTATTTCGCCGCCAATGGCGAGATGGACATGTGCATCGCCCTGCGCACCGGGGTGGTGAAGGATGGCGCGCTGTATATCCAGGCGGGCGGCGGGGTGGTCTATGACAGCGACCCCGAGGCCGAGTTCGAGGAAACCGTGAACAAGAGCCGCGCCCTGCAGCGTGCGGCCGAAGGTGCGGCCAGATTCGTGCGCGGCAACGGCTGAAACGCGAAAGCGGCCCCCGCGAGGGGGGCCGCCGGCAGATCATCGGACGGGACGGGATTGCCGGTGTCAGTTGCCGGCCGGGTCGGCCGGGGCGCCCTCGACCGCGCGTTCCATGGGTTCGGCCTCGGTCGGGGGCGTCTCCATGGCATCCGTGCCCATGGTTTCAGCCTCCATCGGCATCTCGCCGTCCATCGCGCCGCCTTCCATCGGCATGGCGTCGGTCGCCGGCGCGGGTTCTGCGGCCGGATCGACGGTCGCCGGAACCGGGGTCAGCGCAGGCGCGGCCTCACGTTCGCGGAAAACGTATTCCGGGGCCGCCTCGGCCTCTTCCTTGGTCAGGTCGCTGGTGATTTCCTGCGCGTCGTAATTGACCGTCAACTGGTCGAAGGGCACCGCGATCTGCTTTTCGCCGATGCCGAGGAAGCCGCCGACCCCGATGATCGCCGCGATCATCTGCCCGGTCTCGCCATCGACGATCAGGTCGTTGATATCGCCGATGCCGCTGCCGTCGGGGGCGGTCACGGTGGCGTCGGTGATCCAGTCCAGACGCAGTTCATTCGCGGCCTGCTGCTGGGCAACCTTGCCGCTGGCAGCCACCTCGGCCGCCATCGCCTCCTGCGCGGCCGCGGGATCGGCGGTCATTTCGGTCGTGCCCGCCGCCGGATCGGCCGGCAGGGTGGTCGCCTCGCCGGGCATCGCCGGATCGTCCGTGCCCGCCGCATCCTGGGCGAGGGCAGGGCCGATCGCCAGCGGCAGAGCGATGATCGTGGTCATGAGAAGCTTGCGCATCTTCATCCTCCATTGTGGTCCATACGCGGCACCGGCACGGCCGGCGACGCGCTTCGGGGACCAAATGACCGGCACCCGTCACGGGTTCCTGCGGGTTGAATGTGGCGGGCAGGACTTCGCCCGGAGGCGGTGCCTCAGAGCTGAGGAAAGGCACCCGTCATGTTGTAATTATCTGAAATTAATCAGATGGTTCCATCCGACAATGAAGGTCCGGCGGAGGTTTGCCGGCCGCCCCTCGCGCGGGCTTTCTCAATCCTCGCCGCGATAGGGCTGGACATATTGCAGCGCCATGTCCCAGGGGAAGAAGATCCAGGTATCCTGGCTGACCTCGGTGATATAGCTCTGCACCATCGGCCTGCCCTTGGGCTTGGCATAGACGGTGGCGAAATGGGCCTTGGGCAGCATCTCGCGGATCAGTTCCAGCGTGCGCCCGGAATCGACCAGATCGTCGACCACCAGAATGCCCTCGCCATCGCGCATCAGTTCGGGATCCGGGCGGTTCAGAACCTCCAGCTCGCCCTGGCCGGCCTCGGCGCCGACGCCCTTGTAGGACCGGATCGAGATCGTGTCGATCGTGCGGATGTCCAGTTCGCGCGCGACGATCATCGCCGGCACCAGCCCGCCGCGCGTCACCGCCACCACCGCCCGCCAGGCGGTCCCGTCCAGCCGCCAGGCCAGCGCGCGCGCATCGCGGTGCAGCTGGTCCCAGCTGACGTGAAATCCCTTCTCATGGGGCAGGCGATCCATCCTTGGTCCTCTCTCGGTTCAGTGCCGCAGGATCAGCGACAGGCCCAGCAGGCCAATGGCCAGCCCGGCGCCGCGGTCGATCCAGAACTTTGCCGCATAATAGCGCCGCCGCAGCAAAGGCAAAGCCATCAGGCAGGCCAGTGCCGTATAAAAACTCAACTCGACCGACAGGGCGGTGGCATAGATCGCCGCCTTGTCGGCCAGGGACAGCGTCGCGGGAAAGATCGACAGCAGCACGGCGGAATAGAACAGCGCCGGCTTGGGGTTCGAGAGGTTCAGCGCCATGCCGCCCCAGAAGCTCATCCCCAGCCGCGATTCGGCCGGATCGGGCAGCGGATCGGGGGCGTGGCGCCACATCTTCCAGGCCACCCAGACCAGATAGGCGCCGCCAAGGAATTTCAGCGCGGTGAAGGTCCAGGGAAAGACCCGGAACAGCACCGTCAGCCCCAGCAGGGCGGCCAGACACCACAGCGAGGCACCAAGCGCCAGACCCCAGGCATAGGGCAGGGCGCGCCGCCGCCCCATGGCAAAGGCCGACTGGCTGACGGCGATGATGCCGGGGCCGGGCGACAGGATCGCCACGGCCAGCGTCGCCACGAACAGGCTGATCTGGTCGGCCGTGACCTGCAGCATGATGCGCCCCTGCCAGCCCGGCCGGTTCCAAAGCCCGCCGGTCAGTCCTTCTTGATGGTCGAGATGTCGGGCGCGTCCACCGCCTTCATTCCGACGATGTGATAGCCAGCATCGACGTGATGGGTCTCGCCGGTGACGCCGGCGCCCAGACGCGACAGCAGGTACAGCGCCGAATTGCCGACATCGTCGGTGGTGACATTGCGGCGCAGGGGCGAATTCAGCTCGTTCCATTTCAGGATATAGCGGAAATCGCCGATGCCGCTGGCGGCCAGCGTCTTGATCGGCCCGGCCGAGATGGCATTGACGCGGATCCCGTCCTTGCCGAAATCCTCGGCCAGATAGCGCACGCTGGCCTCGAGCGCGGCCTTGGCGACGCCCATGACGTTGTAATGCGGCATGATCCGCTCGGCGCCGTAATAGGTCAGGGTCAGCATGCTGCCCCCGGCCGGCATCAGCGCCGCCGCGCGCTTGGCGACGGCGGTGAAGGAATAGACCGAGATGTCCATGGTCATCATGAAATTGTCGCGGGTCGTGTCGGCATAGCGGCCGCGCAGCTGATCCTTGTCGGAAAAGCCGATGGCGTGAACAAGGAAGTCGAGGCCGCCCCAACCGTCGGTCAGCGCGTCGAACAGCCCGTCGATCGAGGCTTCGTCGCCGACATCGCAGGGCAGGACCAGATTCGAGCCCAGCTGCGCGGCCAGCGGCTCGACCCGTTTCTTCAGCGCCTCGCCCTGATAGGAGAAGGCAAGCTCCGCGCCCTCCATGGCCAGCGCTTTCGCGATCCCCCAGGCGATGGACTTGTCATTGGCCAGCCCCATGATGAGACCGCGTTTCCCGGCCATCAGACCGGCATGCTGCTCGCTTGACATGTGCTGCCCCTCGCGCTTTCAACCCTTTTAGACGTGATTAGGCCAAGAGTGCTGCCGCATCAAGCGCAAGGGGGCGATGATGAGCGACCGGACCGGAATCTTTGCGGGCGACGACCCGTTCGCCATCGCCCGTGCCTGGCTGGCCGAGGCCGAGGCGGTCGAGCCGAACGACGCCAATGCCATCGCGCTGGCGACCGTGGATGCCGAGGGCCTGCCCGACGCGCGGATGGTGCTGCTGAAGGATATCGAGGGCGCCGGGACCGAGGGCGCCTTCGTCTTCTACACCAATTACGACAGCGCCAAGGGCCAGCAGATCGCCGCCACCGGCAAGGCGGCCTTCGTGATGCACTGGAAGTCGCTGCGCCGCCAGATCCGGGTGCGCGGCACCGTCACGCGCGAGGAGGGGCCGCAGGCCGATGCCTATTTCGCCAGCCGCTCGCTGCAGAGCCGGCTTGGGGCATGGGCCTCGCGGCAGTCACGCCCGCTGGACAGCCGCACCAGTTTGATGGCCGCGGCCGCGAGACAGGGCCTGGTCCACGGAACCAACCCGCCGCGCCCGCCCTATTGGGGTGGCTTTCGCATCGCACCGGTGCAGATCGAATTCTGGAGCGACGGAGCGTTTCGCTTGCACGATCGCTTCAGATGGAGCAAGGTGGCGGATTGCCGCTGGGAGGTACAACGATTGTGCCCTTGAGGCTTGACCGATTGGGGTTCCGGGTCGAAAATTGATGATTGCTATGGTAAGCTATATGAACAAACACCTATCTCCGCATGATTTTCCGGCAGTCAAGGCGATTGAACCATTTGGCATCGAGGCGTAGTGTTCAAGATGGCGTACGAGTTGCGCGATAACGGTGAGATGATGACGGAAGAAAGCGGCATGAAGCTGATCTCGGGCCAGGTCAAGTGGTTTGACCCGGCCAAGGGTTATGGCTTCATCCTGAACAGTGATGGCGGGCCTGATATCCTGTTGCACGCCAATGTGTTGCGGAATTTCGGCCGCAGTTCGGTTGCGGACCAGTCGCGGGTGACCGCCTGGGTGCAGCCGACCGCGCGCGGCCTGCAGGCCAGCGAGGTGGTCGAGATCGAGCCCCCCGCCAGCGATGGCACCCCGCCCATCGCGGATATCGACAGCACGGTGATCGAGCATCTCGAATCGCTGCCCCTGCGCCCGGCGCGGGTCAAATGGTTCGACAAGGGCAAGGGCTTCGGCTTCGCCAATATCTTCGGCCACCCCGATGATGTCTTCATCCATGTCGAGGTCCTGCGCCATTCCGGGTTTTCCGATCTGGCGATCGGCGAGGCGATCGGTATCCGCGTGGTCGAGGGGCCGCGCGGCCTGATGGCGGCGCAGATCACCAGCTGGCATCGCGGGGGCGACCAGTCCGATCTTGCATTGACCCCGGCGCCGCCGCGGCACGATATCGAAGACCGGGACGAATTTCTCGCGCATGTCGCGCATGTGGCCGAATAGGCTGCGGGGCAAGCCCCGATCTTGCCAAGGGACGCTGCGCGCTCTTTCGGTGCTGTCCGCCCTGATCCTGGCCGGTACTTCCGTCGCGGCGGCTCCGCCGCCAGCGGATTGCGCGCCGGATCGGGCGATCTTTCTGACCTCCGAGGGGACCGAGACATTCCGGATCGAGATCGCCGATACGGTCGAGGAGCGCGGCCAGGGTCTGATGTATCGCCGCAGCCTGCCTGCGGGCGAGGGGATGCTGTTCATCTATGACGAGCCGGCGGAACTGTCCTTCTGGATGCGCAATACATTGATTCCGCTGGACATGATCTTTCTGGATGAGAAGGGCGTGATCCGTCATGTCAAGCGCGAGGCGCAACCACTGGATGAGACGCCGGTTCCCGGCGCGGCGCCGGGCGATCCCGACCCCGAGCGCCTGATGGTGCTTGAGATCGCGGGCGGCGAGGCCCTGCGCCTCGGGCTGGCACCGGGCCAGCCGATGGCGCATCCGCGCCTCGACCCTTCCCTTGCGGCCTGGCCCTGCCGCTGATGCCCCTTTTCCCGGCCCGGCCGATCCGCTAGAAGCGTCGTCGTCGGGGCGTAGCGCAGCCTGGTAGCGCGACGGTTTTGGGTACCGTAGGCCGGAGGTTCGAATCCTCTCGCCCCGACCAACACTTGGCTTGTTTTCAAGAACTCCGTTTTACAAAGTCTTTTACACCTTTGTTCTGGATTCGGCCTGCCGCAGCTCCTCCGCGAGGCTGTCCGACATGGCTGGCGACAGGACGACATAGCGCTCGATCACCTCGGCGGCGTGCTTGATCGACCACCCCATATGCTTGGCGATTTCCTTCAGGTCAGCCCCCACCTCAAGAAGCCTCGTCGCAGCGGTGCCCCGCGCGTCATCCGCGCTCTTCTCCACGAGCGCACGCAGGTTCATCATGTCGTCGGTCATCGGTGGTCCTTCCGAGCAGGAGCCGGTATCGACAACGAGACCCAAAACGAGACCCAACCGGAAAGCGCCGATGACCACTGCGCTTCCTAGCTACACCACCCCCAGGGACGTCACCGACAAACCCTCCCTGATTGAAAGGAATTACGGTCAACAATCCAGCGGAAGTACAAACGATCCAGCGTTTGGGCGAAAGACTCTAGGGGCGCGGGCCTTCGGATGCCTGTTCGAGAGATCCGGCCTCTGCTTCGGCCAGGACGAACAGCCGGATCGCGGTGGCCAGCCCCACTTCGGGCGGGCGGGCGTGGTCGATGCGGCCGATCAGCACGGCACGGGTGATCTCCTGCGCCTCTGCCGCCCGACCGAGCGCGGTCCAGAAGGCGTCTTCCAGCGACACCGAGGTCCGGTGCCCGTCAATCGTCACCGACCGTTTCATCGGCGGCGTCATCGGGGGCAGATCACGCGTCATCGCGCCGATGGGCCTCGTGCGTCCGGGCGCTGCGCTCGGCCTCGGCCTTGCGGGTGTTGCGCGCGTTCCGGGACTCGCCGAACTTCGCGGCATTGGCGTCGCCCTCGGCCAGGCGCTCGGCACGGTCGCGCTGCTTGCGGGCCTGCCGCAAATTGACGATCTTGGTCATGGGCCTCCCTCCGCTGCCAGCATGATCTGCCAACTGACGCCGAACCTGTCGGCGACCCAAGTATAGCGCGGCGAGAAGGGATATTCATCCAGCGGCATGAAGACCTGCCCGCCTTCGTCCAGAATCGCGGCGAGGCGATCCACATCGGCGGCCTCCTCGCAGCTGATCAGCAGCGAGATTGACGGTGTGAAGCCGAAATCATGCACCGGCGGGCTGTCGAACAGGATCAGCGGCTGCCCGGCGATCAGGGCCCGCACGCGGGTCGGCCTGTCGTCGCCGTCCAGTCTCTCGACCTGCATGTCGGGGAAGGCGCGGGACCAGAGCGCAATGGCATCGGCCATCGCGCCCTGGAACATCAGTTGCGGGATCGCGGCGATCACCCTTTCGGGCCGATCATGTCCTCGGGCCGGACGATCCTGTCGAAGGTCTCGCCATCGACGAAGCCAAGCGCGATCGCCTCTTCGCGCAGGGTGGTGCCGTTCTTGTGCGCGGTCTTGGCGACCTTGGTGGCGTTGTCATAGCCGATGGTCGGGGCCAATGCCGTGACCAGCATCAGCGATTCCTTCATCAGCTTGTCGATCCGGGCGGTATTGGCCTGCGTGCCCGCCACCATGTTGTCGGTAAAGCTGCCCGCCGCGTCGCCCAGAAGCTGCATCGACTGGATGACATTGTAGGACATCATCGGGTTATAGACATTCAGCTCGAAATGGCCCTGCGACCCGGCGAAGGTGACGGCGGCGTCATTGCCCATCACATGCGCGCAGACCATGGTCAGCGCCTCGGCCTGGGTCGGGTTCACCTTGCCCGGCATGATGCTGCTGCCCGGCTCGTTCTCGGGCAGGATCAGCTCGCCCAGGCCCGAGCGCGGCCCCGAGCCCAGAAGCCGCAGGTCGTTGGCGATCTTGAACAGCGAGGCGGCGACGGTCTTCAGCGCGCCCGAGAAGAACACCATCGCGTCATGGGCGGCCAGCGCCTCGAACTTGTTCGGCGCGGTGACGAAGGGCAGGCCGGTGATCTTCGCGATCTCGGCGGCGATGGCCGTGTCCCAGCCCTTCCTGGTGTTGAGGCCCGTGCCGACGGCGGTGCCGCCCTGCGCCAGTTCATAGATCTGCGGCAGGGCCAGCCTGACGCGCTCGATCCCCATCTTCACCTGATGGGCATAGCCGCCGAATTCCTGTCCCAGGGTCAGCGGCGTCGCGTCCTGCGTATGGGTCCGGCCGATCTTGATGATGTCCTTGAATTCCTCGGATTTCGCCACCAGCGCCTTGTGCAGCTTTTCGAGGCCCGGGATCAGCACGTCGCGGGCCATCATGCCGATGGCGACATGCATCGCGGTCGGGAAGGTGTCGTTCGAGGACTGGCCCATGTTGCAGTGATCGTTCGGGTGAACCGGCTTCTTGCTGCCCAGCTCGCCGCCGAGGATCTCGATGGCGCGGTTGCTGACCACCTCGTTGGCATTCATGTTCGACTGCGTGCCCGAACCCGTCTGCCACACGACCAGCGGGAAATTGTCGTCGAACCGGCCTTCGAACACCTCGGTCGCGGCCTGTTCCATCGCCTTGCCGATGCCCGGATCCAGATCGCCACTGGCCTGATTGACCCGTGCCGCCGCCAGCTTGATCGCGCCCAGGGCGCGGATCACCGCAACCGGCTGCCGCTCCCAGCCGATGGGGAAGTTCATGATCGAACGCTGGGTCTGTGCACCCCAGTATTTGCTGGCATCGACTTCCAGCGGGCCGAAGCTGTCGGTCTCGGTGCGGGTCTTGGTCATCGCATGGCTCCCTCGCGGTTTCGCCGCGATTACTAGACCGCAACAACGGGATTCGCAAATGGTATGCGAATGTATGCCGATCTTTGCTTCCGCGCTTCCCGAGGGATCGGCAAGCCGTTCGGAAGCCGTGCGGACCCTACATCTCGGCCACGGTCGCCAGCCGGTCCTGGACCAGACCGCTGATCCGGGCCAGATCGGCGGCCAGGGCATGGCCGGCCTGATGATCACGGGCCAGCGCCGTCGCGGCCTCTTCCAGCGCGGTATCATGCGCCGAGCGGGCGACACCGGCAAGGAAGCGGGCGATATAGTCGATGGCGGCAGTATCGTGGGCATTCGACAGGATTTCGGCGACATGGGTCAGGTCGTCGCGCAGACCCGAGGTATCGGGCTGGATCAGATCATCGGGCAGCGCCCGCGGTCCGATGCTGCGGGCTTCGGCCGGCAGCGCCGACAGGATCGCCTGCTGGAAAACCGCGAGGCTTTCGACGGGCTTGGGCAGGAAGCCGTCCGCCCCGGCCTTCATCGCGGCGTCGCCCGCCTGCGGATCGCCCGAGATGCCGAGGACCACCGGCACCCGCGGTTCGGTCGCGGTGATCTGGCGGATCAGCCCGGCGCCGTCGCCATCCGGCAGCCCGAGATCGACGATGACGACGGCGGGCCGGTAGGTCTGCAGGTGTCTTGCCGCCGAACGGAGGCAGTCGGCGCGCCGGATCCGCGCCCCCGACCGCAGGCAGAGCAGGCGCACCGCCTCGCTGGCGAAACGCGAATCCTCGACCACAAGCACGGTCAGGCCGGTCAGCGGACGCCCCGGCAGCGACATGCGCCACAACGGCAGGGTTTCTTTCGGTCCAGCCCCAAGATCGGTCAGCATCTCGTGTTCCCGCGCCAAATGACTTTCGACCCAGATAAGCGGCTCTTCCCTAAGAAGCGGTTAACGGCGCCCGGTTTCCCTTTCGCTCGGTGGCCGAAGCGCCTAAGAAGGCCCGAAAATGGAGGTCGCCATGATCGGACGTCTGAACCATGTCGCCATTGCCGTGCCCGATCTTGAGGCCGCGGCTGCGCAATATGCCAATACCCTGGGCGCGACGGTGCGCGCGCCGCAGGACGAGCCGGATCACGGCGTGACCGTGGTGTTCATCGAACTGCCCAACACCAAGATCGAACTGCTCTATCCGCTTGGCGAGAACAGCCCGATCGCGGGGTTTCTGGACAAGAACCCTTCGGGCGGCATCCATCACATGTGCTTCGAGGTCGAGGATATCCTGGCCGCGCGCGACAAGCTGAAATCCGAGGGCGCCCGGGTCCTTGGCACGGGCGAGCCGAAGATCGGCGCCCATGGCAAGCCGGTGCTGTTCCTGCATCCCAAGGATTTCAACGGCTGCCTGATCGAGCTGGAGCAGGTCTGATGAACCTGACCGGCGGCATCATTCTCTATGCCGTATTGTGGTTTCTGACCCTGTTCGTGGTCATGCCCATCGGCCAGCGCAGCCAGCAGGACGCCGGCGAGGTGGTGCCGGGCACCCCGGCGGGGGCGCCCGCCGATCCGCCGTGGCGGCGCAAGCTGGTGCTGACCACGCTGATCGCGGCGGCAATCTGGGCGGTTCTGGCCTGGATCATCCTCGGCGGGATCATCAGCCGCGACGATATTGCGGATCTGGACCGGCTGTTCCGCTGACAAGGTGGAACAGGTGGGTGAAGGCGGCCGCTGCCAGCAGCGGCACCGCGATGTTCAGCACCGGGATCGTCAGGGCGATGGCGACGAGGGCACCCGCCGCGGTGATCGTGCCGATGTTGCGGCGCCGGATTTCGGTCGCCTGCGCTTCCTGCAGGTGTCGGCGCGCCGCCATCTGGAAGAACTCGCGCCCCAGCAGCCAGCCGTTCGCGGCATAGAACAGGATCGGCGCCAGCGGTCCCAGAAACGGCGTCAGGATCAGTGACAGCAGCGCCACGCCGATGACCGCCGCCATCACCGCAAGCGCTTCCAGAAGCCCGTCCATGAAATCCAGCGGCTGACCACGGCGCGACGGATAGTGGATCGCCTCGACGGCCTCGGCCACCCGCTCGGTGAACAGGCCGGCGAATCCTGCGGCCACGGGCGCCATCAGGAAGAAGCCCATCAGCGGGAACAGCGCCAGCGATCCCCAGGACAGGGCGCCGGCGACCTCGACCGTGCCGATCCAGGGCAGCGACAGGCTGTCCGGGGCCAGCAGGCGGATCAGCCAGAAGGCGCCGGCCTGAAGGACGACGAACAGAAGCAGCGTTAGCCCGACGCCGGCCAAGGCCAGCGACAGGATTCTTGGCCGCAGCAGGTCGCTGCAGCCAAGCGCAAGCGCCCGCGGAACGATCATTCCAGCCAGCTTGTCTTTGCGCCGATGTCGGGGCGGGGGCGTTCGGGCGGGGTTGCGCCGCGGCTGCCGATATGGATCAGCCCGGCCACGCGCTCGCCTTCGCGCAGGCCCAGATGGGCGCGGCCGAACGCCTCGCTGACCGCCGCGTGACCCGTCAGCCAGGCCGCACCCCAGCCCGAGGCCAGCGCCGCGTTCAGCAGGCCGAGGCAGACCGCGCCTGCCGACAGGATCTGCTCCCATGCCGGGATCTTCGTGCCGGGTACGGGGGCCGAGATCACTGCGACGATGACCGGCGAGGCAAAGGCCGAGGCGGCCTTGTCCGCTGCCGCCGCATCCTGTCCCTCGGCCAGCATCTCGCGGTGCAGGACCGGGGCCATCCGGTCCAGCGCCGCACGCTCGAGCACGACGAATCGCCATGGTTCCAGTTTGCCGTGATCGGGCGCGCGCGCGGCCAGCGTCAGCAGGCGCAGGATCTCGGCCCGGTCGGGGGCGGGTCCGCTCAGCGTCTTCGGCGGATGCGAGCGGCGCGTCGCGAGAAAGCCCAATGCGGCGTCGTTGCGGTGATCCATGCGCGTCTCCTTCATCCTGGCCCGAGCAGGGCGGGCGCCGCCGTTTTCACAGAGGACGGGCGGGCGTGCAAGCCGTCATGTCTTGCCCCCGGACCGCAGCCGGGCAAAGCTGCGCCCATGACCGATCTATCGCATCTGGCGCGGCAGGGAGAACTGATCGCGCTGCGGGTCACGCCCCGGGCGCGGCGCAATGCCGTCAGCCTCGATGACGGCGTGATCCGCGTCCATGTGACCGCGCCGCCCGAGGATGGCAAGGCCAACGACGCGGTCGTCAGGCTGCTGGCCAAGGCCATGGGGGTGGCCAAGTCGCGGCTGGTCCTGGTGCGCGGTGCCAGTTCGCGCGACAAGCTGTTCCGGCTGGATTAATCGGACCGGTTTTCCAGCCGGTAGTTTCCTTCGGGCAGGTTCAGGGCCAGGCGCAGTTCGGTCAGTTGCTGCAGGGTGAAGACGATCCGGGCGACCTCGTCGCCCTCGGGGTTCATCTGCTCGACCACCACCCGGTCGTCGAAGGTCAGGATGACGACATCCTCGTTCAGGGGGCGTGTGTTCGGCTCGGCCTCGTCGATCAGGGTGATGACGGTGGCGTCGAAGTCATGCTCGATGGTGAACATTCCGGTCTCCTTGCGTTGCCGTGACAATCGCGCGAAGCGGCGGGCACGGCAACCCGGCGGGGTTTGCACACGGGAAACCGGCGCGATAAGCTGACATGAAAGCCGCGAACAACGCGGCTTCGGCATGTCACGAGGCGAAGCCATGAGCAGGGGCATCACCATGCGGCGGGTAACGGGCGCCATTCTGGCCGGGCTTCTGGCCCTGTCGGCCTGTGCGCCGATCCCGGTCGAACAGACCCGGGGCCAGCCCCCCGCGCCGGGAACCGGACCGGCGCCGGATTACCGCAATGACGGCTCGCCCGAGGGGACCGCGCGCACCTTCATCGCGGTCATGCGCCGGATGGAGCCCGCGGTCGAGCGTGAATGCCTGCAGCGGCGCACCCAGCCGATCAACTGTGACTTCCAGTTCGTCGTTGATGACCGGCCGGGGCTTGAACCCAATGCCTTCCAGACCGTCGATGACAGCGGCCGGCCGATCGTGGGCTTTACCCTGTCGCTGATCGCGGCGACCCGGAACGGCGACGAGATCGCCTTCGTGGTCGGGCACGAGGCCAGCCATCACATCCTGAACCATCTTGACCGCAAGGCGGGGGCCGCGGCTGCCGGCGCGGTCATCTTGGGCAGCATCGCCTCGATCTACGGAAGCGATGCGGCAGCCGTCGAGGCGGCCCAGCGGATCGGGGCGTCGGTCGGGTCGCGCTATTATTCCAAGGACTGGGAACTGCAGGCCGATTACCTGGGCGCCATCATGACGCTGAACGCCGGCTTCGACCCGGTGAATGGCGCGCGCTTCTTCGAGCGGATCCCCGACCCGGGCGACCATATCCTGGGCACCCATCCCTCGCGTGCCGCGCGGCTGGCGCAGGTCAACCGCGCCGTGGAAGACATGCGCAACGGGCTCGCGCGCTGATTCGTCAGATCAGTTTCGGCTTTCTGTAGCGCGCTTTGCGCGCCTGAAGGCGCCGCTGTGCCGCGGTCGAGGCCATCTGGCGAGTCGGATCGTCGCGATGCTGTCATCATGTCTTTTTAGCACTAAGCAAAAAATCGCCATATGCGCGAGCCGGGATCTTTGGGTATCGTGCCCGGGAAGATTGATGCGGGACCTTGTTGTTGTTGCAATGAAGCCGCAAGCCAATGGCCGCGTTGGAATTTGTGAATTATTATAATTTATATTCATATAGTTATGATAAATTCCAAGAAATTCTTGGATCAAACGGAAAAAGATGGACCTCTCAGTGCAGAAAAAGCTGGCATATCGGCGGTTTTTTGCTCTACTCACTTTAGCATGCGCATAAGAAAGATGATGGGTCGCGTTCATCTGATGTGCCGAGGTGAGGGAGAGAGGTGCCCATGATCGGGGTGGTTGTTTGGAGCAATGCGGAAAAAGAGAAGGCGGTCGTCTGGTGCGAGGATCAGGCGTCACTGGCCTATCTGCAGGGCCGCGTTGAGCTTCTCGCCCCCGGAAGATGGCCGGAACCCGGTGATCTGGTCGAACTTGACAGCGAACTGATCGGCAACCTGCGCCATGCGCGCCGCGTTTCGGTCCTGTCCGAGCGGGGCTGTCCGCAACTGCCCGAACTGCTGCGCAGCTCCGGCGGCGAGCGCGGCCGGGAATCGCATCTGCGGCTTGTTCCGGCCAGCGAACGGAAAGAGCGTGGCGGCTGCACCCCGCCTTTTCCGCCTCTGCCCGTGCGCGCCAGCGCGGGGCGCTGACACCGCGCGGCACAGGCCACGCGACCCTTGCGGAGGCCGGGCCATCGGGGGGGGCAGGTTGACCTGTCTTTCCCGAAATGAGCGATCTGCGCGTCGGTTTGCTGACTGCGACGGCTAAAGCGCGCAAGATAATTTCAAATCCCGCCCGCCCCGCGTCATTTTATCCACAGAACCCCATTGACCATGCCGGGGCGTCTCCATAGTTTGCGCCGACGCTCGCGCGGAGAACCGCCGGGCGGAGAGCTTGTCTGATGGAGTAGAGAAAATGTCCCGAATGATGACGGGTGCGAGAATGGTTGTCGAAGCGCTGCGCGATCAGGGCGTCGATACCGTATTCGGCTATCCGGGCGGGGCGGTACTACCCATTTATGACGAGATTTTTCAGCAGAACGACATCACCCATGTCCTGGTCCGCCACGAACAGGGGGCCGTTCACATGGCCGAGGGCTATGCCCGTTCGACCGGCAAGCCCGGCGTCGTTCTGGTGACCTCGGGTCCGGGCGCCACCAATGCCGTCACCGGGCTGACCGATGCGCTGATGGATTCGATCCCGCTGGTCGTCCTGAGCGGGCAGGTCCCGACCTTCATGATCGGCACCGACGGTTTCCAGGAGGCCGACACCGTCGGCATCACCCGGCCCTGCACCAAGCATAACTGGCTGGTCAAGGACACCGGCAAGCTGGCCGAAACCATCCACAAGGCGTTCCATGTCGCCACCTCGGGCCGGCCCGGTCCGGTTCTGGTCGATATTCCGAAGGACGTGCAGTTTGCCACCGACGAATATATCAGTCCGAAACAGGTCGCGCCCGCCCGCTATCAGCCGGTGAAGAAGGGCGATATCGCCGCCATCACCCGGCTGGTCGAACTGATCGAACAGGCCGAACGGCCGGTCCTCTATACCGGCGGCGGGGTGATCAATTCCGGCCCCGGAGCCAGCCAGCTGCTGCGCGAACTGGCTGACGGGACCGGCTTTCCGGTCACCTCGACGCTGATGGGTCTGGGCGCCTATCCCGCCTCGGGCAAGAACTGGATCGGGATGCTGGGCATGCATGGCCTCTACGAGGCCAATCTGGCGATGCATGACTGCGACCTGATGATCAATATCGGCGCCCGTTTCGACGACCGCATCACCGGGCGGGTGGCCGATTTCAGCCCCGGATCGGTCAAGGCGCATATCGATATCGACCCGTCCTCGATCAACAAGGTCATTCATGTCGATCTTCCCATCGTCGGCGATGTCGGTCATGTGCTGGAAGACCTGCTGAAGATCTGGAAGTCGCGCGGCCGCAAGGTGAACAGCGCGGCCATGGGCAAGTGGTGGGAGAAGATCGAGGGCTGGAAATCGAAGAACTGCCTGTTCTTCCACAACAGCGACAAGATCATCAAGCCGCAATACGCCCTGCAGCGGCTGGAGGCACTGACCAAGGGGCATGATCGCTATGTCACGACCGAGGTCGGCCAGCACCAGATGTGGGCGGCGCAATATCTGGGCTTCGACGGGCCGAACCGCTGGATGACCTCGGGCGGTCTGGGCACGATGGGCTATGGCTTGCCGGCCTCGATCGGTGTGCAGATGGCTCATCCCGAGGCCCTGGTCATCAATGTCGCGGGCGATGCAAGCTGGCTGATGAACATGCAGGAAATGGGCACCGCGGTGCAGTTCCGCCTGCCAGTCAAGCAGTTCATCCTGAACAACGAACGCCTTGGCATGGTGCGGCAATGGCAGCAATTGCTGCATGGCGAGCGTTACAGCCAGAGCTGGTCGGACAGCCTGCCCGATTTCGTGAAGCTGGCCGAAGCCTTCGGTTGCAAGGGGGCGCAGGTCCGGGATCCGAGTGATCTGGACGATGCGATCCAGCAGATGATCGATTATGACGGGCCGTTCATCCTCGACGTGCTGGTCGAGAAGCATGAGAACTGCTTTCCGATGATTCCGTCGGGCAAGCCGCATAACGAGATGCTGCTGGGCGATGCCGAAACTGCGGGCGCGATCAAGTCCGACGGGGCGGTGCTGGTCTGAAATCCGGGCAGCGGGGGCTGGCCTCCCGCACCACCCGGGGATACTTCTGCACAGATGATAGGGGCAGAGCATGAATGCGTTGAACATCCACAAGGGCGCGACGAGCCATTCGGCCTATGACCTGCGCGACCCGAATGCCGAGATCGAGGAAAGCCATACTCTGGCCGTGCTGGTCGAGAACGAGCCCGGTGTACTGGCCCGCGTGATCGGGCTGTTTTCGGGCCGCGGCTACAATATCGACAGCCTGACCGTGGCCGAGGTGGACCATACCGGCCATCAGTCGCGGATCACGCTGGTGACGCGGGGAACGCCCGCAGTGATCGAGCAGATCAAGGCGCAACTGGGGCGAATCGTCCCGGTGCATGACGTGCATGACCTGACCGTCGAAGGACCGTCGGTCGAGCGTGAACTGGGCCTGTTCAAGGTCAGTGGGCAGGGTGAAAAGCGGGTCGAGGCGCTGCGGATCGGCGATATCTTCCGCGCCAATGTCGTCGATTCCACGCTCGAGAGCTTTGTCTTCGAGCTTGTCGGAACGCCGGGGAAACTGGATGCCTTTGCCGATCTGATGCGCCCCCTCGGCCTGTCGGAACTGGCCCGGACCGGGGTGGCGGCGCTGGCGCGGGGCGCATGACGGGCAGGGCCGCGCGCCCTCGCCGGCAGAAGCGAGTTTTTCCTGCCAACTCGGATCGTTAACTGATCTGCACATTTGGCAGGGCCAATTTATGAACGCGCCAGAGAGCCGAGCCGTGGCATAAACATGGAACGGACAGGCTGTCGTCTTTCGGCATTTCAAAACCGCCCGTCCTGTAATCAAGTTGCTGATAATCATTGTATATTTTCCATGAATTTTGGGAATATATGGATTATGCAATGAAATCTGGGATATCAGGTCTATTGAATGACTTCGATTTGCCTCGATTTCTTGACCGATATTTTGATTGGAGTATTCTGTTATATGAAATCAACTTGAACCGGCTCAGCAGCGCGGGCCTTGGATAATTGGATAACCGCCCCGCGGCGACAGCCTCCGGTAATACGCCCATGCTTCAGAATCGGCCCGTCACATCACAAGGCCCCTCCGGCCCGATCCAACTGGACGGGCGGCAAAAGGCGGGTTTCTGTCCGGCCTTGCGCGTGGTCCATGATCCGGCCTGGTTCTATCCGGCCACCGAACATCGCCGGGCGGTGATCCGCGCCGAGACCGCGATCGAACAGCCCCGCCCGGTCACGTTGCTGATCGGCGGGGCCGGGATCGGCAAGACGCTGCTGCAGCGGATGCTTGCCGCAAGATGCCGCGACAGGTTCCTGATTGCGCGGATCGATCGCCACGACCGCCTGCACAAGCAGCCCCTGCAAGCGGCCCTTGAGGCGTTCGGATTGAAGGTCGCCGATGCGCCGCCGGCCGAGTTGCTGGATCAGGCGAGGCTGTTCCTGCAGGAAGGTCAGCGCGACGGTCTGCGCCCATTGTTGATCGTCGACGATGCCCAGATGCTGTCCGAGCCGGATCTGGCGCAGATCAGGGTTCTGGCCGAGGCCGGAATGGCGGTACTTCTGGCAGGCCGCGACGACTTGTCGGGGCGGCTGGAGGCGTGGCGTGCCGACGACCTGATTGCCGATCAGGTTGACGTGCCGCCGTTCCGGGATTCCGAAACCGCGG
Organism: Paracoccus marinaquae; assembly: GCF_018860165.1. Classification (GTDB taxonomy): domain Bacteria; phylum Pseudomonadota; class Alphaproteobacteria; order Rhodobacterales; family Rhodobacteraceae; genus Paracoccus; species Paracoccus marinaquae. The sequence goes on from NZ_JAHKNG010000015.1 coordinate 52,998, forward strand.
GTTATGTCCCGCATCGTTTCGCGCTTGCCCGATGCCCCTGTCATCGCGGGATTTCGCCCTTCGATGTCGGCAGTCTGAAAGTCCTGCATCACTGGTCGGGCGGTGTTCCGGGGGTTCTGAACGACTTGATGCAGCATTGCCTGCGGGCCGCCGGGGCAACCGGAACGGCGGTGATCGGCGCCGGATTTGTCGATAACTGCCTTCGGGGGACGGCAATCGCGCCGCCGGTCGTCCTGTCGCCGGCAAAAGCGGACACAGGACAGGCGAAACCTTCCGCCGATCGGTCAGCGGCAGATGCCGCCCCGATCGATGACCCGAAAACCCCTTTACCTCCGCTGCGCGCCGTTCCCGCCGGCTATCTGGTCTCTGCCGAGACTTCCGGACGCTGGCCTGGCGCCGCGGGGCTGATCCTGCTGGTTCTTCCGGTGCTGGCCGTGGTCGGCCTTGGCCTGTGGTGGCTGCAGCGGCCGGATCCGGCGGGGGAGGTGCCCGAGGCCATCGCCATCGCGCCGGCGACAATCGCGGACCGGTCCATGGGGTCCGAGTTGCCAGAGGTGGCGGATGCGTCGCCCGATGCACCTCACCTGCCGCCCGTGACCGAACTTTCGACCCCGCCGGATCCGGTTGTGCTGATGGACGAGGCTCTTGCCGCCGGACCGGATCAGGCGGCAAGGGCCGCCCTTCTTTATCAGCGCGCGGCGTTATGGGGGCAGCCGCGGGCCGCCTATTATCTGGGGCAGGCCTTCGAGACCGGCGAAGGTGTCAGCCCCGACCTCAACCGTGCGCGCGGCTGGTACAGCCTTGCCATCGGCGTCTGGGGGGCCGAGCAGCGTCTCGGGGCACTGGCCGGGAATGCCCCTCCTGCGGGCAGGGTTGCAGCACCAGTGCCGACCATGCAGGCCGCCTATCCCGATGGTCGCGTCGAAATCCACTGGCAAAATGGCGAGGGCGACAGCCCGGCAGGGTTCCTGATCGAATATGTGACGGCCGACGGAGGCGGGGAGATCCAGCGGATCGAGACCGAACGCACCGCGATCCTGCTGCCGGGGCCGGTCGAGCGTTGGCGGGTGATCGCCTTGGGCAGAACCGCAGCAGACGCGGAGGCGAGCGGTTGGAATACCGCCTCGCCGCCGCAGCCCTGATCAGCAGCCCATCACCTCGCAAATGCTACGACGATAGACCTCGTTGGCTTCGCTTTCCGGGCTGTTGTTCGTCGTCGGCGCGGTGCAGCTGGCCACATAGCCCGGGCTGATGCCGCGGTTGACGCAGCCGCTGATATCCCAGCCCGGCGGGATCGCGGTCAGGTCGACATCCTGCCATTTCGGATGGCCGCTTGCCTTCAGTTCATCCAGATTCGTCAGGATCAGCGAGGACAGATCCGAGACGGCGCCGCAGGCCGCCCGGTGATAGGCATTGCCGTTCATCTGGTATTCAAAAGTCATCAGCACCGCCTTGACCGAGACCAGATCGACCGGTTCGGTCTGGAACGGATAGGTGTTCGCCGGCAGGGTCGAGGGGGTATAGACGCTGCGCAGGGTGTCATCGGCGATCGGTACCAGGTGGAACTGAGCGCCGTCGATGGCATTCTCGGAATAGAGCGAGGCGGGCGCGCCGGCGACATAGAAGAAGGCGTCGATATTGCCCGCCTTCAATTGCTCCAGCCCGTCAGCCGGCCCGATCAGCACCTTCTCGGCCGGCTCGACCCCCGCCAGCGACAGCATCAGCGAGGCGGTCAGGAAGGTTCCGCTGTCCTCGACCCCGATTGCCACGCGCTTGCCGGTCAGATCGCGCAGTCCGGAAATGTCGTTCCGCGCGAGGATATGCACTTCTTCCTCGTAAAGCGGAAAGGCGATGCGCACGCCCCGGATGGTGCGGGCGACGACCGGATCCTGACTGGCGAAGGTCTGCATGTATTCCAGCACATCGTTCTGAACGATGCCGAACTGGGTGTAGCGCCGCTGCCGGACGCCAAGGAAATTTTCCAGCGAACCGGCGGTTTCCACCACGCCCATATCCTTGCCGCAGGCGGACATCAGTTGCTGCATGTCGCGGCCGAACTGGATATAGGTTCCGGTCGATGCGCCGGTCATGATGTTGATGGTCGGCTCCTGCGCGTGACCGGGCAACACCGAGGCTCCGGCAAGGCCGGCGACGAACGCGAGGTTTCGCAAAACTCTGGGCAATCGCATGCTACTCTCCTTCGTGATGTGGTGCAGTCATTCAACAGTTGCCCAGCCGTGACATCAGGACCAGGAGTGTCTGCCGGTTGATCGGGTTCTGAACCTGCCTGAGCGCGTCGGGCGTGCAGGTGCCGCCAAGAAGCAGGCTGCGCAACTGCGCCCGCTGCCCGGGATCGCTGGGCAGCCCCGGCGCTGCGGCCAGGGCGGCATCGACAATGGCGGCGCTTCGACCGGGGATCTGGGGGGCTGGTGCGGCGGCGGTGGTTTCGGCGGCGGCTTCGGGGACGGTAACATCCGTCAGAGCCTGCGCTTGGGCGGCAGAGGTGGTCGCCGCCGCGACCTCTGCGGCAAGCGCCTCGCGGCGCCCGGTCAGCCCGGCGATCTCGCCGCGCAGGCCATCCACCTGGGCTGCCAGTTCCGCTGCCAGGCTGCGCTGTTCGGCGACCGTGTCGGACAGGCCCGCGCGCTCGGCCTCCAGTTCGGCCCGCAAAGCGTCGCGCTGGCTGGTGAGACCGGCGATCTCGTCGCGCAGCGGCCCGGCCTGTCCGCTCAGGGTGCCCAGAGCCGCCTGCTGTTCGGCAGTCGCTGTCCGGGCCTCCTCGGCCTCGGCCAGCAATGCCTCGCGGTTGGCGCCAAGCTGCTCGGTCAGGGCCTGCAACTCGGTGGCCCGAGCCTCCAGCGCCGCGACCTCTTCGCGCTGCGCCGCGACCTTCTGGTCCAGTTCCGCGACGGTGGCCTGCTGCTCGGTCAGGGCCGCGGTGGCCTGTGCCAGATCGGTCTGTCGCACTTCCGCGTCGGCGATCTCGGCCAGCAGGTCGTCGCGCCGACCGGTCAGCGTCGCAATCTCGGCCTGCAGAGGCTCTGCCTGTCCGGCCAGTGTGGCGTTGCGTTCGGCGGCACTTGTCCGCGTCTGTTCGACCTCGGCCAGCAGGGCCTCGCGTTCGGCGCCAAGCTGTTCGCTGGCCGTCTGCAATTCGGCGATCCGCGCTTCCAGCGCCGCAGCCTCGTCGCGCCGCGCCGAAAGCGTCTGTTCCAGTTCTGCGGCTGCCGTCTGCTGCCCGGCCATTGCCGCAGCCGCCTGCGTCTGCTCGGCCTGACGCGCCTCGGCCTGAGCGATCTCGGTCTGCAGCGCATCGCGCTGACCGGTCAGCGTCGTGATCTCGGCGCGCAGCGGCTCGGCCTGCCCGGTCAGCGCCTCCAGCGCCGATTGCTGTTCGGCGACGACAGCTTTCGCCCGTTCGGCTTCGTCCATCAGGGCCTTGTGGTCCGTGTCAAGCTGTCCGGTGGCCGCACGCAACTCGGTCGCCCGCGTTTCCAGCGCGGTGACTTCCTCGCGTTTGGTTAAGATCGTCTGATCCAGATCCGCGGCGGTCTTCTGCTGTTCGGTCAGGCTCTCCGCCAATTGGGCCTGCTCGGCCTGACGTGCACTGGCGCCTGCGATTTCGGCCTGCAGGTCGTCGCGCTGGCCGGTCAGCGTCGCAATCTCGGTGCGCAGGGATTCGGTCTGCCCGGTCAGCGCCTCCAGTGACGCCTGCTGTTCGGCGGTCGTGGCCTGCGCCTGCTGGGCCGCGGCCAGGGCGCCGTCTCGGTCCAGGGTCAGCCCGTCCAGAATGCCGCGCATCTCGGTGGTCTGGGCGTCAATCTCCGCGAGTTCCGCGCGCCGCTCGGTGATCGCTTCCGACAGGGCGGTGGCCGTTTTTTCCTGGTCCGGCAGCTCGGCCGCCTGCCAGGAGATTTGGGCGATTTCGACCCGCAGTTTGTCGCGTTGTTCGGTCAGGGTGGCGATATCGGCGCGCAGACGGTCGAGTTCGGCCTCGGTCGGGGCGATCAGCTTGTCCAGGGCGGCAAGCTTGGCCTCTGCCTCCTGCTGCCGCGTTTCAAGCTGGCCGACCTCTTCGTCCATGGTCGCGATGATCTGGCGCAAGGCCGCCGCGCGGCCCTGGTCATCCTGCTGGGCGCTCGCGGCAGGCGGCATGAAGGCAGCCGCTGTCAGAACCGTCGTTGCAAGTCCGATTGACCAAGATAACCGCGTCACAAGTCTCTCCCTGCCATCATCCAATGATGGCAGGGCGCATTTTCTTGTCAATCTTTATGCGTCATGCACCTGTCCGGCAAAACCGGGCGGCGGGTCGGCAATTCAGCAGATCTCGGCTTGCGGAACCGTCACGGATTATCTTCCGGGGGTGAAGGCAGGCCCTTTCCCGATGGAAGCATGTCCGCGGTCCACGCGGGAAAGAAGGCGGAACCTTCCTCGAAGGCGAGGCGATCGTGCCACCCGAAAGCCGGGCGGCACGATGAACCACGGCAGGTCAGTGCGGCTGCTCCGAGACCAGGGCATCACCGCTCTTGAGGTGGTGGCGCAGCAACTGCTTTTGCCGTCCACCCTTCGGGATGGTGCGGATGGCGTTGCTCTCGGCCGGTTGGCGGCCCCATTCGGGGAACAGCGCCAGCAGTTCCTCGACCTGCTCGGCGGGCAGGCTCTTCAGGACTTCGGGGCCGGTATAGAGGCTTTCGCTCAGCGCACCGTCCGAGAAGACCAGTTCGTGCTGATCGAAGATGAAATGCACATATTCGACTTCATTCAGGTCTTCAGCGATCTCGACGCCGGGCCAGCCAAGCAGCTTTTTCGCCGAGATCAGGACTTCGGCCTCGCCGAACATGCGTTCGGCGATTTTCGAACTGACCAGAACCCGGTGCTGGGGCGACACCAGCAGGTCGCGCTGCGGGACGTGCGGCCCCAGGGCGCCGGCGCGGATGCGGATCGGGCGCATCCGCGACTGGCCGCGCAGATGGGCGGCGCTAAGCTTGCTTTTGCCGATCCACAGGATCGGCTTGGGGCCGTGGTCGTGGGTCACGACCAGATCGCCCACCGCCAGATCACCGGCCATCACCTCGCCCTGCGGGGTCAGGATGCACGTCAAACCGGTGAAGCAGACATAGAAGGGGATGGTGATGGTGCCGGTGCTGAGCAGGTCGTCGCCATTGTTGAAATAGGTGCTGATCTCGGCGGTGACCTCGGCAGGCGGGGTCGGTGCCGGTTCCAGGTCGATGGCGCCGGTGTTCAGGACATAACCCGAGGCGGTCGGGGTCAGTGCCGGGTGGCCGACGGGATAGTCGCGGGTGATGGTGATCGTCTCGCCGGGATTGTTGGGATCGTCATAGGTGAAGGTCACCCGAACGCCATCGACATCGACGATCGGCGGGGGGGAGTTGATCTCGTTGATCAGATCCTCGATCGTGGTCACCTGCACGGCACCGTTATTCTCTCCGATCTCGCCGCCGGTATTGTCGAGCTGGTTCAGATCGCCGAGGCTGCTGCGCGCACCGACGCCGATGCCCGAGATGTTGGCATTGAAGTTGTCCGCCAGCCTTTGCGCCTCATCGGTATATCGGCCGCCCGCGTTCTGTGCGCCATCCGAGAGGAAGATCACCTGATTGCTGGCATTGGGGTCGACGTTTTGATCATCCCAGGACCGGTCGATATCGGAAAGGGGGTCGGCGTAGTTAGTGGCGCCGTTAGGCCGAAGTGTGCCAAGTGCGGTGTCGAAGGCAGCCTGATCGTCGAGGTTGAAGACGCCGACCACTCGTCCCTGCGAACCATACTCGACCAGCGTGATGGTCACGCGCGAGGGGTCATAGCCGTTGTCGATATAGGTCTGGAACAGCGCCTTGGCGGCGATCACCTGTGCTTGCAGGAAGGTGTCGACACGACCGTCTCCGTCGAGGTCGGTGCCCGATGAATCCGCGGTCGACCCCGAGGTGTCGATGGCCAGCGCGATATTGATATCGTCGTTGTTCTGCGCCGCGAGACTGACCTCGTGCCGGATCTCCACCGTATCGGTTGCATATTCCGGGTAGGTTGTGGTGGTCGTGACCCCGACCCCGTCAATCGTGCCGCCGCCTGTTACATCTGGCATAACGCCCTCGCATAAAACAATCTGACTGGATTCTATATCATTGCGTTTTGTGCAGACAGGATATCAGCCATCGGCGCGGTGCTGTCTAGCTGTCCTATTGGACAAAATTGACGCATCGGCCGTTGAAACCCCGGCCCGCGCGGGGATGGGGCCTGCGCCGGTCGAGATGAAGTGCCCGGCGAGAGGGCGGCCGATCAGGCCGCCGCGTCCTTGCGGGTATAGTTCAGGATCGGGGCCAGCCAGCGTTCGGTTTCCTCGACCGACATGCCCTTGCGGGCCGCATAGTCGCGAACCTGATCCTCCTCGACCTTGGCGACACCGAAATAATAGGCGTCGGGATGACCGATATAGAGGCCCGAGACCGAGGATCCCGGCCACATCGCCATGCTTTCGGTCAGCTTCACGCCGGTTGAAGATTCCGCATCCAGAAGTTTGAAAAGTGTTACCTTTTCCGTGTGATCGGGTTGCGCCGGATAGCCCGGTGCCGGCCGGATGCCGTCATAGCCTTCGGCGATCAGTTCCTCTTTCGAGCAGTTCTCCTGCGGGGCATAGCCCCACAACTCCTTGCGGACGCGCTGGTGCAGCATCTCGGCCATGGCCTCGGCGATGCGGTCGGACAGCGCCTTGACCATGATCGCGGCATAGTCGTCATTGGCGCGCTCATAGCGGGCGGCGATCTCGTGATCCTCGGGGCCGGCGGTCACCACGAAACCGCCGACATAGTCGGGCACGCCCTCGGGCGCCACAAAATCGGACAGTGCGACATTCGGCCGCCCGCCGCGCTTGGTCACCTGCTGGCGCAGCATGTGCAACGTGTCCAGAACCTGCGTCCGGTCCTCGCCGGTGAACAGGCGCACGTCGTCGCCCACGGTATTGGCCGGCCAGAACCCGACCACGGCGCGCGGGCGGAACCATTTGCCCTCGATGATCCGGGTCAGCATCTCCTGCGCCTCGGCGAACAGCGTCCGGGCGGCCTCACCCTGCTTCTCATCGTCCAGGATGCGCGGATAGACGCCTTTCAGTTCCCATGTCTGGAAGAACGGCGTCCAGTCGATATAGCTGGCGATCTCGGCCAGATCCCAGTCGTCGATGACACGGGAGCCGGTGAAGGACGGCGCGGTGGCGCGATAGGCCGACCAGTCCACCTTGAGGGCATTGGCGCGGGCGGCAGCCAGCGGCAGGCGCTGCTTGGCGGCCTCGGCGCGTTCATGGCGTTCGGCGACATCGGCATATTCGGCGCGGATGCCATCGACATAGGTCGCATTCTGCGCCGGCGACAGCAGCGAGGACACCACGCCCACGGCGCGGCTGGCATCGGTGACATAGACCGCCGCGCCCTTGTTGTAGCGGGGCGAGATCTTGACCGCCGTATGCACCTTCGAGGTGGTCGCCCCGCCGATCAGCAGCGGGATGTCGAAACCTTCCCGCTCCATCTCGTTGGCGACATGGACCATCTCGTCCAGCGAGGGGGTGATCAGGCCCGACAACCCTATCACATCGACCTTCTGCTCGCGCGCGACCTCGAGGATCTTCTGGCTGGGCACCATCACGCCAAGGTCGATCACCTCGTAATTGTTGCAGGCCAGCACGACGCCGACGATGTTCTTGCCGATGTCATGCACGTCGCCCTTCACCGTGGCCATCAGGATCTTGCCGGCGCTTTCGCGGCCGCCGTCCTTTTCGGCCTCCATATAGGGCAGCAGCACGGCCACAGCCTGTTTCATCACCCGGGCCGATTTCACCACCTGCGGCAGGAACATCTTGCCGGCGCCGAACAGGTCGCCGACGACATTCATCCCGGCCATCAGCGGGCCTTCGATCACGTCCAGCGGCCGGGCGGCGGCAAGGCGTGCCTCCTCGGTATCACCCTCGATATATTCGGTGATGCCGTTGACCAGCGCATGTTCCATCCGTTTCTCGACCGGCCATTCGCGCCAGGACAGATCCTTCTCGCGCGCCTTCTGCCCGGCTTCGCCGCGGAACCGCTCGGCCACGTCCAGCAGCCGCTCGGTCGCGTCGTCGCGGCGGTTCAGGACCACATCCTCGCAGGCCTCGCGCAGTTCCGGGTCGATCTGGTCATAGACGGCCAATTGGCCGGCATTGACGATTCCCATGTCCATCCCGGCCTGAATGGCGTGATAGAGAAACACGGCATGCATCGCCTCGCGCACGGGCTCGTTGCCGCGGAAGCTGAAGCTGAGGTTCGAGACCCCGCCCGAAACATGCGCATGCGGCAGGTTCTGGCGGATCCAGCGCGTCGCCTCGATGAAATCGACGCCGTAGTTATTGTGTTCCTCGATACCGGTGGCGACAGCAAAAATATTCGGGTCGAAGATGATATCCTCGGGCGGAAAGCCCAGGTCCTCGGTCAGGATGCGGTAGGCGCGGGCGCAGATATCCGTCTTGCGTTGCAGGGTGTCGGCCTGCCCGGTCTCGTCGAAGGCCATGACCACGACCGCGGCGCCATAGGCCAGACACAGCCCGGCCTGATGGCGGAACTGCTCCTCGCCCTCCTTGAGGCTGATCGAATTGACCACCGGCTTGCCCTGAACGCATTTCAGCCCGGCCTCGATCACCTCCCATTTGGAACTGTCGATCATCACCGGCACGCGGGCGATATCGGGCTCGGCCGCCAGCAGGTTCAGGAACTCGACCATCACGGCCTGACTGTCGATCAGCCCCTCATCCATGTTGATGTCGATGATCTGGGCGCCGTTTTCGACCTGATCGCGGGCAACCTCCAGCGCGGCGGCGTAATCGCGATTGGTGATCAGCTTGCGGAACCGGGCGCTGCCGGTGACATTGGTGCGTTCGCCCACGTTCACGAAGGGAATGTCGTGGGTCAGCGTAAAGGGTTCCAGCCCGGACAGGCGCAGCAGACGTTCAGGCATATTCGGGAACCTTTCGCGGGGCATGTTCGGCCACGGCCTCGGCGATGGCGCGGATATGGTCGGGGGTGGTGCCGCAGCAGCCGCCGACGACATTGACGAGGCCATCGCGGGCGAAATCGGCGATCTGCCGGGCGGTATCCTCGGGGCCTTCGTCATACTGACCGAAGGCATTGGGCAGGCCGGCATTGGGATAGGCGCAGATCAGCGTCTCGGCCACGCCCGACAGTTCAGCCAGATGCGGCCGCATGGCGGCGGCGCCAAGCGCGCAGTTCAGGCCCACGGTCCATGGCCGCGCGTGGCGGACCGAATACCAGAAGGCGGTCGGCGTCTGCCCCGACAGGGTGCGCCCCGAAGCATCAGTGATCGTGCCCGAGATCATCAGCGGCAGCGCCTGCCCATGCGCCTCCATCGCCTGGATGCAGGCGAAGATCGCGGCCTTGGCGTTCAGCGTGTCGAAGATCGTCTCGATCAGCAAAAGATCGGCGCCGCCCGCGATCAGCCCGGTGGCCTGCTGGTGATAGGCTGCGCGCAGATCCTCGAAGCTGACGGCACGATAGCCCGGATTGTTCACATCCGGGCTGATCGAGGCGGTGCGGTTGGTCGGGCCGATGGCGCCGGCCACGAAGCGCGGCCTGCCGTCAATCGCGGTCGCCCGGTCCAGCGCCCGGCGGACGACGCGCGCACCCTCGACATTCAGGTCATGCACCGCCGCCTGCAGCCCGTAATCGGCCTGCGCGATGGTGGTGGCGGAAAAGGTATTCGTCTCGACGATATCGGCCCCGGCCATGGCATAGCGGAAATGAATCTCTTCCACCGCCTCGGGCTGGGTCAGGATCAGCAGGTCGTTGTTGCCCTTCTGCGGATGGTCGGAATGATGCCGGCAGACATGACCCGAGCCTTGGCCGGTAAAGTCGTCCTCGCCCAGGCTCAGCGCCTGAATCTGCGTTCCCATCGCCCCGTCGAGAACAAGGATACGTTCGGCCGCAGCACGGTTCAGTGCCGCAAAAGCGGGGGAGGGGGGAAGTCTGCCGGTCATGATCGCGCCCTTCGTCAGCAAGCCCGCTACATAGGGGATATGGCGAATATCGGCAAATTCATAATTTTCCAGATGATGATGAGGAAAATTGATAATCTACGGGATCGCCACGCCGCGATCGTCCTTCAGCGTCTTCAGCACGATTTCGGACCGCACCTGCGCGACCTGCGGGTGCGGCAGCAGATGGCCGTGGATGAAATCCGCGAAGGCGTCCAGATCGCGGGCGTGAATATCCAGCACATAGTCGGCATCGCCCGAAACCGAGAAGGCCTGCCGGATCTGCGGATGACTGGCCACGAAACGGGCGAAGTCCTCGCCCTTCTGCTGGCCATGGACGGACAGGTTCACCCGGATGATCGCCCGCAATCCGTAGCCCAGCTTGGCCGCGTTCAGCCGTGCCGCATAGCCCTGGATCACGCCATCGCGTTCCAGCGCGGCCCGCCTGCGCGAGCATTGCGAGGCCGAGAGGTTCACCACTTCGGCGAGGGCGGCATTGGTCATCGCGCCGTCGCGCTGCAATGCAGAAAGAATTGCAATATCGAAGCCATCCAGTTCCATTCCGCGCGCCGCTTTCCGATTTGATGCGGGTTTCGTGCGATAGTGCCGCAATATTCCCGCATTTCGCAAGTATCGCGCATGGCGCATCGGGCATGATTCCCGCAGCGACAGGAATCAGGAGGAGCGCATGGGTCCCTTTCCGCACAATGCCCCGAAGGCGACGATCAGCAAGGCCAATCCGGCCGGAACCGATGGCTTCGAGTTCGTGGAATTCGCCCATCCCGAACCCGGCAAGCTGGACGCGATCTTCCGCCAGATGGGTTTCGTCCCGGTGGCGAAGCACAAGACCAGAGACATCACCCTCTATTGTCAGGGCGACATCAATTACCTGCTGAATGCCGATGCGGCCAGCCACGCGGCGGAGTTCGTGGCCGAACACGGCCCCTGCGCCCCGGCCATGGCCTGGCGCGTCGTGGACGCGCAGGCGGCGCTGAAGCGCGCGCTCGATCTGGGCGCGTCGGAATATACCGGCCCCGGCAAGTCGATCGAGGCCCCGGCGGTTTACGGCATCGGCGGCTCGCTGCTTTATTTCATCGACCGGTACGGCGACAAGGGCAGCGCCTATGAGGCCGATTACGACTGGCTGGGCGAGGCGAATCCGTCGCCCGAGGGCTTTGGCTTCTACTATCTCGACCACCTGACCCATAACGTGATCCGCGGCAACATGGACACCTGGTACAAGTTCTACCACGACACGTTCAATTTCCGCGAAATCAAGTATTTCGACATCAAGGGCAAGCAGACCGGGCTGGTCAGCAGGGCGCTGACCTCGCCCGACGGCAAGATCCGCATCCCGATCAACGAAAGCACCGACGATCACAGCCAGATCGAGGAATACCTCAAGGAATACAAGGGCGAGGGCATCCAGCATATCGCCATTGCCAGCAATGACATCTATGCCGGCACCGATGCCATCTCGGCCGCCGGGATGGACTTCATGCCCGGACCGCCCGATGTCTATTACGAGATGTCGCACAAGCGGGTGAAGGGCCATGAAGAGCCCCTCGAACGGATGAAGAAGCACGGCATCCTGATCGACGGCGAAGGCGTCGTTGGCGGCGGCGAGACCCGGATCCTGTTGCAGATCTTCTCGAAGACGGTGATCGGGCCGATCTTCTTCGAGTTCATCCAGCGCAAGGGCGACGATGGCTTCGGCGAGGGCAATTTCCGCGCGCTCTTCGAATCGATCGAGGAAGACCAGATCCGTCGCGGCGTCCTGAACGCCGAACCGGCCGAGTAGGGGAGAGCGGCCCCGCCCGTCCTTGCGCGGGCGGGGCCGGTAATCCATCCATGAGCTGGACCGACTATTCTTCGGCGCCCGCGCCGGGCACGCCGATCTGCGCCGAGGCCGGGATCACCGCAGTCCATCCCCTGACCATCCGCAGCGAGCGGGGGGAATTCCCGCTGATCCTGTTACGCGACGGCGACAAGCTGCGCGCCTATGTCAATGCCTGCCCGCACCAGTACCTGCCGCTGAACTATCGTGGCGAACAACTGCTTTCTGCGGATGGCGCCATGCTGCTGTGCACCAATCACGGGGCGCGGTTCGACATTTCCACCGGCCGGGTGATCGAAGGCGCCGATTGCGGCCTCGACCCGGTGCCGGTCAGCATTGCCGAGGGCATGGTGGTGATCGGCGAATAGCCCGTCGGGGCGCGAACCGCTACAGCTGCCGCAGCCGTGACAGCGCCTCGGCCCAACCGGGGATCAGCGCGGGATCGGGCTCGAAGCGGGCAGCAATCGCGGGCGGGGTCAGCACCTCGGACCCGGCACCGGTTGCCGCCATCAGCCCCAGCCGTGCCGCGCCGAAGCCCGCGCCGGTCTCGGCCCCCGCCGGCCGCAGGACGGGAACGCCCGTCGCCTGAGCCAGCATCGACAGCCACAGGTCCGAACGCGCCCCCCCGCCCATGGCGATCAGCGCATCGGCCCCGCCACCGGCCGCACGCAGCGCGGCCATGTTCTCGGCCAGGGCCAGCGCCACCCCCTCCAGCACGGCGCGGGTCATCTGCGGCCGGCTGCTGCGCGAGGACAGGCCGGTGAAGGTCGCCCTCAGCGTCGGGTCGTTCAGGGGGGTGCGCTCGCCCGACAGATAGGGCCAGAAGGCAATGCGGCCCGGCAGGGCGGGGGCGGGATCAAGTTCGGCCAGCAGTTCGGGCGCCGGGCGGCCGCAGATGCCGGACCACCATTCCAGGCAACCCGCCGCCGACAGGATCACCCCCATCTGGTGGCACTGACCGGGCAGGGCGTAGCAGAAGGCGTGGATGGCGGTCTCGGGCGCGGGCAGAAAGCGGTCGGTGGCCGCGAAGATCACCCCCGAGGTTCCCAGCGAAACCAGCCCCGGTCCCGGCCCGGTGATCCCCGCGCCGATGGCGGTGGCGGCATTGTCGCCGGCCCCGCCCGCGACGGGAATGCCGGCCGGCAGGCCCAGCTCGGCCGCCACCTTGGGGCGCAGATGTCCGGCGATCTGGCTGCCCTCGGCCAGGGCGGGCATCATCGTCCGGTCGAGGCCGGTCGCGCTCAGAAGCGCATCCGACCAGTCACGCCGGGCCGGATCGAACCAGGCCGTGCCCGAGGCGTCGGACATGTCGCTGATCGCCTCGCCGGTCAGCCACAGACGCAGATAGTCCTTGGGCAACAGGATCCGCGTGATACGGGAAAACAGGTCGGGTTCGTGCCGCTGCATCCAGACCAGTTTCGGGGCGGTGAAGCCGGCGAAGACGATATTGCCGGTGATGGCACGGAACTGCGGATCGGCGTCCAGCTGTGCCGCCTCGTCCGAGGCGCGCCCGTCATTCCACAGGATCGCCGGGCGCAAAACCCGATCCGAGGCATCAAGGCAGACCGCGCCATGCATCTGCCCCGAAAGCCCGATCCCCGCGACCCTGTCCAGCGGCAGGGCAAGATCCCCGATCGCGGCGCGGGTGGCCTCGATCCAGTCCTGCGGCTGCTGTTCCGACCATCCCGGCTTCGGGGTGTCGACGCCCAGCCGGGCATGGCCGGTCCCGCATACCGCATGGCTGTCGTCGATCAGCACCACTTTGACGCCCGAAGTGCCCAGATCGATTCCCAGAAACATGGCCGCCCTCCCTCGCTGATGGCGACTGTGAGCGATTTGTCCGGGCGATGCCAGAGGGGCAGGTGGCCCCCGGGTCCGCAGCGGTCGCGTCTAGTCGCGCAGCATGCCCATCAGATACCAGGCAAGGGCCGAACAGATCAGCGTCGCAATGATGACCGGCAGGGCGGTGCCGTCATAAAGCAGGCCGACCGGGGCGGCGATCAACGTGGCCAGCAAGGTCGAGGTCGCGGAGACGATCGAGGCGGCCATGCCGGCGATATGGCCCATGCGCTGCAGGGCCAGCGCATTCAGGTTGCCGAAGGTCACGCCGGCCATGAAGAACACGCTGACGCACCAGATGAAGAAGGCCGGGAATTGCAGGGCTTCCGGCAGCAGCCCGCCGCCGACCAGAACCAGCATCACCGCGCTGACGCAGGTCTGCATGATATAGGCCCATTTCGCGATGCGCCGCATGCCGAAGCGGGTGACGAAGGCCGCGTTCAGCACCGTGCCGGCACCCGACAGCAGCGCCATCGCCGCGAACCATGAGGGGAAGGCGTCGCCCTTGCCATAGGCCTCGCCGAACAGCTGCTGGGCCGAGGACAAAAGCCCGAACATCTGCCCGAACCCCAGCGTCAGGATCAGCGTGCACAGGACCACGTGACGGTCGGTCAGCACCTCGCGCGCGGCTTCTTTCAGTGGGCCTGCGCGCAGCGGACGGCGGCGCTCGGGGGGCAGGGTCTCGGCCTGGCGCAGGTTCAGCCAGGTGCTGCCGATCACCGCGAAGATCAGGAAGCCGATGAAGACGCCGTGCCAGCCGGCCAGCCAGATCATGCCCTGGCCGATCGAGGGGGCCAGCGCCGGGATGATGATGAAGACCATCATCACGATGCTGGTGATCCGCGCCATCTCGCGCCCCTCATAGAGGTCGCGCACCAGCGCCAGCCCGACGATGCGCGGCCCGGCGGCGCCGAGGCCCTGGACGAAGCGCGCGGCCAGAAGCACCTCGATCGAGTTGGCGAAGATCGCCACCACGGCCGCCGCGGCATAGATGGCGAAGCCGATGGTGATGGCGCGCTTCCGGCCGATGGCGTCCGAGATCGGGCCGGCAAACAGCGTGCCCAGCCCCATGCCGGCCACGAAGGCGGTCAGGATCAGCTGTGCCCGGTTCACGTTCTCGGGTGTCAGCTGCGCCGCGATCTCGGGCAGGGCCGGCAGCATCGCGTCGATCGAGAAGGCGATGGTGGCGAACAGGAAGGCCAGCATCGTGATGAATTCGGGCATCGGCAGACGCTGTTGCGGCGCCTGCTGGAAGTGGACGGTCTGAGTCATCGCGCACCTGTGGCTGAGGCGCTGCCATAGCCGGAACTTGCATTTCGTGCAAGTCTGGCCGCTGCGTTACATCGGTTGTGCCGTCAGTTCGTCGATCACCTTCTGCCAAAGATCGGCCGGCTGCGCACCGCTGACGACATGGCGATGGGCAACGATGAAGGTCGGCACCGAATTGATGCCGCGCTCGCGCGCATGGGCCTCGCGGCTGGCGATCTCGTCGCGGTCGGCGTCGCCCTCCAGAAGCTGCGCGATCAAGGTCTGATCCAACCCCGCGGCCCCGGCGATGCGGGCCAGTTCGGCCCTGTCGCCGATATCGCGGGCCTCCTGCCAATGGGCGCGCAAGAGGCCCGACATGACGCGGCTTTGCGCACCCTCGAGCCCGGCCCAGTGCATCAGCCGGTGTGCATCGGTCGTGTCCGGCTCGCGCGCGGACGGGTTCAGGGTCAGGCCCAGTTGCGCCGCGCGTTCGGCCACCGCGCGCGAGGCCTCTTGCGCCCGGTCGCCCAGCTTGGCCTTCAGATAGTCGATCCGGTCCATGCCGCCGGGCGGCATCTGCGGGTTCAAGCGGAACGGGTGCCAGGCGATCTGGAACGGGTGGCCGGGGCGGCTTTCCAGCGCCCGGTCCAGTTCCAGCTTGCCGATCAGGCACCAGGGGCAGACTGGATCGGCGAAGATGTCGAGCGGGATCATGCCGGGGTCCTTCGATGCGTCTCGCGCAGGGCGCGGCGGTTGATCTTGCCGGTGGGGGTGCGGGGCAGGGCGTCCAGCCGGATGTAGTCGCGCGGCTGCTTGTACCGCGCGAGGCCGGATTCGGCCAGTGTGCGCAGGGCCTCGGCTTCGGCCGGGCCGGTCCAGAAGGCGGCGATGATGCTGCTGCCGGGGCCGACCTCGATTTCCGCCACGGCCACCTCGCCGGCCTGCGGATGGGCGGCCAGGACCTCTTCGATCTCGGGCGGGGCGACGCGGAAGCCGCCGGCATTCATGATGTCGTCGGCGCGGCCAAGAAGGGTGATCGCGCCAGCCTCATCGGCCTGCGCCTGATCGCCGGTCAGGAACCAGTCGTCGTGAAAGCGCGCGGCGGTATCCTCAGGCTGGCCGAGATAGCCCAGGAACAGGCCCGGATCGTCACGCCGGACCGCCAGGGCGCCGGGCTGACCGGGGGGCAGCGGCTGGCCGTCGGGGGCAAGGATGGCGACATGGCGGCCGGGTTGGGGAAAGCCTGCGGTGCCCGCGGGCGCCGGCCGCGACGGGCTGCCCGAGATGAATGTGGACAGTTCGGAGGCGCCCATCGCCTCGTGCAGATCGGTGCCGGTGCGGGATTGCCAGGCGTCGCGCAGGGCGGGGTCCAGCCGCTCGCCCGCGGCGAGGCCATGACGCAGGCTGGCGATGGGGCGCCAGTCGGCCCGCAACAGGCGGCGAAAGATGCCGGGTGCGCCGGCAAGGATGGTCGCGCCATGCCGCCCGGCCAGAAGCGGAAGCTGCTCGATCGCGGTGCCCTCGGCCGGGATCAGCGCCGTGGCGCCGAGGGTCCAGGGGTCCATCAGCCCGGTGCCCAGCGTGAAGGTCCAGTTGAAGGCGCCGGCATGCATCATCCGGTCGTCGTCGCTGAGGCTATACCAGCCGGCGAACATCATCCGGCGGGCAAGGATGGCGCGATGGGCATGCATCACCGCGCGCGGCTGGCCGGAACTGCCCGAGGTATAGATGATATAGGCCAGCCGGTCCGGATCGCCGGTCGCGAACCCGGCCGGGGGCAGGTCCGCAAAGGCCGACAGGGTGGCTTCGGTCAGCAGCGGGGCGGGATGGTCGGGCAGGGCCACGCCGGCGCCCCCGACGACCATGGCGGGACCGATCTCGGCGGCGATCTTCGTCACCTCGCGCGCGGTCAGCATGGCCGAGGTCGGCACCGGCACGATGCCGGCCGCGATGGCGCCGAGATAGGCCACCGGAAAGCCCGGCGTATTGCCCAGCCGCATCAGCAGCCGGTCGCCCGGTTCCAACCCCGCCCGCAGCAGGCCGGTGGCGGTGCCGCGCACGGCGGCGATCAGTCTGGCATAGGACCAGCGTTCCGCACGCGCCGGGCCGATGACCGACAGGGCCAGCTTGTCAGGTGTCGCGGCGCCCGCGCGCAGGACATGTTCGGCAAGGTTCATCATCCGCCTCCGGGTCTGGAACAGGGGGCGTTAAAGCAAAGAAAAACGGCCCGCGCAAACGGGCCGTTTCCATGTCAGTGCCAGACGCGGCTGGATCAGAGCAGTTTCAGATCGCTGGCCGAGGCGCGGCCGTCACGGCCCGACTGCAGCTCATATGCGATCTTCTGATTGTCCTTCAGTCCGGTCAGCCCGGCGCGTTCCACCGCCGAGATATGCACGAACACGTCCTTGCCGCCCTCATCGGGGGCAATGAAGCCATAGCCTTTGGTGGCGTTGAACCATTTCACCGTTCCGGTCGCCATAACCGTTCTCTCCTTCAAGTCAATCCCGACGCAGGATTGCGCCAGGCCGTGCAGCCCGCTTTCGGTCTTCCGGCTGCCCAACAGAAGGGAGGCGGTAGAAAGTCTTCGCTCACGCTGCGCAGAGGATGAACGAATCGGTCGGAAACGCAAGCAGGAAACGCCCGCAACGTGCGCTGCGAGTGTGACGGCAGGGTAACATCGGCGCTTTTCAGCGCAGATCGGGCGGAGTGGCCTCGGCTTTCAGCAATTCCACCGCATCGATCAAGGGCAGGGACCTGCTGCCCTGCTGGTCGAGGCGACGCATCGAAACAGTTCGATCTTCAACCTCTTTCATGCCGATGGCAAGAATCGCCGGCACTTTCGAGATGGAATGTTCGCGGACCTTGTAATTGATCTTCTCGTTGCGGGTATCGGCCTCGGCCCGCAACCCTGCCGCGCGCAGGGCCGCGACGACCTCATGCACATAGCCGTCCGCATCCGAGACAATCGAGGCGACCACCACCTGCCGCGGCGTCAGCCACAGCGGCAGCTTGCCGGCATAGTTCTCGATCAGGATGCCGATGAAGCGCTCGAAACTGCCCAGGATCGCCCGATGCAGCATGACCGGGCGGTGCTTGCCCCCGTCCTCGCCGATATATTCGGCATCAAGCCGCACCGGCAGGTTGAAATCGGCCTGGAAGGTGCCGCATTGCCATTCGCGGCCGATGGCGTCGGTCAGCTTGAAATCCAGTTTCGGCCCGTAGAAGGCGCCTTCGCCCGGATCGACCTCGAAATCGTTGCGGATCTTCAGGATGGCGTTTTCCAGCGCGCTTTCGGCCTTGTCCCAGACCTCGTCCGACCCCACCCGCACCTCGGGGCGCGTCGACAGCTTGATGTCGAATTTCTGGAAGCCCAGATCGGCATAGACCGAACTCAGCAATTCCAGAAAGCCCGCGCATTCGGCCTCGATCTGGTCCTCGGTGCAGAAGATATGCGCGTCGTCCTGAACGAAGCCCCGCACCCGCATCAGCCCGTGCATCGAGCCCGATGATTCGTAGCGGTGGCAGGATCCGAACTCGGCCAGCCGCAGCGGCAGGTCGCGATAGGATTTCAGGCCCTGGTTGTAGACCTGCACATGGCAGGGGCAGTTCATCGGCTTCAGCGCGTTGATCCGCTTTTCGCGGGCGCCCTCCTCGTCGACCTCGACCAGGAACATGTTCTCGCGATAGGCCTCCCAATGGCCCGACTTCTCCCACAGGATGCGGTCCACGACCTGCGGCGTCTTGATCTCCTTGTAGCCCGCCGCGATCAGGCGGCGGCGCATATAGGCTTCCAGCTCGCGATACATCGTCCAGCCGTTCGGATGCCAGAAGACCATGCCGGGGGCTTCTTCCTGGAAATGGAACAGCTCCATCTCGCGGCCCAGCTTGCGGTGGTCGCGCCTGGCGGCCTCTTCCAGCACGTGCAGATGTGCCTTCAGGTCGTCGCGGTTGCGGAAGGCGACGCCGTAGATGCGCTGCAGCATCGGGCGCGAGGCATCGCCCAGCCAGTAGGCCCCGGCCACATGGCTCAGGCGGAAGGCATCGGCGGGCAGTTGGCCGGTATTCTGCAGGTGCGGCCCGCGGCACAGGTCCTGCCAGTCGCCGTGCCAGTACATCCGCAGGTCCTCGCCCTCGGGGATGCGGTCGATCAGTTCCAGCTTGAAGGGCTCGTTCGCGGCCTTGTAATGGGCGATGGCGCGGTCGCGGTCCCAGACCTCGGTGCGGACCGGGTCGCGGGCGGCGATGATCTCTTTCATCTTCGCCTCGATCTGGCCCAGATCCTCGGGCGTGAAGGGTTCGGCCCGGTCGAAGTCGTAGAACCAGCCGAAATCGCGGACGGGGCCGATGGTGACCTTCACATCGGGCCAGATTTCCTGCACCGCGCGGGCCATGACATGGGCGAAGTCGTGCCGGATCAGTTCCAGCGCCTGCGCCTCGTCCTTCAGGCTGTGGATGCTGATCGCGCCGCTTGCGGTGATCGGCCAGGCCAGATCGATATGGCGACCGTCGAGACTGGCCGAGATCGCGCGCTTGGCCAGGCTGGGGGCGATGCTTTCGGCGACCTCGGCGGCGGTGATGCCGGCGGGATAGTCGCGCGCATTGCCATCGGGGAAGGTCAGGGAAATCTGGGACATGTCGTCCTCCTCGTCGGTTTGGCGCCCACGGAACGCCCGGTTGCGGGTATATTGGACCCTGCACTGGACCGCGGCGGACGAAGTGTCAAGGTGACGAACTGTGCGCCTTGGCCCGCCATGGGCGTCATATTATGAAGCGCGGGCAGGCCGCGCGACGGGGGCAGGGATGAGCGAATATCTGGACACGGCGCAGGGCCGCCGCATTGCGTATCACCGCAGCATGGGGCGGGGGCCGGGGGTCGTGTTCCTTGGCGGCTTCAAGTCCGACATGACCGGCACCAAGGCGCTTTACCTGCAGGACTGGGCCGGGGCGCGGGGGCAGGCATTCCTGCGCTTCGACTATTCCGGGCATGGCGACAGCAGCGGCCGTTTCGAGGATGGCTGCATCGGCGACTGGGCCGAGGACGCCCATGCCGCGATCGAAAGCCTGACCGAGGGGCCGCAGGTGCTGGTCGGGTCCAGCATGGGCGGCTGGATCAGCCTGCTGATGGCACGGGCGCTGCCGCATCGCGTGGCCGGGCTGGTGACCATCGCCGCGGCGGCCGATTTCACCGAGCGCGGCTTCTGGGCCGGGTTCTCCGAGGCGCAGCGGGCGACGCTCATGCGCGATGGCAGGATCGAACTGCCCAGCGAATACGACGACCAGCCCTATGTCATCACCCGCCAGTTGATCGAGGAGGGGCGCAAGCAATTGCTGATGACCGGGCCGCTGTCCTTGCCCTTCCCGGTGCGCATGCTGCAGGGCACGGCCGATCTGGATGTGCCGATGGGCTGGGCGCTGGACCTTCTGGACCATGCCTCGGGCGAGGATATCCGCCTGACGCTGGTCAAGGGCGCCGATCACCGTTTTTCGACCCCGGACTGCCTGTCCATGATCGCAGGGGCCATCGAGGATGTTCTGGCTTAGGGCGATGGCCTTTGTCGGGTTTCTGCTGGCACTGGCTCTGGGACTCGTGCTGGTCTTCGGTCCGCGCGAGCCGGCAGAACTGACCACACCCCGGCTTGAACTGCCCGAGGATCTGGAGGCATGGATCGGCGCGCGCGAGGCTGGTATCCGCCCGGAAGTCGCCGCCCGGATCGAATGGGCCGGCGAGCCGGGGCGGCAGACCGATCTGGCGCTGGTCTATATCCACGGCTTTACCGGCAGCCCGGCCGAGTTGCGGCCGATGCCGCAGCAGGTCGCGGCGGAACTGGGGGCCAATCTGTATTCCGTCCGGCTGACCGGGCACGGCCTTGACGGTGCCGCGCTGGCCGACGCGCGGCTGTCCGACTGGTGGCGCGACACGGCCGAGGCGATTGCCGTCGCGCAGCGGCTGGGCCGTCGCGTGGTGCTGGTCGGCCTGTCCACCGGTGCCACGCTGGCGGCCGAGGCGGCGCTGGATCCCGAACTGGGACCCAGGATCGACGGGGTGGTGCTGATGTCACCGAATTTCGCCGTAAATCATCGCTGGGCATGGGTGCTGGATCTGCCCTATGCCCGCCCGCTGATCCGGGCAAACATGCGGCGCAGCCGCTGCTTCGAGCCGCAGAACGAGGCCCATGTTTCGGGCTGGACCTCCTGCTATGCGGTGGAGTCGGCCCTGCCCATGGCGGCCCTGCTGCGCCATGCGCGGGGAACGGATTTCGGGCGGGCGCGACAGCCCGCGCTCTTTGTCTGGTCCGACAGCGATGCCGTGGTGCGGCCCCGCGCGATCCGGCGTGTGGCGGATCGCTGGGGCGGGCCGGTGACCCGGCTGACGGTCGAGCCGGGGCCGCGCGACGATGCCGGGGCGCATGTCATCGCCGGCGATGCGCTGTCGCCGGATCTGTCGGTCATGCTGGTCGGGCGGGTTGCGGACTGGATCGCGAAAACTCTGCCTGCGTCACCGGAAACGGACATACCGGGCTGACAAGCGGGTCCTGACTTGACGTGGCCGGTGCCGGCCTCTCGCCTCAGACGGCGATCTTGCCGCCGTCGGCGATCGGATCGGTCGCGCCGCAATCGGCCGCCGGACCGCCACGGGCGCGCCGCCTTCTGGGCCGCACCGAGTCGGGCAGCGACATGTTCTCGTCAATGAAATCCAGCACCAGCGGACGGATGTTCAGCCGCCAGGACTTGCCGGCGAAGATGCCGTAATGGCCGGCGCCCGGTTCCAGGTGCTGTTTCTTCTTCTCGTCGGCCACGCCGCGGCACAGGGCCAGGGCCGCGACGCATTGGCCGGGGGCGGAAATGTCGTCATTGGTGCCCTCGACGGTCATGATGGCGACATCGGTGATCTTGCTGATATCCACCTGCTTGCCGTTCACGACAAAGCGGTTCTGCGCGATCTCGAGGTTCTTGAAGATGCGCTCCACCGTCGAAAGGTAGAACTCGGCGGTCATGTCCATCACCGCCAGGTATTCGTCATAGAACCTGTTGTGCTTGTCGCTGAACGAGGCCGTGCCGCGCGCCTCGTTGAAGATCTTGTCGATGAAGGCGCGGGCATGGGTGTCGGCATTCATGGCGATGAACGAGGCCAGCTGCGCCAGCCCCGGATAGACCATCCGCCCCGCGCCCCGGTATTTGAAGCCGACCGACTGGATCACCAGATGCTCCAGTTGGCCCATGGTCATGCGGTTGCCGAAGTCGGTGACCTCGGTCGCGGCGGCGTCGGGATCGACCGGCCCGCCGATCAGGGTCAGGGTGCGCGGCTGCGATTTCGGATCTTCCTCGGCAAGGATGGCCGTCGCAGCCAGTGCCAGCGGGGCCGGCTGGCAGACCGCGATGACATTCGTGTCGGGACCGAGGAAGCGGATGAAGTCGACCAGATAGCTGGTATAGTCCTCGATATCGAACTTGCCCTTGCTGACCGGGATGTCGCGGGCATTGTGCCAGTCGGTGACATAGACCTCGCAATCGGGCAGCAGCGAGACCACGGTCGAGCGCAGCAGGGTCGCGTAATGCCCCGACATCGGCGCGACCAGCAGCACCTTGCGCAATTGCGGCTCGCGCCGGGCGACGCGGAAATGGATCAGGTCGCCGAAGGCACGCCGGACCACGGGTTCGACATAGACGACATGGTCCTGGCCTTCATCGCCGGCGATGGCCTGGATTTCCCAGTCGGGTTTGATCACCATGCGGGAAAAGCTGCGTTCGGTCACGCGGCCCCAGGCGCTCATCAGCTTGAACATGGGGTGGGGGATCATTGCGAAGGCCGGGTAGGAGGCCATGGCCCGCGCCGTCGCGCCCAGCCATTCGTTGGTATTCCGAATCGTCTCCATCGCATCGTAGGAGACGATTCCCTTGGCACCTTTGATCAGCATCGACCCACCATTTTTCTGCGGCGCAGCATGGACTTGACGTCCCGGCGGGATGATCGAAAGGGCAAAAGCCGACTTTACGCAATCCCCGCCCTGCGCGTATCATGTACTTGTGTCTTAAGGGGGAATTCCGGCCATGGCAAGTAAGACCACAAAAGAGGGCGGAAAAAACGCAGCACCTGCTGGCCTTAACGCAACAGGGAAGCAGCCGGACACGGTAGCGGGCAAACCCGTCAAAGGCAAGCCCGCCACGGCCGCAAACGGAGATTCGGGACGCGGCAAGGCGGCCAATGCTGCACCTGCGAAGGCGGCGACGCCAAGGCGCCGGAAGGCCCCGGCGGCGACCTCCGAAGGGACGGGTTCGGGTGCGACCTCCGAGCGGGCGGCCAGAAAGGCCGGTGCCCCCGCGACCAAGGCCACGCGCGTGCGGGCCGCAGCGCCCAAGACGGCCGCAGGCGAGGCCGTGAAGGCGCCGGCGGTCCGGCGGCGGAAGGCGGCATCGGCCGCCGCGCCCGAAACCGCCGCTCTGCCCAAGGCTGCGACGCCGGCCCCGCAGGTCGCGAAGGACCCCGCGCCTAAGGATCGCGCCGACGCCCCCCCCGTGGCCGAGGCGGCGGAACGGTTGTCTGCCGCCGCTGACGGCTCTCCTGCCGCGCGGCGTCTGGCCGAGAATATCGAGCGCATCGAGGCCCTGGGGCACAGGCTGATTGCGGCCCTCGGTGACCGCGCATTGCCCAATCCCGGGATCGAGATTCCGGGGCCGGAACTGATGCTGACGACTGCCGGGGCCTGGGTGAAGGCGCTGGCAGAACAGCCCGCGCGGATGATCGAGCGGCAGGTGAATTACTGGGGCGAGACGTTGCAGCACTATACCCGCGCACAGTTCGCACTGGCGCGCGGCCAGTTGATCGCGCCGGAGGATGACGCCCAGGGTGACAAGCGGTTCAGCAACCCGCTGTGGCAGAGCCACCCTTATTTCAGCTTCGTCAGGAACCAGTACCTCATCAATGCCCGGGCGCTCGAGGATGCCGCACGCGATCTGGACCTGCCCGATGAGGTGGCGCGGCGGCGGGTGGACTGGATGACCCGGCAGATCGTGGACATGATGTCGCCCACCAATTTTCTGGCGACCAATCCGGACGCGCTGGAAAAGGCCGTGGCGACCGAGGGCGAAAGCTTGGTGCGCGGACTTGAAAACCTGGTCCGCGATGTCGAGCTGAATGGCGGCGAACTGGTGGTGTCGCTGGCCGACCGCCACGCCTTCACGGTCGGCGAGAATATCGGCACGACCGAGGGCAGCGTGGTGTACCGGACGCCGCTCTTTGAACTGATCCAGTACAAGCCCACGACGGATCAGGTTCATGCCCTGCCTTTGCTGATCTTTCCGCCCTGGATCAACAAGTTCTACATTCTTGACCTGAAGCCCCAGAACAGCCTGATCCGCTGGCTGGTGGGGCAGGGGCATACGCTGTTCATCGTCAGCTGGAAAAATCCTGATGCCAGCTATGCCGGGACCGGGCTGGAAGAATATATCTCGGCCTATCTGGAAGCGATGGACAAGGTCCGCGAACTGACCGGCCAGCCAAGGCTGAACGTGGTCGGCTATTGCATCGCGGGAACGACGCTGGCGCTGACTCTGGCGCTGCTGAAGCAGCGCGGCGACGAGCGGGTGAATGCCGCGACCTTCTTCACCGCGCTGACCGACTTCTCGGACCAGGGCGAGTTCACCACCTATCTGCAGGACGATTTCGTGAACGGCATCGCCGATGAGATCGACCGATACGGCCTGCTGCGGGCGCAGCTGATGTCACGCACCATGAGCTTTCTGCGCGCCAATGATCTGGTCTGGGGCCCGGCGATCCGCAGCTATATGCTGGGCGAGACGCCGCCGGCCTTCGATCTGCTGTTCTGGAATGGCGACAGCACCAACCTGCCGGGCCGCATGGCGCTGCAATATCTGCGCCTGCTGTGTCAGCAGAACGCCTTCGCGACGGAAGGGGTCGAACTGATGGGGCAGAAGCTGCACCTGTCGGATGTCCATGTGCCGCTTTGCGCCGTCGCCTGCGAGACCGATCACATCGCACCATGGAAGGATTGCTGGCGCGGCGTGGCCGCAATGGGATCGCGCGACAAGACCTTCATCCTGTCGCAATCCGGCCATATCGCGGGCATCGTCAATCCCCCCAGCAAGAAGAAATACGGCCATTACGCGGATGGCAAGGACTTCGCCCATGGTTTCGAGGCATGGCGCGACTCGTCCGTCTTCACCGAGGGCAGTTGGTGGCCGCGATGGGGGGCATGGCTGGCCGAGCGGGCCGGCGAGATGGTGCCCGCCCGCGAGCCTGTCGGCGAGATATTGCCGGCGCCGGGCATATATGTGCATGAACGCGTAAGCTGAAATCGGGCGTCGGGCACAACCTTTTCAGCCACTTGCCACCGTTGCTGCGTGCACTGCAGAGATTTTTGCTGCATCGCAGCGAAACCTCTTGAATTGCCGCGATGCGGCATGCATATTGGCGGCACGTTAACCACAGGCAGCAGGAACCGATTCCCTGATCGTCCGCTGCTTCAGAAGGAATGATTGAAATGGCAAAGACCCCCGACTTCACCAAGACCCTGCAGGACATGCTGGCCAACTTCCCCGTCGACACCTCGTCGGTTCAGGAAGCGCTGAAATCGCAAAGCGTTCTGGGCGAAAAGCTGGCCAAGGTGGCCCTGACCGCCGCCGAGCGTTCGACCGAGATCTCGGCCCAGTGGGCTAAGGACAGCATCGCGCGTCTGGGCGAACTGGCCGTCGTGAAGGAAGAGCCCGCGGAATACGCGAAGGCCGTGACCGATTACGCTTCGGCTTCGGCTGAAGTTGCCGCCGAGCACATGGCTGCCTTCGCCGAAGTGGCGAAAAAGGTTCAGATGGACACCGTCGACCTGATGCTGACTGCCGGCAAGGATCTGGCGTCGGACGCCCAGAAAGTGGCCGAGAAAGCCGCCCGCGACACCCAGGCTGCGGTGAAGAAAGCCGCGACCGCGACCACCGCCGCGAAATAATCCCGGCTCCGGTCCGATCTGATCGGGGGCGGTTTTCCGCCCCCTTTTTCGTGCGGCACAGGTGGCGTTCCTGCCGTTGCGGCATGTCTCAAGTGGCGGAAATTTTCTTTGCCTTTTCGAGACGCTGCACCCATCATGGGCAAAATATCAATTGCAAGAGGGCCCGCAGATGGCCGCCGATGCCGCGCCGCTTCTGATCAAGCGATATGCAAGCCGCCGACTCTACAACACCGAGACCAGCGATTACGTGACGCTTGAGGATATTGCCGCCTTCATCCGTGAGGGACGCGAGGTCAAGATCGTCGACCTGAAGTCCGGCGATGATCTGACGCGCCAGTATCTGCTGCAGATCATCGCCGAGCATGAGGGGCGTGGCGAGAATGTGCTGCCTCTCGATGTGCTGACCGATCTGGTCCGCAGCTACACCTCCAACGCCCAGTCCGTCGTTCCCCAGTTCCTCGCAGCCAGTTTCGAGATGCTGCGCGAGGGGCAGTCGAAACTGATGGAGAACATGGCCAGCATGTCGGGGCCGATGGCGGGCATGCCCGGTTTCGAGGCCATGCAGCGGCAGCAGCGGATGTTCCTCAAGGCGATGATGCGGGGCTGGCGCGGCGGCGCGTCGGGACCGGAGCCCGAGGATCTGGCCACCGATGCCCCCGAGTCTGAAGGCGGCGAGGGGAACCCCTTGCTGCGGGCAAACGCGCAGCACAAGCCGTCCGATCAGGAGTCTGGTTCCGCTGATGCGGCGGGCGAGGCCGAGGACATGGCCGAGATCCGCCGCCAACTGGCCGAACTGCAGAAGCGAATTTCCAACCTCTGACTTGCGCGGATCGGCGCCGCGGGATAGACCCGGCCCGACGGAGCGGTGGCCGAGTGGTCGAAGGCGCACGCCTGGAAAGTGTGTAGGCGGGGAACCGTCTCGAGGGTTCGAATCCCTCTCGCTCCGCCACTTGCCCTCGCGAAAGCGTTCTCCCGATCCGGCCGCGGCCGGATTTTTCCGTTGTTTTCGAGGGTTATACGGAAAGGGCTGAACACTGGCTCAGGCACCAGGTGGGCCGGAAGTGGTCTCTCCGGGCCGATATTCTCCGGACCTCATGACTGTGCGGATTTGGTGAATTGTTTGTAAGGCACTGATATAAAATCGTTTCCGGCGTGCTTGGGCTGAACGCTTCGACGCCAGTGGCGCGCGGCCAGATGGAACAGAGATCGAAAGTTCGCTATCCCAGCATCGGGTGCGAGCAGGTCACTTTGGGCGCACAGCGGCCATCGGCAGCATCGCAACCAAATCGGTCATATGGGTCAAAGCGAACGTTGGTCATGGCTTCGGCGGGCGACCGGCCCTCGCCGACGGCGAGCACATGCCGCCGGGAGAGCCGGGAAGCGAAGAGGGTCGGAAGCATGTGCATGGTCTGCTTGACCGGATGGGTTCAGTTCACAAGCTCGAACTCGCCCGGCTGCCAGGTCTTGTCGAACCAGGATTCCAGCGGCCCGTAAAGGCGCATCACGACGTTCCAGCCCTTGCCCGGCACCGTCTGCACCCAGTTGGCCTCATGACCCTCGGGCGCCGTCGGGCCGAACCAGATGTCGACCGAGGAGTCGGCGTTGGTCACGATGTCCGTCTTGTCGCTGCCGATGCTCGGGAATTGCTGGTCGGTCTGCAGCATGGAACGGGTCTGGTTGTCGTAGACGACGAACGACCAGAAGTCCTTGGCCGGAATATTTGGCGGCAGGTGAAGCTTGTAGGTCTTGCTGCCGTCGAGAGGTTTTCCTTCGGCGTCGGTGGTTGCGGCGGCATACTGCGAGCCGACGCCAACTCGCTTGATCGCCATCGCCGGCGTGATCCCCGTTGCATAGTAGTGAAACAGGACGCGGGCATCGAGATTACGAACCCCGGGCTGCAGGAGGAACTGGTAGCTGCCGCCGACGAAGCCGGTGAACCAAGCGCTGTCGGGATAGAAGTAGGCTTCCTCGATACGGGTCTTGAAGGTGATCGTGCGCGCCGTCGCGTTGCCGACCGCCGCGGCCTCGGTGAGGATTTTCTTCATCCGCTCGTCGGGGGCGAAAGGCTTGCCCTTCTCGATTCCGATGGCGGCAAGCTGTCCGAGCACTTCCGGATGGTAGGCCTCGTTCGGCTCGTACTGAACGATAGCGTTCACTTCCTCATAGAACCTGAAATCGTTGGCGTGGACGGTGTTGAACTCCTTGCTCGAGCCGTTGATGAACGTCATCGGTGGCGGATTGTCAGCTTCCGACAGGAGATACACCTTGTAGAGTTCCCTGGTGTTCCCGACGGCGGTCTCGGTGCTGCCGTTTTCAAGGAAGCCCCTGAAGAAGAGCAGGTTGCCGTAGGAGGGCGAGCGCAGCACGAAATAGCCGTCCGGCACCTCGCCGTCATAGCCCGGCGGCAACAGCAGATACTTGCCGCCCTTGCCCTTGTCAGGACCGGCATTGCCGACGTCGCCGACATATTCGAACCAGTGGGTGTCGATGAAACCGAGGATGTTCGGCGGCGTCTCGATCACCAGCGGTCCGGCTTTGGTGTCGAGCCAGGCCAGGTTGTAGATGCTCTCGGTGTTCCCGGTCAGGAACAGCGAATGCGAGTCCATCAGGTCTTCAAAGATCAGGATGGACTGGTTGTTGTCTACGCCCTGGCTGGCAAGGCCGGCCCGGAAGGCTTCCATGGATGCGCCGGGCATGGCGTTGAGGAAGGACTCGACGCCACGCATGAAGTCGAGGTTGTCGTATACCAGGTCCGAAGTAGCGTCATCGGGAAAGCCGTCGAAGAATTTCAGGGTTCCCAGGCGCGTGGCGACGCTCTCCGGTGTGGTGATGGAGTCGGGAATCGGCGTCGTCATTTTCATCTGGGGAGACGTATCGGCCGCCGCACAGCCCAGTCCCGCAAGCAGCAGCGCCGTGGTGGTGCACAGCATGTTCGTTCGGTACATCGGTTCATCCTCGATTTTCGCTCAAACGGTCGCGGGCGACGTCGATCCTTCCCGGACGCCTCTTCGTCGGTCTATTCCACCAGCTCAATCTCGCCGGGGAGCCAGGACTTGTCGAAGTAGGCCGGTAGCGGGCTATAGACGCGAAAGCCCGCGAACCAGCCCCTGTCCGGGTCGGTTTGAACCCAGTTGCCGCGGGCAACGCCCTCCGGCTGCTCGGGAGAGAACCAGATCGTCGTGGAGCCGTCCTCGGCCGCCTCGGCGGCAGGCGAGGGAGAGCTTTGGCTACCGGCGCGCGGATATTTCTGCGGCGTCTGCAGCATCGAGCGCGTCTGGTTGTCGTAGAGCGTCACAGACCAGAATTTCGCGGCGGGGATATCCTTGGGTAGTGTGACCCTGTAGGTCTTGGCCCCGTCGAAGGGCTCGTCCTGCTCGTCGAGGAAGCTGAGCAGGTACTGCGAGCCGACGTTCGGCAGGCGCATGATCATCGCCGGGGAATCGAGCGTGACGGCATAGTAGAAGGCCGTCCGCGCATCCAGTGTGCGCGCGCCGGTCGGCGGGAACGGCTTGAACATGCCGTCCTCGAACAGCGGGGGCGGCGTTTCGAAGAAGGCCCCACCCTCCCAGAGCATCATCATCCAGTTCGAGTTCTCGGAGTGGGCCCAGTCGGGATGCACGTCGGCGAATCGCGCATTCAGCGTGCGGCCGACCGCCTGTCCAACCTTGGCGGCGTCCGTTAGAATCGCCTTCATCCGCGCGTCCGGTTGGAAAGGCTTGCCGTGCACGATGCCGATCGCTGCGAGCTGGCCCGCGAGTTCCACGTCGTAGCTCGTCGCCGGCTCATTCTGGACGTTCTCGTTGATCAGCTCGAAGAAACCGTAGTCGCTCGGTGGAATGGTGTTGATCGCCATGCCGCTGACGTCGATGAAGGTCATCTCGGGGATCGTCGGTTCCTGGGCGAGCCTCACCGTCCCCTTAAGCGCCTCGGCAATGCTGGTGCCCCAGGCGCCGGGCGCGTAGGGATAGATCTTCAGGTTTTCCTTGACGTTCGCGACCGCGGGCGCCGGATCGTTGCCGTTCTCCATGAAGGCCCGCATTGCGTAGAGCGCGTGGTTGGTCTTCGCGTGGGCGACGAAATATCCGTTCTCCGGCAGCGGGCCGTCGTAATCCGGGCCCACAATCAGGTACTTGCCGCCCAGGCCGCGGTCGGGCCCGGGGAAACCGACGTCAATCACCCATGAGAACCACATATCGTTGATCGTGCCGAGCCCGCCGGACGGCTGCTCGATCACCATCGGGCCGTCCGTCAGGTCGAGCGTGGCGAGGTAGTAGACCGTGTCGGCATTGCCGGTGATGAACAGCCCGGCCGAATCCAGAAGATCCTCGAAGATCAGGACATGGGTGTTGTCCTCGGCGCCGGCGCTTCGGAAGCCTTTCACGAGTCCCAGCGCGGAGGCGCCGCGGAAGCTGTTGTTGTAAACGTTGAGCGCGCGGGTGAAGTCGAGCGTGTCGTAAACCTTGCTGGCCGATTCTGCGGTCGGGATGCCGTCCTTGAACTCGAGGGTGCCGATTGATGTCTCGACGCTGTCGGGCGTGCCGAGTGCGTCGATGGTCGCCTGCGGCACTTCGGCCCATGCCGGACCCAGGACGATCGCCAGAGCGAAGCTGCTGATGGAGGCCATTCGGATCATTGTTCGGTTTCCTTGATCTTAATCGCTTTGGTTGCTTTAAACGGTTGAAATCAGACTACACCCGATCGGCACGGGCGATCCGCCCATTTCGCGCCACCCGTGCTCATTGGCGATCGGGCTCGCGGTTGGCGTTCCGCCAGGCGCGCGGCGGAAGTCCGGCCCACCGGACAAAGGCCCTCGCGAAGCCGCTCGGCGTCCTGTAGCCGGACCGGGCGGCAATCTCCTGCACGGTCAGATCGGTCTTGCAGAGCAGCACGCGGGCGACTTCCAGCCGACTTTCCTCTACGATTGCGCGCAGGCTGGCCCCTTGGTCGGCAAGATGTCGCTGAAGCGTCCTCGAACTGAGGCCGAGGTGGCCTGCGATCCGTTCGATGGTCAGCGGGCCCGTGAGAGCGAGTTCCGCCGCCAGAGTCCTCACCTCTGACGGATCGGCGCGAGAGTCATTTCCACTGGAGGTCATGCGTGCTACTTTCTCCTCAGGCATGCCTATTTTGGCGGATTTGCGAGACTGCATCTGCCCATTTTGCGCCATCGCAAGCGGCGAAAGGGTGCAGGCAGCTGTGGAGTGCAGGATGACGGAAATCGCGATCGCCAGGGCGGCGCATCTGCACGTCTACCTTGACGAGTTGCGGGAGATCGGGGTTCCGGTCGAGCGCGTTCTCGGGAGCTCCCGCCTTCCCTCCTGGATCGAGGAGACGCCGGACGCTTACGTCAGCATACCGGTGTCGCTGGAGTGGATCGCCCGATGCGGCCGCGATCTGGAGTTGATGGACCTCGGGTTTCGGGCAGCGCAGCGCGCAACGCTGGCGTCGCTGAGCGTCCCGCTCAGGCACGCCGTCCTCGACGCGCCGACCGGCTTCGCCAGAATGCGGGCGCTCCTTCGCCTGGCGGCGCTGGACGACAGCGCGCTGGCGCCCTGGATGCACCTCGAGGGCGATCAGGTTCGGGTCGTCTGTGACCTGCAGGGGCTCGGCGGCAATCCCTTCGTCTGCCTCGGCGAGTGGCTGAGCCTCCAGGCAATGATCTCTATCGTCCGGAGCGTTGCGGGACCGTCGTGGCGCCCGGCCGAGCTGACCTTCGTCGCGCGTCAACGCCCGACATTCGCGGCGCGCGAGGCCCTTCCCGACACGCGCATCCTCGTCGGGCAGCCGCATACCTCGATCCTGATAGATCCTGACGTGCTCGCCCGACCGGGCGTTGCTGGCGAGGGCGGCACATCGGACCAATACTGCCTAGATGACGAGACCTTCATCTGGGACTTCCCGGCAGCGCTTCGGTCGGCGATCCGACCCTACCTCGCTGACGGCTATCCCGATCTTCGCCTCATGGCCGAGGTCGTAGGTCTGACCGGCCGAACGCTGCAGCGCCGCCTCCAGCTGTGCGGCCACACCTATTCCGATCTCGTCCGGGAGGCACGCTTCGATCTCGCGCGTGACCTGCTTGTCGATCCCGAAGCGAGGATTATCGATGTCGCGATGGCCGCGGGCTACGAGAACCCTCAGCATTTCTCCCGCGCATTCCGCCAACTGGCAGGGGTTTCCCCGTCTGCGTACCGCCGGTCCGCGACGCAAACCGACACTCACTCCCGCCAGAATCCGTTGCAGTAGCGAGAGACCCGCGACGCGGCAGAGCGGCGCTGTCCCAAGGAAGTGATCGACGCGCCACCGCAGGCATTCCGTGGGAATGACAGCTTCGGTATCCGGCTTCGTCTTTGGCCTCATGTCGAACGGCCACAAATGGCCGGTCGCGCAGGTCGGCACAGCGAGTCCTGCTGATTCGCCCACTCCAGCGGGAACGGCTCCAGCACCTGCGCGAGCGTAACTTCCGGCCTCTGCTTCCCATCCAGGATAGCCTCGACGATGTCGGGCGAAAGCAGCGTCAGGCGCAGGACCCGGGTCATGTAGGAGGGCGCGATGCCCTCCCTGTCGGCCAGTTCGGCGATGGTAGCAAACTCGCCCGACTCTAGCTTGCTCTTCCAGCGGAACGCGCGGGCCAGCGCTTTGACGAGCGTGCCGTCTGCCCGCCGCGGTTGCGTGGCGCCTTCCGGCATCTGCATCTCCTTCCGCCCACCGCGCTTCACGACGCGGAACGGGACATGCAACGTCACCGTGTCGGGGATCGGCGTCGCGCGGGTCATGCTGCCGCCTCGATGCCACCGGCCAGAATCTCGCGCGCGAGGCTGCCGAGCCCGTCGACGCGGAGCCGGACGTTTAGGCCGTCCGTACCGATGTCCACACGCTCGACCAGCAACGCCACGATGCGCGCCTGCTCGGCGGGGAAGAGTTCGTCCCACAGCGGGTCGAGCTGTTGCAAGGCCGCGCGCGCATCGGTCTCGGTGATCTCGCCATCCTGCGCGCGGGCCGCCTTCCACGTCCCCGCCACTATCTCGGGCTGCCGGAACACGGCACGCAACTGCTCGATGACAGCAGCCTCTATCTCACCTGCGGGAACGCGACCGATGGGACACGC
The DNA here is from genome assembly GCF_018860165.1 of Paracoccus marinaquae. Taxonomy (GTDB): domain Bacteria; phylum Pseudomonadota; class Alphaproteobacteria; order Rhodobacterales; family Rhodobacteraceae; genus Paracoccus; species Paracoccus marinaquae. The sequence goes on from NZ_JAHKNG010000015.1 coordinate 86,003, forward strand.
CCCCGCGCCATGCTTCAGCACCGTCTGGCTGACATAGTAGCGATAGAGCCGCCCGCCCTTGCAGGTGTGAGTCGGCGAGAACGCCGCGCCGTCGGGACCGTAGAGCAGCCCTTTCAGCAGCGCGGGCGTGTCGGCACGGGTACGCGCGGCACGTTTTCGTGGGCTCTCCTGCAGGATCATATGGACCCGGTCCCATGTTTCCCGGTAGATGATCGCGTCGTGCTCGCCGGGGTAGCTTTCGCCCTTGTGGACCGCTTCGCCGAGGTACGCCCGGTTCGAAAGCATCCGGTAGAGGTACTTCTTGTCGATCCGGTTGCCACGCGGTGTCCCGAGCCCCCTAGCGCCGACCTCGCGGGCCAGCAGCGTGCAGGAGCCGATTTCAATGAACCGAGAGAAGATCCAGCGCACATGCGCAGCGTTGTCCTCGTCGACCAGCAGCTTCCGGTTTTCCACCCGGTAACCGAAGGGCGGCACCCCACCCATCCACATCCCCTTCTTCCGACTGGCTGCTACCTTGTCCCGGATGCGCTCGGCGGTGACCTCCCGCTCGAACTGGGCGAAGGACAGCAGGATGTTCAGCGTCAGCCGACCCATCGACGTGGTCGTGTTGAAGCTTTGCGTCACCGAGACGAAGGTCACGCCGTTCCGGTCGAACACCTCGACCAGCTTGGCGAAGTCGGCGAGCGAGCGGCTGAGGCGGTCGATCTTGTAGACCACGACCACGTCGACCAGCCCGTCCTCGATGTCCTCCAGCAGGCGTGTCAATCCCGGGCGTTCCAACGTGCCGCCCGAGATGCCGCCGTCTGTTGATTGCCACTGAGAATTGACCCGGCAACCGCCAAAATTGTCATTGAGAATTGACCCATGTGCAACCCTGCCTCGGCTTGAAGCAGCTGGAGGCATACGGAGTGATCGACATGGGATTTTTGA
>NZ_JAHKNG010000016.1 GCF_018860165.1 Paracoccus marinaquae
CAGGTCCTCCGGGCGCTCAACGCCTTTCAGCAACTCGTCCAGAATTTCCTTGGAGATCGTCATACATGCTTCCTTTCGGTGAAGCATGGACCCGATCAATCATACACAAAAGATCGGACACTCCCGCACCGGCAGGAACAGATAGTAGACAAGTTCGTAGGCCAGCGTCCATACCACACCGGCCACCAGTTGGCGGGTATCCTGATAGCCATTGATCGGGGGCTGATCGAAGATCATCCAAAGCCCCCACGCAATCAGCAATTCGCCGACCCCAAGCAGCGGCGCACCAGAGATCATGAACGCCATGCTCGAAATCAGCACGACCACGAAGATATAAAGCGGATAGATCCTGAACAACGGCCGATATAAAGTGATCGCCAGTCCACCCGGGTGGAAAAGACAACCGTCCGGCAGAACAGGAAGGCGGTGATCATGAAGAAGAACGAGACGCCGACCTGACCCAGCTGATACTCGAAATGGCTGACGGGCGCGCCCCAATACTGTCCCTGCAGCACCTCGCGCCACAGCACGAAATGATAGGCGAATACGCCAAGAGCCAGAAAGCCCCGCAACCCGTCCACGGCACCGATGCGTCCTTCCGGTGGCGCCACGCCGAACAGCCGGGAAAAGAAGGCCGTGGACAGCAGCGCGGACACGACCACAATCAGATAGACGAACATGCCTTGCAACATCACCCTACCACTCTGAACACAGCCATCGGGTTCGGCATACGGAACAGGCCGAACCAGGCACGCTTCATTATTACCAACTCGGCGCAGATTTCCAGCTTGTAGCTGGCAGCGGTCGTCAAAACGCGGGTGAAGGACCGCAGGTCAACCTCAGCGCGAGCCCGGCCTGCCTAGGCCCGGCGCATGGCCGTCATGCCCAGCACCCGGGCGCGCTTGCGTGGGTCGCTGTCGAACAGCGCGGCCAGTTGTTCGGTGATGGCCCCGGCCAGCTGTTCGGCATCGGTGATCGTGACCGCGCGTTCGTAATAGCGGGTCACGTCGTGGCCGATGCCGATGGCCAGCAACTCGACCGCCTTCCTGCGCTCGACCATGGCGATCACGTCGCGCAGGTGCTTTTCGAGGTAATTCGCCGGATTGACCGACAGCGTCGAATCGTCCACCGGCGCACCATCGGAAATGACCATCAGGATCTTGCGCGCCTCGCCGCGCCGGACCAGGCGCTTATGCGCCCATTCCAGGGCCTCGCCGTCGATATTCTCCTTCAGCAGGCCTTCCTTCATCATCAGCCCCAGATTGGGCCGGACCCGCCGCCAGGGCGCATCCGCGCCCTTGTAGATGATGTGGCGCAGGTCGTTCAGCCGCCCCGGCTGCGCCGGGCGGCCCGCCTGCAGCCAGGCCTCGCGCGCCTGCCCGCCCTTCCAGGCCCGGGTGGTGAAGCCGAGGATCTCGACCTTGACGCTGCAGCGTTCCAGCGTCCGGGCCAGAACGTCGGCGCAGATCGCCGCGATGGAAATCGGCCGCCCCCGCATCGAGCCGGAATTGTCGATCAGCAGCGTCACCACCGTGTCGCGGAATTCCATGTCCTTTTCGACCTTGAAGCTGAGGGGCGTGGTCGGGTTGGCGACCACGCGCGCCAGCCGGCCGGCATCCAGGACGCCCTCTTCCTTGTCGAATTCCCAGCTGCGGTTCTGCTGTGCCTGCAGCCGCCGCTGCAGCTTGTTGGCCAGCCGGCTGACCGCGCCGCGCAGGGGTTCCAGCTGCTTGTCCAGATAGGCGCGCAGACGCTCCAGCTCGGCCGGGTCGGCCAGATCCTCGGCCTTGATCTCTTCGTCCCATTGCTGGGAATAGACCTTGTAATCGGGGCTGGCCTCGCTGACCGGGGGCGGGATGTCGGGCGGTGTCTCCGACTCGGGCATCTCGGCCTCGTCGGTCAGTTCGTCATCGGACTGGTCGTCCATGCTGACCTGGGCCTGCCGCTCGTCCTGCTGCTGCTCCTGGGTGCGGTCGGCCGAGGCCTCGGCATCCTCGCTGTCGTCCTGCTCGCGCGACTGGTTGTCGCCGGACTCCTCGTCCTGCTCGGCATTCTCGTCGGTATCGTCGTCCTCGGGCTCGTCGGGGTCGTCGCCCAACTGATCGCCATAGCCCAGATCGCTGATGACCCGGCGGGCCAGACGGGCGAAAGCCGCCTGATCGGCCAGAACCTCGTTCACATCGGCCAGGGCGTCGCCGGCCTGCTGCTCGACGAAGGGCCGCCACAGGTCGGCGACGTGCTGGGCACCCGCGGGCAGCTTGCGGCCGGTCGCCGCCTGCCGCAGGATATAGCCGGCGGCAACCGACAGCGGCGCATCGGCCGGGGCCTTGATCTGCTCATAGCCCTTCTTGGCTGCCTCGGCGCCGATCTTGGCGTCGATATTGGACAGGGCGCCGGGCATGTCGCGCGCGCCAAGCGCCTCGCAGCGGGCGGTCTCGAAAGCCTCGTAAAGCTCGCGCGCCATCGGACCCGCCGGCGCAAAGCGGGTGTGGGTCGCCGGGTCGTGATGCCGCATCCGCATGGCCAGCGCGTCAGCCGTTCCCCGCGCCAGCAGGATCTCGTCGCGGCCCATCCGGCGGCTGACCTGTGGCAGCCGCATGGTATCGCCCGCCACGCCCGAGGGATCGGCGCTGAAGGTGACGTTCAGTTCGCGTTCGTCGGCCAGCGCGCGGGTGGCCTCGGCCAGCGCCTTCTTGAACGGATCGGCGGGATTGTCGGAATTCTTCATCCCCTCCATAGACCACCACGCGCGAGGCGGGGCAAGGGTCAGATCATCTGCGCGCGGATGCACCGCGCCTGTGCGGCGGCGCGCCTTCACAAGCGGCAGCCCCTCGCCTAGCTTTCGCCTGTGACGACATCACCCGTCAGGTCAAAGGGACACGCCATGAGTAAACCGAGAATCGCCGTCATCATCAGTTCGACCCGCAAGACCCGGTTTGCGGACAAGCCTGCAAACTGGTTCATGGACAAGGTCGCCGATCACCCCGATTTGGATTTCGACCTGATCGATCTGCGCGACCAGAACCTGCCCTTCTTCGACGAACCGGCCTCGAATCTCTGGATGCCCTCGCAGGATCCGAACGCGAGCGCCTGGCAGGACAAGCTGGCGGGTTACGACGGCTACGTCTTCGTGGTGGCGGAATACAACCGCTCGATCACCGGGGCGCTGAAGAACGCGCTGGACCAGTCCTACAAGGAATGGAACCGCAAGCCGCTGGCGGCGGTCGCCTATGGCAGCCTTGGCGGCGCCCGTGCATTGGAGCATCTGCGCCTGATCGGGATCGAATTGCAGATGGTGCCGCTGCGCAACGCGGTCCATATCGGCGGCGCGGATTTCTTCAAGGTCTCGCCCCTTGGCGAGAACGCCCCGATCTCGGCCATCGAGGATCATCTGCAGGCCGCGCTGACCGCGATGCTGGACGAGCTGGTCTGGTGGACCGGGGCGACCAAGGCCGCGCGCCAGGCGTAATCCGCCGTCACCGGCCTGGCGGCAGGGGCAGTGCCAACGCCGCCAGTTCCGCGCGGGCAGCGTGGTGGCCCGCTCTGCGCCTGCCGCCGATGATCCGCCGCCCGGCTACATCTGGTCGATCAGATCCAGCATCTGCGGCGGTAGCTGATCCTCGCGGATGCTGAATATCTGGCTCTTCTGCTGATGATCGGTGACGGTGATGCGATAGGTCAGCCGATCGGCGCCGCGGGCGCGGGGGCTGCCGGCCAGCCGCGCAAGCTCTTCGGGCTCGAACGCCTCGCACAGTTCCTGACGTATCGGCTCGGCCTGCTGATCCACGTCGATGCGCTTGTGCAGGGCCGAGGTGGCAGTGCCACCGACGCCGCCTTCGGCCGCGATTTCGATGATCATGGCGATGCACCCGCCCAGAATGGAACTCATGCCACGAATGTAGGCTCAGATGCTGATTCCAACAAGTTTCCAGGTCCGGCGCAGCATCTGCGTCTCGATGCTGCCCATCCCGGTCAGCTCGATCACCGCATCCATGGTCTGATCCGCCCAATCCGCAAAGGTGGCCATGGGATTGTTCAGGTTCTGCAGGGCCCGGTACCAGACACGCCCCGGCAGATCCCATGACTTGCCGCCGATATAGTTGCAGAACAGGTAGAAGGCGTGGTTCGGGATGCCCGAATTGATATGCACGCCGCCATTGTCATCGGTCGTGGTGACGAAATGATCCATGTGCCAGGGCTGCGGATCCTGCCCCAGCAGATCATCGGAATAGGCGGTGCCGGGCGCCTTCATGCTGCGCAGGGCCACGCCGTTGATGCCGGGGCCGAGGATGCCGCGCCCGACCAGCCAGTCCGCCTCGTGGACCTGCTGGCCGAGGCTGCGCTGCAGGGCGAGGCTGCCGAAGACATCGGCGATGCTTTCGTTCAGCGCGCCGGACTGGTTCTCGTAGATCAGGCCACCGGAATGCTGGATCACGCCATGGGCCATCTCGTGGCCGATGACCGACAGTTCCAGAAAGGTCTGGAACAGCTTGCCGTCGCCGGTGCCATAGGCCATCTGGGTGCCGTCCCAGAAGGCGTTGTTGTAGTTCCGGCGATGCCGGACCGTGGCGACCAGCGGCATGCCCGCCCCGTCCAGCGAGTTGCGGCCGTATTCCTCGGCAAACAGGCCAAAGACCTCGCCCGCCCCGTCATAGGCCAGATCGGCATCGGCGTCGCCGGTGGCCGGATCCCCCTCGCTGCGGATCAGCTTGCCGGGAAGTGCCGCCTTGAACTCACCGTCATGGATGCGCCGCTCGGGGCAACACAGCGATCCCGCTTCGGTCACCGCCCGGCTGACGAAAACGCCGCGCTCGGCCGCCGGCGGGGGTGTGGGCGAGTTGTGCTCGGCCCGCTCCTCGCGCAGCTTCTCGGTCTGCTTCAGCAGCGTGCGGGCCATCTGCGCGGTCTTTTCATCGCCGCGCAGCGCCATCACCTTCAGCATATAGGGCGGAATGATGCAGTTGATCGGGTGGTGTGTGGAACAGGTCAGCGAAAAGCACATGAGGCGACCTCCGAATACTGGTGTCCCGTCAGGGTAGCATGGAAACGCCCGCCGCGCAGCAACGCGATCACGACGCCACCGGTCAGTTGATCCGTGCCCCGGTCTCGCGCTGAAACAGATGCAGGTTGCCGCGGTCGAAGCCGAGGCGCAGAGTTTCCGACAGCGGCGCGTCCGGGGGCAATGTGATGGTGATCGCCTCGCCGCCGGTCAGGCCGTGAACCAGCCGCTGTGCGCCCAGTTCCTCGACCGCCGTCACCTCCATCTCGATCGGGCCGTTCGCGGCGATGCTCAGATCCTCCGGCCGGATGCCGATGGTGCCGGCATGGGCGGTGCCCGGCAGATGCGGCACGGCACGGGCGTCCAGCAGGTTCATCGCGGGCGAGCCGATGAAGCCTGCGACGAAGGCGCTGGCGGGTTTGCGATAGACCTCCAGCGGGGTGCCGATCTGCTCGACCCGGCCGCCATTCAGCACCACCAGCCGGTCAGCCAGCGTCATCGCCTCCAACTGGTCATGGGTGACGTAAAGCGAGGTCGTGCGCAGCCGTCGCTGCAATTCCTTGATCTCCAGCCGCATCTGCACCCGCAGCTTCGCGTCGAGATTCGACAGCGGCTCGTCGAACAGGAAGGCGGCGGGTTCGCGCACGATGGCGCGGCCCATGGCGACACGCTGGCGCTGACCGCCCGACAGGGCGCGGGGCTTGCGGTCGAGGAACGGGCCGATCTGCAGGATCTCGGCGGCCTCGGTCACACGACGCTCGATCTCGGCCCTGGGCGTGCGGCGGTTCTTCAGCCCGTAGGCGAGGTTCTGGCGCACCGACATATGCGGATAAAGCGCATAGTTCTGGAACACCATGGCGATGTCGCGATCGGCGGGCTCGATCCTGTTGACGACGCGATCGCCGATCCGGACCTCGCCCTCGGTGATCGATTCCAGCCCCGCGACCATGCGCAGCAACGTGGACTTGCCGCAGCCCGAAGGGCCGACCAGCACGATGAACTCGCCATCCGCGATGTCGATGTTCACGTCGCCCACGGCGCGGGTGCCGCCCGGATAGATCTTGCCCAGATTGTCGAGGGTGATGGATGCCACGTTATTTCTCCGTCTCGACGAGGCCCTTGACGAACAGCTTCTGCATGCCGATCACCACCGCCACCGGCGGCAGCATCGCCAGAACGGCCGTGGCCATGACCAGATGCCATTGCGGCAGGCCGTCCACCGCGTCGGCCATGCGCTTGATGCCCGCGACGATGGTGTAATACTGCGCGTCCGTGGTGATCAGCAGCGGCCACAGATACTGGTTCCAGCCATAGATGAACAGGATCACGAACAGCGCCGCCATATTGGTCCGCGACAGCGGCAGCAGGATGTCGCGAAAGAATTTCATCGGCCCGGCGCCGTCGATGCGGGCCGCCTCGACCAGTTCATCCGGCATGGTCAGGAACACCTGCCGGAACAGGAAGGTCGCGGTCGCCGAGGCGATCAGCGGCACCGACAGGCCGGCATAGCTGTTCAGCAGGCCCAGTCCGGCGACCACCTGGAAGGTCGGCACGATGCGCACCTCGACCGGCAGCATCAGGGTGACGAAGATGCACCAGAAGGCCAGGCCGCGCAGCGGAAAGCGGAAATAGACGATGGCAAAGGCCGACAGGATCGAGATGGCGATCTTGCCGCAGGCAATCAGCAGCGCCATGATCAGGCTGTTCAGCATCATCCGCCCGACCGGCGGTGTGCCGCTGGTCGAAACACCGGCATCCAGCATTCTGGAATAGTTTTCCACCAGATGCGGCCCGGGCCACATCGGCACCGTGCCCGAGCTGAAATCGGTCGCGGTATGGGTCGAGGCGACGAAGGCGATCCAGACCGGCAGGGCGACGATCACGACGCCGGCGATCAGGGCCAGATGGGCAAGGGCGTTCAGGCCGGGGCGGTTCTCGATCATCAGTATTCCACCCGCTTCTCGACATAACGGAACTGGATCACCGTCAGCGTGATGACGATCAGCATCAGGATCACCGACTGGGCGGCGGAACTGCCGATGTTCTGGCCGATGAAGCCGTCGAAATAGACCTTGTAGACCATGATGTTGGTGGCCTGCGCCGGGCCTCCCTCGGTGGTGGCGTCGATCACGGCGAAGGTCTCGAACATGGCATAGACGATGTTGACGACCAGCAGGAAGAAGGTGGTCGGCGACAACAGCGGGAAGGTGATGTCGAAAAAGCGCCTGACCGGGCCGGCGCCGTCGATGGCTGCGGCCTCGCGCATCGAGGCCGGGATCGCCTGCAGGCCCGCGACGAAGAACAGGAAGTTATAGCTGATCTGCTTCCACGCGCTGGCGATGACAACGAGGATCATCGCGTCGGTCTTGGAACTGATATGGTTCCAGTCATAGCCTACGACCTCAAGCACATAGGGCATGACGCCGACGGTCGGGTTGAAGATGAACCACCACAGGATGCCCGCGACAGCGGGCGCGACAGCATAGGGCCAGACCAGCAGCGTCGTATAGACCCGCGCCGATTTCAGCATCCGGTCCACGGCGACGGCCAGCAGCAGCGCCACCCCCATCGACATGACCGTGACTGAGACCGCGAACACCGCCGTCACCTTCAACGAGTTCAGGTATTCCGCGCTGTCCAGCAGGCCGCGGAAATTCGCCAGCCCGACAAAGCTGGACTTGATGCCAAAGGCGTCCTCGCGCAGGAAGCTTTGCCGGATCGCCTGCCCGGCGGGCCACAGGAAGAAGATGAAGGTGATCGCCAGTTGCGGGGCCAGCAAAAGCCAGGGCAGAAGCTGGTTGCGGAAGATGGTGCGTTTCATGCCGTCTCCGCCACGTTCAGCGCATCGGCCAGCCGCAGGGCGGATTGCTGCAGCAGCGCCCGCGCCGCCGGGATCCCGCCCGAGAAGCTGAGGAAGGCATGGGTCATGCCCTCGGCCCGGACATGCTCGACCTCGACCCCGGCGCGCCGCATCCCGGCGGCATAGGCCTCGGCCTCGTCGCGCAGCGGATCGAACCCCGCCGTCATCACCAGCGCCGGGCACAGCCCGGCCAGATTGCCGTAAAGCGGTGAGACGCGCGGGTCCGAGGCATCGGCGCCGTTCAGATAGAGATCCGCGAACCAGTCGATCCAGCTTTCCTCCAGCATGAAACCGCGGCCGAACAGTTCGTAGGAATTATGCTTGCTGGCCAGATCCAGCCAGGGCACGAACAGCAGCTGGAAGGCCGGGGCCGGCCGGTCGGTGCGGCAGGTCTGGGTAACGACCGCAGCGCAATTGGCCCCGGAACTGTCGCCGCCCACGGCGATCCGCGCGGGGTCGATGCCGTGATCGCCGGCTCGGGCGGCCAGCCCGCGAAACGCGGCGATGCAATCCTCGATCCCGGCCGGGAAAGGATGTTCGGGCGCCAGCCGATAATCGTACGAGATCACCCGCAACCCGCCATCCCCGGCCAGCGCGCGGCAGATCCCGTCATGCGAACGGATCGAGCCCATCACATGACCGCCGCCGTGGAAATACAGCAGCGCCGGGCCGGGTCGCGACAATTGCGCCGGACGGTAGAGCCGCGCCGGCCGCGCGCCCTCGGCACCGGGCAGGGCGATGTCCTCGGCCTCGATCAGCCGGTTCGCCCAGGGCGCAAGCCAGCTGGCATGCGTCTCGGTATCGTCGCGCATCCGGGCCAGCGTTTCGGGGTCGCTGTCGGGCGGGGTACCCTGCGGCGCAAAGCGGTTCAGAAGCTGCGCCACCGCGTGCAACTGCTGCCCCTCATGGCGTATCGGCGCGCCCGCAAGCGGGCGCATGGCCGGTTCAGGCAGCCGCGCCAGGGCGCGCAGCGTGTATTTCTGGAAAGAGTCTGTCAGCCACATGGCCGGATCATGCCGCAGCCGCGCCCGCGGGTCGAGACCCGCGGGCGCGATCACGCCTTACTGGTTCTGAGCCTGGAATTCCTCGATCAGCTTGTTGCCGCGCTCGACCACGCTGTCCAGCGCGCCCTGGGCGTCCTTGGACCCGGCCAGAAGCTGCTCGAATTCCTCGTCGATGATGCCGCGGATCTGGACATAGTTGCCGAAACGCAGGCCCTTGGAATTCTCGGTCGGCGTGTTCAGCGTGATCTGGCGCAACCCGGTATCGGCGCCCGGATTTTCCCCGAAGAAGCCGGCCATCTGCTCGCCCGCGGCCTGGGTGATCGGCAGATAGCCCGAGAAGGACGCCCAGTCCGCCTGAACCTCGGGGCTGGACAGGTATTCGAAGAACTTCGCGGCGCCGGCATATTCCGCGTCCGGACGGCCCGACAGGACCCAAAGCGTCGCCCCGCCGATGATCGAGTTCTGCGGCGCGCCCTCGATATCGTCGTAATAGGGCAACATGCCGAAGCCCAGTTCGAAATCCTTAGCATTGGCCAGAACCCCGGCGCGGCTGGCCGAGCTGTTCATGATCATCGCGCATTCCTGCGAATAGAACATCGGGGGCGCGTTGTCGCCGCCGACCGGGCCACCGTATTTGAAGATGCCTTCATCGGCCCAACGCTTCAGGTTGCCCCAGTGCTGCACCTGCGCCGGTCCATTGAGCGTCAGGCGCGCGCCAAGGCCGCCAAAGCCGTTCTGCTCGGTGCCGATCGGGGCGTTGTGCCAAGCGCTGAAATTCTCGGTCTGGATCCAGCTGACCCAGCCGGTGGTAAAGCCGCAGGAGGCCGCGCCGGATTCCATGATCTTCTTGGAGAACTCTTCCATCTCGGCCCAGGTCTTGGGCGGCGTGTTCGGGTCGAGGCCGGCCTTCTCGAACACGGTCTTGTTGTAATAGAGGATCGGGGTCGAGCTGTTGAACGGCATCGACAGCATGTTGCCGTCGGTATCGGTGTAATAGCCCACGACCGAGGGCAGGAAGGCGTTCGGGTCGAAATTCGTGCCCTGATCCTGCATCAGCTGATAGACCGGGATGATGGCGCCCTGCGCGGCCATCATGGTGCCGGTGCCGACCTCGAAGACCTGCACGATGGCCGGCTGTTCCTTGGCGCGAAAGGCGGCGATGGCGGCGGTCATCGTCTCGGGATAGGTGCCCTTGTAGGACGGGATGACGTTGTATTCGTCCTGGCTGTCGTTGAAGCCCTTGACGATTTCCTCCAGCTTGGCGCCCAGTTCGCCACCCATGGCGTGCCACCACTGAAGGTCGGTCTTGCTCTGGGCCTGCGCGGCCGACAGCGATGCGATCAGCGCCAGCGCCGAAGCGGTCATAAGACGGGTCATGTCGATTATCCTCCCATTGGAGTTGCGGTTCTCAGCCGGGCCTAGCGACGCCAGGTGACGGATGCGCAACGATATTATGAAGGAAATGTGACAGTCTTTGATCGAACGGTCAACGCGCCGAGATTCCCGTCCTTATTGTCAGATTTGTCCGCGCCTGACGCGCGGCCCAATGTTCAGGCCCTGTCGGCGGCGCCGAACAGCCCCTTGACGGCCGCGATCAGCGGCAGGACCGTTGCCGCCAGCAGCGGGTTGATCACATGCTTCACCAGCGGGATCAGGACCAGCCCCAGCAGCAGCCCGAAGATGCCGTCCAGAAGCGCGGTGGTCGCCCAGGCGACCGCGCCGGGCATCTGCGGCACGGCGAGGGCCGCGGCTTCCGAGACGTCGTGAATCCAGTCATAGGGGGCATGCCATCCCAGTTCGGAAATGCCGTGGATGACGATATTGCCGCCAACCCACAGCATCGCCGCCGTGCCGACGACGGTGAGCGCAGTCATGAAGCCGGGCATGAACTTCACGATTCCGCGCCCCAATGCGGCCAGCGCGCCGCTGCGCTCGGTGGCCAGATGCACGCCGGCATCATCAGCCTTCACGATCAGCGCCACCGCGCCATAGACCGCGACGGTGATGCCGATGGCGACGACAGCGAGGATGATCCCCTTCATCCACAGCGCGTCGCCGGCCGGGATGGTCGACAGCGCGATGGTCATGATCTCGGCCGAGAGGATGAAATCGGTCTTGATGGCGCCCGCCACCCGCGCCTCTTCCAGCGCCGCGCCATCGCCCTCGGGATGGGTGTGCTTCTTGCTGTCATGGGTGTCGGAGCGGGTGAAGGCATGGGCGACCTTCTCGGCCCCCTCGAAGCACAGATAAGCGCCGCCGATCATCAGCAGCGGCGTGATCAGCCACGGCGCGAATTGCGACAGGATCAGCGCCGCCGGCAAGAGGATCACCAGCTTGTTGAAGAACGAGCCGCGGGCGATCTTCCAGACGATGGGCAATTCGCGGTCGGCCTCGAAGCCATTGACGTATTTCGGCGTCACCGCCGCGTCGTCGATGACCGCGCCGGCGGCCTTGGCTCCGGCCTTGGCCGCCTGCCCCGCCACATCGTCGATCGAGGCCGCCGCCACCTTCGAGATGGCCGCAACGTCATCCAGCAGCGCTATCAACCCGCTCATGTCTCACCCGATCCTGTTTCTGTGGCCTGTCTGGACAGCGAATGGCCGGGGCGCAAGAGGCAAGAAGGCCGCCGCGCGCCCTTCCCCGGCGATCCGCAACGCCTAGCCCCACAGGAAGGCCGCCGCCGCCCCGGCGATCAGCAAGGCCAGCAGAACGCCAAAGGGGCCGCGCCACCAGGGGCGCCGCGGATTCGGGTCCTGGCTGAGGGGCGGTGCGCCATGTCCCAACGCCTCGCGGATCCGCTGCCGGGCCCGGGCGGGCGCCATCACCGGGGTCAGGCCGTCGGCCAGAACCGCCAGCACCTCCTGCCAGTCCCGCACCGATTGCGCGAAACCCGGATCGCCCGCAAGCCGTCTGGCCGCCTCCTCGGCCTCGGCCCCTTCCAACAGCCCGAGCGCCAGTTCGGCGGCCAGAATGTCGTCGTCCGGCGGGGGCAGCGCGTCGCTGTCGGTCATTGGCCCGCGCCCTCCCTCAACCGCTGAAGGTCGCGCCGCAGCCGGTCGCGGATGACATCCACCGGCTCGCCCATGCTGCGCGCGAGGTCGGCATAGCTGGCCCCTTCCAGATAGGCGGCACGGATGGCGTTGTCCCGCACAAGTTCGGGCCGGGCGCGCGCCCTGCGAAGCCGGTCGATGGCGCCGTTGCGGGCGATGGTGATCAGCCAGGTCATCGGCGACAGCCCGCTTGCGGCAAAGATCCCGGCATCCTGCCAGACCCGGATATAAACCTCTTCCAGGACCTCCTCGGCATCGGGGCGGTGCTTCAGGATCGACAGGCACAGTGCATGCAGGCGCGCCGATGTCGCCTCATAAAGCGCATCGAAGGCTGCCCGGTCGCCCTGCGCGGTCCGGGCGATCATCTCATCCGGCTGAAGTCTCTGGGGGTCCTGCACCGATCTCGCCGCCCTGTCCTGGGATCGCGGCCCGAACTTAGGCAGCCCGGCCGGCATCGTCAACGCGCGCCCGCCTTGCACAAGCCTGACTTATGCGCGATCAAGGCGCGGATGCGAGGAAAGGGCCCGACGATGCTGGACATGAACGCGAAACCCACCGAAGATATCGACCTGCGCGAGGTGTTCGGGCTGGACAGCGACATGAAAGTCAAGGGCTTCGCGGAACGCAGCGACCGGGTGCCCGAGACCGACAGCACCTACAAGTTCGACCCCGACACCACCTTGGCGATTCTGGCCGGCTTTGCCTATAACCGCCGGGTCATGATCCAGGGCTATCACGGCACCGGCAAATCCACCCATATCGAGCAGGTGGCGGCACGCCTGAACTGGCCCTGCGTGCGCGTGAACCTCGACAGCCATGTCAGCCGCATCGATCTGATCGGCAAGGACGCGATCAAGCTGGTCGACGGCAAGCAGGTGACCGTGTTCCACGAGGGTATCCTGCCCTGGGCCTTGCGCAATCCGACGGCGATCTGTTTCGACGAATACGATGCCGGCCGCGCCGATGTCATGTTCGTGATCCAGCGGGTGCTGGAGGCCGATGGCAAGCTGACCCTGCTGGACCAGAACGAGGTGATCACGCCGAACCCCTATTTCCGCCTGTTCGCGACCGCGAACACCGTGGGTCTGGGCGACACGACCGGGCTTTATCACGGCACCCAGCAGATCAACCAGGGCCAGATGGACCGCTGGTCGCTGGTCTCGACGCTGAACTACCTGTCGCACGATGCCGAGGCCGCGATCGTGCTGGCCAAGAGCCCGACCTACAATACCGAGAAGGGCCGCAAGATCATCAACCAGATGGTGACGCTGGCCGACCTGACCCGGACCGCCTTCATGCAGGGCGATCTCAGCACCGTCATGTCGCCGCGCACGGTCATCAGCTGGGCCCAGAACGCGCGCATCTTCGACAGCATCGGCTATGCCTTCCGGCTGACCTTCCTGAACAAATGCGACGAGCTGGAACGCCAGACCGTGGCCGAGTTCTATCAGCGCCTGTTCGACGAGGAACTGCCCGAAAGCGCGGCGGCAAAGGCCGGCTGAGCGGCGCGATGCCTGCGGCTGTCTGAAACCGCGCGATCGGGACCGGCGCTGCCGGCGTCAGTGATGCGCCTCGCGGTTCCGGCCGAGAATGTCGATCGGCTCGGCGCCGCTTTCGTCGAGGCACTGGTCTTCGACCTGCAAGGTGACGAAGAAGAAGCCGAACCGCTCGCGCAGCATCGCATGGGCGGCCTTCAGAACCTCTTGCGGGTCATGGTCCTGCGCGACCCGCAGGTGGCTTGAGAAGACATGCTTGCCGCTGGTCAGCGCCCAGGCATGGACATGGTGGACATCCGCGACACCCTCGAGGTCCTCAAGCTGGCGGGCAACCTCCGGCAGGCTCACCTCGGCAGGCGTTCCCTCCATCAGCAGATGCGCGGCATCCCGCAGGATGCCCCAGCTTGCCCAGATGAGAACAAAGCCGAAGGCCATGCCAAGCAGCGGGTCGATCAGCAGGAAGCCGGTGAACCTGATGACGAGGGCAGTCACGATGATCAGAAGGCTGCCGACGAAGGTCTGGATGACATGCCAGAACGCGCCCCTGACATTCAGGTCGTCCTTGCTCTGCTTCCACATCAGGCCGAGCGAGATGAACTCGGTCACCAGCCCGCCCGCGGCCGCCAGAAGCATCGGGCCGGTGGGCAGATCGATCGGTTCCGACAGCCGCATCGCCGCCATTGCGATCACCACCAGGGCCATGCCCAGCAGGAAGCCGCCATTCACCAGCGCCCCGACGATCTCGGCCCGGTACCAGCCAAAGCTGCGGTCCTCATCCGCGGGGCGGCGGGCCAGCCGTGCGGCGGTGATCGCGACCAGAACGCCGCCCACCGCCGAGAAGGTATGGAACGCATCCGAAATAACGGCGATGGACCCGGTCCAGAATCCGATCCCGAGCTCCACCACGAAATAGATGCCGGTCAGCCAGGCCGATACGGTCATGGCCCGGCCGCTGGAGGGAAGGTGGCCCTGATGTGCGCTGCTCATGGTCTTCGGTCCTCTGCTAATGGTCAGTCCGGTCAGCGTTCCCGCAAGGATGCGCGGGTTTCGGCGTCACAGGCCAAGACGCTCGGGCGGTGGCGGCGTTACAATCCGACCTGCTGCGGGGCGGTGGCAGACCTCCGCTCGGTTGCCCGCAGAAGCGATGGGAAGGGAAAGACCCGCCCATCCTGGGCCAGCACCCGTCGAAATGCAACGCAGGCCCCGCAGGCGCTTGTCGCAGCTTTGAAAAACCGTATGATCCGACGCATGTTCCGCAATCTTCTGCCCCGCCTGTTCGGTGACGACCTTCCTCCGCGCCCCCTGGCATCGCAGGATGCCGAGGTTGCCATTGCGGCGCTGCTTGTGCGGCTTGCGCGCTCGGACGATCATTACGATCAGGCCGAAAAGCAGCGGATCGATCAGGTTCTGGCGCGCCGTCGGGGGCTGAGCAGCGATGAGGCGGCCGAGCGCCGGGCCGCCGCCGAGATGATCGAGGCCGAGGCCCCGGATACCGTGCGCTTCACCCGGGTGGTCAAGGAACGTATCGCGCTGGAGGATCGTGCCGGCGTCATCGCGGCGCTGTGGGAGGTGGCCTATGCCGATCACCGCCGCGACCCCGACGAGGAATCGATGATCCGGCTTGTGGCCGGCCTTCTGGGCGTGGCCGACCGCGATTCGGCGCTGATCCGGCAGAAGGTTCTGGACGACATGGGACTGTCGGAGAATTAGAACCCCAGCCGGTCGCGCAACCCGAACCAGGCCATGCCCGCGACCAGCATCGGACTGCGCAGCAAGGTGCCCCCCGGAAAGGCCCGTGACGGCAGGGCGGCCATGGCGTCGAAGCCTTCCGCCTGCCCCGCCACCGCCGCGGCCATCAGCCGCCCGGCCAATGTGGCCAGCGCCACGCCATGGCCGGAAAAGCCGCTGGCCGACAGGCAGTTCGGTGCCGGGCGCGCGAAACAGGGCATCCGGTTCATGGTGATCGCCAGCGTGCCGCCCCAGGCATGGGTCAGGCGCACATCCTTCAGTTGCGGATAGACCGACAGCAGATGCGGGCGCACGGTCGCGGCGATGTCCTTGGGAAAGCGATAGGTCACCGTTTCGCCACCGCCGAAGATCAGCCGCCGCTCGTCATCCATGCGCCAGTAGTTCACCACGAACTTGGTATCTGCCACGGCGGTATGTTCGGGCAGGATCTCGGGGAAATCCGTCCCCAGAGGCTCGGTCGCAACGATGTAATTGTTGATCGGCATGACCCGGGCCGCGACATGGCGGTCGAGATCACCCAGATAGCCGTTCCCGGCCAGGATCACATGGTCGCAGATCACCCGGCCGGTATCGCAATGGACCACGCTGGTCTCGCCGGCCTTGCGGGCATGGGTGATGCGGTGGACATGGCTGTTCTCGAAGATATGCGCCCCCGCATCGCGCGCCAGCCGGGCCATGCCGATGGCCAGGTCCAGCGGATGCAGATGCGCCGCGCCCCGGTCCAGATCACCGCCCATATAGGCGTCGCTGCCGATCAGTCCGGCCAGCGCCTGCCCGTCCAGCGGCCGGATCCGGTCATAGCCGTAATGCCCTGCCAGATGGTCGGCCATGTGGCGGGCGTGATCGATCTCGGCCTTGCTGCGGCAGGCATGGGCGATGCCGTCGCGGACCGGCACCCCGGCCTCGGCGGCCAACGCGCGCACCAGTGCCTTGGCCTCCTCGGCCAGATCCCACAGCCGGCGGGCGTCGTCGCGGCCCAGCCGGGCCTCGAGCCAGTCCACCTCCTGCCGCTGGCCCGACCCCACCTGCCCGCCATTGCGGCCCGAGGCGCCAAACCCCACCCGATGCGCCTCGAGCAGGGCCACCCGATAGCCGCGCCGGGCCAGATGCAGCGCCGCCGACAGGCCGGCATAGCCGCCGCCGACCACCGCCACATCGGCCCGCGTCTCGCCCTTCAGCGCAGGAAACGGCTCCAGCGGCAGCCGGGTTTCGGCATAGAGGCTGCGCGGATATTGCCCGCGCCGGTCGTTCACATAGAGCAGGTTCATACGTTCAGCAGCAGATGCTCGCGCTCCCACGGGCTGATGACCTGCAGGAACTCCTTGTATTCGTTGCGCTTCACCGCCTCGTAGACGGCCGTGAACTCTTCGCCCAGAACACCGCGCATGGCCGCGCTTTCGGACATCAGGTCCAGCGCGTCGCCCAGATTGTAGGGCAGTTCGTCCTCGGACATATAGGCGTCGCCCAGACATTCGGCGCGCGGGTTCTCGGCCTCCAGAAGGCCCAGATAGCCGCAGGCCAGGCTGGCGGCGATGCCCAGATAGGGGTTGCAGTCCATGCCGGCCAGCCGGTTCTCGATCCGCCGCGCCTCGGGCCCCGAGATCGGCACCCGCAGCCCGGTGGTGCGGTTGTCGCGTCCCCATTCCAGATTGATCGGCGCCGCGAAATCCGGGACATAGCGGCGATAGCTGTTCACATAGGGCGCCAGCAAGGCCACCGCCGCCGGCAGGTGCTTCTGCATCCCGGCGATGAAATGCAGGAACTCCGGCGTCTCGCGGCCCTGCGCGTCCGAAAAGATGTTCCGGCCGCTGTCCAGTTCCACCACCGAATGATGGATATGCATGGCGCTGCCCGGCTCGCCCTCGATCGGCTTGGCCATGAAGGTGGCAAAGCAGTCATGGCGCAGCGCCGCCTCGCGGATCAGGCGCTTGAAGTAGAAGATTTCGTCGGCCAGGGCGACCGGATCGCCGTGATTGAGGTTGATCTCGACCTGACCGGCGCCGCCTTCCTGCAGGATGCCGTCGATCTCGAACCCCTGCGCCTCGGCGAAATCGTAGATGTCGTCGATGACCTTGCCGTATTCGTCCACCGCCGACATGGAATAGGCCTGCTTGGCGGCGGCCCGCCGGCCGGTGCGGCCCATCGGCGGGATGATCGGCTGGTTCGGGTCGAGGTTGCGGGCAACGAGGAAGAATTCCATCTCGGGCGCCACGACCGGCTTCCAACCCTTCTCGCGATAGAGGCCAAGCACGCGCTTCAGCACGTTGCGCGGCGCCACGGGCACCGGGTTGCCCTGCTGGTCATAGGCGTCGTGGATCACCTGCATGGTCCAGTCCGCCGTCCAGGGCGCCGCGGTGGCGGTGCTGAAATCCGGGGTCATGATCATGTCGGGCTCGGTGAAGGCTCCGGACGGGTTCTCGGCCCATTCGCCGGTGATCGTCTGCAGGAAGATCGAGTTCGGCAGGTAGAACTTGTCCTGATGGGCGAATTTCGAGGCCGGCATGGCCTTGCCCCGCGCCACCCCGGCGATGTCGGCCAGAATGCATTCGACCTCGTCCAGCCGGCGGCCGGCCATGTATTCGCGTGCGGCCTCGGGGGCCTTTTCCATCCATGCCGCGCTCATGCTGCCCCCTCGGCCTTCGGGCGGGCCTGCTTGAAGAATGTCTCGATCCGGTCGGCGATGCCAGCCGAACCCTTCGCCTCGCCCATCCGGGCCGCCGCGCGGTCCAGCACGTCCTGCGGCACCACGCCCCTGGCGCGGGTCTCCATCAGGCCCTGGATGAAGGCATCGTCGAATTCGGGATGCGCCTGCACGGTAAAGGCCCGGTCGCCATAGACCAGCGCCGCGTGTTCGCAGAACTCGTTGCGCCCGGCCACCTCGGCCTCGCGCGGGATGGTGACGACCTGATCCTGATGCCAGGCGTTCAGCCGCACCGGCTGGCCGCCGAAATCGTAATCCTGCGCCCCCACGGCCCAGCCGCCCGGATGCTTGACCACCTTGCCGCCAAGCGCCTGGGCGATGATCTGGTGGCCGAAGCAGATGCCGACCATCGGCACCGAGGCCGCATAGGCGCGGCGGATGAACTCTTCCAGCGGCGGGATGAAGGCGTGGCCTTCGTAGGCGCCGTGACGCGAACCCGTCAGCAGCCAGCCGTCGGCGTCATGGATGTCCTGCGGAAACTGCATCTCCTCGACGTGATAGATGTCGAACTCGAAGCCGCGCCCGTCCAGCAGGCGGAGAAACATGTCCGGATAGTCGCCCAGTTCGTCCTTCAGCTGCGCGGGCGACTGACCGCATTGAAGTATGCCGATACGCATGAAAAGCCTGCGATGTTGCCGATACCCCGAAAGGTAGTCGCCCGGACGGGGGGGCCGCAAGGGGGATCGCCCGCCGGCCCGCTTTTGTAGTCTGGCACGCGGCGGCGTGGCAGGCTAGCCTGCGCCCGAACCCGTCCGACAATGGAGTCGCCCATGTCCGCCATCGATCCCGACGGCCTGCAGGAATTCTCGGTGGTCTTCACCGACCGCTCGCTCAATCACATGTCGCAGAAATTCCAGGGCATCATGCGCGAGTTGTCGGCGACCCTGCGCCAGGTCTATGGCGCCGATCAGGTCGCCATCGTGCCCGGTGGCGGCAGCTATGCGATGGAAGCGGTGGCCCGCCAGTTCGGCCGGGGCGCGCATGCGCTGATCGTGCGCAACGGCTGGTTCAGCTATCGCTGGAGCCAGATTTTCGAGACGGGCGGATTCGCACGCGAAACCACGGTGGCGATGGCCCGGCCCGCCGGCAATGCGCCGCAGCCCGCCTATGCCCCGCCGCCCATCGAGGAGGTGGTGACGAAGATACGCGAGACCCGGCCCGACGCCGTCTTCGCGCCGCATGTCGAAACCTCGGCCGGGCTGATCCTGCCCGACGACTATATCACCGCGCTGGCCGGGGCGGCGCATGAGGTCGGCGCGCTGATGGTGCTGGACTGCATCGCCTCGGGCGCGGCCTGGGTCGATATGCGCGCAACCGGCGTCGATGTGCTGATCTCGGCCCCGCAGAAGGGCTGGTCGGCCTCGCCCTCGGCCGGGCTGGTGATGCTGTCGGAACGCGGCGCGGCGCGGCTGGCCGAGACCGAAAGCGACAGTTTCGCGCTGGACCTGAAGAAATGGCGCGCGATCATGGCCGCCTATGAGGATGGCGGCCATGCCTATCACGCGACCATGCCCACGGATGCGCTGACCGGGCTGTTGGAGGCGATGCGCGAAACCGCCGCGATGGGCTTCGATGCCGCCCGCGACGCGCAATGGCAGCTGGGTGAGGGCGTGCGCACCCTGCTGGCGGAAAAGGGCATCCGCCCCGTTGCCGCCCCCGGTTTCGGCGCACCGGGCGTGGTCGTCTCCTATACCGACGACCCCGAGATCAAGTCGGGGCGGAAATTCGCCGCCGAAGGGCTGCAGATCGCAGCCGGGGTGCCGCTGGCCATCGAGGAGCCGGCCGATTTCTCGACCTTCCGGCTGGGGCTGTTCGGGCTCGACAAGCTGAAGGATGTCGAGGGCACGCTGGCGCGGCTGCAAAGGGCGGTGGACAAGCTGTTCTGAGCAGCGGCGCCTGCGCCCCTGCGACCAGCGGGCCGGCGGCATTGTCTTGCCGATAAGGCAGGCCCGCGCCCGTCCGGCGCGTCCCGCCATTGCAGACTGGTCAATTCGCGCTTATTGCGCGTCACGCCCCTGCCCGACCGGCATGGCAGCGACTCGCCACGGATCGCCCCTTGCGCCCGTGCGAGCCTGCCTGAACGGTCGACGCCGCCAACAACATCTGCCGACCCGCCCGCTTCGTCCCGCCAGCCATTCCAGGAACCCCGATCCGATGAGCCTGAAGCTGACCCCCGCACATCGCCAGATCGCCAGCCAGTCGCGCCTGTTCTCGACCATGCCGCCGGATGTGCGCGAGCCGCTTCTGGATGCCGCGCGGATCGACCGCTATTCCCGTGGCGAGACGATCTTCAATCACGGCGACACCGCCCATGCGATCCATATCGTCGCCGAGGGCTGGGTAAAGCTGTATCGGATCGCGCCCAATGGCACCGAGGCGGTGGTGGGCGTCATGACCCGCGGCCAGAGCTTTGGCGAGCCGGTGGCGCTGCGCCGGGCCAGCTATCCGGTTTCGGCCGAGGCATCGACCATCTGCCAGTTGATTTCGGTGCCCGCGCAGGCGGTACTCGGCCTGCTGCAGACCTCGCCGGAAGCCGCGGTCTCGATCCTGGCGGCGACCTTCCTGCACCTGCAGGGTCTGGTCGAGCAGATCGAGCAGCTGAAGGCCCGCTCCGGCGCGCAGCGCGTCGCCGAATTCCTGCTGGAACTCTGCCCCGAAGGCGTCGAAAGCGCGACCGTCACCCTGCCCTATGACAAGGTTCTGATCGCGGGCCGGCTGGGGATGAAGCCCGAAAGCCTGAGCCGCGCCTTCGCCCGGCTGCGCGACCATGGGGTGCGGATCGACCAGGCCAGCGCCGAGATCGCCTCGGTCAGCGGCCTGCGCGATCTGGCCCATGCGGATCAGGTGCAGGCCCTCGGCCGGGTCATCTGAGCGCGACGGCATTCAGCCCCCAAAGCACGATCAGCCAGATCGCCAGCGGCACGGTGGCGACGGACAGCCAGCCCGGCGCGCCATCCAGATGCAGGAAACGGCCCAGAATCGTCCGCGCCTTGAGGAAGGCCAGCGCCAGCAGGCCGGCCGAGGCGATCCGGCCGCCGAAGGGCGCCAGAGACACCGTCGCCAGGATCAGCGCGATCAGGGTCAGCCAGGTGCGGGTCAGCTTGTCCATCGGATCACCCCAGTAGATAGATCGGCGGCAGGATCAGCACCCAGACCAGATCGACCATGTGCCAGAACATCGCGCCCGCCTGCACCGCGTCGGCCCGCGCCCGCAGCGCGACAAGGCCAAGGACGACCACGCCGGCGATCACATGGGCGGCGTGGAACCCGGTCAGCAGATAGTAAAAGGTGAAGAAGGGATGGCTCTCCATGCCGAGGCCGGCGCCGATGTCGCGGCTGTATTCCACCCCCTTCACGACCAGGAACAGGATGCCGCCAAGCGCGGCCAGCAGAAGCCCGATCCGGGCCTCGCGCCGCTGCCCGGCGGCGGCCGCCCGTTCCGCCCTTGCCGCGAACAGGCCGGATGTGACCAGAATCACCGTGTTCAGCGCCGCCATCCGCCCTTCCAGCTGTCCCTGCGCGGCCGAAAACCCCTGTGGATCGGTCAGCCACAGCGCCATCAGCACCGTGACCCCGGCGGCGAAGACCAGAACCTCCGAGGCGATCAGGATCCACATGATCAGCTCGCCCGGCAAATCGTCGAGCCGCATCACATCACCAGTTGCCGATAGATCTCGGGCAGCGCCGTGGTCAGGCGGTCGGGGTCGCGGATGACCGAGAAGCCGCCCTGCCCGAAGATGCGCGGAAACCATGACTGCGCGTCGCGGTCGATGGTGATGCCGAAGACCGCATGCCCGGCGCGACGCGCCTCGCGCACCGCCATGGCCGAATCCTCGATACCGTGCCGGCCCTCGTAGTGGTCCAGATCGTTGGGCTTGCCATCGGTGATGACGATCAGCAGCCGGCGCGAGCGGCCCTCCTTGGCCAGCCCCGATGCGGCATGGCGGATCGCCGCCCCCAGCCGGGTGTAGAAGCCGGGGCGCAGGGCATGAATGCGGGCCTCGATCACCGGCCCCATCGGCTCGTCGAAATCCTTGCAGTCGTGCAGCCAGACCCGGTTGCGCTTCAGCGATGAAAAGCCCTGGATGGCGCAGCGGTCGCCGCAGGCATCCAGCCCCCAGGCCAGCGCGGTCAGCGCCTCGCGCGCGATCTCGATCACCGGCCGGCCGGTGACCGCGCTTTCGGTCGAGCGCGACACGTCGAGCAGGATCGACACCGCCAGATCGCGGTTTTCGGGCCGGGCCTGCTGCCAGATCCGGTCCGATCCGCGCCCCGTCGCGCGCAGATCCGTCACCGAGCGCAGCGCCGCGTCGAGATCCAGTTCCTCGCCATCGGGCTGGGCGTGGCGGATCAGCTTGGCCGGGCGCAGCGCCTCGAACTGCCGCCGCACCGCCTGGATGCGGCGCTGGCTGGCCGGGTCGGTGATGCCCTGAAAATCGGGATCGGGTTCGACCGGCGCGGCCAGAACCCGACAGTGATCGGGCAGCCAGACGCCGCCGCGCGCATCCCATTCCGGATAGGTAAAGGCCCCGGCAATCCGCTCGCGGTCCACGTCCTCTGGGGCAAGGTCGAGATGCAGCTTCAACTTGGTTGCCGGGGCCTTCGAAAGCTGGCCCAGGACGATTTCCTCGTGATCCTCGGCCGCCTTCTTCGCATTGTCGAGGTCATCGTCCTCGACGCGGCGATTGATGTTCATGAATTCCGCCCAGGACAGCAGTGCCTCGAACTTGTAGAGGATGATGCTGTCCTTGCGCTCGGCCTGGTCGGACGCCATCCGCCGCGCCTTGCGGGCGGTGCCATCGCCGGCCTCCTCGGGCGTGCCGTCGGTCGGCAGGCTGGCCACCTCGGTTCCGGCCGAGACGGCAAACCCGCGCAGATCGGGCCAGAGCGGCACCGGCAGGAAGGGACGATAGCCCTTCGGTGCGCGCCAATGGGCGGGCGGGTTGTCATAGCCCGCCAGAAGCCCCGCCTCGGGGCGGGCAGGATCGCCCAGCAGATGCCGGACAAGCCGTTCCACCTGTGCCTCGGTCCCGGTCAGCCGCGGGCGATTGCGTTCCTGCAGATGCGCAGCACAGAGCCGCTGCCACAGCGCACGCAGCCCCGGCGCCTGCGCCAGCGTGGCGCGGGTCATGGCGACACCGGCCCGGATCGCCGCCAGATCGGCGCGGAACGGATCGGGCGCGGGCGCGTGGCCGGGCGCATGGGCGCTGGCGGCCGCCAGCCACAGATACAGCGCCTCGTTATCCTCGCGTTCGGGAAAGACCGACAGTTCGGCCGGCAGGCGCAGCGCCTCGCCATCGAAACTGGTGCGCGACAGGGACTCGGATTCGAAGGCCAGCCGCCGCCGCCACGAGATGCGGTGGCGGCTGGTCTCGTCCGCGACCGGCTTCATCTCGACATCGGGATCGCCGCCCAGCCCGCGAAACAGCACGGCGATACGGCCGCGCATGTCGTCGAAGCGCACGGCGGCGTCGGGATAGCGCACCGGCGGATCCATCCGCGAGGCCAGCAGATGCCACAGCTTGCCGACGGTTTCCTCCGGCTCCCACGGCGCGATCTCGAGGTGACCCATGCCCTGCTCCTGCCTCAGCCGGTCACGGCCGTAACCAGATCCATCAACCCCCTGCGGGTGTCCGGATCATCGGTCAGCGGCTCGATCATGGCGGCGCGGATGGCGCGGTCGAAGCCCATGCCGCCGGCGATCAGCGTCGCGGCATAGACCACCAGCCGGGTCGAGACGCCCTCTTCCAGATCCTGCCCCTTCAGACCGCGCAGCTTGCCGGCCAGCCGGACCAGAAGCTCGACCCGGTCGTCGGACAGCCCGCTTTCCTGGGCGACCACCGGAATCTCGTGCTCGGGCCGGGGAAAGGTGAACTCGACCGACAGGAAGCGTTGCCGGGTCGAGGGTTTCAGCGTCTTCAGGATATTCTGGTAGCCGGGGTTATAGCTGGCAACCAGCATGAAGCCCGGTGCCGCCTGCAATTCCTCGCCGGTGCGGTCGATCGGCAGGATGCGGCGGTCGTCGGTCAGGGGGTGCAGCACCACGGCCACGTCCTTGCGCGCCTCGACCACCTCGTCGAGATAGCAGATGGCGCCCTCGCGCACGGCGCGGGTCAGCGGGCCGTCGACCCAGACCGTCTCGCCGCCCTTCAGAAGATAACGCCCGATCAGGTCGGCCGCGGACAGGTCGTCATGGCAGGCCACGGTATAGAGCGGCCGGCCCAACCGCGCAGCCATATGCGCGACAAAGCGGGTCTTGCCGCAGCCGGTTGGCCCCTTCAGCAGCAGGGGCAGGCGGGCGGCATGGGCGGCGGCGAAGACATCGCATTCGTCGCCCTGCGCGAGGTAGAAGGGGGCATCCGCCCCCTTCACGTGGAAGTTTCCGTCCATGGGTTCACTCCGCCGCATGCTGGACGACGGGACCCGGCTCGATCACCTCGCGCCGCGGGATCAGCAGCGCATAGATCAGCATGTAGGCGCCCAGCACCACCATCGCGCCCGCACCCAGCCGCATCCAGAAGAACAGCACGATCTGGTCCTGAACCTCCATGAAGTACTCACCCATGACGCGTTGCAGATGCGTCTGGATGGTGCCGGCGAAGGTCAGCACGAAGGTCATGAACAGCATGCCGCCCGACATCACCCAGAACCCGATCATGTTCAGCACCTGGTTATAGGGCTCGCGCTTGCGCAGGATCGGCAGCGCATAGGTGAACAGCGCGAGGTTGAGGCAGACATAGGCGCCATAGAAGGCCAGGTGGCCATGCGCTGCGGTGACCTGCGTGCCGTGGGTATAGTAGTTCACCCCGTGCAGCGTATGCAGGAAGCCCCAGACCCCGGCGCCGAAGAAGGCCAGCACCGCGCAACCCAGCGACCACAGCAGCGCCGCCTTGTTCGGATGCTCGCGACGGCCCTTCCAGACCATCACGAAGGCAAAGGCCATCATGGCGAAGAAGGGCACCACCTCGAAGCTGGAGAAGATCGAGCCGATCCACTGCCAGTAGCCGGGCAGGCCGATCCAGTAGTAATGGTGGCCGGTGCCGAGGATGCCCGAGAACAGCGCCGTGGCGACGATGACGTAAAGCCATTTCTCGACCACCTCGCGGTCGACGCCGGTCAGCTTCAGCATCAGGAAGCCAAGGACCGAGGCCATGATCAGTTCCCACACGCCCTCGACCCACAGATGGACGACGTTCCACCAGTACTGCTTGTCCAGCGCCAGGTTCACGGGGTTGTAGAAGGAGAACAGGAACAGCAGTGCCAGCCCCCACAGCCCCATCAGCAGGATCGAGGAGATCACCGTCTTGCGGCCCTTGGCCACCGTCAGGGTGACGTTCCACAGGAAGATCAGCGCCGCCACGACGATCCCGATCTTGACCCAGGTGGGCTGTTCCAGGAACTCGCGCCCCTGACGGCCCAGAAGATAGTTCCCCTCGAACAGGTTGAACAGATAGGTCACCACGACACCCGCGGTGCCGATCACCAGAATGGCCAGCTGGATATAGGCGGCCTTGACCGAGTGGATTTCACGCTCGGCCTCCTCGGGGATCACGAAATAGGCGGCGCCGAAGAACCCGGTCAGCAGCCAGACGATCAGCGAGTTGGTATGCAGCATGCGCCCGATCGAGAAGGGCAGCACCTCGGAAAGGAAATTCGGCTGGACATAGATATAGCCGATCACCAGCCCCATGGTCACCTGAACGGCGAACAGGGCAAGGGCGACATAGATATAGGCCAGCGCGATCTTTTGTGACTGATATTTCATGTTGTTCTCCTAGAGCCGCGATCAACCGGCGTCGTTGGGCGGCCAGCCCTGGGTATTGATCGTGCTGGTCCAGAGCAGGAAGTCCGACAGTCCGCGAATCTCCTCGTCACTCAGGTTGAACTGCGGCATCTGGCGGCGCCCCTCGATGCCGGTGGGCTGGGCTTCCATCCAGCCTTTCAGCGTCTCGAAGGCGGAATCGGGATCGTCCTGAACGCCCCAGCGGACCATGACATTGCCCAGTTCGGGTGCGAAATAGGCCCCCTCGCCGAGGATCGAGTGACAGTTCACGCAGGCCTTGCGTTCCCAGACATGCTTGCCCAGGGCCACGCTGTCCGTGAGTTCCTCCTCGTTGGTGGAGACGTTCACGATATACCAATGGCCATGCACGAACAGGGCTATGAAGATGAGAATGAAGAACAGCGACCCGCCATAGAAGATGTTGCGGGCCATGCTCTTCGTCAGAACTTCGCGCATGGCGAGATTCTCCGAAGTTGTTGACGATGCTTCCGATGTGCCCGAATGACACGCGGGCGACCTTAACATAAGTCAAGGTGATGACATATTCGTTATGAGAGGTTGCGCGCCGTGGCAAAGGAGACGGGAATGCATGATCGCTGGCCAGTCTGGAAGCTTGCGCTGCTGCTCTATGTCTTCGCGGCGGCGGCGGTGGCGATCAACCTGTTCATGCTGGGCCTGATGATGCAGGCCTTCGGCTTCACCGCCCTGTCACCGGTCCGAACCCTGCTGATCTCGATCCCGCTGGGGATCCCCGCAGCCTGGGCTGCCGGCCGCTGGGTGCGGCACCTGCTGGACGAAGCAGAGGAGGGCTGAGGCCCCGCCCGCCTCTCGACTCACGCGCGGACCGCGGCTTCCAGCCGGGCGCCGGCGAAACCTGCGATCAGCCGCTTCATCTGCGCCTCGTCGCGGGTCAGGCAGGCGGCCGTCGACAGCGCGTCAGCCAAGCCGGCCGAGGCGGCCGAGACGCTGACCTCACGCCAGATGGCTGCCACGGGCCGGCCGGTGGCGGGGTCGATGATATGGCCATCCGCACCGGTCGAATCGAAGGTCGTCCCGCGCGGCGCCGAGGTCGCCAGCGCCCGGTCGCGAAGGTCGACCGAGCCACCGGCCTGCAGCCGCACCGGCCAGTCGCCGCCATCGGGTTGCCCCCCCAAGGCGCGAAACTCGCCGGTATCGATCAGGATGTCGGTCAGCCCCTCGGCCTCCAGCAGCAGGGCCACCCGGTCGGCGACATAACCCTGCCCGACCCCGTTCAGGGTCAGCGCCATGCCAGGCCGCAGGCTGACACGAGCGGGATCGAACCGCAGCCCCGCCCAGCCGCTGCGCGCGCGGGCCGCCCTGATCGCGGCGGGATCCGGGCGATCCCCGGCCGCAGCCGCCTCGGCCCAAAGCGTCCAGAGCGGCTGGATGCTGGGATCAAAGGCGCCCTCGCTGGCGCGATGAACCGCGCCGGCCAGTGCCAGACAGTCCAGCAGCTCGAACGGCGGCGCGGGCAAATCCCCGTCCCGGTTCAGACGCGACAGGGCACTGTCCGGCCGGTAGAGGCTGAGAATGTCCTCCAGCCGGTCGATTTCGGCCAGCGCCCGGGCGGCGATGGTCTCGGCCTGCGGGTGATCGAGGCGCAAGGAGGCCCGCGCGCCCATGGCCTGCCCGGTCCAGACCCGCGCTGCCGGTCGGGCCAGGGCGGTCCGGGTGGTGGCGGCCATGGCCGCGGAAATGGCGATGAAGCGGCGGCGTGTCAGCATGGGTCAACCTCCGTTCGGGCGCGACAGGGCGCGCAGACGTTGTTCGAAATCATCATCGGGCGCGGCCTGCGGGCCGCCCTGCTCGACCGGAGCGAGGACCGCGGCATCCGGAATCTCGGCCAGGGTCAGGACCCGCCCCCCTTCCCGCGCCGCAAAGTTCTCGGCCGCCGCGCGAGAGGCGAAGGGCACGGTTTCGGGCGCCCCCATCCCGCCCTCGCGACCGGAGCCGAGGACATAGAAGGCCGCGTCCGCGTCGATCCAGTTGCCGTCTCCCGGCATCTCCCAGGTGGCTCCGTCCGCGCCCATGTCGTTGACATGGATGGCAAGAATCGGGGCCATCTGCTCGGGCGCGCGGGCATAGGCGATGGCATCGCGCACCTGGCTGAAGAACAGCGGACCGCCGGGTACGCCTTCCAGATGGACCTGCGCCTTGGGGCCGGGGTGTTCCAGCAGGTTCATCTGACAGAAATGGCCCAGCGTCTCGGCGCTGACCTCGACGGGTGAGACATCCTGCGCCACCTCGTCGCGGCAGGCGACCAGACCCAGCAGGGCCAGCGCCAGCAGGACAGTTCTTGCCTTGGCTGTCATCATCATGGTGTCACCTTGCGGAATGCCGCCCAGGCAAGGGCGAGTGCAGCAACCGGCCACAGCAGCAGCGACGCCGCCGACTGCCAGAGCGGGACCGAGCCGGCCGCCCCGCCGATCCCGCCGGCTGCGGCGGTCGCCTCGGCGGCGGCAAGGTTGAACAGACGGAACGCATCCGCCGGATTGGCCAGAAGGGCGATCGGCAGGACCTCGGTGGTGAAACCGCCGCCGCCATCCGAGACGATCAGCGCCAGCAGCCCCAGATCGTAGAGGACGACCAGCCCCAGCCACAGCCCGATGGCCAGCCCCGCAGCCCCCGACGGGCGCCGCGACAGCGACGACAGCGCATAGCCCGCCCCGAGGAAGGTCGCCCCCAGCAGGGCCGACGACCAGACCAGCCGCCACAGCGCCGGCAGTCCGGCAGCGGCGTCCGGATCGACCAGCAGCGCCGCCAGCGCCGCCGCGCCATAGCCAAGCGCCACGGCAAGCGTCAGGACCGCCAGATGGGCCAGCAGCTTGCCCAGCAGGATCTGCAGCCGCGAGACCGGATAGGTCAGCAAGAGCGGCAGGGTGCCGCGCTCGGCCTCGCCGGCGATTGCATCGAAGCTCATCAGAAGGGCCAGCAGCGGCACCAGATAGACCGCCAGCGAGGTCAGGGAAGCGGCGGTGACCGACAGCCGGTCCGCGCCGATATCGCCGGTCGGCGCCGCGCCGGCGGCGGCAAGGACCAGCGAAAAGAGCAGCATCAGCAGCGTGGCGATGGCGACCCAGCGGTTGCGCAGCGCAATGCGGAACTCGCTGGCGGCGGTGGCAAGGATCGGGGCGATCATTGGCCGTCCCTCCGGCTGAAATGGCTGTAGATATCCTCGAGACTGGGCGGGACCAGATCAAGATCGGCGACCCGCGCGCCCTGCCCCGCGATCCGCGCCAGCAGCGCCAGCTTTTCGGATTGCGGACAGTCCAGATGCAACTGGCCGCCGGCCCCCGGCCTTGCGCCGGGCAGGACCGCGGCCAGATCCGCCGCATAGCCATTGGCCGGCGTCACATGCAGCGCCACCGGCAGCGCGGCCCGGTGGCGCAGATCGGCCAGCGTGCCCTCGGCCACCAGGCGGCCGCGCGACAGGATCAGGATGCGGTCGGTCCGCGCCTCGACCTCGGTCAGCACATGCGAGGACAGCAGGATCGCCGCGCCCTCGGCCGCCAGCCCGTCAAGCAGGGCGTAGAAATCGCGGCGCGAAACCGGATCCAGCCCCGAAGTCGGCTCGTCAAGGACCAGCAGCTTCGGCCGGCCGATCAGGGTCTGCGCAAGGCCGACGCGCTGCCGCATGCCCTTGGAATAGGTGCCGATCCGGCGCCGCGCGGCATCGGCAAGCCCGACCCGCGCCAGCAGGTCCATCGCCTGACGCGGATTCTCGCCGCGCAGCGACAGGTATTGGCGGATCTGTTCCTCGCCGGTCAGGGCCGGATGAAAGGCCGCGTTTTCGGGCAGATAGGCGACCTGCGCCCGCGCCCGGGGCGATCCGGGCGCGGCACCGCAGACCTCGACCGTGCCGCCATCGAAGGGGATCAGGCCCAGAACGATCTTCATCAGCGTCGATTTCCCGGCGCCGTTATGGCCCAGAAGCGCCACTCGCATGCCGGGTTCTACCGCCAGCGACACCCCGGTCAGCGCCTCGACCGCCTGAAAGCGCTTAGTGAGATGCGAGATTTTGAGGGTCGATGTCATCGAAACGTCCTTTCGTCCATCGTCCGGCAACCTCGGCCTCAAGCGGCAGGATCGCGGGCGGGACGGGAATGGTCAGGGGCCGCATCAGCGGCGCGGAATCCTGCACGCCGCCGGGCAGGGTCGCGGGAAAGCTCTGCTGGCTCCAGCGCACCAGCTGGACCGCCGGCGATCCGGTCAGCAGGGCGGCGGCGGGTTGCGACCAGAGGATCTGGTCCATCAGGTCGTTCGGCCGATAGCGGCTGTCGGCGATACCGTCGCCGTTCAGGTCGAAGGCCGGATGGTCGGACCAGAAATTGCCCCGGCCCTCGTGGCTCCACTCCATGTTGCGGGTCCCGACATATTTGACCTGCTCGCGATTGCCGATGAAGGCGTTTCCGGTCAGCACGTTGCGCTCGGATCCGGCGGTGAAGTGCAGGCCGATGCCACAGCCCTCGAAGCGGTTGTTCCAGATCAGGTTCTTGTGGGCGTTATAGATGAAGAGGCATTTCTTCGCCCCCCCACGGATCAGGTTGCCGGTCACGTCGGCATTGTTGGCATAGTTCAGCATCAGCCCGTGCTCGCGGTCGCCAAGGCTGAGATTGTCGCGGATCACCGCCCGGTCCGAGAACATGATGGCAAAGCCCAGATGGTTGCCGATCGAGACGTTCCCCGAGATTTCGGTGTTGCGCGTATACATGAAATGGACCGCGAAGCGCAGGTCGCGCATCACATTGCCCCGATAGATGCTGTCGGCGCTGGTATTCGAGAAGATGCCGTCGCGCCCGTAGCGGATGGTATTGCCTTCCAGCAATGTGCCGGGGCTGTCCCAGACATAGATGCCGTTGCCGCGCTCGTTCATGCGCGGGTTGCGGGTGCCGATGATCTCGTTGCCGACGACCTTCGCGTCGCGGCCGCCATGAACGTCGATACCATGCATGTTGCCGGTCAGCAGCAGGTTCTCGACCCGCACCCGATCCGCGCCCTTGAGGATTTTCACCCCGGCATCCAGTTCCTCGTTCGCATGACCCGATCCGGTGACCGAAAAGCCCGAGAGCGTGACATCCGGGGCGGTGATGGTCACGACCGTGCCGCTGCCGCCGCCGTCGATCACCGCATCGCGCGACCCGCGCAGGGTCAGCGGGCGGTCGATGGTGACGGGACCGCGATAGGCCCCGTCACCCAGGATCAGCACATCGCCCGGCGCGGCCGTCGCGATGGCACGGGCCAGATCGCCCTGACCCGGCGCGACCGTGCGCTCGGCCGCCGCCAGAGCCGGCGGGGCAAGCACGAGGGCAAGGATCAGGGCAAGCCAGCGCATGGGATCAGACGCCCCTCGGCTCGACGAACATGCGACCGCGCATCTCCATGTGCAGCGCATGGCAGAACCACTGGCAGTAATACCAGTAGACCCCCGGCGTCGCCGCGACGAAGGTGACCGAGGCCGTCTGCTGCGGCCCGATCTCCATCGCCACGCCATGATTGCCCAGGGTGAAGCCGTGGGTCAGGTCGTCGATCTCGTCGATATTGGTGATGATCACCGTGACCTCGTCGCCCTCCTTCACCGTAAAGCTTTCGAGCGAGAAGTTGGGCGCCGAGCTGGACATGTAGACCCGCACCTTGTCGCCGTCGCGGATCACCTCCTCGACCCAGTCGTCGATATCGACGCCATCGGCCTCGGCCTGCGCGCGCGTCTCGGCCCACATCGGGTCGTTGCGGTCCCAGACCGACTTGATGTTCGACAGGATCGAGGGATGGACCGAGATGGCGTCATGCGGCTCGGCGAAGGTCGGGCCGTCATGGACCAGAACCATCTTGTCGCCCGAGATGTCGATCAACTGGTCGTTCTCTGCCTTCAGCGGCCCGACATTCAGGAAGCGGTCCTTCGAGAACTTGCACAGGCAGACCAGCCAGTCATTGCCGGCATCCAGCGTTTCGCCCATCACCGTCTTCAGGTGGCCGGGCTGGTAATGCACGTCGATCTTGTCCTTGATCGGATCGACCTGTTCGCCGGCATAGGCGCGGATGGCGTCCTCGATGTTCCATTTCACCACCTGGCTGTCGAGGAACAGCGAGGTATAGGCATTGCCGCGCCCGTCGAAGGCGGTGTGAAGCGGCCCGAGGCCCAGTTCCGGCTCGGCGACGACGGCGCTGCGGGGATCGGCATTCTCAGCGAACAGCGCGTCGAACTTGGTAACGTCCAGCACCGTGACCGTGGGCGACAGCTTGCCCGCGATGCAGAGATGCTTCTTGTCCGGCGCCATGTTGCAGCCATGCGGGTTGTTGGCGATCGGGATATAGCGGGTGAACTGGCTGTTGGCGTCTTTGCGCCCGTCCAGAACCTTGACCCCGTTCACCTCCTGGAATTCGCCGGCGGCCACGGCCCGCTCGATCTCGGCGATGTTGAAGACGACGACATGATCCATCTCGGACTCGGTCATCTCGGCCAGGGTCATCCCCATTTCCGAGTTGTAGGAGGTCGAGAAGGCCCATTTGCCTTCGTAATCGGCGTCGCAGTTGTCGAGGTTGCCCGAGACCAGAACCTGCCAGGCCACGTCCCACTTGTCGGCATCGACGGCGGTGAAGACGTTCACATAGGTCGAGACGTCATTCATGGTCGAGCCGTCATTGACCAGCGGTGCCTCGTCCTCGCCATTGCAGAAGACATAGTTCGAGCGCGGCCATTTCTGCGGGCGCAGGCCATGGATCCCCTTGGCATTCGGGATCTCGAGGATCGCGTCGCATTTCATCACGTCGCAGCGGACCCGTGCCACGCGGGTATTGGCCTTGTCGTTCATGAACAGGTAGCGGCCGTCATACTTGCCATCGGTGAAGGACATGTGGACATGGTGCAGGTCGCCATTGTCGTGGATCTGCTTGCCGTTGGCGGCCAGCTGGCGCTTGGTCGCCTCGCTCATGGTCCGCTGGTGGACGCGGATCGATTCGTTGGTCTGGCCCCAGCCGGTGGCCGAGCAGCGGTTGAACACCGGCACCCGCATCAGTTCGCGCATCGAGGGAACGCCGAGGATGCGCATCTCGCCCGCCTGGCCCGAGGACCAGAAGCCGTAATAATCGTCAAGCTGGCCCGGCAGGATGGCGCCATTGCCCTCGGCAGCGGCGGCCGCGCCCGCGGTCAGCGCCGTGGTCGTTCCGACGGCGCCCAGCCCCAGCGAGACGGGGCCCAACGCCAGCCGACCGCCAAGCGCACCGGCTGCGGCCGCGCCGCCCGCCGTAGCGCCTAGCATCGCGCGCCGGCTCAGTCCCTTGTTGTCTTTCGATTCCATGATCGAACTCCTCTTGGTTAAAGGTTGCCGGCACGGGCGGCATTGGGATGCCCGGCCGGTGGATTGCCCAGTTTCGGCGGCGTGCTGGCCGCGACGGCACCGCGCCGCTTCATCTTCTTGATGACGACCGGGCAGGTGGTTTCGGACTGGTAGAGCACCTGACAATGCAGACAGTTCACGCATTCGTTCGGGTTGATCTCACCGGTCGGATGGATGGCCTGCACCGGGCATTGATGGGCGCAGGTCTGGCAGGGATTTCCGCATTCGTGATAGCGCTTGAGCCAGTCGAACATCCGCAGCCGCGCCGGGATCGCCAGCGCCGCGCCCAGCGGGCAGAGATAGCGGCAATAGAAGCGCTCGACGAACAGCCCGGCGATCAGCAGCGCGGCGGCATAGGCCACGAAAGGCCAGG
The DNA here is from genome assembly GCF_018860165.1 of Paracoccus marinaquae. GTDB lineage: Bacteria > Pseudomonadota > Alphaproteobacteria > Rhodobacterales > Rhodobacteraceae > Paracoccus > Paracoccus marinaquae. Next base: position 33,371 of record NZ_JAHKNG010000016.1, read on the forward strand.
CGCGCAGGAATTTCAGGATGATCGCGGTCTTGAAGGGCTCGATCTCAGCCAGATGCTCGGCCTGTTCGACGCTGACCAGCGACACGCCGAACAGCCCGAGGAAGATCATGTACTTGACCGGCCACAGCCGCTCGTGCAGGCCCCAGGGCAGAGTCCATTGCGGCACCCCCAGCCGGCGCGCGATACGGTTGGTGATTTCCTGCAAGGCGCCAAAGGGGCAAAGCCAGCCGCAATAGGCACCGCGCCCCCAGAACAGCAGCGCGGCCGCGACCGCGAACCACAGGATGAAGGTCAGCGGATCCAGCAGGAAGGCCTGCCAGCTGAAGCCGTTGACCAGGCTGCCGAACAGCGCCATCAGGTTCACCACCGACAGCTGCGCATTGGCATACCAGCCCAGAAAGACCAGCGTGACCGTCAGGAAGGTCATCCTGAAGATGAAGAAGCCGCGCTCGTTCCGGGTGACGAAGCTCTGGAAGAAGAACGCGCCCGTCAGCACCAGCAGCATTCCCGCGAGGCCCGCGATCTTCACGGTCGAATCGCTCCAGATCCGTTTCCACAGAACGGCCTGCGCCTGGTCCTCATCGGCATCGGCGATCTGCTCGACCTCGGCCGGGGCCTCGGGCGCGGCGATCTTGCGCAGGTATTTCTGCGGCAACTGATAGCCCAGATCGAAGGTCTGGAAGACCTTCTCGATCGGCCCGACCTCGCGATGAACCAGAAGCTGGATGCGGAAGGGCCGGGTCGGATCGAAACCCGACGAGGCCGGAATCCGGAACAGGTCCATCTCGGTGAATTCCGGCGCTCCTTCGGCCTTTACTCCGCCCAGCCGGCGATGGTCGCGGTCGCGGAACCGGACCGAGACATCGTCCTGAATCAGCACGATCCGGTCAAAGATGCCGCCGCGCACATAGCCCGATCCCTTGAAGCTGTAGAGCCCGCGGCCCATGACCGCGATGGCCTGATCGCCCTCGTCCAGCCAGGTGCCAAGGTTGGCGAAGTCGCCATCCGACAGCAGCGCCTCACCGATCGCCGGAACCGAGACGAGGGCCACCTGCATCTCGATGAAGGTAGCCTCGGGCGCCTCGGTCAGGGCCCGCTCGGCGGCACGCGCATCGGGATGGGCGGCGAAGGCACTGTTGACCTGCCCCACATCCAGCGACAGCCGGCGCAGCGTGCCGTCGCCCTCGGCCTCGAACCAGTCGGCGGCAGGGGCCGCGTCGGGATCGATCTCCAGTTGCGGACCCGTCGCCGCCTTGTCGGGCTGCAGCCCGCCCAGGCCCAATGTCCGGGCAACCTTCAGCCCCGAGCGGATGATGGAATCGTCGATCACCATCACCGTGACCGTCGCGCCCGAGATGATGTCCACCTCATGCGAGGTTCCCCCCGAACGCGCCTCGGCCACGAGATCAAGCCCGGCATAGCCTTCGACCAGCGCCTTGACCTTCGAATCGGGGATGCCGATCAGCACGATCGGCTCGGAATGCTTGAGCAGGCGGACGGCCAGAACCTTCGCGTCCTTGTCCACCACGACCAGCGAATGAATGGGCTTGCCCGAATAGCCGGTCGTCCCGACGAAATCCGAGGTGATGAAGGCCCAGGCGACGGTCTCGCCGTCCTTCAGGACCGGGGCGACGGGCAGATCCTCGCGGATCGGCCCGAAACCCTCGGCGCCGGGCACCAGATCCGAGGCCACCTGACCGGGCAGCAATCCGGACAGGACCGTTTCGGCGCTGACCGGCCCGGCAAGAACCAGAGCGAGGACGAGGCAAAGGGCGAGGCGGAGGAACTTCATGCTCGGACATTCCTTGCATATGCCCGGAGCGGATCCGCCAAGGCGCTATCCGCGCCCCGGCCGGAGTCGGAGGCCGGGGCTTCAATCCGGGGAAAGTCACGGGGAAGGCCGCGCGACAGCGGGCGCAACGAGGCGCGATGCAACGCCACCTCAGGCCCGGCTGGGCGGGATAGGCGGCGCGGGCTGACATCGGTTCCGGCCGGTTGCGCCCCGTCCATGCGACCCTCGCCCCAGCCGGCCAGCAGCAGGAAAACCGACACAAATGTCAGCCAGGTCCGAATCGGCAAGGGGCGGATCGCGCGCTTCATGCCACGGCTTCTAGGCCGACAATGATGACTCTACCTTGATATTTATCAAACAAGCGGGCGTCAGTTACGAATTTGACCAATCGACCGGGCTCTTTGACAATAGTCAAAGATCGGGCCGCCCCGCCGCGACATTCTGGCAGAAACGACGCTGAGCGGAGTCGCCATGCCCGGAAGACATCTTGCGCGCTGGACGCTGAGCTGGTTTGCCAGCGCGTTGCTGTTTCTGATCGCGGCGCTGGCCCTTGCCGTCCTTCTGGCCCCCGCTCCGGGCGAGTGGACGGGCGGGCGCGGGCTGGCGCTGGTGCATCTGCTGGCGATCGGCTGGCTGAGCCAGATGATGTTCGGCGCCCTGACCCAGTTCCTGCCGGTCCTGCTGGCGCACCCGCTGCTGTGGCCGCATCTCTCGCCCGTGGCGCTGGCACTGACCGGGGCCGGGACGCTGCTTCTGGCGCTCGGCTTTACCGGCCTCGAGGGCTGGAGCCCCGGTTTCCTGCTGCTGCCGCTGGCCCCGGTGCTGCTGGGGGCAGGGTTCGGCCTGATCGCGGTCATGGCCGCGGGCTCGCTGGTGCCGGCCCGCGGATGGCGCGAGGGGACCGGTCGGCCGGTGATCCTTGCTTTCGTAGCGCTCGGTTTTGCCTTTGCCAGCGGTGAGGGCATGGCGATGACCGTCGCCGGTCTGGACGGGGCCTTCGCAATCGGTCTGGACGCCCTGCCCTTTCACATCGGTCTGGCCGTCGCAGGCTGGCTGGGTCTTGGGACGGCCGGGGTCAGCTATCGGCTGTTTGCGATGTTCCTGATCGCGCCGGATGGCGGCAGCAGGCTGCGGACGGTAACCGCCGGCGCGGCGCTTGTCCTGCTGTTCCTGCTGGCCGCGGGCCTGCTGCGCGAGATTGCCACCGGCGCCGCCCCGTCCCTTCTGCTGGCGGCGGCGTTCTGCATCAGCCTGACGGCCGGCCTCTATCTGACCGACATCATCCGGCTGTGGCGCGCGCGTCGGCGCAGCGTCCCCGAGGTGAACATGCAGATGAGCCGGCCCGCCCTTGCCTTTCTCGCCGCCGCCGCGCTGATGGCGCCGGCTGCGGTTCTGAAGGGAGGCCATCTGGCCGAGGCCACCGTCTTTGCCGCCCTGATCGGCTGGCTGTCGGGACTGACCCTGACGCAGATGATCAAGATCATCAGCTTTCTGACCTGGATTCAGGTCTTCGCGGCCCGGATCGGGCGCGGTGCGCTGCCGCAGGTGCATGAACTTGTCGATGAAACCGCCAGCCGGCGCTGGCTGTCGCTGTGGTTCGGCGCGGCAGCACTGGGAACCCTGGCGCTGCTGGCCGGGCAATCCGTGGCGCTGCGCCTGTCTTTCGCCCTGCTTCTTGTCGCGGCACTGGGTATTGTCCGCCAGATCTGGCGGATCCGCCGTCTGGCCCTTGTCCCGCCCGCCATGCGCCCCGACTGCCTGCCGCCTCTGTTTCTTCCCCCCGCTCGAACGGAACCCCTGCAATGACCCAGACAACAGACCCGATCCGCGAACTGGATGTCCGCCCGATCCTTGCCTCCGGCCAGGATCCCTTCGGCGCCATCATGGATGTCGTCGGCTCGCTGCCTCCCGGCACGTCGCTGCGGCTGATCGCGCCCTTCCAGCCCACCCCGCTGTTCAGCGTCATGGCCCGCCAGGGCTATGCCGCCGCCCCCCGCCAGCGCGGGGATGGCGCGTGGGAGGTTCTGTTCAGCCCGGACACCGGCAGCACCACGGAACAGGACCTGTCGCCCGGCAGCAACCGCGAGGCGATGTTCTGGCCCGATCCCGCGCAATCTCTGGACCTGACCGGCCTGATGCCACCCGAGCCGATGGTGCGCATCCTCGCCACGCTGGAAGACATGGCCCCGGGCGAGGTGCTGTTTGCCTTGCTGGAACGCGAGCCGGTCTTCCTGTTTCCCGAACTGAGCGCGCGCGAGCATGACTGGGCGGGCAATCTGGCCGCCGACGGGGCCGGCTACCGGCTGCTGATCCGGCGTGGCGGTGAGAAATGAACACGGCCGGGTCTGCCCTGCGCCAGCCGGTCGAGGCCGCGCTGGCCACGATCATCGACCCCGAAACGGGGTATGATCTGATCGCCATGGGGTTGATCCGTGCCATCCGGATCGAGGATGGCCGGGTCCATGTCTCGATGACCACGACCGTTCAGGGCTGTCCGATGACCGAGGCGCTTCGGCTGGGGGCCGAGGCCGCGCTGGCCTCGGTGCCCGGCGTCTCTGAGGCAAAGGTGGACATGGGCTGGGATCCGCCCTGGACGCCCGACCGCGTCGGCCGCGGCGTCTGGTCATAAAGGCGAAGCTGCATGTCATGGGACATCGTTCGGCCCCTGCCGCGGCCCCGGCCCGCCGGATGGCCGGCGGATGTGATGCAGCCTTTTGCCACCTTTCGATCCGGGCGATTTCCTGTAATCTCCTGCGGCGCGGACAAGAACGGATCTGCCCATGACCGTGGATATCTCCCTGCTGCGGGGACTGGCGCTGTTTCGGCAACTGGACGAGACGACGCTGAGCCGGCTGATGAAACGCGCGACCCTCCGGCGGTTCGCCGCGGGCGACACCGTGTTCGAGCAGGGCGCGCCCGCGCGTACGTTCTTCATGCTGATCTCGGGGCGTCTGAAGGTGACGCAGGTGACGGCGGACGGCCGGCAGGTCATGGTACGGGTGGTTCATCCCGGCGATCTTTTCGGCTTTGCCCGCGCGCTGTCACGGTCGGATTATCCCGGCACCTCGCGGGCGGCGGTGGACAGCCAGGTGATCGGCTGGCCGATGGCCGACTGGGATGCGGTGGTCGAATCGACCCCGCAACTGGCGCTCAACGCCATGCAGACCATCGGCCAGCGCCTTGATGAGGCCCATACACGCCTGCGCGAACTTTCGACCGAAGAGGTCGAACGGCGGGTGGCCCATACGGTGCTGCGCCTGACCCAGAAGGCCGGACGCCGTGACGGCGACGGCACCCGCATCGATTTCCCGATCTCGCGCCAGGATATCGCAGAGATGACCGGCACGACGCTGCATACCGTCTCGCGCATCCTGTCGGGATGGGAAAGCAGGGGCATCGTGCGTGGCGGCCGGCAGCGGCTGACCCTGGTGGACAGCGATGCGCTGCGGCAGATTGCCGATCCCGAAATCTGAGTTTTTTCGTCACTCTTTGCGTTTTGTCAAACAGTCCAGCGATCCCGGGCGCTAGTCAGGGGCCACGGGCCTCGATGGCCCCTGGAAAGGAATTCAAGATGAAGAACAGAACCTTTGTCATCGCCTCGGCGCTGGCCGCCATGCTGGCCGGGACAGGCGCGTTTGCCGCCGAATACGAGGTGCATATGCTGAACAAGGGCGAAAGCGGCGCGATGGTGTTCGAGCCGGCCTATGTCCGCGCCGAGCCGGGCGACGTGATCCGTTTCATCCCCACCGACAAGAGCCACAATGTCGAGGCGATCAAGGACGTGCTGCCCGCCGGCGTCGAGCCGTTCAAGAGCAAGGTCAATGAAAGTTTCGACCTGACCGTGGCCGAAGGCGGCCTTTACGGCGTGAAATGCACGCCGCATTTCGGCATGGGCATGGTCGCCCTGATCCAGGTCGGTGAAGGCCCGTTCGATGTCGAGGCTACGAAGGCGGTCAAGATGCCCAAGAAGGCGCGCGAACGCTTTGACACGGCGCTGGCCGAGGTGAACTGAGGCCGGCCGCGCTTCACCGCGGAAACAACGCTGTCAGCCGCCGCGAGAACTCGCGGCGGCTTCGTTTCCGGACACCGGAAAGCTGGCTTTGCTGAGAACGGTCCCGTCGGCATCGAGGGTCAGGCGCAGCGCGCGGGCCTCGTAATAGAAGGTCAGCCGCCAGCGGCCCTCGTCTTCGCCCTGGCCGCGTTCGCTGCGCGAGGTGATCCGGCCATTGCGCATCATGTCCTGAACCACCGAGGATTGCAGGCCGAACGCCGCCGCCAGAAGCCCGGCATCGACCACGAACCCCTCGGCGGTCAGTTCCACATCGCTCATGACTGGCCTCGCCAATAGCCGTTCGCGGCGGCGACGGTGGCGAAATGGGTCGCCACCACCTGGCTGACGGCGATCAGCGCATCCGCATCCCCGGCATATTCCGGACGAAGCTTGTCCCTCACGGCCGCATCCGGCTGGGTCAGCTTGACCGCGACCCGGGCCAGCTTGACCGCAAGGTCATAGCCCGCTTCGGGCGTCGGGGTGATGAGTGTCGGAAGCCAGTCGGACATGGCCATTACCTTCCTCTTTGGGTGGGTCCTGTGGTGTGATGACGCGCCAGGCGGCGCCGTCGGGATCGTCGAACTGCCCGCCGCGCAATGCCCAGAAGAACGCGGCCAGCCCGACGAGCCCGAGGGCGATGGACACGGGGATCAGGACCGCAAGGCTCATCCCGCCTCTCCGCGGATGGCGCGATAGGCATGCCATGTGCCGTGGCCGAGGACCGGAAACACCACGATCAGCCCCAGAAGGCCGGTGACCACCGACAGGCCGATGCCCACCGCGACGATCACGCCCCAGGTCAGGCAGACGCCAAGGTTCTTGGTGGTCATCACGAAGCTGAGGCCCAGCGTGGTCAGCGCATCGCGCCGCTCCATCACCAGCATCGGCACCGAGAACAGGCTGAGCGCGAAGGCAAAGGCCGCAAACAGCGCCCCGACCGCGCCTCCGGTAAGGATCAGGCCCCAGCCGCGCAGCGTGGTCAGGGTATTGGCGATGGCATCCGCCGCCCCCGGAAAGGGCACCAGCCCGAAGAACAGCGCGTAAAGCAGATCCGCCGCGCGCAGCCAGAACAGGACCAGCAGGCCCAGCAGCAGCCCGGCATAGGCCATCTGCCCGCCCGAGACCGGGCGGACGAACAGCATCTCGGAGAGACCGAGATTGCGGCCCTCGCTGAGCGCGCGGCTTTTCTCATACAAGCCGACCGCCAGAAACGGACCGATGATGAGAAAGCCCGAGATCGCCGGAAGGGCCAGATACAGCAGGCCGCTGGCATAGAGCGCCCAGAGCACCAGATAGGACAGTGCCGTCAGGCACAGCCCGTAGGCAAGGCTGGGCCAGGGATCGGCGCGCAGGTCGCGCCAGCCCGCCGACAGCCAGTCGAAGGCCGTGCGCGCCGGCAGATGCCGGGCATAGGGAGATTCCGGGCGATCCGGGCGCAGAACGGCGGGAAGCGGTTCCAGCATGGCGAGGCTCCTTTCAGCAGGCGCGCTTGGCTGGCGCGGCGTCCGCGCGCAGGATGCAATCGGGCTGCGAGCGCAGCGCAGCATTCAGGAAATGCGCATTGGCCGCAACGAACACCGCCACGACCGCGACGGCGCCGGCGATGGCCAGCCGCTTCTGGGCGCGCCCGGTCATTCCGCCCCCTCTCCGCCAGCCTCGGCCAGCCCGGCGACATAGAGGGTCAGCAGCCTGATCTCGGCCTCGGACAGCCTGTCGGTCCAGGCCGGCATGGTGCCGGCACGCCCGCCCCGCAGGGTTTCCTGCACGGTGCGGCTGTCCTGACCATAGATCACCGCGGCATCACGCAGCGACGGGGCGCCGATCTCGAGCCCGCCCTCGCCGCCGTCACCGTGGCAACTGGCGCAGTTCTCGGCAAAGAGGTCGGCCGCCACACCCGCCCCGTCACGCCCCTCGGGCAGACCCGATACATAGCGCGCGACGGCGGCCCGTTCCTCGCGGCTCATCCAGTCGAAGGCCGGCATCTCGGCGATGCGCGCATCCGGATGGCCGGAATTGATGCCAAAGCGGATGGTTTCGGCAATGGCCTCGGGATCGGCACCCCACAGCCAATGCGCGTCGGACAGCACCGGAAAGCCCGGACCGCCCTGCCCCGTCTCGCCATGGCAGGCGGCGCAATTGTCGGCAAACAGCCGTTCTGCGGCCGGCATCGCCGTGGCCATCAGATCGGCATCGGCCCGCAAGACCTCGAAATCGCCGGTCTCCATCTTGGCCAGCCATTCGCCGCGCCAGTCCGAGATGTCGCGATAGCCCGCAACCGCCATGTCGCCTTGATTCAGCCCCAGCAGCCCGCGCGTATAGTCGCGCCCCAGCGGCCAGGCCGGCAGCAGGATCCAGGCAATGACCGCATAGACCACCGTGATCAGCAGTGCCCAGATCGCGATCCGGGGAAAGGGCGTGTTCAGTTCCTTGATGCCGTTCCATTCATGCCCGGTGGTGTCATAGCCGGTGACCGGGTCGATCTCGCGCTGGTGGTGATCGCTCATTCCGTGACCTCCTCTTCGGGATCGGGTTCGAGGATCGAGCGCGCCGCCGCCTCGTAGGACGCCCGGCGCGAGGGGCTGTAGGCACGGATCAGGACGATCAGGAAGAACCCCATCAGCCAGATCAGACCGACCGTCTGGGACAGATAGACAAGCTGGTCGTAACTCATTCCGCGCCCTCCGCCAGCAGTTCATAGGGGGCGTTGGTCAGCGTTCCCAGGGATTGCAGATAGGCCACCACCGCATCCATTTCCGTCAGTTTCGACGGATCACCGTCGAAACTTCGGATGGCGACGGTTTCGCCATAGCGTTCGATGACCGCCTCGGCGCCGTCGCTGTCGGGGCGGCTCTGGGCCAAGGCATCGTTCGCCGCGCCCTCGATCATGGCCTCGTCATAGGGCACGCCCAGCCGGGCCAGCGTCGCCAGTTCGTCGCGCAACAGCCCGATCTCCAGCGGTCGCATCAGCCAGGGATAGGAGGGCATGATCGAGGCCGGCACCACGCTGCGCGGGTCGATCAGATGGGCGACATGCCAGTCATCCGAATATTTCCCGCCCAGCCGCGCCAGATCGGGGCCGGTCCGCTTGGACCCCCACAGCATCGGCCGGTCATAGGCGCTTTCGGCGGCCAGCGAATAGGGGCCGTAACGGTCCAGTTCGTCGGCAAGGCTGCGCACCATCTGGCTGTGGCAGGCATAGCAGCCCTCGCGGATATAGATCTCGCGCCCGGCCAGTTCCAGCGGCGTATGCGGGCGCAGATCGTCGGGCAGTTCGACCGTCTCATTGATGCTGAACAGGGGCGCGATCTCGACGATGCCACCGATCGAGGCGGCGACGATGATCCCCACGACCAGCCCCATGGAAACCTTTTCCAGATTGTAGTGAAGCTTCAGCATCGCCCTACTCCGCCGGTTGCGTGGCAAGGGGGCGGTCGGCGGCCTCGATCGGCGCCGCCCGCATCGTCGCCCGACAGTTCAGCGCACAGATCACCGCGCCGGCCAGGAACATCGCCCCGCCGATGGTGCGCAACAGGTAATAGGGCGCCATGGCGCGCACCGATTCGATGAAGCTGTAGGACAGCGCGCCGTTCTCGTCATAGGCCCGCCACATCAGCCCCTGGGTGATGCCGGCGTTCCACATCGCGACGACGTAAATCAGCGTCCCCGTCACGGCGAGCCAGAAATGCCACTCGACCGCGCGGGGCGAGGCCATGGTCTCGCGCCCCGAGATCTGCGGCACCAGCGTATAGATGGCGCCGAAGATGATCATCGCCACCCAGCCAAGCGTGCCGGAATGGACATGGCCCACCGTCCAGTCGGTGTAATGGCTGAGCGAGTTCACCGGGCGGATGGCGAGGAACGACCCCTCGAAGGTCGACAGGCCGTAGAAGACGGCGGCCACGAACATGAAGCGCAGCGTGGCATCGTCGCGGACCTTGTGCCAGGCGCCGTTCAGCGTGGCGATGGCATTGCCGGCCGAGGCCCAGGACGGCACCAGCAGCATCACCGAGAAGGTCATCCCCAGGGTCTGCGCCCAATAGGGCAGCGCGGTGTAATGCAGGTGGTGCGAGCCGACCCAGATATAGAAGAACACGATCCCCCAGAAGCTGAGGATCGACAGCCGGTAGGACCAGATCGGCCGGCCCGAGCGCACCGGCAGGAAATAATACAGCATCCCCAGGAAGCCGGCGGTCAGGAAGAAGGCCACGGCATTGTGGCCGTACCACCATTGCACCATGGCATCCTGCACCCCGGCCCAGATCGGAAAGCTTTCGGCCGTGGTCAGGCGGACCGGCAGCGCCAGGTTGTTGACGATATGCAGCATCGCCACGACCAGGATGAAGGCCAGGTAATACCAGTTGGCGACATAGATATGCGGCTCATGCCGGCGGGCCAGGGTGCGCAGATACAGGATGAAATAGGTCACCCAGACGACGACCAGCCAGATATCGGCATACCATTCGGCCTCGGCATATTCCTTGGACTGGGTGCTGCCCATCAGATAGCCGCTGACCCCCCAGAGGCAGAACAGGTTGAAGCCCAGCAGAACCACCCAGGGGCTGACCGAGTCGGCCAGCCGCGTGCGCGAGGTCCGCTGGACGACGAAGAACGAGGTCGCGATCAGCGCATTGCCGCCAAAGCCGAAGATGATGCCGGTGGTGTGAACCGGGCGCAGCCGCCCGAAACTGGTCCAGGGCAGCAAGGGCGTCGCCTCGGGCCAGTAGAGCAGCGCCGCCACCCAGACGCCCGCGCCCATGCCGATCATCGCCCAGATCAGCGTCATCACGATGCCAAAGCGTGTCGGCGCGTCGTAATAGCGGCTCGCCCGCCCGGCGGCCGGGAGGGGATCGTCCAGCGCCGCCGCCAGCTTCACCGCCAGCGCCACGCCCAGGACCATTGCCATGCCGCCGTGAACGGCCATCGCGCCGTGACGCGCCGCAGCCGCCATCACCAGCCCGAGAACGGCCAGCAGAACCGACAGGACGAGTCCCAGCCGGCGTTCCGAAAGACTGAGGGTATTGATCATCCGCGCACGCCCTTTCACCTATGCCATCACAGGGGCCGGCAGCGCTATATCCGCCAGCGTCGACTGGTTCAGATCGTCCATGAACCGCGCCTCGGCCCGGCGCAGTCGCGCCTTGAGGTTACAGCATCCTTCGACGGTGCAACAGCCGCCATCTGCCCCGAAACACTCGACCAGCGCCTGCCCTTCCTCCAGCAGCCGCACCACATCACCCAGCCGGATATGTTCGGGCCGGCGCCGCAACTGCGCCCCGCCGCCGCTGCCGCGCCGGGTCTCGACGACGCCGCCCCGGGCAAGCCGCTGCATGATCTTGGTCAGGTGATGCCGCGACAGCCGGAATTCATCGGCCAGTTCGGCGGTCGAAAAGGCCCTCTCGGGCGCGCTTGCCATGCGCATCAGCATGCGCAGGCCATAATCGGTGAATGAGGTCAGACGCATCAGGTCCAGCACCCGAATTGAATCGGCATTTACAATACCTATTAACAGGTGTAGTCCTCAAATCAAGTCCTGAGCATCAGGAGAGATGCATGACTTCCACAGCCCCGCAGATCGTCAGCGCCCGCCCTCGGATGACGGCCGAGATCATGGCCCGGACCGGTCTGGACGAGGCCCGGCTTGCCCGGCTGGTGGATGGCTTCTATGCCAAGGTGCGCCGGGATCCGGTGCTTGGACCGATCTTCGAGGCGCGGATTGCCGACTGGGGGCCGCATCTTGCGCGGATGAAGGACTTCTGGTCCTCGGTCGCGCTGATGACCGGCCGCTATCACGGCGCCCCGGTTCCCGCCCATCTGGACCTGCCGGTCGACTGGCCGGAATTCGAGCGCTGGCTGGCCCTGTTTCGGGAAACCGCCTTCGAGACCTGCCCGCCCGACGGTGCCCGCCACCTGATCGAGCGGGCCGAGCGCATCGCCCGCTCGTTGAACATGGCGATCCGGAATGCAAACCCAGGGCAGGTTCCATCCCTGCTGTAATCGAAAGGAAAGGACATGACTGCCGCGCATCCGCCGCAGGATCCCGCCGGGCTTACGGCCTTCATCGAGACGCAGTATCACGCGAAGCATCGCCAGCAACTGCCCGAACTTGCCGCCCTCTCGAACAAGGTCGAGACGGTGCATGCCGGCCAGGCGCATGTGCCGGCCGGCCTGTCCGTGCTGCTGCAGCGGATGATCGGCGAGATGGAGGTGCACATGAAGAAGGAGGAACTGATCCTGTTTCCGGCCATGCGCCGGGCCTCGGGCGGCGGCCTTCAGGCGCCCATCGCGGCGATGCGCGGCGACCATGACGACCACGCGGCCGAGATCCGGCAGATCCGCGCGCTGACCGACGACCTGACCCTGCCCGAGGGAGCCTGCCGCAGCTGGACGCGGCTCTATCAGGACCTGCAGGGTTTCGTGGCGGATCTGGAAGAACACATCCGGCTGGAAAATGAGGTACTGTTTCCGCAGTTCGAACCCGACGGAGCGCACCATGGCTGATCTGAACCTGCCGAAACCGACCAGAGAGCTTGTCGACCGCCGTCGCGCGCTCGCCCCCGAGGCCGAGGATGCCTTTCGCGCCTTCTCCAAGACGGTCTTCGCGGACGGCGCGCTGGACGGGCGCACCAAGCAGCTGATCGCCGTGGCCGTCGCCCATGTCACGCAGTGCCCCTGGTGCATCGAGGGCCATGTCAAGGCCGCGCGGCGTGCCGGCGCCAGTTCCGAGCAGGTCATGGAGGCGATCTGGGTCGCCGCCGAGATGCGTGCCGGGGCGTCCTGGGCCCACGCCCTGAAGGCCGTGACCCTGCTGGACGACAGCGAAGCGGACGGGGCCTGATGCAGCTGCGGGCAAGGGCCGGACGAAGATGATACCCGCGCGCGGCAAGGACCCGCTGCAGACGGCGCTGTGCGAGTTGCTGGGGTGCGAGGTTCCGGTCATTCTGGCCGGCATGGGTGGCGTGGCGCGATGGGAACTGGCCGCCGCCATCGCCGAGGCCGGCGGCTATGCGACCCTCGGCATGGTGCGCGAAGACCCCGACCTGATCGAGCGCGAAGTCACCGCCCTGCGCGCGGCAACCGACCGGCCCTTCGCCGTGAACCTGATCCCTTCGGCCACCGATCCGACGCTGCTGGACGCGCAGATCGGGCGTTGTCTCGATCTTGCCGTGCCGGCCTTTTCCTTTTTCTGGGATGTGGTTCCCGCGGCGATCGAACGGGTCAAGGCCGCGGGCTGCCTGGTGCTGCATCAGGTCGGAAACCCGGATGCCGCTCGCGCGGCCGAAGCCGCGGGCGCCGATCTGATCATCGCCCAGGGGATCGAGGCCGGGGGCCATGTCCACGGGCGCCAGCCGGCCTTCGCGCTGGCCGAAGCGATCCGCGCCGCCAGCGATCTGCCGGTGGCGGTCTCCGGCGGCATCTCGACCGGCGAGGACCTTGCCCGTGCCATCGCGGCCGGGCTGGACGGGGTGCAATGTGGCACCGCCTTCATCGCGACCGACGAATCCTTCGCGCATGCCTATCACAAGACGCGCGTGGCCGAGGCGACCGGCGAGGACACGGTCCTGACCGACATCTTCGTTCTGAACTGGCCCAAGGGCGCGGCGGTACGGGTCCTGCGCAATTCCGTCACCGATGCGCTGGCGGGCCGCTATCTGGGGCATGATCCCGCCGCCCTGCCCCGCGAACCCATCGCCTGGGACGACGATGTGCCGCGGCTGCGTTTCAGCACCGACTCGCCGCTGCGCTTGACCACCGGCGATCTTGAGGCGATGGCAATCTATGCCGGACAGGGCGCCGGCCGGGTGACCTCGATCATGCCGGCCGCCCAGAGGCTGCAACGGATGGCAGCCGAGGCGCGACGGATCCTTGGAGACACCGCACCTGCACGGATATCGGAAAGCGCGCCATGAGCGAGGCCTTCAAAAGCTTTCGCTGCCAGAGCGGTTTCTCGTCGCCCCCCTGCTATGCGTCCGGGATCGCCCCCGACTATTTCGATCCACTGGCCGTCGATCCGCAGCAGGCCGCCGATGTCGGCCGCTGGCGCAGGGCGGAAAGGGACCGCCTGCGCGCGGCACGCCGCGGGCTGTCGATCGCCGAACGGCAGCGCGCCGACGCCGCACTGAGCCGATCGCTGCGCGAGTTGTTGCGGGACCGTTTCGACGGCGCAAGGGGGCTGGTTCTCTCGGCCTACTGGCCGATCAAGGGCGAACCCGACCTGCGTCCCTTGATGACCGATCTGCACCTGGGCGGCGTCGAGATCGCCCTGCCCGTGGTCGAGACCCGGGCCGCCCCGCTGATCTTCCGGCGCTGGACACCCGAAACGCGGATGATCCGTGGGCACTGGAACATCCCCGTCCCGCCCCCCGAGGCGCCTTCCGTCATCCCCGCGATCGTGCTGGCGCCGCTGCTGGGCTGGAGCGGCGACGGCTTCCGGCTGGGCTATGGCGGCGGATATTTCGACCGCACCCTGGCGGCGCTGAAGCCGCGCCCCTTCGCCATCGGAATCGGCTTCGAGGCCGCGCGCCTGCCGACGATCTATCCCCAGCCCCATGACATCCCGCTGAATGTGATCCTGACCGAGGCCGGGTCGTACCCCGCCCGCCAGACCGGATGACCAGCACCGCCGAGCAGATGCGCGCCTGGCGCGGGCCGGCGCTGCTCAGCTTTGGCTTCCGGCCGATGTTTCTGGGTGCCGCGATCTGGGCGGCGCTGGCGATGGTGCTGTGGCTGCTGGCCATGGCCGGGCGGATCGACCTGCCGACCCGGTTCGATCCCGCAAGCTGGCATGCCCATGAGTTCCTGTTCGGCTATCTTTCGGCCGTCATTGCCGGCTTCCTGCTGACGGCGGTGCCGAACTGGACGGGACACCTGCCCGTCATCGGCTGGCCGCTGGGCGGGCTGCTGTGCCTGTGGATCGCCGGGCGGCTGGCGATCCTCTTTTCGACGGCGATGCCCCCCGCGGCCGCGGCGCTTGCCGATCTGGCGATGCCGGTGGCGCTGCTCGCCTTCCTCGCCCGCGAGGTCATCAGGGGCCGGAACTGGCGCAACCTGCCGCCGCTGACCTTGCTGGGCGTCTTCACGCTTGGCAATGCCGTGTTCCACTGGGAGGCGGCGCAGGGCCATGCCGCAGCGCAGGGCTTTGGGCTGCGGATCGGCCTTGGCGCCGCCGTCATGCTGATCGCGCTGGTCGGGGGCCGGATCCTGCCCTCGTTCACCCGCAACTGGCTGGTGCGGCAAGGCCCGGGACGGCTGCCGGTGCCGCCGATGCAGGGTTTCGACCGGATCGGCCTGATGGCGCTGCTGGCGGCGTTGGTGGTCTGGATCGCGGCACCCGAGGCGCGGCTGTCAGCACTGATGCTGGCCGCAGCCGGGGCGCTGCACCTGCTGCGGCTGTCGCGGTGGGCGGGAGAGCGGACCGGACCCGAGCCGCTGCTGTGGATCCTGCATCTGGGCTATGCGTTCCTTCCCGCCGGTGCCCTTGTGATCGCTGCCGCAATCCTCTGGCCCGGCCTGCTGGGCCCGGCACCGGCGCAGCACCTGTGGATGGCCGGCGCAATCGGCTCCATGACGCTGGCGGTGATGACGCGCTCGACCCTGACCCATACCGGCCAGCGGCCCGAGGCCGGGCGCGGAACGCTGGTGCTGTATCTGTCGCTGCTGCTGGCCGTCGCCGCGCGGCTGGCCGCGGGCCTCTGGCCCTCGCAGTCAACGGCATTGCTGACACTGTCCGGGCTGGCATGGATCGGCGCGTTCGGCGGCTTCGCCCTGCTCTACGGCCCGGCCCTGCTGCGCCCGCGCCAGCGCGCGCGCATCTGAGGTAAGGGCGTCAAGCGGCCCGCGCCTCACGGATCAGTTCCATGACCTCTGCCCCAAGCGCCAGATCCGCCACCTGCCCGAAATGGCGCGCCCGCATCCTGCCCTGGCGGTCGAACAGCACGAGGCTGGGCGTTCCCTCCAGGCCCCAGGCCGCCATCGTGCGCGGCAGTCCGGTGGTGCCCGGCGCGTCCATGGCGACCGGAAAGCGGATGCGCCATTCATGCAGGAACGCAGCCAGTCCGGCGCGGCTGTTGCCGTCGTGATGCTCAAAGACGCTGTGCAACCCGATCACAGCCAGATCCGCCGCCTCGAAGGTCTGGCTCAGGCGCTGCGCCTGCGGCAGGCCATGCAGGACACAGCCCGGGCAGAGCATCTGGAACACCTCGACCGCCAGAACCCGGCCCCGGAAATCCGCGAGCGCCATCGGCCGGTCGGCATTCAGCCATTCGGCGGCGAAGAAGGGGGGATCATCCATATCCTGCATCCTTGTGCTGTCGGGCGCGGCGGCAAGCGACGCCGCGCCCTTTTGGCTATTGCCCGGCCTGGCCCGGCAGGCTCAGATCGCCCGAGGCGATGTCGAACACATCGGTCACGCAAAGCAGCGGCGCGTGGACATTGGCGTTCACCTGCAAGGCCGAGGTGACCGCATCGAACCGTGCCTGACCCACCGCGCCGATATCGGCGAAGGGTACCTTCACGCTCAGCTTCGGCCCCTCGAAGACCGGCGACCAGCCGGGGCTGTCGATCAGGATCGGCAGCCCCGGCCAGGTCAGCGGCAAGGGCGGGGTCGCGCCTTCGGGAATGTCGATCACCTTGAGCGCGCCCGGCCCGCAGGCGTCGTCCGGGCCAAGGACGACCCAGTGGCTGTGCCACAGCGCGCCGTCGTCATCGGTGCTGCCCGAGCGGCTTTCATCGAACAGCGGCGTGTCGTCGAAATCGGGATGGATGGTGACCGCGAAGGCGAGGATCCCGGCCCCGCTCTCAAACCCCACCGTGGCGGGATCCAGCGTCGTCGGCCAGACATAGGAAAAGACCGGCGCCCCGGCCAGCGCGCCGGCCGCCTCGGGCCCGTCTTCGCCCGGCGTGCCGGCGACCGACATCGAGAAGGTGGCCAGCCGGCGATCGGTGGTGATATCGGCGGCCACGATATCGAAGGCCGCCCGCTCGGCATTTCCCGCCTCGGCGGCAAGCTCGTGCGCGCCGGCCGCGCCGGCCGCAAGGCCCAGCATCGCCGCCGCGCCGAACACATGGCGAAGGGATCGTTTCTGTGTCATCATCAGGTGCTTCCTTTCGTGACAGAGGGGTTGCATTGGGCACCCGGGCCGTTGCCGCGGCTTTCCGGGTGCCCGCCTTACCCCACGGCCAGCAGACGCGCGCCCGCGAGGGCCGCCTGCTCTGCCGTGGCGGTTTCGTGGTCGCCGCAATCCATCCGCAGGCCGGCATCGCCGAAGGCGGCATCGACCAGCGCGCAATGATGCGGCGCGGCGGCATCATCATGGACATGGGGGCGGAAATAGCGGCAGGTCACGCACATGCGCTGAACCGGGATCGCGCGCGCCTCCTGCAGTGACCGGATCACCTGGGTCAGCGAGCGCAGCAGCGCCCCGCGCTCGGCATCGCCAAGACCTGCGATCGCCCCAAACAATGCCTCGGGCGCCTCGGGGATCCGCTTGGCAAGGGAATGGCCTGCCGCCGTGGCCTCGATGCGGCGGGCACGCCCGTCATCGGGATCGGGACGGCGGACCACCAACCCTTTCTTCGCCAGCGCCGACACCGTGTCGCTGAGGCTGGCCTGCGACACGCCCAGCAAGGCGGCCAGTTCGGCCGCACGCTCGGGCCGGGCCGCGACCCGCAACAGCACCTCGCCCTGCGTCGGGTTGAGACCGGCAGCCCCGAAGACCTGCCACTGACTGGCCCGCCAGAATACGGCGAGGCGCTGCAAGGCAGTTGCGATCTGTCGGGAACTTCCGGGCATGGGGCACCTCCATGCCTTACAATATAGGAGTCCTAATTATTTTCAAGCCCTGTCGACGAAATGGGCAGGGCGAACCACCAAACAGAACGGGCGGCCCTCACGGGCCGCCCGATGCGGGCAGGATGCCGCGAGGCCGAAGCTATTGTTCGCGGAACGCCCGCGACATGCTGTCGATGATCGGCCGGGCCAGATATTGCGCGAAGGTCCGCTCTTCGGTCTGGATCATGATCTCGGTGGGCATCCCCGGCGTCGGGGAAAAGTTGGCGACGCGGGCGATCTGGTCTTCGCTCAGCGAGATACGGGCAAGATAGACCTCCTGCATCTCTCCGGTCGACGCCTCGACGATCGAGTCGGCCGACAGATAATAGACCTCGCCCTCGAGGATCGGAGTGATGCGCTGGTTCAGGGCGGTCAGTCGCACGCTGGCCTTCTGCCCGGTCTTGACGCTGTCGACCTCATTGCGCGAGATCGTCGCCTCGATGATCAGCGGAGCATCCGACGGCAGGATCTCGAGGATCGGCTTGCCGCTTTCGACGACGCCGCCAGAGGTGTGGTAATAAAGCCGGACCACGGTGCCCGCCACCGGCGCCACGACCTCGGAACGATCAAGAACGCTTTGCGCCTTGCGCGACTGTTCGCGGATACTTTCCAGTTCCGCCTGAACGGCCTGCAACTGGTCAAGTGACGCCTGCCGGTATTCGCTGCGCGCCTTCTCGATCTGGTCCTCGGATTTCAGCTGCATCTGCTCGATTTCGCCGATCTCGGCCTCGAGCCGACCGATCTGGCCCTCGGCCTCGATCTTGACACGTTCGACCGCAATGACCTCGGGCCGGCGCGTCAACTGCTTCTCGAACAGTTCGTTCTTCGCGGCCAGTTCCTCGATCAGCAGTTCGAGCTGAGCCCGCAACGAGGCAAGCTGGGTCTCGTAGCCGACCTTCCTGACCCCCAATGCCTCGGTATTCCGGACCAGCAGGATCAGATCCTGCTTGAGGGCCCGGCGCGAGACTTCGAAGGCCAGTTCCTGGCTCGCGATGATCGCCTCGAACTCACTGTCACCGCGCAGGGCGACGATGTGGCGGGGGAAGGTCAGTTTTTCCTTCTCGGCATATTCCGCCAGAAGCCTGGCCTCGGTCGCCTCGAGCCGATAGCGGCGCAGTTGCAGTTCCCGCTCATTGGCCAGAGAGGCGGTCTCATCCATCCTGAGCAGGATCTCGCCGGCCTCGACCCGGTCGCCCTCGCTGACGCGGATTTCCTTGATGATCCCGCCTTCGAGGTGCTGGATGATCTTGTTCTGCCCGGTCGCCACGAAGGACCCCTGGGCGATCACGGCCGCGGCCAGAGGGGCGCGGAACGCCCAGGCCGAGAAGCCGCCGAAGCTGACCACCAGCAACAGGATTCCGAACAGGGCCTGACGCCGGATCGAGCGGGGAACATCGCGGTACCATTGATCGTGACCGCCGACGGTAACCAGTTCACGCATCGGGTTTCCCTCCCTGTTCGGGGATCTGGGCGCCGGCCTTCTTGCCGGCCAGCTTGCGCAGGACCGCCTCGCGCTGGCCGAACATGGCGACGCTGCCATCGGCCAGCAGCATGATCTTGTCCACCACCGACAGCAGCGAGGGCTTTTGCGTGATCACCACGGTCGTGATCCTGTTCGCCTTGGCATGGCCGACCGCCCGCGCCAGCGCCCGGTCTCCGGCCGCATCGAGGTTCGAGTTCGGCTCGTCCAGCACCACCATGCGCGGGTTGCCGAAGAAGGCGCGAGCCAGCGCGATCCGCTGTTTCTGCCCGCCCGACAGCGGCGAGCCATCGGCGGATACCAGCGTCTCGTAGCCCTGCGGCAGCGATGCGATCATCTCATGCACATCGGCCAGAACGGCGGCCTCGTGGATCTGGGCATCGGTCGCATCCTCGCGCATGCGGGCGATGTTCTGCTTGATGGTGCCGGGGAACAGTTGCACGT
This sequence comes from Paracoccus marinaquae, assembly GCF_018860165.1. Lineage (GTDB taxonomy): Bacteria > Pseudomonadota > Alphaproteobacteria > Rhodobacterales > Rhodobacteraceae > Paracoccus > Paracoccus marinaquae. Next base: position 52,965 of record NZ_JAHKNG010000016.1, read on the forward strand.
CCTGCGGCAGATAGCCGATGTTTTCGCCGAACTGGCGCGGATCCCAGTTCCGCAGATCCATCAGGTCAAGACGGACATTGCCCGAGGTCGGCAGGATCGAACCCACCAGCATCTTGCCGAGCGTGGTCTTGCCGGCACCCGAATTGCCGATCACGGCAAGGGTTTCACCGGGCGACAGCGCAAAGCTGACGCTGTTCAGCACGACCTGCTTGGTTCCGCCCGGAATGTAGAGCAGACGCTCGACATCCAGCCGCCCTTCGGGCTGCGGCAGATGCAGCCGCTCATACTGCAGCCTGGAGCCGCGCAGCAGGGTCGCGATCCGGCCATAGGCCGCGCGCGACAGCAGGAAGGCGTTCCAGCCCTCGATCGACCCCTCGACCGGTGCCAACGCCCGGCCGGCGATGATCGAGGCGGCGATGACCATGCCGCCGGTGATCTGGCCGTCGAGGGCCAGATAGGCGCCCCATCCCAGCATCGCGACCTGGGTCAGCAACCGCACCGCCCGCGACACCGCCGCCGAGGTGATGTTGCGATCCTGCGCCTGAACCTGCGCGCGCAGCGACTGCGCGGTATCCCGGCCCCAGATCGCCACCGCCTCGGGAATCATCGCCATGGCATTGATGATCTGGCTGTTGCGCGACATCGAATCCAGATGCAGGTTCGCCTTGCTCTGCGAGAAATTCGCCTCGGCGAAGGGCTTCGAGGTCATCCTCTGGTTCATCACGGCGATCACGAACAGCATCAGCGCCGTAACCACGACGATCACGCCAAGCTGCGGGTGGATCAGGAAGATCGCCAGGATGAACAGCGGCGCGAAGGGCACGTCCAGAAACGAGATCAGCGTGCCCGAGGTCAGGAACCCGCGCAGCGTCTGCAGATCGCCAAGGGTCTGGTATTCGCGCCCGTTGCTGTGCAGCGAGGCATGTGCCGCGGCACTGAGGATCGGCGCACCCAACTGGACGGCGACCTCGACCGCGGTCCGCATCAGCATGAAGCGCCGCACGGCGTCGAAGATCGCCTGCAGCACCACCGCGCCGCCGATGACCAGCGTCAGCATGACCAATGTGTCGACCGAACGGCTGGTCAGGACGCGGTCCGAGATCTGGAACAGATAGACCGGAATGGCGAGGATCAGCACGTTCGTCGCCAGCGTCATCAGCATGACGAAGGCCATGTTGCTTCGCACGACGGTCAGGCCCTTGCGCAGGCTTTCATCGAAATTCTGCGGACCCAGGCGGCGATGGAACCCGGGTCCCTTGCCGCCGCCTCCGCCGCCGCCCGTCGCGGGGGGGCCGGGGCGCTTCATGATCGGGCCGGTCGAACCTTCGATCGTGGCACCCATGCCCTTGGCCTCGCTGCCCTTCCGCGCGGCTGGCGCGGGATCGTCACCGCGTGCCTCCGGCATCAATTTCAGCGGCGGCTCGGCACCATCCTTCACAGCAGCGGTTTGCGCCGCCCCTGCCCCGCCGCTGGACGCGGCCTCAGCATGCAAATCCTTCACTATCTACTCCTCCGCGACGGAACTCAGCCGAGCGCCGTCTGCATCACATCCAGTTGCGACACGCCGTCATAGTCGATCATCGGCGCGATCCCGTCGCTGACTTCTGCAACCTCAAGAATACTGTCGGACAGGAAGGCCGCAACTGCCTCATTAGTCAGGTCGGTCATGGCGACGCCGGTCGGCGTGGCATCGGTATCGAAAAGTTCCGCCTGATGGATCAGCGCATCGTCATAGATCTGCCCACCGGCCATGATGGTCGAATCCATGCCCAGTTCGTTGACGCTGGTGATGTTGAGCAGCGCGTTCGAGCCGGCGATCACCTTCATCTCGGCATCGATCTTGTCGCGCAGCGCCTGCATTTCCAGCCTGATCTGGTCTGCATCGCCCATGACCGTGATCTGTTCGATGATGTTCATCTTGATCAGATCGCCGTCGATCTGAAGGGCGCGAAGCGCCTCCTTGCCGGCGAAAAGCGCATCCTGCGTCACGTCGCGGGCCAGTTCGTCGGCGCCGTTGGACAGATCCTCCGCGGTCTTGGCGAAGGATTGCTTCATGTCCTCGAACGTATCGATGCCGGTCGTCTTCACCGTTGCCTGGTTCAACAGCAGGTTGTCGCTCAGGGAAAGCGTGGGGGCTGCGTCCGACCCTGCGCCGGGACCCGCAGTCCCATCCGTTGCAGCGGCCGGTGTGACGCTGCCGGCTTCCGCCACGGCAGTCGCCCCGGTCACCACCTTGTCACTGTCGAACAGCACGTTCTTCTGGGTCACGACGGTTCCGTCCACCATGTCACCGGACACGAAGATGGCGTCGTAGAAATACCCGAATTCGTTCAGGACCGTCGTATTGACGATCTCGTTCTCGCCCGTTCCCAGGAAGGTGGCCGAGGCACTGAAGGTCATCTCGATCCGGTCGAAATCCGTGACGAAGGTGACCTGCTTTATCCAGTTGATCTGGATCAGGTCGGCTTCGACACGAACCACGAAGGACAGGCTGGGCAGCACATCCGTATTGACGGCCGGCGCGTCGGGATCGGCCGAGGATTCGGCCGTGATCGAGGCGATATTGTAGCCGACCGAGTCGGAACCGCTGACGGCGACACCGTCAACGCTGTCATGTTCGACCAGCACGTTGACCTGGTTGATGGCATCGAACCTGACCACATCGCCCTGCACGACGAAGACCGGTGCATCCAGCCACTTGGACGTGATCACGACCTCGTTGATCGCCATGTTGGCGCCGGCGACGACCTCGTGCCCGGGCTCCAACCCGTCCGGATCGGGCGCATCATCGCCGAAGTCCCGTTTGAAATCATGCTCGGCCAGAACCTTGACCGTGCCTTCGTCATCGGTGCCGCTGCTCTTGCGGACGATCGTCTTGCCGTCTTCGACCGCGTTCGGGCCTTCGCCCGCCCCGTCCTCGTCCTTACCGGCATTGGCGGCAGGCGCCTCGTCGTCGTCATCGGGTCGCATATAGGACGGCAGCAGATCCTTCCAGGCCGGGGCCTCATCCACCTTTTCGCCGTTCACGACGGTCCCGGCGGCATCCTCGCCGCGGAAAGTGGCCGTCTCCACCTCGCCGACGATGCCGTCGGCGGCAAGCTGTTCGGCGGAAATCTCCTCGGCCGAGTCAAACTGCTTGATGATCTTGTGCGAAAAACCCGCCCAGTCGCCATTGGTGGGCAACTCGGGCAGGTCAAGGCCGGACAGGGCATCGGCCTGCTGGGCAATCGCCTCGAGCTTGGCCTCAAGCTTGTCGGGGCTGGTGAACTTGGTGTTCAGCCCGTCGCGGAAAAGGTCGTTATCCGACAGCGTGGCGACCTGCACCGTCACGGTGACGATGCTGCCGGGCTGCGGAAAGGGAATGTCGATATCCGTCGGAGGCACGATGATGGTCACGGGGCCGGCCGGCGAGAAACCGGTGCCGTTCTCGGCCCATTCCATCTCGTCCGCGGTTTGCGAGGCGGCGATCCACACCTCGCCGTGATCATAGGCGCCCAGCCTCTGCGGAATTGGCAGCGGGGCGGATGCAAGACCTTCAGGCGTGTAAGCGAGGCCGGGATCATAGGGTTCAAGCTGATAGGGAGCCTGAATGCGGACACCCGCGGACTCGATCGGCTCGTCATCCTGCTCTTCGGCACGCTTCTGCTTGAACCGCAGATAGTCGTAGCGAAGCCGCAACTCCTCGATCAGCAGGTCGAAGACGCCGGCAAAATGAGCGATTTCAAGTGTTCTCGGGTCCATAGCCTTGCCTCACCAAAACGCTCTGGCCGCGAACGGGGCCGTTACCATCAGCGACCCGGACCTCGACGTGCCGCATCAACAAAAGCTCGGGGCCGCCTCCTGGGCGGCCCCGAACCGGGTTCCGAAGTTACGAGTCGTCTTCGCCAGCGTAGGTCGAGCTGAACGAGCCGCCGACGACGTTCATGTCGACGGTGTTGCCCAGCACGTTGGCGCCCATGACCACGTCCATGTTGAACGCGGACTGGTCGACGGCCGCAGCAGCCGAGGCATAGGACTCGCCGGTGACGATCCCGTCGTCGGCGTTGCCCGAACCCCAGCTTCCGGCGGTGCCGCCAGCGCCACCGGCGCCGTTGGTCGCCGTGCCGCCGGCGCCGCCCAGGACATCACCGTTGATGCCGTCGCCGCCGTTGGTCGCAGCGCCCATGGCCGCACCGCTGGCACCACCGGTCGCGGTGGTCAGCGAGTTGCCGGAAGCGCCACCGGTCGCCGCGGTGTCACCGGTCGCCATGCCGTCGGCCGTGGCCGAGCTGGTAGCGTCGCCGCTGCCGCCCGCACCGCCGGTCTGGGCCGTGTCGACATCCGTGGTGGACTGCGCCAGGGCCTCGGCCGCGATTTCCGACAGACCGCCATAGCCACCGTCACCATCGGCATAGCCGGTGTTGGTGCCTCCGGTCGCGGTCGAGTCGGTATCCGACCTCGCCCAGCCGCCGGCGCCACCGGTGCCGTCCGCAGTCGCGGTATCGGCGCTGTTCGCGGTACCGGTCGCGCTGCCATCGGCCGCACCACCTGCACCACCGGTCGCCGCCGCGTCCGACATGCCGGTGCCGGTGTTATCGGCATCGTTGTCGGCCCGGCCATAGGCGCCCGAACCGGAATCGGCGTCGGTGCGCGCGCTTCCGCTGTTGGTGGCGTCGTTGTCGGCCATACCGGTGCCGGTCGCGCCAGCGCCCGACTCCGAGTCGGTGCTGCCGGTGCCGGTGCTGTCGGCATCGTCATCGGTCTGACCGCTGGCCGCTCCGCCCGCACCCGAGTCGGTGTCGTTGCGGCTGGTGCCGTTGGTGCTGGCATCATCGTCGGTCGTGGCCATGCCGGCCCCGCCCGTACCCGAAGTGCCAGTGCCGGTGCCGGTGCCGGTGCCGGTATTGGTGTTCGGGCCGTTGGTCGCAGCGCCCGCGCCACCATCACCACTGGTGCCGGTGCCGGTGCCGGTACCCGTTCCGGTGCCGGTGTTCGGACCGTTCGACGAATCGGCCGCGCCACCATCACCACCGGTATTGGTGCCGGTGCCGGTTCCGGTGCCGGTGCCGTTCACGCTCGGCGAACCGCCGGTGCCAGCACCGCCATCGCCGGCCTCGGAAGAACCGCCGCCGCCGCCGCCGGATCCACCAGCTCCGCCGGTGTTGTCGCCGTCGGCGTCGTCAGCCACCGGATCGACTTCGACAAGCCGGTAGCTGCCGCCACCGGAACCCGCGTCACCCGCGTCGCCGCCATCTCCGCCGTCGCCGCCGTCGCCGCCGGTGTTGTGCGCATCGGTGTCGCCAGCTTCGCCATCGGCATCAGCGCCGGCAAGACCGCCACCAAGGCCGCCGCCCAGGGCACCCGAGTCACCGGTGTTGCCACCATCGGCATCGGAGTCGGCGTCGTTGTCGACTTCGCCTTCACCTTCGCCCTCGGCCTCTACGTCGCCCGAGTTGCCGGCATCGCTGTCAGCATCGCTGTCGGCGTCGTTCTCGACTTCGCCTTCGCCTTCGGCACGGGCATCGCCCGAATTTCCGCCGTCAGCATCAGCGTCGCTGTCGCTCTCGGCATCACCCTCGGTTTCGGCTTCGCCTTCGGCATCGCCACCGTTGCCGCCATCGGCATCGGCATCGCTGTCGGTTTCGGCTTCGGATTCGACATCGACATTGCCGTCGATATCGCCGCCATTGCCGCCTTCGCCATCGGCATTGCCGTCGGCATCGGCGTCGCCGTCATTGTCGGAGTCGGCATCGACGTCACCGCCATTGCCACCCTCGGCATCAGCCTCGGAGTCGCTGCGGGCATCGACTTCGTTGTCCGCATCGGCATCGGTGTCGCCGCTGTTGCCGCCATCCGAATCGTTGTCGGCATCGGCTTCGTTGTCGCCGTTGTTTTCGGCTTCACTGTCGGTGTCGCCGCCATTGCCGCCTTCGTCGTCGGATTCGGCTTCGGCCTCAACCTCGGACTCGGACTCGTTGGTCGAGCGCGAGTCGCCGCCATTGCCGCCTTCGCCGTCGACATCCGAGTCATTGTCGGAATCCGAGTCGGCTTCCACATCGGCGTCGTTGTCGCCACCGCTGCCGCCATCGCCTTCGGCGTCAGAGCTGGAATCGCCGCCTTCGGCATCGTTGCCCGAGGCCCGGGCGTCGCCGCCGCTGCCGCTGTCGCCGCCACTTGCCGTGGCGCCGCCGGCATCACCGCTGTCGACGTCGGAATCGGCATTGCCGCCATCGGCTTCACCGCCCCTGGCATCGCCGCCATTGCTTTCGGCGTCGCTGCCGCCTTCACCGCCATTCGAGTCGACGGCGATGCCTTCCTCGGCGCGGGCATAGCCGCCCTTGGCTTCGGCATCCTGCTTGAAGTCACCCGCATTCGAAACAACGGGATTGTTCAGATAGTCGTTGTCCTCAAGGACGTTCGACTGGCCATTCGAGATGGCCGCGTCATTGCCGCCGCCAAAGGTGTTGTTGTTCAGGATGTCGCCCATGGTCATGTCGTGACCCGGGTCGTAGTTCACATCGCCCTTGGCGATGATCACATCCTCGACCTTGCTGTCTTCCAGATCGAAATCGGCGAAGTCGTCATCGTTCGGCAGCGTGTCCAGCCCGACATCGACATTCACGTCGACATCGACATCGCTTTCGCTGCTGCTGTGGCTGTCACTGTCGGAATCGCTGTCGCTGTCCGAGTCGCTGTCAGCCTTGCTGTCGCTGTCGGAATCGCTGTCGCTGTCCGCGTCGCTGTCGGAATCGCTGTCGCTGGACGCCTTGGCTTTGCCATCCGCATCGGAATCGGCATCGGCGTCCGCATCAGCGTCCGCATCGGCATCTGCGTCAGCATCGGCATCCGCCTTGGCATAGTCCTTGTCGCCCTTGTGACCGCCGTCCCTGGTCACCTCGGGGGTTTCGACCTCATCCACGGGCACGGGATCCGTGGTGTCGAAGATGGAGTTGGAAATATTGCTACGCTTAGACATTGTTTCCTCACTTCGAAAAAACGCAGTCCGCTGTCCGCCAGTCATTCTAAAAGCGGCTTCAGCTCACTGCAGTGTTGAACCGTTTGATGGGCTTTCCGAACGCCACCAGCGCTCGGGGAAACTTCGCTGACTTTGTGGGCAGCCTCCTTTCCTTGTGATGCAACGATGAGCAAGCGCGCCGAGTGAGTGGCCAATCGACCCCAGTGGAGTCGAATCACGTTGCTCCGTTCACGGTTTTCACCGTCTCATGCGCAACCGCTTGGGCATATTCGGAAAATAAGTCAGCCCCGTTCGACTAGGTGTCAGCGCCGGGGGAGCACAACCTATTGGCGTTTCACATAATGCAAGTATTAATTATTATCTAATGAATACTGTTTTCTATATTTTCTCTGCCCAATAACCCTAGCCGGAGGCCTGATCGCCATACGGTTGTATCTGCGGCGATTCACGATGAAATGCTCGAAAATCCAAGCCGATCGGCTATACTGGATGGCGAGGGGATTAGTCCTTCTGGCTAGGGCGACCCCGGAGGAGAGTGTTAAGTTTGTATTTAGGAGACTTTTACCATGCGCCAGTCTGGCCTAGCCGTAAGCACCGCAACTGTCGCCGCCCGACAACCCCATGTCGCCTTAATCGGAACGTCGCTGCAGTTCTCTGACCAGATCCTCCGATTTCTCGGACAGGAATTCGAAGGTGTGCATTTCGATCGGATCGGCGACCCGCGGGATCTTCTGGATGGCGAGGTCCGTTCGGATGTCGTCGTCCTTCACGAAGCCGTCCCGTCGCTCGACACCCGGATCAGCGAGATCAGGGCGACCCTGCCCTCGGCCCTGATCGCCGTCGCCTGCAACGACTGCACGATCCTGCAACGGCTCAACCTGTCCCGGTTCTCACCGCCGATCAGCCCGCTGCAGATGAATGCGCAGATCGACATCTGGCTGGCGGTTCTGCGGCTTCTGCTGTCCGGACATGTCTGGGTTCCGGTCGCGATCGCGACGGAAGATGAACCGCGGGCTGCGGCGCCCGCCCTGCCGCAAGCGATCGAATCCCGCGCCGCATCGCTGCTGACCCGGCGAGAGATGGAAGTCCTGCCACTGCTTGCCCAAGGCAAGCAGAACAAGGTGATCGCCGCGGAACTCGATCTTTCCGAACACACGGTCAAGCTGCATATCCACAATATCTTTGCCAAGCTTGGCGTGTCCAACCGCACAGGCGCTGCCAACTGGTACCTGTCGCAGCTGGAGGACGGGGCGGATGTCGCTTCATCAGCCGCAACCGGATAGCCGCAGGACCTTCGACAGCTTCCTGCTGAAGGTCGGCCGGCTGAACTATACCTGGACCAACACCGAAAGCCTGCTGATCCATTTCATTGCGGGGCTTGCGGGTTGCGACAAGGAAACCGGGGTCATCATCTTCCTGACCCTCAACACCTCGCGCGCGAGGCTCGATCTGGTCGAGCGTCTCGCCAAGCTGCCCCGCGTGGCGGCGGAAGAGCGCGAGGCGGTCCTGGAACTGGCGCATGAGATGTCCAGCCTGTCGCGGCTGCGCAACCGATACAATCACTGCATCTATGCCTTCGATCCCGAAGGCGGCAACACCCGCTCGATCCTGATGCGCATCGCCGACCGGAAGAAGAACATCCGGGTCGGCGAGATGCACGAGATCGACGATGACGCCATTGCCGAGATCGATGACACGCTGAAACAGCTGGCCGACCTGAACATGCGCTTCTGGGCCGTCGCCCGCCGCTTTGGCTATCCGCTCTGACCCGCATGATGCCGGCGCCTTGGCCGGCATCATGATCTTCGGAAGGTCCGGTCCGGTCAGCCGCGATGCGCCCCGGCAGCCAGATCGCGCACATAGTCGAGAATTTCGCTGACCGGACGACCTTCGCCGATCAGCCTGACGATGGCGCTGCCGACCACGCAGCCGTCCGCCACCGAGGCAATTCTTTCGGCCGCCTCGGGGCTCGAGATGCCAAAGCCCACCACCACCGGCAGATTGGTCGCCTTGCGGATACGGGCGACTTCGGGGGCAACCTCGGCCGCATTGGCGGCGGGGCCGCCGGTGATGCCGGTCACGCTGACATAGTAGATGAAGCCGCTGGTGTTCCTTGCCACGGCGGGCAGCCGGCGATCATCGGTCGTGGGGGTGGCCAGGCGAATGAAGTTCAGTCCTGCTTTCCCGGCGGGAATGCACAGCTCGTCATCCTCTTCGGGCGGCAGATCGACGACGATCAGCCCGTCCACGCCCGCCTCTGCCGCATCCGCCAGAAACCGGGTCACGCCGCCGGCGCGGGCATAGATCGGGTTGTAATAGCCCATCAGCACGACCGGGGTCGTATCGTCCGTCTTGCGAAACTCGCGCAGCATGGCCAGGGTGCGCGTCACGCTGCCGCCCGCCGCCAGCGCCCGCTGGCCCGCGGCCTGGATGGTCGGGCCGTCGGCCATGGGATCGGTGAAAGGCAGGCCCAGTTCGATGATATCGACCCCGACCCCAGGCAGGCCACGCATGATCTGCAGCGACGTCGCCTCATCGGGATCGGAAGCCATCATATAGGCGACAAAGGCCTTGCGGTTGGACCTGGCCAGCGCGGCGAAGGTGGTATCGATCCGTGTCATGCGTTTACTCCGGGCAGAACCGTGCCGGTCTAACCGGAAAGCCCCGGACAGTTCAATCTCCCACCGCCCGGGCGACGGCCGCGATCCCCGCCGGGTCGACGGCTTGCGCCGGGATCGGGCGATGCTTAGAAGCGGCCCAGTCATTCGCAAGAGGAACGGATCATGGGCTTTCGCATGGGAATTGTCGGGCTGCCGAATGTCGGCAAGTCGACGCTGTTCAACGCGCTGACCAGAACGGCCGCGGCCCAGGCGGCCAATTTTCCCTTCTGCACGATCGAGCCGAATGTTGGCGAAGTTGCGGTGCCCGATCCGCGCCTCGACCGGCTGGCCGCCATCGCCGGCTCGAAGCAGATCATCCCGACCCGGATCACCTTCGTCGACATCGCCGGGCTGGTGAAGGGCGCCTCGAAGGGCGAAGGGCTGGGCAACCAGTTCCTCGCCAATATCCGCGAGGTCGATGCCATCGCCCATGTGCTGCGCTGCTTCGAGGACGGCGATGTCACCCATGTCGAGGGCCGCGTCGACCCCCTTGCCGATGCCGAGGTGATCGAGACCGAGCTGATGATCGCCGACATGGAGTCGATCGAGCGCCGGCTGGCCGGGCTTCAGCGCAAGCTGAAAGGGGGCGACAAGGAGGCCGTGACGCAAGAGCGCCTACTGAAAACCGCGCTGGCTGCGCTTGAATCGGGCCAGCCGGCCCGCAGCGTCGCCGTGGCCGAGGAGGACGCGAAAGCCTGGAAGATGCTACAGCTTCTGACCGCAAAGCCCGTGCTCTATGTCTGCAACGTGGCCGAGGACGAGGCCGCTTCGGGCAATGACCGGACGGCCAGCGTCGCCGGGATGGCCCTTGCGCAAGGCGCCGGCCATGTGGTGATCTCGGCCCGGATCGAGGAAGAGATCAGCCAACTCGACCCCGAGGAAGCGCAGATGTTCCTGTCCGAAATGGGGCTGGACGAGGCGGGTCTGGACCGGCTGATCCGGGCCGGCTACGACCTTCTTGGCCTGCAGACCTATTTCACGGTCGGCCCCAAGGAGGCGCGCGCCTGGACCATCCGCAAGGGCACGCTGGCGCCGCAGGCGGCGGGCGAGATCCATGGCGATTTCGAGAAGGGCTTCATCCGCGCCGAGACCATCGCCTATGACGACTATGTGTCGGGTAATGGCGAGGCCGGAGCCCGCGAAGCCGGCAAGCTGCGCGTCGAGGGCAAGACCTACGAGGTCAAGGACGGCGACGTGCTGCATTTCCTTTTCAACACCTGACCCGATGCCCTTGTCGCGCCGCCGCAAAACCCGCTTGCACCCTCCCGCCAGCCCGTTTAGACGGATCGGCGGAGACGTGGCCGAGTGGTCGAAGGCGCTCCCCTGCTAAGGGAGTAGACGGGAAACCGTCTCGAGGGTTCGAATCCCTTCGTCTCCGCCACTTGCCCCCGCGAAAGCGTTCTCCCCATCCGGCTGCGGCCGGATTTTTCCGTTGTTTTCGAGGGTTATGCGGGAGGGGCTTTGCACCGGCGTCCTCGCCACAGCAGCCGGACACTTTTTCTGAGGCCCCATATTCTCCGGACCTCTCGACTGCGCCCATTCAGTGTAGAGCCCGTAACCAGTTGAAAGTATAGGGACATTTTCCCGCGCCACCTAAACACTTCGACGCCAGTGGCGCTTGTGGAAAGGAACAGAAATCCAACCCGTTCTTCCCCCATACAGCCTCGCAAATCCCTTCCGGCATTGAGAATTTCCGGCGACGCGGCATCCTATCGGTGAAGGAGGCCATACATGACGGAACCGGACCTCGACACCGACAAGCTCGACGACGCGGCGCTGGCGATCCTCAGCCTGACGCTGCATGACGGCAATCGCGTCTGGAAAGGGATCGACTGGTCGATTACCGACCGGCTGCACGCCAAGGGGCTGATCTACGATCCCATCGGCAAGGCGAAATCGCTCGCCCTGACAGAAGATGGACTGGCGCGAGCCGAAGCGGCTCTCGTCGAGTTGTTCGTGAAGCGGTCGGACGATCCAAAGAGGTCGGAACAATGAAACCGGCCGACGAGGAGCGCATCGCCGCCCGGCTGGCGAAACTGATGGCGATGATCTGTGTGCGCAACACGGGGATCGAGGAATTGCACGCGGGGACCGTCCCGGTCACCCACACGGGCGACTGTTCGGACGTGTTCATCACCGATGCCGACGGCCGCCAGATTCCATGGTCTGACGCGTCCCATCTCGACGACGACCAGATGCGAAGCCTGATGCGGCAGATCGTCGACCGGCTCTACACCTTTCACCTCAAGGCTAACGATCCGGGGTTCCGAGACCACCTCGACCGTTGGCTTGCCGTCGCCGAACGATGGGACGAGCCGAAGCTGGATGAGACCTTCCTTGCGACCATCTCCCGCGGGGAAGCCAAACTGCCGAGATAGCCATTTTCGGTCAGTTCAGGCTTCGACGGAGGGTCGCCGGATCCCATTATGCAACGGGTTCCACAACGGCCGAGTGCTTCGTGACAATGTCCTGAATTTCCGCGGGCTTGAACGCGACGTCACATGCCCAGTGGCCGAAGCCGCCCGCCGCGTTGACCGCCTTCACCCACTCGTTCATTGCGTCCCGCTTGGCCTTGTTCTGGGGGCTGTCGGTACCCTTGATCTCAAGCGCCAGAATGGTGCCGCTGGCAAGGCGCACGAGGAAATCCGGAATATACCGGCGCCGTGAACCGGCCCACATGTAGTAGATCTGGAAGCCCAGATGATCGTTTTTGGCATAGGCGATGACGTCTTCACGCTTCTCGAAGATGTTCGCTGCATGTCCCTCCCAGGATGAATCCCCGACCAGGTGGCTGATATGCGACTTGCCGGTCGGAAAGCACGGCTTGGTGGTGTACCAGGTCCGCATCTGGCCGGTGGCGCCGATCGGGTTTTCCTCGTCGAACACCGGCGTCAGACGCTCCGTGTTCTGCTCGGTCACGCTGTTCAGTACATGCTGGACCACAAGATCGATGTTGAGCGCGATCAGAATCCGCCGCCGAAGCGGGTCGGAGTGGAACAGCGACGGGATGTCGAGGCGGTCGGAGTTGAGGAACGCCTCGACGATCCTGACCAGCTGCGCCGCGAGATACTCGTGGCTACCCGAAAAACCGTGGCTGAGTTCGGCGAAGGCCTTCCGTGCTGCCTGAAAGACGAGACGTTGCAGGCGGAAGCCGTCTGGCAGCTTCTCGAGGTCGATCGCTGTCACCTTGCCCATATCGGTCGCGCCGCCGAGCGCAGGAGCCAATTCCGCGCTGATTGGCGTGCTGGCAGGGTCGAGCACGAGCGGCGTTACTTTGCCCCAGTCCATGGTCAGCTGCGGTCTCACGACCGTTTCAACCCGCAGCACGTTCGGCCAGCGAAGCTCCAGATGAGCCCGCTCGGGCAGGACTTCGATCTGGGTGGTCGGCTTCGGCGGCGGCGGAGCTTCCCCGCCTTCGCCTGTTTCCGAAATGGAAAGCGGCACACCGAAGACATTGACGTATTCGGGCAGGAACAGGCCATTCTCGTCCGTGTCATAGGACACCCGACGTAATCCGCGCCCAACAACCTGTTCACAGAGCAGCTGGGATGTGAAGGCCCGGAGCCCCATGATGTGCGTGACGTTCTTGGCGTCCCATCCCTCCGACAGCATCGCGACCGATATGACGTTCTGCAGATCCTGTCCGGCCGCTCCTCGCTTCCCGACGTTGTCCACGATCTCACGCAGCAGTTCTTCCTTCTTCAGGCCGCGGAACTGCTGGCGGCGGGTCTCGGGGATGGTTGCAGCGTCGATGATTGCCTTCAGCCGCGCCTCGTAATCCTTGTCGGAGGTCGCGGTCTCGCCGATCTCGGCCTTCTCCAGCACCTTGGAATCGACCCGGAGCGTTCGGGTCGGTGCGTGCAATTCTGGCCAGTGCGCATCGCCCTTGTTGAAATAGGTCTCTATGCGGGCTGCGGTTTCGGTGCGGTTGCAGACCGTCAGCATGACCGGCGGGGAATGATGCCCGGCCTCCTGCCATTGCGCCCGGGTTTCCCGCCAGTCGGCGCCGAGCAGCGTATAGGCGTCCTGGACCAGCTTTGGCAGCGCCTCATGCGCTTCGGCCTTGCGGTTCAGGTCTTCGGAAACGGTCGGGTCGCGGTAGATGTGGTAGAGCTTTGAACGCAGCGTCTTCGCATCCGGAACCGCATCGTCGCGGACGACCACGCGCGGTGTCTTCACCAGCCCGGCCTCGATCGCGTCGTTCAGGCCGAAATCCGAGATGATCCAGTCGAACAACGCCGTGTCGGTGCTCTTCTTGCCAGTCGGCGCGAAAGGCGTGGCCGAGAGGTCGAAGCAGCGCTGGATGCGCCGGGTTTTGTGGATGCGGTCGAGGCCTTCGATCCAGCGCGTCGCCTCGTCGAGGTCGATGCCATGCTCCTCGGCATGCTTCTTGCTGATCTTCACCTCGGGCGGTTTGCGATAGGCGTGGTGCGCCTCGTCGTTGATGACGATGATATCCTTGTGCGCCGCCAGCTTGCCCAGCACCCGCCGCGTGAAGGCCTCGTCGGACTCGCGCCCCTTCTTCACCACCGAACGGTCCGCTTCCTTCAGCGGCATCAGCGTGTGCCAGTTCTCGATCAGCACCTCGGCCTGGTTCAGCTTCTGGCGCAGGGCCTCGGACGGGCACAGGTTGAACTCGTCGTAGTAGCTGCCCTCGCTGGGCAGCAGCACCTGCAGCCGTTCCTTCACGGTCAGCCCCGGTGCCACGATGAACACGGCGCGGCTGAAATCCTTGTTCCGCTTCGGATAGGTCAGCGCGTTCAGCACCTGCCAGGTGATGATCATCGCCATCACCGTGGTCTTGCCCGCGCCCGTCGCCATCTTGTTGCAGAGCCGCTCCCACACCCCGCCATCGCCGGGGATCGCGATGCCCTGCTTGTAGGCCTCGGCACCTTCGACCCACCAGATCAGCGTCTCGATGGCCTCGAGCTGGCAGAAGTAGAACGGATGCTGCCGCGCCTCGCGGTCGTGCCAGTGCTCCAAGAGCTTGCGGGTGACGATGGTCACGCCGGGCCAACCGTCGGCGCGCCATTGATCCACGCGGGTGCGGATCGTGTTCACCAGATCCAGCACCTCGGTGCGCTTGGTGTTGTTGCGCGCGTCAAAGACCTCGTAGCTCGCCGGCCGCCGTTCGGGCTTGATCTCCAGCTTGCCGCCCTTGGCTTCGACCCAATGCTGGCCTGGGCAGACGAAGGGCGAATTGATGATGAGGGACATGGGCTTATCCCTCCAGCGACATGATCTTGAGCGACTCGATCCCGCGGTCGTCCACGATCTTGACCGCGATGCGCCGGTTCTCGCCCGCCTCGAAGGGCAGCGAGACGGTTCCGTGGAACTGTTCCAGCAGATCCTCGTCCAGCTCTGCCCGCACCGTCTTGCGCAGGCGGTTCCAGCCGCCCTTGGCATCCGCCATCGGGAAGAACACCTGATGCGGCATCAGCGAGCGGTTGTCGTAATCCACATCTAGCGACCACATGGCGATCTGCTTGGTGCCGCCCGAGATCAGATCGCCTTTGCGCGGATCGAAATAGTCGAAGCCGTTGACCTGAACCTCCCACAACCCGTCTTTGCGCTTGCGCAGGTCCACATCGGGTTGGCCCATCAGCCAGAACGACTGGTTGGAACTTCGGCCCTTCTTCAGATCCTCTGTCAAAAGGTCGGTGTTCATCTGCGCCTTGAGCAGCGTCACGCCCGGCCAGTTCACCTCGTCGATGTCCTTCGCGGCCTCCGGGTCGAAGGTGAAGGCGCAGAACAGGATGAATTTCGGCGATGGGCGTAGGGTCTCAGCCTCGGTCAGCGCCAGTTCCACCTGCCGCTGCTCCAGCGCCGCGTGCTCGGGGCCGAAGCTGACGACGACGCGTTCGCCCGTCTCGGCCAGAGATCCGCTGGCGTGGACGTGCTTCAGCCCCGGCAGCGTCTCGAACTCGGCGAAGCGCAGCATGGCGCCGCCCTTGCCGCGCACGCCGGTCTTCAAGAGTTCGTCGCGCCACAACGCCTGGCGCGAGGTCTCGCCGGAGCGGGCGACGGTCTCGTTGGCCTCTTGCTGCGGGATACTGTCGTCCAGCGACAGGACGGTCGGCGCCGGCACGGCTTCCACTGAAAATGGCCCGCAGATGCGCAGCTTGGATTTGTCGATGCGCGGCTTGTCGTAAAGCGTCTCCTGCTCGGCATGGTCGACGATGGACTGGTCCATGCGACGCAGCATCGCCTGCCGGACAGCGTGGAAGCCGTCGAAGGACGCGCGGGCGACCTCGGGCCAGTCGTCGGGCCAGTCGAAGGGCACCTCCCATTCGTGCAGGGTGTCGCCTTTGGCGAAGTCCACCGGCTTACCCTTGCGCACGCCTTGGCCCGGCTTGAGCGGCTTTGGTGGGGTGGCGGCCAGCGCACTGGTCAGATCGGCCAGCGCCGCGGCAATCTTGGGGTGGTCCTCGTCATATATCTTGTCGATGTCCGTATTGCTGCCAATCGACCCAAGGCTTATGCGCTTTGCAGTTTCATAATCAAAGCCGCCCTTCAATCCTTCGTGTGGGTATTTTAGAATGTAATAGTCAAAGCTGGCAGTCATCAATCGCTGCTTTGCGAGCGTGACGGCGATACGTGAGGTGTCGCAAGTGATCCAGCGACGCCCCCATTTTTCAGCTGTAAACGCTGTAGTTCCGGAGCCACAGGTAATATCTAAAACCAGATCACTCGGATCAGTCGCCATCAATATGCATCGCTCTACAATGCGTGTGTTGGTTTCGACGACGTATTGCATGTTGGATGCACCGCCAAACCCGAGCCAAACTGAGTGAAACACCTTGTATTCAAAGTCGGTCGCAAATTTCTTCAAGCGAAGCGATGTAGTTTTCGGAATGATCCGTCCAGCTTTCGCTGCACGATCAAGTCCTTCGATCGGCACTTTCCAATGCTCATTCGCACCGCACGGCCAGCTCTTTCCCATGAAATTGTATGGGCAGGTCGTCGTAGTTCTGAAGCCATCCGATTTCAGCGGGTCTTCAGAAAAGTCGCTGTCCATATCCGGCTTCTTTTCATAGAGGGTCCGGTACTTTAGGTGATCTTTGTTCTTCGCGTAAAACAACAGGATGTCGCACACCTTTCCAAGGTGGCTGCCAGTCACAGATCCTGTTTTCGAGAATGATATCTGCGAGACAAAATTCGTTACGCCGAATACTTCGTCCAGCACTCCCCTGACCAAATGCACGTTCTCATCAGATATCTGAACGAAGACCGATCCACTGTCGTTCAGTAGCTCTCTTGCCAATATTAATCGGTCACGCAGATAGGTGAGGTAGGAATGGATGCCGAGTTCCCAAGTGTCTCGAAACGCTTTGATCATCTCGGGTTCTTGGTTGAGGTCCTCATCCTTATCCGAGTCAGCCAGCTTTCTTTTGTTCGTGAAGGGCTGAAAATTCGACCCGTATTTGATGCCGTAGGGCGGGTCGATGTAGATCATCTGGACCTTGCCGCCCATGCTCTCCTTGGTCAGCAGCGAGTTCATCACCAGCAAGCTGTCGCCCGCCACAAGCCGGTTCGACCAGCCCTTTTCGTGGTGGTAGAAATCCAGCGCCTGGCGCAGCGGCAGGTTCTCGAACGGCGCCGCGAACAGGTCTGGCTGCCGCCATTGCGTGGCAGGTTCCTTGCCCTTCAGCCGCTTGGCCGCATTGGCGAGGATCGTCGCCGGGTCCACCCGTTCGTGCACATGCAGCGAGACGGTATCGACCTCGACGCTGGTCCGCTCCGCCTTGCCCGTCCAGTTCAGATAGGGCGCCTGCAGCCGCTTCAGCTCCTGCAGCGCGTCCTTCATCCGTTCGGGGTCGCCCGAGGCCAGCGCCTCGTCGATCAGCCGTTCGATCCCCGCCCGCGCAGAGTCGAAGTTTAGCACCGGGTCGAGATGCGGGTCGTAGGCCCAGACCGTCTTGTCCCCATCAGGATCGGTGCCGGCATGGACCATCCCAACCTCGGGGTTGTTCACCCGCGTCTCGCCATGGCGGTAGGACAGCACCTGCACCGGCCCATCCGGCCTGCGCGCGGCCTTCTTCCCGACCTTGGCCCGCGGCTTTCGCGGCGCGGCCTCTTCGGTGTGGGTCAGTTCGAACCCGTCGTCCTCGTCGCCCTCATCCTCATCCAGGTCGTCATCCTCATCGCCCAGATCGTCGGTAACGCGGAAGATCGACCCGCCACGCCCCTTGCCACGCCCCAGCACGCCCTCATCGATCAGCGCATCGCGCGCGGCGATGTAGTCGTCTTCGGCAAGGTCCGGCATGTGCTCGCGCAGCAGCGCCAGCATGGCCCCGTTACCGATGGTGGAACCGTCTTCGGGTGAAAGGGTCAGGATCAGGTTGGAAATGTCGGACATGCGGCGCAGAAACTCACGAAAAGGTCTTGTTTTAAATTACCTATCGCGCCGGTTGCCATTTTGCACGCGGGAATCAGTTAACGTCGGACCAGAGCCTGTGCTGCTCTTTCCAGTCGGCCGGGAACGGGTCCATCAAATTGGCGAGCGTAATATGCGCGGGCTGATGGCCGTCCATCACGGCATCGACAAGTTCCGGGGAAAGGAGCGACAACCGCATCAGCCGCGCCATGTAGGTGAAGGCGATCCCTTCCTTCTCGGCCAGCTCGGAAATCGACGCGAACTCGCCCGACTCCAGCATCCGCTTCCAGCGGAACGCACGCGCCAGCGCCTTGACCAGCGTGTTGTCCGGCTTTCTTGCTTGTGCGGCGCCTTCCGGCAGCACCATCTCCTTCCGCCCGCCGCGCTTCACGACGCGGAACGGGACATGGATGGTCATGGTGTCGGGGACCGACGTATTCCGAGTCATGCGGCTGCTCCTGCATCTGCGGTGATTTCACGCGCCAGCGCCGCCAGTCCGTCCGTGCGCAGGCGGACGTTGAGGCCGCTGATGCCGATATCGACCCGTTCGACCAGCAGCGCCACGATGCGCGCCTGCTCAGCGGGGAACAACTCGTCCCACAGCGGATCGAGCTGCTGCAGGGCCGCGCGGGCGTCGGCCTCAGAGATGTCGTCGGCGTGGGCACGCGCCGCCTTCCACGTCCCCGCGACCACCTCGGGCTGGCGGAACACGGCGCGGAGCTGGTCGATGACCGCGGCCTCGATCTCGCCCGCTTGCACGCGACCAACCGGGCAAGCTCCTGCCCCGTGCTTAAGCACTGTCTGGCTGACATAGTAGCGGTACAGCCGGTCGCCTTTACGCGTGTGTGTCGGTGAGAACGCGGCGCCATCGGGTCCGAACAACAGGCCCTTCAGCAGTGCGGGTGTGTCGGCGCGCGTGCGCGCAGCGCGTTTGCGGGGGCTTTCCTCCAGGATGGCATGGACGCGGTCCCACGTCGCGCGGTCGATGATGGCTTCGTGCTCGCCGGGATAGCTCTCTCCCTTGTGCACCGCCTCGCCGATATAGGCGCGGTTGTTCAGCATCCGATACAGGTACTTCTTGTCGATCCGGTTGCCGCGCGGCGTGCGGATGCCGCGCTTCGCAACCTCACGCGCCAGTTCCGTGCCCGAGCCGATCTCGAGGAAGCGGGCGAAGATCCAGCGGACATGCGCGGCGGCTTCTTCGTCGACCACCAGCTTCCGGTTCTCGACGCGATATCCGTAGGGCGGGACGCCGCCCATCCACATCCCCTTCTTGCGGCTGGCGGCGACCTTGTCGCGGATCCGCTCGGCCGTCACCTCGCGCTCGAACTGGGCGAAGGACAGCAGGATGTTCAGCGTCAGCCTGCCCATCGACGTGGTCGTGTTGAACGATTGCGTGACCGAGACGAAGGTCACGCCGTTGCGGTCGAACACCTCGACCAGCTTGGCGAAGTCGGCGAGCGAGCGGCTGAGACGGTCGATCTTGTAGACGACGACCACGTCGACCAGCCCGTCCTCGATATCCTCCAGAAGCCGCTTCAGGCCCGGGCGTTCGAGCGTGCCGCCGGAGATGCCGCCGTCGTCATACTGATCGCGGACCAGCACCCAGCCTTCGGATCGCTGGCTGGCGATGTAGGCTTCGCAGGCCTCGCGCTGGGCGTGGAGCGAGTTGAACTCCTGTTCCAGCCCTTCCTCGGAGGATTTCCGCGTGTAGATCGCGCACCGGAGCTTGCGGACGAGTTTCGATTTATCGGGTGGCTTCGTCATGTTCGGCCCTCCGCTTGCGCTCCGGGCGTTCGCGGCTGCGAACGATCCACTGGATCGTCCGCTGGCCCGCGGCCACCTCCACTCACCCCACGATGGTTCTTGAGCCCGAAGAACACCCAGCCGTTCCAGCGCGTGCCGGTGATGGCGCGGGCGATGGCGGACAGCGACTTGTAGGGTCGTCCCTGCCATTTGAATCCGTCGGCGGTGACGGTGACGATCTGTTCGACGCCCTGCCACTCGCGCAGCAGCCGCGTGCCGGTGATGGGACGACCGCGGTCGGCACGAATGCTGCGCTTCTTCCGATCGCCCCCGTCCAGTTCCTCGCCGAGCCGCTCCAGCCGCCGGATGGTCTCGGGCTTCAGTCCGCCATAGGCGAGTTCCTGGATGCGATAGGCGATGCGGCTTTCGAGATAGCGCCGGTTGAATGGCGGCGGTTCGCTGTCGAACAACTCGCGCCACTGTTTCTTCAGGTCGGGCGTCGGCGTGGTCTTGAGTGCGGCCAGGCGCGCGGGGATGGGATCGGGCTTGTTCATGCATTTCTCCGGTGAGTTGGAGTTGCATGACGGCATTGGTCGGGCGGATAGTGTAGGCAACTTTCTCCAGTATCGTCAGATACTTCGCCCCCATCCCGCATCCGCAACCGAACCAGCCCGAGCGCCAGCAGGCCGCACAGCTCGGCGCGGCGTTCGGCCGGCGTCATCAGGAAGGGCGACAGGGGATTGGGGCGCTTCATCTCGGGCTCACATGCTTCTCGCACATGAAAAGCCAGGTCCGCCCGCATTTCGGGACAAGGGGCGACTAAAAATATTGCCGTCGGCAGGGTTCTTCGGATGTAATCACATCCATGTTATCGTTTGGCGTGGAGCAACGAGATGAGCCGGAAGTTTCGCAATCTTGGTCCGGAAACCCACGAGCTGGTCGAAACCGCGCCGATCCCGCTGCTGCACGAAATCTTCGAATATCGCGGCTCCGACACCGAACCCGAAATCGCGATCGAATGGCCGGCAACGGAGGAGGAAGAGGAATGGCGCGCGGTGCTGCTGGGTCAACTGAACGCTTCGCCAGCCGATGATTTACGCCCGATCGAAGATCGCTGTCGACGGATCCGATCCCTCGCGCGCGGCAAAGGGCCGACGTCGTTGGAGCACGTGGCTAATGAACGGCGCTCTCATGAGGAGCTCGAGGAATTCGACGCGCAGTTGGACGCACTGTGCCGAAGCGCCTGGCTTTTCCTGCGCTACCCGGAAGATTTCGAGGATGCCGAGGCGTTTCATGCCGCGCGGCAATATCGCGACTTCGGCAAGATGTACGACTCGTTTGAGGTCAATGTCGAAACTGCCGCGCGAATAGATGCGGGCGAAATCGACGAGGATGCCCTGGCCTCGCTTCTGACCGCCAAGCTCGAGTTGCCCTCGCGTGTCACTATCCGCAGTCTCGATCTCCCCAGGACCCAGAACCATCCCGCATCGGTGATGGTGATCGTTCGTCATGGCGGTCCCTTGTCCAGCGTCCTCAATCACAAGGACAACGGGATGCGGAGCCCGATCTATTTCCGGCCGCCAAATGAGGCGACGCTGATCTGGACGCCGGCAGAAAGAACCATGGAAATCTGTGGACCCGCGCCCAAGGTGCGCAAGCTTCTCGGCGACGGGTTTGCGGAAGTGGTTCTGAAGGCCGACCTGTCCAGCAAGCCGTTGAGCTGGCGGCGATACGATCTGTCACGGTTCCGAAAGTCCCTGACATTGCCCTTGCCCTCCTGGGACGATGTGGATGTCTCGGCCGCGCGTCTGATCGAGGTTGAGCTGCGCCTCGGCAACTGGGCACGACGCCTGGCGCTTCGCGTCACCATCGACGACGATATCGAGGCCGTTGCGCAGCGCTATCTCGGTGGCGACCGAATTCTCAAGCATGCGGAAGGGTTCAGCCGGCTTGCGGTGGCGGTGAGATATGGCCTGCCGGGCAGCAAGAAAGAGCGATCGTTCGAGATTTCATTCGGCGATACACGATCCAATCTTCAGAGCAAGACCGAGGCGGAGCAGCGTGATCTGGGTTATCGGCTGCTGCAGTTCTGGGGCATCCTCGATCGTTTGCAGCCGCTGGACCAAGGCGAGATCAGCAGCTTCCTGCCCGTTCTTCTCCGCCTGCACGATCTTCCCGAAGATGAGATCGCCGGCGGCATGATCCGGCAACATGGTCTCGACCCCAAACGTCTGATGCAGGCCGGCATCCTTGATCTGCGGAGAAAGCAGAACATCGTCCTGATCGACGAAGATGACGATTTCGGCGATGTCAATATTGGCCCGATGGCTGAGCCTGGGCATGTTGCGGCAGTCGGTCTTCATGGGGAAGACCTCGGCAGCGTCTCGCTGGAAGACATCAGGCAATATGTGATCAGGCGCGAATGGCTGGAGGAAATCCTCGTGACTGCGCTCAAGCCGCTGATCGGCCGCGTCGGAGTCGAACAACTGGATGGTGATCTGATCTATGTTGGCCGGTGGCGGACGTCGGATGCAGAAATTCCCATCTATTTCGCACGACGTCTGGATCAGGCAAACACGCTGCAGCGCCTCGATGTCATACTGCGCAGCCGCCAGGACGGGGGGGTCGGGATCGTCCTTACGGCCGGACCCACCCCGTTTACCCATCTCGGTCCCAACGTGGTGATGCCACTCGGTGATCTCCTGAGCGATGGGAAGATTGATGACGCTGCGCAAGCATCAATGCTCGAGCGGTTCAAGATCGGTCGATGGCTCGCCTTGGGCGGGAGTGAGGTCACGCTGGCCCGGTTCGGGCCGATGTCCGCGATGCTGTATATTCCAGGCCTGACGCCTCTGGCCGTTTCTGGCGTGAAGCAAATTCTGGTCATAGAACGCCTCGTTGCAGCGCATAGGTCGGGCGTCGCAGAAATTCGAACTGGCACCCTGATCGAAGGAACTGGCGCCCGGAGCCCGCGGGATGCGTGGCCCTCCCATGCGCGCGCCAGTGTTGCGGGCGTTTATTTCGAGAACCACAGGCAGAATTTCTGGCGACTGAAAACGGGGCATTTGCCCGGCTCGACGTAAGAGTCGGATGCAGATCCGAATCTTGACGGGCGCGGGTCCGACATTCGGGTGATTATTGGAAAGGCTCCATCAACGACGGAGCATTTCAAATGCCGAACTACATCTCCCGCCCCATCCACAAAGCCACCGCTGTTGGCAGCGCGCGCAAAACCGCCAGCGCATCTGACGCCTGGTGCTGCAGCTGCTGCGGCGCACTGCTGGGCATCCACCGCGACGGCCTGATGCATGTGAGCTTCGCGCGCGGTCACGAATATCTGTTCAGCTATCCCGCCACGGCGACCTGCCGGCGCTGCGGGACCATGAGCCAGACGAAGGGACCGGCGCGTTAAGCCGCGCCGTTCGCCTGAATTTCCCGATCATCAGAGGCGCACGACGCCCTGAGGCCCGAGAGAGGCGCTGGACGCCCGGCCGGAAGGCTGGCGTCCCGTGTCTTTCTCCTGGTCCGCGATCCGCGAGGATCTCGCCCGTTCGTCGTCGACCCTGCAATCTCAACGCGATTATCGTGCCGTCCGGTCGACCGAACCGTCGCTTCGGCCTTACACCGATATCGTCGGGCTGCTCGGCGCCCTGCATCATGGGCATCTCGATTTCGATGGGCGAAACGCCATTCTCGCCGCCCTCGTGCGCAGGTCACAAGGCCGCGATCGTCCCGCGGGATTGGCCCTGCACGTCATGCTGCTTTCCCTGTGGCCGGGGCTCGATGCGATCCGCAACCGCTGCCTGCGTCGCCGTGTCGGCACTGCTGACGAGATCAACTCCGACCTGCTGGCCCGCAGCACGGAAATCATCCGGACCCTTGATCTCGGTCGCGTCACCAATATCGCCGCCACCGTGCTGATGAACACCGAACGCGATCTGTTGCGGGCCCATCGACGCGAGATCGACCGCCAGCAATCTTGCGCGGAGGTAGAACCCGACTGGATTGCCGCGCCGCCGTCATGGGCGGAACGGGCCCGGATGCGGGCGGAATTGCGGGCTGATCTGTCGGCGGTAATCGGGTCAGATGCCGATCTGGTCTTGGGCGTCGCGGTGGACGGCTTGAATCAGATCGAGATGGCAAGCGCGCTCGGCCTGTCCGATGGGGCGGCGCGGAAACGTTATCAACGCGCCGCCGCGCGCCTGCGAGGCCATTACCGGCCTTGAGCCGCCTCGTGCCACGGATCCACCACCTCCACGCCCATGGCGGCGAAGGGCGCGGTGTCGCGGCTGGCGACGGGATAGCCCTGTGCCGCGGCAATGGCAGCAATCGCGCCATCGGCAAAACTCACGGCCTGTCCCTGCCGGCGCGCCGTTGCCATCAATACTCCGAAGGCACTGGCAGCGGCCTCGTCGAACGACAGGATACGTGCCGGAAATACCTCGGCCAGCATCTGCTCGAGCCGCGCGTCAAGATCGTCCCGACGCCGCCCAGCGTCCAGGCATGCAATGCCGAACCGCAACTCGGCCAGGCTGATGGTGGTCAGGTGCAGGGTGGTCAACTCTTGCCGGTTGAGCCAGTCGATCACCCGCGGCTCTGGCGCCGGCTTCATCGTCTCCGAGACGACATTGGTGTCGAGGATGATCATTCGAAACCGGCCGGCTCCGCGGGCGTCCGGTCGCGTTCGACCGAAAGGTCGTCCGTCTCGGCGCCGGACCAGATACTGCGCATCAGATCACCCGCGCGCGGGCGCGACTGCGGCAGCACCGCGCGGGCAATGATCTCGCGCAACTCGGCCTCGGCGCTGCGACCATGCGCGGCGGCCTGCGCCTTCAGCGCGCGATGCACCTCTTCCGGGATCTGACGCACGACGATCTGGGCCATGATGAAGCTCGCTCGATATCAATTCTAATTATAGATATCACATTTGATCGCGGCTTCAATGTCCCGATCGGCCTTCGGGATTGGCTTTTGAACAGGTGAAGCCCCTGTTCACGAGCCCGATCGATGACACTGCCGCCCATTCCGCCGTCTGATCTCCTGAAACGCCTGCCGGGGTATTACCGCCGCTGGGAGCTGACCGAGCTGGTGATGCCAGACCGGTATTACTTCTTCGAAGCAGCCGGCCAGCATGAGGATGGCGAGGACCTCTTCGCGGTCTATATCCAGCCCGCCGATCTGGAGCCCGGCGAAGGGCGGCTACAATGAGCGTGCCGGCGGTCGATCCGGCGCAGATCGCGCTCTTTCTCGATGTCGTCTTCTCCTGGTGCGACGGGCTGATCCCCTTGCGCGGCCTGCCCGAGAAGGGCGTGACGCCGCCCCCGCCGAGTGATCTGCGCTGGTTGCCTGCCTATGCGGGTGCGCCCGCGACCATCGCGGGCTGTGCCGAGGTTGCCGCGCCCATCGGCCGAGCCATCTATGTCATCCCCGGCACGGTGGCGCAGTGTGGCGAAGCCCGCGCCGGGCATGTGCTGCAGATGCAGGCCCTCGTGGTCGATCTTGATCAGGGCGATATTGTCGCCAAGCGCGATCACCTCATCCGCCATCTCGGTCCCGCCACGCTCACGGTGGAAAGCGGTGGCATCACCGAGGGCGGTCAGAAGAAGCTGCATCTGTGGTGGAAGCTGAGCGAGCCCGCGCATGGTGCGGATATCGCCCGTCTTTGCCGCCTGCGCGGCGAGATCGCCCGCAAGG
This sequence comes from Paracoccus marinaquae, assembly GCF_018860165.1. Classification (GTDB taxonomy): domain Bacteria; phylum Pseudomonadota; class Alphaproteobacteria; order Rhodobacterales; family Rhodobacteraceae; genus Paracoccus; species Paracoccus marinaquae. The sequence continues at coordinate 78,397 of NZ_JAHKNG010000016.1, forward strand.
TCGGTGGTGACGGCAGCTTCGGCTCGGCGCATCAGCCGGTGCGGGTGCCGGGCACCATCCATGGCAAGCACGGCCTGAGATCGCAGGTCAGGATCATCGATCATCAGGCGATCGAGGTCGATCTGGCCGAGTTCGAGACTCGGGCGATCGCCATGCCGGTCTTGGCAGAGCCGTCGTCATCGGGCAAGCCCCTCGACTTCAATTCTGATGCAAAACCCTCCGTCGATGCCGTGCTCACCACGCCGGTGCGGGAAGGCGCGGCGGATGACTGGACACGGTTCCAGGGCGCCAGTGCCGCGATCGGCCATTACCTGCGCCAGGCCCATGAGGGGCGCATGACGCTCGATGAGGCCTGGGAGGCGATCTGCAGCTATAACGCCGCGATGCTGCGCCCGCCATGGCCCGAGGATCGGCTCAAGGCCGAGACACGTCGCCTGTGGCAGCGACATCTCGAACGCAACGGACCTGCGCAGCCGCCGCGGCAGGAGGCGCCGACAGGCCCGCTGGACTGCTTCAGCCTCGGCCAGCTGCTCGATGACCGCAGCGCGCTGCCCGACGACATCATCGCGCCGCGCGTGCTCACACCGGGCGGCCTGCTGGTCCTTGGCGGAGCGCCCAAGGTCGGCAAGAGCGACTTCCTGATCTCCTGGCTCGTCCACATGGCTGCCGGCGTGCCGTTCCTCGGCTTCACGCCGCCGCGGCCGCTGCGGGTATTTTACCTGCAGGCCGAGCTGCAGTATCACTACCTGCGCGAGCGCCTCCACCAGATCGGCCTGCCGTCCGAAGTCCTTGTTGCCGCGCGCGACGGCTTCGTCGCCACCCCGCGGCTGAAGCTGCTGCTCGACCACGGTGGCGTCACCCGCGTGCTGGAGGCGATCCGGAGCGCTTTCCGCGACAGCCCGCCCGACATTCTCTGCGTCGATCCGATCCGCAACGTCTTCGACGGCGGTTCGGCGGGTCCGAACGGTGGCAGCGGCGGCGAGAACGACAACAGCGCGATGATGTTCTTCCTCAAGGAGCGGGTCGAAGCGCTGCAGGCGGCGGTCAATCGCGATGCAGGTGTCATCCTCGTCCACCACACGAAGAAGCTTTCGAAGCAGCAGGTGAAGGATGACCCGTTCCTCGCTCTCTCCGGCGCCAGCGCGCTGCGGGGTTATTACACCAGCGGCCTGATCCTGCACCGCCCGGACGACGACAGCACCGCCCGCCGCCTCGAGATCGAACTTCGCAACGGACCGGCCCTGGAGGCGAAGCTGGTCGACAAGATCGGTGGCGCCTGGGTCGAACTGAACGCCCGCCACGAGCGTCTCGTGCGGCAGGAGGTGGGGGCCCGTCTCGACGCCGAGCGCGATCGCAAGGCCGAGGTGATCCTCGACCTGCTCTACGAGGAGGCTGCGGAAGGCCGGCTCTATACCTCCACCCAGTTCGCCTCGAACTTCGAGAACCGCGCCGGCCTCGGCAGCCAGCACACCATCCAGGACCGGCTCAACGTCCTCGCGACGAAGGGTTATGTCAAATACCAGCGCAATGGCGGGCTCTACGATCTGCCGCTGGTTCGCTCGCGCTTTGGCTACATGTGCACCGAAGGGATGCGCTTTGGCCGGGCTGAGCAGGTCGATCCCGAGACCGGCGAGGTGATCGCGCGCGGTATTGCCGTCCGTCCAAGCCATTATCGCTGCGCCTCATCGGGAGTCGCGCGCGAGGTCGAAAACCCCTTCGTCTGGGTCTGGCCGGAGGTCTCGGATGTCTGACAAGACCGACCTCCGACATATGTCGAGAATGTCAGACATATCTCGTTGTCTGACTGATTGCTTGCAAATCAATGGCTTACATAAGTCGAAGTCAGACCTGTCCGACTTCGTTGTCCGACTTCTGCAGAGCAGGAAAGGCAAGCAATATCAATGTCATGAGCCACTGAATAAGTCGAACAATGATCCCCCCCATACTACGTATGGGACCGCCCGCCGTCAGGCGGGGCGGCCCATACGCTGCGTCCGTGCCCGCGGTCCGCCGTCCGCCCTCGTCTCTGCCTCATCCGATCACAGCGGCCCGAACGACAGGAGATGACAATGGCCCGAATGAAACTGACAACGATGCGCTACGCGCCCCCCGGCTACGGTGGCACGCGGCGCAGCCACGATGAGGTCAAGCGCGACGGCTGGCAGGAAATGGGCCTGCTGGCGGTCAGCGTGAATGATCCGCGGCTGACCTGGCCCGAGCGCGAAATGGTCGCGCAACTGGGTCGCAAGCTCTACGGCCCCCGCGCCGGCGAGGGAGGGCGTGGCCATGGCTGATCGGGACTGGACCGCGGACGATGTTGCCGACCACTTCGCCGAGGCGTTCCGCACGCTGCGCAAGCTGCCGCCGGTGAAGGCGCAGGGCTACTTCAACACCTGGCCCGACATCGTGCGGACCAGCCGCGAGATCGCGGCGATGGAACCCCAGCCGATGCGGGTCTGGCCCTCGGCCGCCGCGATCACGCGGCTTGAGCAGACCTTCGACTGGGTGCTCTGGATCGAGGAGGCGGAGCGCAAGCTGGTCTGGTCGCGCGCGGCCCGGGTGCCGTGGAAGCAGATCAGCGGGGAACTCGGCTGCGACCGCACGACGGCATGGCGGCGCTGGCAACTGGCGCTGACCAAGATAGCTGCGCGCCTGAATGCGAAGTGACTCCAATGTGTTGCAACACATTTCCCTTCGACATCTGCAACATGCCCGTGCTATAAACAGGATATGATCGGGAGAAGAGCGCCTCGGAGCGCCACCGGTCGTTTCCTCCCCGTTTCATCCGACTTGCGAGGGCATCCCATGCCTGTGCGCCCGCCCATCCATCGCCCGGTGGGGACGCGTGACAAGCGTGAGGCCGATCGCGACGCCGACCACAAACGCGACCCCGCCATCCGGGCGCTCTACAAATCCACCCGCTGGCAGCACGCGCGGCGGATGTTCCTCGCCCGCCACCCGCTCTGCGCGGAATGCCAGCGACAGGGGTTGGTGAGCGCGGCCAATACCGTCGATCACATCATCCCCCATCGCGGCGATACGGATCGGTTCTGGGACCCGGACGGTTGGCAGCCGCTCTGTGCCAGCTGTCACAGTCGCAAGACCGCGAGCGAGGATGGCGGCTTCGGCAACGCCCGCCGCCAACCATAAACCACCGCCCCCCCGGGGGGAGGGTAAATCTCTGGGGCCTTCCAGCCCCGGACCGGGCGCCAAGCTTTCTGCATCCGTGGCCAAAATGGCGAGGGGGGGGGTAGCGGCCCATGCAACAAGGAAATACAGCCGTGTCCGATCGCGAACTTGTCATCGAATATCGTGCGCTTGATCGCCTCGTGCCTTACGCGCGCAACGCCCGCAGCCATTCCGAAGCCCAGCTGGCCGAGATCGCCGGATCGATCCGCGCGTTCGGGTTCACCAACCCGGTGCTGATTGCAGAGGATGACACGCTGATCGCGGGTCATGGCCGGGTGCTGGCGGCACGGCTGCTCGGCATGGAGACAGTGCCGACCATCACCCTGACCGGCCTGACCGAGAGCCAGCGCCGGGCGCTGGTGCTGGCCGATAACCGCATCGCGCTGAATGCCGGATGGGACGAGGCGCTGCTGGCGCTGGAACTGAGCGACCTGAAGGAGGCCGGGTTCGACCTCGGGATCATGGGGTTTGAAGACGGGGAACTCGACCGGCTTTTGTCGGGGGCGGAGGAGGACGGTGAAGGTTCGACGCCGCCCGTGGTCATTCCCGAGCCGCCCCGCAACCCGGTTTCCCGGGCTGGCGATCTGTGGATCCTCGGTGAGCACAGGCTGCTCTGCGGCGATAGCACCAGCGCTGCCGATGTGCGCCGGCTGATGAATGGCGAGCGCGCCGTGCTGTTCGCGACCGACCCGCCGTATCTGGTCGATTACGACGGCAGCAACCACCCGACCCGCAACAAGGACTGGTCGGCGTCCTACGGCACGACCTGGGATGACAGCAGCCAAGGCGCAGAACTCTACGACGGCTTCATCGGCGCGGCCATCGCAGAGGCGATCACCGAGGACGCCGCCTGGTATTGCTGGCACGCCTCGCGCCGCCAGGCGATGCTGGAAGCCTGCTGGGAAAAGGCCGGGGCGTTTGTGCATCAGCAGATCATCTGGGTGAAGGACCGGGGCGTTCTGACCCGGTCGCATTACCTCTGGAAGCACGAGCCCTGCTTCATGGGCTGGCGCCGCCCAAACCGCCCGCCGAAGGTCGCCGAGCAGACGCTGCCTTCGACCTGGGAGATGCCCAGCTTCGCCAAGGACGAACGCCCCGACCACCCGACGCCGAAGCCGCTGGACGCCTTCGGCATTCCGATGCGCCAGCATGTCGCCCGCGGCGGCCTCTGCTACGAGCCCTTCTCGGGCTCCGGCTCGCAGATAATGGCCGGCGAAGCCAATGGCCGCCGCGTCAATGCCATGGAAATCAGCCCGGCCTATGTCGATGTCGCGGTGGAACGCTGGCAGGCCGAGACCGGCAAGGACGCGATCCTCGATGGCGACGGCCGGACCTTCGCGCAGGTGAGGACCGAGCGGCTGGGCGATGATGCCGGGGCCGAGAAAGCGGATGACGACGCTAAGGGTGACGCCGCCCCCCGCAAGCGCTGCCGGAGCAAGGCAGCATGAAACAATCACGCCTCATGTCGCTGGTCGAGTCCATCGCCAATGTCACCGTCGGATATGGCGTTGCCGTCGCCACGCAGATCCTGATCTTCCCGTTCTTCGGGCTGCACGTCACGCTGACGCAGAACATGGCGATGGGCGGGATTTTTACCATCGTATCGATAGTGCGTTCCTTCGCCTTGCGGCGGGTGTTCGAGGCTATGCGGGTCGGTGGCGGTGAGCACGAGTCCGACTCTCGGGGATAAGCCCGATTCATCAGCATTGCGGGAGGAGAACAGCCGGAAAGGACAAGGATCATGGCGGGTCGCAAGCCACTGCCGACGCAGCTCAAACTGGTCAAGGGCACGGCCCGGCCGCATCGGATGAACCCCGACGAGCCGAAGCCGGTGGTGACAACGCCGCCGCCGCCCGACCACCTTGATGAGCGAGCGGCCGCGAAGTTCACCGAGATGGCCGAGCTGCTGGCCCGGCATGGGGTGATGACCGAACTCGATGTCGGCGCGCTGGCCCGTTACGTGGTGATCTGGCGCCGCTGGCTCGAGGCGGAGGCCGAGGTCAAGCGCCGCGGCCCGGTGGTGAAGACTGTGGGCGGCAATATCATCCAGAACCCGTTCCTGGCCGTGGCCAATAAATGCCTCGCGCAGATGGGCCAGATCGAGAGTGAGTTCGGGATGACGCCATCTAGTCGCACCCGGGTGCGCATGGCTGAACCGACTGACACCCGCGACCCGTTCGAGGATTATCTGAACCGTGGCAGCAGCGCGTAAATCCGGTGCGGGGCGAAAGGCACCGGCGTGCCCGGTCACCGCCTATGCAAAGGCGGTCACCGGCGGCAAGATCATCGCGGGGCGGCTGGTACAGCTCTCCTGCGCACGCCACTTGGCCGATCTCAAATCCGGCGCGGCGCGTGGTCTCGTCTGGGACAGCGCGGCCGCGTTGCACGCAATCGAGTTTTTCAGCCATCTGCGCCACTCGACCGGGGAGTGGGCGGGCGAGCCCTTCGTGTTGCAGCCCTGGCAGGAATTCGTGGTGGGCGCGATGTTTGGTTGGAAGCGCAAAGCTGGCCCGGGCCAGGACAACCCGCGCCGATTTCGCACGGCCTATGTGGAGGTGGCCCGCAAGAACGGTAAATCGGCGCTGTTGGCAGGGATCGCGCTCTATGCGCTGATTGCCGATGGGGAGCCGGGCGCCCATGTCTATGCCGCTGCCACCACCCGCGATCAGGCGCGGATCGTGTTCGGCGAGGCAGAACGTATGGTTGCGGCAAGCCCGGCGCTCTCAAGCCGGGTCACAAAGACGGTCAACAACCTCGCGGTGCTGCCCACCGCGTCGTGGTTCCGGCCGCTCTCGGCCGATGCCAGCAAGATGGACGGGCTCAACGTGCATCTGGCCGCCGTGGACGAGGTGCATGAACATCCCGGACCGGAAATCATTCAGAAGCTCAACACCGCCACCGGTGCCCGGCGCCAGCCACTGATCGTCGAGATCACCACCGCCGGCCATGACCGCCATTCGGTCTGTCGCCAGCATCACGAGTTCTCGGTCAAGGCGCTGGAAGGGTCTGTGCCGCATGAGACGGCCGATAGCTGGTTTGCCTTCATCGCGACGATCGATGAAGGCGATGACTGGACTGATCCTGCGGTCTGGGTGAAGGCCAATCCGAGTCTTGGCGTGACGGTGAAGCCGGATGACCTGAAGCGCCAGATCGACGAGGCCCGCGAGATGCCGGCGCAGCAGAACGCGATCCGGCGGCTGCGGCTGAATGAATGGACCGAACAGGTCACCCGCTGGCTCGACATGGGCGTCTGGGCCGAGGGCGGGCCGGGTGACGGGGCTGATTGGCGAGATATCCGCGTCGGGCTGGATGATCTGGAACAAAAGCTGTTGGGCCGGGAGTGCTATGGCGGGCTGGACCTGGCCCGGGTCAACGATCTCTCGGCATTCGTGCTGCTGTTTCCGCCGACGCTGGATCCTGCGCTCGGCGATCTCGCCGAGAAATGGATCGTGCTGCCCCGCTTCTGGGTGCCTGAGGAAGATATTCTGCGCCGGGGTAAGCGCGACCGGGTGCCCTACGATACCTGGCGCAACCAGGGCTTCCTTGTGGCCACCCCCGGCAATGCCACCGATTTTGGCTTCATCGAGGCCGAGATCATCGCACTCGCGGGGCGCTACGATCTGCGCGAGCTCTCTTACGACCGCACCTTCGCCGGAGAGATCGTTCAGCATCTGCAGGATGAGGGGATCAACCTGGTGCAGTTCGGTCAGGGGTTTCTGAGCATGGCGGCGCCGACCGCGGAACTTGAGCGCCTCTCGGTGTCGCGGCTCTTGTGGCATGGCGGCCATCCGGTGCTGCGCTGGAATGCCTCGAATGTCGCCGTGCGCCATGATCCGGCCGGCAATATCAAGCCGGACAAGGAACGCTCCTCGGATCGCATCGACGGCATTGTCGCGATCTGCAACGCCCTCGGCCGGGCGCTCCTGCGCGACGTCAATGCCGGCCGCTCGGTCTATGACAGCCGCAGCATCCTGGTGCTGTAGGCTACCCGTCTTACGGAAAGAATGCCCATGTCCTTCTGGTCCCGCTGGTTTGCAGGAGCCCCGCCTGCGGCCTCGCCTCCGCACGCCCCATCACCGCGCGCGTCCGCCCAGGAGGCGGGTGGCGGGCTGGTCATCACCTCTGCCGCCGAACTGGATGCGGCGCTCCGGGCCGGGGCGGTCAGCGGCTCCGGCATGGCGGTCACGCCCGACAGCGCCATGCGGGTGGCGGCAGTCTATGCCTGTGTGCGCATCATCTCCGGCGCGGTGGCGACGCTGCCCTTGCATATCAAGCGCCGGGTCGATGCCCGGACCCGCGCGGATGCCTCGGATGCACCGATCTGGCGGGTGTTGCGCCGGCGTCCGAACCGCTGGCAGACACCGTCGCAATTCCGCCGCATGATGCAGGCGCATCTGCTGTTGCGGGG
>NZ_JAHKNG010000017.1 GCF_018860165.1 Paracoccus marinaquae
AGGTCCTCCGGGCGCTCAACGCCTTTCAGCAACTCGTCCAGAATTTCCTTGGAGATCGTCATACATGCTTCCTTTCGGTGAAGCATGGACCCGATCAATCATACACAAAAGATCGGACACTCCCGCAGGTCGCGCATATCAAGCTGTCTCACAGCCGCGCCTTCCTCGTCCGAGCCTATTTGCTACAGACCCACGAGATGCTGTTCGATGCCCACTGGCACGGCTTCCGCGTCTTTGGCGGCGTTCCGGAGCGTGGGATCTACGACAACATGAAGACGGCGGTGGACCGGGTTGGCCGTGGCAAAGAGCGTCAGGTGAACATGCGCTTCCTGGCCATGGCAAACCACTACGTGTTCGAGCCGGAGTTCTGCAATCCGGCGGCGGGCTGGGAAAAGGGTCAGGTCGAAAAGAACGTCCAGGACGCCCGCCCGCGCTTATGGAACCCCATGCCGAACTTCCCCGACCTTGCTTCGCTGAACGCATGGCTGGAGCGGCGCTGCATGGAGTTCTGGCGCGAAATCCCCCATGGCACCCTCGCCGGCAGCATCGCGGATGCTTGGGGCTCGGAGCAAGCGGCGCTCATGCAGTTGCCGCCCGCCTTCGACGGCTTTGTCGAGCAGAGCAAGCGCGTGTCACCGACCTGCTTGATCAGCTTCGAGCGCAATCGCTACAGCGTCCCCGCCTCCTTTGCCAATAGACCAGTCAGCCTCCGGATCTACCCCGATCGCCTCGTGGTCGCTGCGGAAGGGCAAATCCTGTGCGAGCACGAGCGGCTAATCCAGCGATCTCACCATCTGCCCGGCAGAACGATCTACGACTGGCGCCACTACCTGGCCGTCATCCAGAGAAAGCCCGGAGCCCTGCGCAATGGCGCCCCCTTCGTGGATCTGCCGCCCGCCTTCCGGCAATTGCAGAGCCAATTGCTACGACGGCCCGGGGGAGATCGGGAGATGGTCGATATCCTTGCCCTGGTCTTGCATCACGACGAGCAAGTGGTGCTGAACGCGGTCGAGCTGGCGCTCTCCGAGGGCGTCGCGACCAAGACCCACGTCCTGAATCTTCTGCACCGCCTGATCGACGGGAAGTCGACCGACGCTCCCTCCATCGACCCGCCGGGTGCCTTGGCCCTCAAGCGAGAGCCCCGGGCCAATGTGGAGCGCTATGACGAGCTGCGGCTTCGCGATGCTGGAGGCCGCCATGCGTCATGACCCAGCCAGCGGTGCCATCGTGATCATGCTGCGCAGCCTCAAGATGCACGGGATGGCTCAAGCCGTGACCGACCTGATCGAGCAGGGTGCGCCGGCGTTCGAAGCCGCCGTGCCGATCCTGACGCAGCTCCTGAAGGCTGAGGTCGCGGAGCGCGAGGTGCGCTCGATCGCCTACCACATGAAGGTGGCACGCTTCCCGGCCTACAAGGATCTGCCCAACTTCGACTTCTCGTCCAGCGAGATGAACGAGGCCACGGTGCGCCAGTTGCATCGCGGAGAGTTCATGGAAGGAGCGCAGAACGTCGTTCTCATCGGCGGCCCCGGCACCGGGAAGACTCATATCGCAACCGCGCTTGGCATCCATGCCATCGAGCATCATCGCCGGAGAGTGCGCTTCTTCTCGACCATCGAACTCGTTAACGCTCTTGAGCAGGAGAAGGCCAAGGGAAAAGCCGGACACATCGCGGAGACCCTCACCCGCCTCGACCTGGTGATCCTGGACGAGCTCGGATACCTGCCGTTCAGCGCTTCAGGGGGCGCCTTGCTCTTCCATCTGCTGAGCAAGCTCTACGAGCGCACCAGCGTGATCATCACCACGAACCTCAGCTTCAGCGAGTGGGCCACAGTGTTCGGTGACGCCAAGATGACCACCGCGCTCCTCGATCGGCTGACCCATCGTTGCCACATCCTCGAGACCGGAAACGACAGCTTCCGCTTCAAGGACAGCGCGGCTGCAGCAACGCGGAAAAAGAGGGAGGGAAGCCATGTCTTGACCCAATCATGACCCGCTCAGCATAATCCAAGGTGGGTCACTTCTCGATGGAAACCCCGGGTCAGTTCTGGGTGGAAATCAACACATCATCCTCACAAAATGAACGTCAACAGACCCTAGAAGAAGAATCGCGGCCTGAGCCAGCCCGACCGCGCTGTCCAGAGCGGTCTCGATCTGTTCGCGTTCATCCAGCAGGGAATGCTTCATACCGGAACCCTCATCACTCATGTGTCATCATTCTGGGCAGGGCTTGCATCATAAGCCAGCCCGTCAGGCCCCCCGGATCGGACAATCCCGCCTGAAAACAGCCGATGCGCGAGAAAACCGATGCCCGCACCCCCGGGCGCCGAGATATGTGGGATATGTCTGGTCAGCCTGGCCAACCCTGCCCCAGACCTTTCGGGAACCGCCGTCGATACGGACAACCCGGGCGCTTTCGCCGTGATCTCCTCACCAATGTTCCGGGCACCGTTACGGTCGGCGTCCGTCGTCTCCTTCCTGCGGGGCGCCCGCGCCGGCAAGGGCCGCGGCGATGGCCCGGGAGAAGATGCCGGCATCCGTGGACAGCGAGGCGAAGTCGAACCCTTCGGCCAGCATCCGCCGCACCATCGCCCCCGAGCCGCAATGCACCCCGGCCAGCAGCCCCGCCGCATGGGCCGAGGCACGGATCGCGGCGATCGCGGCCAGAACATCCGGGGCCTCGGGGGTCAGGGTCGGCTCGTGCCCCAGCGACAGGCCCAGATCGGCAGGGCCGACATAGACGCCCGACAGCCCCTCGACCGCGGCGATCGCGTCGCGATTGGCCAGGGCCTCGGCCGTCTCGATCATCGCGAAGACCTGCACCAGATCGCCCGAGCGCGCGACGTAATCCGGATAAAGCGCGCCTGCCCGCACCGGCCCATAGCTGCGGCGCCCCAGCGGCGCGTAACGGCAGGCGGCGACCAGCGCGCGGGCATCGTCGGCGGTATTGACCATCGGGCAGATGATCCCCGCCGCCCCGGCATCGAGGCATTTCATCGCGATCCCGGGCTCGTTCCAGGGAATCCGGACCAAGATGGGCGCGCCGACGGCCGACATGGCCTGCAGCATGGTCAGCATCATCTGGTAATCGACCAGCCCGTGCTGCATGTCGATGGTCAGCATGTCAAAGCCGGCGCGGGCGACGATCTCGGCCGTGACGGCCGAGGGAAGGCCGCACCAGCCGTTGACCGCCTTGCCGCCAGCCGTGAAATGGCCACGAAAATCATCCGTTCTCAACCGCATTGCCGCCCGCCTCCTGAACCCGCCCGCCGGACAGGCAAACATGGCATGACAAAAAGGACAAGTCGCGTGCTATCCTCTTGCCGGTATTCCGCGCTGCGATATATTCCGCGCAACCACCCGCAACTTGGCGAGGGGCGAATGTTTGTCAGGATCGTCTGGGCCTTGTTGCCCGGACTGGCTTCGGCCAGCGTTTTTTCGGTGGGACTGCTGGCAGCCCGACCGCCCCTTCCAGCCGAAGGTCCCATGCCTCCGGTCCTGATCACCAAGCAGGCCCCGTCGGGGCTGCGGGTTCTGCTGGCGCGTGGCAGCGATCCCGACGCCTCGATGCAGCCGCTGCCCGCCCGCGTCGTCGGCCGCACGGCCCAGGACGGCGATGACCTTGACCACCAATGGCCGGGATTCCAGGCCTCGGCCCGCTTCGTCGGCAGCCGGATCGAGGTGGCGATCCGCGACAGTTCGAATCGCTATCGCCTTACGCTGGACGATGCCGAGGTGGAACTGACCCGGGTCGGCAGCGGGGTTCTGCGCATTTCCGGCCTCGCGGCCGGGACGCATGAGATCCGCCTCGAAAAACTGAGCGAACAGGCCGAAGTCGGGCATTTCGGCGGGTTTTTCCTGCCGCCCGAGGCCACGCCCCTGCCGCCGCCCGAGCGCCGGCCGCTGATTGAATTCGTCGGCGATTCCGATACCGTGGGATATGGCAATACGGCCCCTGGGCGTGACTGCTCGTCCGAGGCGCAGTATCTGGCCACCGACACGTCGCGCGCCTTTGGCCCAATGACCGCCCGCGCCCTGGGGTCGGATTACCGCATCATCGCGGCCTCGGGCATCGGGCTAGTGCGCAATCTTGGCGGCGGCGGCGACACGGCCATGGCCAAGGTCTATGCGCGCGCGCTGCCGCTGCAGGGCGACACCCCGCACGATCCCGAACCCGCCGCCGACGTGATCGTCATCGCCCTCGGCCCGAACGACTACGCCGATCCCGAGGATCTGGCGCTCAACTATCCCCCCTTCGCGGACGCCCTGCTGCAATTCATGCGCGACCGTCGCGCCGAGGCGCCGACGGCCCGGATCGTCCTGCTTGCCTTTGGCGAATACGGCAAGGATCTGGTGCGCGCCCATCGGGCCGCCCGCGATGCCTTTACCGCCGACGGCGACCAGGCCGATCTGCTGGTCATGCCTGAACTGGCGCGCACCGCCTGTCACTGGCACCCGTCACTGAACGATCACCAACTGATCGCCCGGGCGTTGACCAGACTGCTGGAATCGCCACCACAACCGGCCAGCCTGCCGGTCGGTGCATCCGGCAGCCGCGAGGCACCCGGGCGAGCGGAATCCAAACCTGCGGGTCCTGCGCCACACGCCTGACCGGCCGGAGCGGGTTCCCTGACCCTGTTCTGGAGCCCGAGCCATGCCTATCGAGAGCCTGCGCCCGTTAACGAACAAGCTGCACCGTCTGGTCGGCCACCATATGCGCGAGTTGACCGAGCTGGCCGTCGAGCGTTGGGAGATCAGCCCGGCCGAAACCCGCGAGGTGCCGCCGGTCATTCTTCTGCCCGGGCAGGCGGAGCGCGTCACTGCGGTCGAATTCGCCTCGCGCGAGGCGGTGATGGCCTCGCTGCCGGGCGATCCGGCCGAGCATATCCCCGCCACCATGGGCTATCGCCTGCGCGATGTCGATTTCGTCGACGGCGTTCTTTACGCCGGGTCGTCCGAACTGCACCTGCGCCGGCGCAGCCACTTGGCGCTGCCCCTCAGACATCCGCGGCGCAATCTCTCGGGCGCGCTTTATGAGACCTGGGTCGGAAACCGCTGGTTCGGCAACTGGCTGCTGGACGACTGCCTCAGCTATCGCCTGGCCGAAACCACCGGCCGGCCGGTCACCTCGACCCCGCCGCGCGGTGGGCATGTGCCGCGCTACGAGGAGCTTCTGGGCATGAGCCCCGAACGGATCGGCGACGCCCATTTCGACGACCTGATCCTGTTTGACGACCATCACAACAATTCCGGCCGCATCGCCCGCGCGCAGGACATGCGCGCCCGGCTGCTGAAGGGGCGCGATCCCGCGCCCAATCCCGGCATCTTCCTGTTCCGTGGCGGCAGCGGCGATGCCCGCATCCTCGAAAACGAGGCCGAGATCGCCGAGAACCTGCAGGCGCGCTACGGATTCCGCGTGATGTTCCCCGAGGCGCATACGGTGGACGAGTTGCTGGATGCCTGCGGCGCCACCCGGATTGTCGCCGGGATCGAAGGCAGCCAGCTCAATCACGGGCTGGCGGTCATGCCGCCGGGCGGCACGTTGCTGACCATGCAGCCCGCCGATCGCACCACGACGGCCATGAAGCTTCTGACCGACCGCTGGCAGCAGCGTTTCGCGCTGCTGGTCGGGCGTGGCACCGCGCGCGGGTTCCGGATCGAATGGGACGAGGTGCAGCGGACACTGGACCTGATCCTGTAGATTTGGACAAATCGTCTGCATTCAAGCCAATATCGGCTTGAATTGGCCGCGCCCAGCGGTCATTTTCGCATCGTCCAGACAGGGGGCCGTCCGCCGCGACCCGCCCTCATCCTGTTGTGTCAGTTCGGAGTGGTCTGCCGGTGTGGCGTGAAATTCGCAAGGATTATGAACGGCATGGCCGCCGCTGTACCGATCCGGCCTTCGTCTCGCTGGCGGTCTATCGCTATGGCCGGTGGGCGCGGCAGCGCCGGAACCCGGCCGCGCGCTGGCTTGCCAACAAGATTTATGGCCTCATGTGCCTGTTTATCCTCAACGTCACCAAGGTCTGGATCCCGCCCGAGGTCACGCTGGGCGAGGGCTTTCACATCATCCATGCCGAAGGATCGTTATCGATCCATCCCGACGTGGTGATCGGGGATCGCTGCGGGGTGATGCACAATGTCACCGTCGGCACCAATATGGGGCCGGGCGCGCCGAAGATCGGCGATGACGTGTTCATCGGGGTGAACTCGACCGTGCTGGGCCGCATCCGGATCGGCAACCGGGTCCGGATCGGCGCCAATACCGCCGTGACGACCAATGTGCCCGACGACAGCATCGTCGTCGGCTCACCCGCCCGCATCTTCCCGAACCTGCCGATCTTCGCGCAGAAGGCGAAAAAGGACCACAAGGCATGAGCGCACCCGGCCTCGAAATCGGCGAAAGCACGATGTGGCGGCTGCTGGCCGACAACCTGCCGCAACGCGCGGAGAAGGTGGCGCTGATCGACGCCGGGCGGCAGGCGACCTATGCCGAGGTGGCGGCCGGGGCCGACCGGGTCGCGGGCTGGCTGGCCGCCTCGGGCGTCGCCGCGGGCGACCGGGTGATCGTGCATCTGCGCAAGGGCATCGACGAGGTCACCGCGATGTTCGGCGCCTGGAAGATCGGCGCGGTCGTCGTGAACGTGAACCATCAATGGACACCCATGCAACTGGCCTATGTCGCGGGCGACTGCCGGGCGCGGGCGGCGATCCTGCCCTCGGGGGTGCTGAAGGGGCTGGCCACCGAGCCGCTGCCCGAATCGGTCGAACATCTGCTGGTGCAGGGCCGGCCCTCGGCCCTGCCCGGCAATGCCTCCGCCTGGGACGACCTGCCCGCCAGCGATGCGGCCGAGGCCAGGCCCGATCCCGGCGATCTGGCGATGATCATCTATACCTCGGGCTCGACCGGCAAGCCCAAGGGCGTGATGCTGAGCCATCGCAATATCCGCATCGGCGCCGTCTCGGTTTGCGACTATCTGGGGCTGGCCGAGGACGACCGGCTGCTGTCGGTCCTGCCCTACAGCTTCGATGCCGGCCTGAACCAGTTGACCGACGCCTTCCTTCTGGGCGCGACGGTGATCCACCAGCCGGTCTCGATGCCCTCCGAGGTGGTGCGCATGGCCGCCGAGCACGGTGCCACGACCATCGCCGGGGTGCCGCCGCTGTGGAATCAGGTGGTGCGTTACCTGGCCGATTCCGGCACGCCCCTGCCCGCGCTTCGCCGGGTCACCAATACCGGCGGCAAGATCCCCCCGAACATCCTCGACCTGATGCCGGGGGTGTTTCCGGGCGTCGAGTTCTTCCTGATGTACGGGCTGACCGAGGCCTTCCGCTCGACCTATCTGCCCCCGGCCCGCTTTGCCGCCAAGAAGGGGTCGATCGGGCATGGCATCCCGAACGCGCAGATCTTCGTCATCAAGCATGGCGAGGGGATCGCCGGCCCCGGCGAGCAGGGCGAGCTTGTCCATGGCGGCCCGCTGGTCAGCCTCGGCTATTGGGAACAGCCGGATCTGACCGCGCAGAAGATCCGCCCCTGCCCCGAACTGCGCGCGGTGCTGGGCGACGCGCCGGTGGTCTATTCCGGCGATCTGGTGCGGCTGGACCAGGACGGCGATCTGTGGTTCGTCAGCCGCATGGACGAGATGATCAAGACCCAGGGCTTCCGGCTGTCGCCGACCGAGGTCGAGGATATCGTCTCGGCCTCGGGCATGGTCACCGATGTGGTCGCCTACGGGGTCGCGGATGACGATGCCGGCCAGGTCGTCCATGTCGCCGCCTGCCTGCTGGGCGAGGCCGATGCGCCCGCGCTGATGGGTCATTGCCGCAAGGCGATGGCGCATTACATGGTTCCGCGCCATATTCACCCTTGGGCAGGTGCCATGCCGCGCACCGCCAGCGGCAAGCTGGATCGCCCCAAGATCATCGCCGCCGCGAAGGCGGCGCAGCCGAAGGACACCGCATGAGCCTGACCGCCGACGACCTGATCCGCTTTCTGCGCGACGAGTTGAACATCGAGGACGACCTGGATGCCGGGACCGAACTCTTCTCGACCGGCATCCTCGATTCCGTGGCGATGATGAACATCATCGGCTTCGTCGAGGAAAAGGCGGGCATCGAGGTGCGCCCGGCCGATGTGACGCTGGAAAATTTCGATACCCTGCAGCGGATCGTGGACTACGCGCGTGAGCAGGCCTGACCCGGATATCGACCGCATCCTGACAGAGGCGGCGGGGCGTTTCGGCACTCCGGCCTATGTCTATCTGACCGATCTCATCGAGGAGCGGATCGCAGCGCTGGAGGCCGCGTTCGGCCGCTGGTTCCGGCTGTCCTATGCGATGAAATGCAACCCGAACCCGGCGCTGCTGTCATGGCTGAAGGACCGGGTGCCCTTCATCGACGTCTCCTCGGGCGGAGAGTTCATGCTGGCCACCGGCGCCGGGTGGAACCCCGCGCGGGCCAGCTTTACCGGTCCCGCCAAGCGCGAGGCGGAACTCGGCCGGGTCATTCGGGACGGTCTGGGCGAACTGGTGATCGAGAGCCTGCGCGAGGCGCGGCTGGCCGACCGCATCGCCGGCGAGGCCGGACGGCGTCAGGACGTGCTGATCCGCATCGCACCCGACCGCGTGCCGAAGGGCTTCGGCGACCAGATGGCCGGCCGGCCCAGCCCCTTCGGCATCGATGTCGAAGAGGCACCCGCGGCACTGGCCGAGATCCTGTCGCTGCCGAACCTGCGCGTCGCGGGTATGCATGTCTATTCCGGCACGCAATGCCTGAAGCCCGCCGCGATCGTCGAGAACTGGGGCATCTTCATCGCCATCTTCCGCGAGCTTTGCGCCGCCCATGACCTGCGCCCCGACCGGCTGATCTTCGGCTCGGGCCTCGGCATCCCCTATCATCCGGGTGACGCAGCGCTGGATCTGGATGAGGTGGCGGCGGCTGCGGCCCCCGGACTGGAGGCGCTGAAAGCCGATCCGCGCTTTGCCGGGACCGAACTGGTGCTGGAACTGGGCCGTTATCTGGTCGGGCCGGCCGGGTATTTCGTGACACGCGTGATCTCGACCAAGGACTCGCGCGGATCGCGTATCGCCATCTGCGACGGTGGCATGAACGGGCATCTGGCGGCGTCGGGGCATTTCGGCATGGTGCTGCGCCGCAATTACGTCATGCACCGCGTGGGCGAGGACGAGGGCGGCGAGGAGAAGATCGACATCTCCGGCCCGCTCTGCACCTCGATCGACAAGCTGGGCAGCAATGTCGCCCTGCCCCGCGTCGAGGCGGGCGACCTGATCGCGATCCATGCCAGCGGCGCCTACGGGCCGACCTCGAGCCCGGTGAATTTCATCAGCCACCCCACCCCGCGCGAGGTGCTGGCGACCGGCGGACAGCTGACCGACGCCACCCGGATCGAGGGCGCAGGCCTGCGCGACTGAGGCGCGCAGGCGTGAAGGCCGGGGGCGCTGCCCCCGGACCCCCGAGGTATTTGCAAAGAGTGCGAAGGGATCGGCACTGGACCCCGCCCCGCCAATGCGGTTCTGTGGGCTGCCACGATGATGATGGAGGCCCTGATGGACGATCTGGAAAAACGCATTGCACAGGCACGCGGCGACATCCCCGCCGATCTGGTGCTGCGCGGCGGGCGGGTCTTCGATCTGGTCACCGGTGGCATGATCGAGGGCGATGTGGCGATCTGCGGCGACCGGATCGCGGGAATCGGCGACTATCAGGGCGATCGCATCATCGATGTTGCCGGGCTGGTGCTGGTGCCGGGCTTCATCGACACGCATCTGCATGTCGAATCGAGCCTCGTCACGCCCTTCGAGTTCGACCGCTGCGTCGCGCCGCGCGGGATCACCACCGCCATTTGCGACCCGCATGAGATCGCCAATGTCATCGGGCTGGACGGGATCCGCTATTTCCAGCGCGCGAGCGCATATCTCATGATGGATCTGCGGGTGCAGCTGTCGTCCTGCGTGCCCTCGACCGAGATGGAAACCTCGGGCGCGCGGATCGAGGCGGAGGATCTGCGCGGAGTTATGGGCCATCCCTCGGGGCTGGGGCTGGCCGAGTTCATGAACTATCCCGGCGTGATCCGGCGCGACCCGGGCGCCATGGCCAAGCTGCGTCTGTTCGCGGGCGGTCATGTCGATGGCCATTGCCCGCAGCTGTCGGGACGGGATCTGAACGCCTATATCGCCGCCGGGATCCGCACCGAACACGAAGCGACCACTGCCGCCGAGGCGCTGGAAAAGCTGCGCAAGGGGATGCGGGTGCTGATCCGCGAGGGCTCGGTCAGCAAGGATTTGCGCGCGCTGCAACCGGTTCTGACCGAGCGGACGGCGCCCTATATGTGCCTGTGCACCGATGACCGGAACCCGCTGGATATCGGCGAGCATGGGCATCTGGACTACATGATCCGCAGCCTGATCGAACTGGGCACGCCACCGCTCGCGGCCTATCGCGCGGCGTCCCTGTCGGCGGCCGAGGCCTTCGGGCTGAAGGATCGCGGGTTGATCGCGCCGGGGCTGCGCGCCGATATCGTGGCGCTGGACAGCCTTGAAGGATGCCGCGCGCAACTGGTGCTGGCCGGCGGGCGCGTGGTCGATGCGGCCGCCTTCGCCGCGCGCGGGGAGGTTGAACCGGTCGGGCGAGGCTCGGTCCGGGCGCCGCGGGTTTCGACGCGCGATTTCCGCTGCACCGGCAACCGCGCCGAAACCGATGTGATCGGCATTCTCGAAGGCAAGATCATCACCGAGCATCTGCGCGTCGAGATCGCGCCCGAGGATGGCGACAAGCGCCCCGATCCGGCCCGCGACCTGCTGCGCATCGCGGTGATCGAGCGGCACGGGCGGAACGGCAATATCGCCACCGGCTTCGTGCGGGGCTTCGGCATGCAGAGCGGGGCCATTGCCTCGACCGTCTGTCATGACCACCACAATATCGCCGTGGTCGGCGTCGATTACGCGGATATGGCACTGGCCGCGAACCGCCTGTCCGAGATCGAGGGCGGCTTCGTGGTGGCCGCCGGCGGCAAGGTGCTGGCCGAACTGGCGCTGCCGCTGGCCGGGCTGATGAGTCTGGAGCCGTTCGAGGCCGTGCGTGATCGGTTGATCGACTTGCGTGCCGCCGCGGAAGGGCTTGGCGTGACACTGGAGGAGCCGTTTCTGCAGCTTGCCTTCCTTGCCCTGCCGGTGATCCCGGCGCTGAAGATCACCGACCGGGGCATGGTCGATGTCGAGAAATTCGAGATCATCGCCGGATAGGATCCGATGGCCGGGGCGCTGCCCCGGACCCCGAGGTATTTGGAAAGAGGGCGAGGGGCGGCCCCTTCTCGGTCGTGCAGGGCCTCAGTCGTGCCGGATCACCATGGTTCGTGTCGCGGCGAATTCATAGAGCGCATCGAAGCCCTTTTCGCGGCCATGTCCGGATTTTTTCATGCCGCCGAAGGGCAGTTCGATCCCGCCACCGGCGCCATAGGCGTTGACGAAGACCTGGCCGACCATGATCCGGCGGGCGACGCGGATCGCGCGGCCGGCATCGCGGGACCAGACGCCGGCGACGAGGCCGTAATCGGTGTCATTGGCAAGTGCCACGGCATCGGCCTCGTCGCGGAAGGTCAGCAGCGACAGGATCGGGCCGAAGACCTCTTGCCGGGCCAGCGGGTGGTCGCGGGGAACCGGGCCATAGGCGCGGGGGGCGATGAAATTGCCGGATTGCGGGGCATCGGGATCGACGCCGCCTTCCGCGATCAGCGGGATTCCGTCGGCATCGGCCTGATCGCAGAAGCGCCGGACGCGGGCCAGTTGTCCCGGGCTGATCAGCGGACCAAGGTCCCGATCCGCCTGTTGCAGGCCGGCGGTGAGGGCAGGAAACCCGGCCCGCAGGCGTTCGATGACGTTCTGCGCGATGCCGTCCTCGACCAGCAGCCGCGCCCCGGCCGAGCAGGTCTGCCCAGCATTCTGGGTGATCGCCTTCAGGATCACCGGCATGGCGCGGTCGAGATCGGCATCGGCGAAGACGATCTGGGGGGATTTGCCCCCCAGTTCCAGCGTGCAGCCGATATGGTGGCGGGCGGCGGCCGTCTGCACCGCGGTGCCGACTTCGGGGCTGCCGGTGAAGCTGATGAAGTCGATGCCGGGATGGGCCGCCAGCGCCGCGCCGGCCTCTTCGCCGCGGCCAGGCACGCAGTTCAGCGCGCCGGGCGGCAGGCCGGCATCGCGCAGGATCTCGGTCAGGCGCAGCGGCGTCAGGCAGGCGTCCTCGGCCGGTTTCAGCACGCAGGCATTGCCCATCGCCAGCGCCGCCGCGATGGTGCGGCCGAACATCTGCGCGGGATAGTTCCAGGGGATGATATGCCCGGTCACGCCATGGGGAACATGTTCGGTGGTGACGAAATGCCCGGGCAGGAAGGGAATCGTGTCGCCATGCACCTTGTCGGCGGCCCCGCCGTAGAATTCCAGATAGCGGGCCGTCGCGGTGATATCGGCACGGGCCTGACCGATGGGCTTGCCGGTATCGCGGGCCTCGAGCAGGGCAAGCTCGTCAAAGGACTCGAGCACCAGCGCCGCGGCGCGTGTCAGGACCCGCCCGCGCTCGGTCGCGGTCAGGCTGCCCCACGAACCCTCGAAGGCGCGACGGGCGGCCGTGACGGCCGCGTCGATATCGGCGGCATTGCCGGCGGCGATGCGGGTGAAGACCTCACCCGTGGCCGGATCGGCGACAGCCAGGGTGGCGCCGCTGGCCGACGGGCGCCAGGCATTGTCGATGAAGATGCCGTCCGAGGCGGCGGCGCAGGACCGGGGCACGATGTTCATGGGCTCCTCCCTCTTCCGGGATCCTTGCGCATCGCGTCGGCGGGCGCAAGCGTCAGCCGCGCAGGCGATCCACGGCGGCGATGGCGAGGGCCACCGCCTCATCGATCGCAAGATCGCTGGTGTCGATCACCATGGCATCCTGCGCCGGCCGCAGCGGTGCCGCCGCGCGCTCACTGTCGCGCCCGTCCCGTTCCTGCAGCTGGACCAGCATCGCGCCCGGATCGGCGCCGAGTTCCGCCGCCCGCCGGGCCGCGCGCACCTCGTCCGAGGCCACGACATAGAGTTTGACCTGCGCCTCGGGGCAGATAACCGTGCCGATGTCGCGCCCGTCGAGGACGGCGCCCGGCTTCTGCGCGGCAAAGCGACGCTGGAAATCGACCAGTGCCGCCCGCACCTCGGGGATGGCGGCCACGCGGCTTGCGGCCTGCCCGGCCTCGGCGCTGCGCAGGTCGTCCCGGGCCAGATCCGCGGCGGTCAGGCTGCGGGCCGCCTCGACCGGGTCGCCGCCCCGGGCCCCGGTCGCACGATAGAGCAGCCCGGTATCCAGATGATGGAAGCCGAAATGATCGGCCAGCGCGCGGGCGATGGTCCCCTTGCCCGAAGCAGCCGGGCCATCAATGGCAACGATGAAAGACATGATCGGGCTCCGACAGGGACGCAATGGCGCGGCGACGCCCTCTTTCGCATGGCTTGCGGCCCGGAATCCAGCCTTTGCGCCACAATCCGCCGATCAGGCCGGGTATCGGCCCCGTGCCCCGGCAGATCAGGGCGAAGGAGAAGAATTTCTCTTGGCAAAACCGCCCGGCTGTCATCCAATGTACATATTCAAGTGTTTCTTATCATTCCGGCGATTTTATGCTGTCCATATATTTACAAAGAGTCATCGATTCCGCGACCGTGGCCGATCTCAGGGCCGCCTATCTGGACGCCATGGGCGGCCTCGGTTTCAGGCATACCCTCTATGCGGCGCGCTTCCTGCTGACACTGCCGGCTGCACTTTCTCGGGACAAGACCGAGACATACGGCAATTTCCCGCAGGAGTTCGATCCTCTCCTGAAGGACCCGGACCTTCTGGCGCGGTCAGTCTGGCTGCGCTGGTCCGCGCGCCATTCCGGCACCATCTCGACCCGGAACCTGTATCAGGACCGCGGCAAGTCCGCGCAGGATGGATCGGACAAGGCGTTCGTGCTTGCCCGACGCCTCGGCCTCGAGGCCGGGCAGGTCATCAGTCTGAGGGACCCGGTGCTGCACGGTCAGGGCGCCGTGCTTCTGATCCCATTCGCGGGTGCCACGCATGACGATGTCGAACGAAGATGGGCCGTGTCGCATCAAGAAATCACCGCGCTGAGCTGGGTCATGCATCTGCGCATGGCCGGGATCCGCCAGAACGGGGCCGGGCAACTGACGCCACGCCAGCGCGAAGTGCTGGAATGGAGTTCCACGGGCAAGACGGTGACCGAGATCGGAACCATCATCGGCGTCAGCGCGGCCACGATCGAAAAGCATCTGCGGCTTGCGCGCAACAACTTCGCCGCGGACAGCACGGCCCAGGCGGTCCTGAAGGCCCATCTGAGCCGCCAGCTTTTCACCCGCGACCCCAGCAACAATCCGCCGCAGTAGGGGTTGCCTGACTTTCATCCGCGCCGGGCCGGCGTCTATGGAAAACCGTTCCGTGAGTGATGGCGCCTCGGCGCCAGGAACGCTGCGCCGGTTTCCGATGTTGCCCGGATCGGCGCTGGCCGGAGAAATCCGGCCGGTTCTGCCGGTGGGATCCGAACCCCCGCCGGCAGAATTTTTGCCCCGATCCCGCAATGCGCCCCTCGGGGTCGGTCCTTCACAAGGGGCCGGGCAAACAAACGCCGGCCAGAATGGCCGGCGTCGTCCTGGGTCACAGTGATCGCTGCGCCGGCGGGGCGCAGCGGGGCGCGCTCAGGCGCCGCTCAGGGTCTTGGCGACCTCGGCTGCGAAATCCTCTTCCTTCTTCTCGATGCCTTCGCCGACGGCGACGCGGGCATAGCCGGTCACTTCGACGCCGGCTTCCTTGGCCGCCTCGGCCACGGTGACATCGGGATTGATGACAAATTTCTGCCCCAGCAGCGTCACTTCCTCGAAGAACTTCTTCATCCGGCCCTTGATCATGTTCTCGATGATGCTTTCGGGCTTGCCGGATTCGCGCGCCTGTTCGGTCAGGACCTGCTTTTCACGCTCGATCAGCGCCGGGTCCAGATCGGCCTCGGATAGCGAGGCCGGGCTGGTCGCGGCGATATGCATGGCGATCTGCTTGCCGACTTCCTGGGCCTTTTCCTTCGGGCCGTTCAGCGCCACCAGAACGCCGATCTTGCCCATGCCCTCGGCCGCGGCATTATGGACATAGGAGACGATGGTGTCGCCTTCCAGCACATGCATGCGGCGCAGGGTCATGTTCTCGCCGATGCGGGCGATGGCAGCGGTCAGCACATCGGCCACCGGGCGACCGTTCAGGTTGGTGGCCTTCAGCACCTCGACATCCTCGCCGACGGTCAGCGCGACATCGCTGATCTCGCGGACCAGTTGCTGGAAATCGGCGTTCTTGGCGACGAAATCGGTTTCCGAGTTCAGCTCGACCGCGACACCCTTGCCGTCGGTGACGGACACGCCGACCAGACCCTCGGCGGCGATCCGGCCCGATTTCTTGGCCGCCTTGGCCAGACCCTTGGTGCGCAGCCAGTCGATCGCGGCTTCCATGTCGCCGTCATTCTCGGTCAGCGCCTTCTTGGCGTCCATCATCCCTGCGCCGGTGGTTTCGCGCAGCTCTTTCACCATCGCGGCGGTGATAGCCATGATCCGTCTCCTTTGTTCAAGACATCAGGCGGGGCATATCCCCGCCTGACGACATTCCCGTAACATTCCGGTATCGCCCGGGGCTCAGGCGTCAGCCGTCGCCTGCTGGTCCGCCTTGGCCTCGGCCTCGCCGTCATCCAGCAGTTCCTCGGGGGCCTCGGCCAGAGCGCCGACATCAACGCCGGCGGCGCCCATCTGCGCCGACATCCCGTCCAGGGCGGCGCGGCTGGCCAGATCGCAATAGAGCGCGATGGCGCGGGCGGCGTCGTCATTGCCCGGAATGATGTAGTCCACGCCCTCGGGCGAGCAGTTGGTATCGACCACGGCGACGACCGGGATACCCAGCTTCTTCGCCTCGAGGATCGCCAGATCCTCCTTGTTCACGTCGATGACGAACAGCAGGTCCGGCAGGCCGCCCATGTCGCGGATGCCGCCCAGCGAGGCCTGCAGCTTGGCCTGCTCGCGCTCGAGGCCCAGACGCTCTTTCTTGGTCATGCCCTCGGCGCCGGCGGCCATGGTCTCGTCGATCGCCTTCAGGCGGTTGATCGACTGGCTGACCGTCTTCCAGTTGGTCAGCGTGCCGCCCAGCCAGCGGTGGTTCATGTAGAACTGCGCCGACCTCTCGGCCGCATCGGCGATGGCCTTCTGCGCCTGACGCTTGGTGCCGACGAACAGCACCCGGCCGCCCTTGGCGACGGTGTCGCGGATCACCTGCAGCGCCGCGTCCAGCATCGGCACGGTCTGGGTCAGGTCGACGATGTGAATGCCGTTGCGGTCACCATAGATGAACTCGCCCATGCGCGGGTTCCAACGCTGGGTCTGGTGGCCGTAATGCACGCCAGCTTCGAGAAGCTGACGCAGCGAAAATTCGGGAAGCGCCATTCCATATCCTTTCCGGTTTGCGCCTTGGCAGGGGATTCAGGACATGCGTCCCAACCGGTGGACCACTTGCGGATGTCTCCCGCAAGGGCCCGCCCCTGCCTGTGAAGTAGCGCGCAGATAGAGCCTGCGCGCAGGTTTTGCAAGAGGGTGTGCGGCAATCCTACACGAAAGCGTCCGGCACCGCCGCCTTCTTTTTCGCCACATAGTCGGCCAGGGCCTCGGCAATGCCGGGATCCAGATCGGGCGCCTGATACTCGTCCAGCATCCTGCGCACCTTCAGCCCGGCCAGCGTGGCGGTGTCGCGGGCACCCTCCTCGTCCCAGGTCTCGAAGGGTTTATAGTCCAGCAGCCCGGTCCGCCAGAAGGCATCCTTGTAATTGGCCTGCGTATGGGCGCAGCCCAGATAATGCCCGCCGGGGCCGACCTCGCGGATGGCATCCATGCCCTGCCCGTTTTCGGACAGGTCCACCCCCGCCGCCAGCCGGTGCAGGACACCCAGTTGATCCGCGTCCATGACGTATTTCTCGTAGGAACTGACCAGCCCGCCCTCCAGCCAGCCGCAGGCATGCAGCATGAAGTTCACGCCGGCCATCAGGCCGGTGTTCAGCGTGTTCGCCGTCTCATAGGCGGCCTGCGCGTCCGGCAGCTTCGAGCCGCAGAAGGCCCCCGCGCTGCGATAGGGCAATCCCAGCCGGCGCATCAGCTGGCCCGCGCCCAGCGTGATCTGCGCGGCCTCGGGCGTGCCGAAGGTGGGCGCGCCGCTGTTCATGTCGATCGAGGTGACGAAGGCCCCGGCGATCACCGGGGCGCCGGCGCGGACAAGCTGGCTGTAGGCGACCCCCGCCATCACCTCGGCCAGAACCTGCGTCAGCGTGCCGGCGACCGTCACCGGCGCCATCGCGCCGCCGACGATGAAGGGGCTGACGATGCTGGCCTGACCAGCGCGGGCATAGACCTCGAGCGCGCCCATCATCACCGAATCGAAGGTCAGCGGGCTGTTGATATTGACCAGCGAGGTCATCACCGTGTTCCGGTCCACGAAATCCGCGCCGAACAGGATCTTCGACATCTCGACCGAATCCTCGGCCCGCTCGGGCAGCGTGACCGAGCCCATATAGGGCTTGTCCGACAGCGTCATATGGGCGTGCAGCATGTCCAGATGGCGTTTGTTCACGGCCACGTCGGTCGGCTCGCAGACCGTGCCGCCGCTGTGATGCAGCCATTTCGACATCTGGCCCAGCTTCACGAAATTGCGGAAATCCTCGATCGTGGCATAGCGCCGCCCACCGGCCTGATCGCGCACGAAGGGCGGGCCGTAAACCGGCGCCAGCACCAGGTTGCGCCCGCCGATCTCGACATTGCGCTCGGGGTTGCGGGCGTGCTGGGTGAAGGTGGCGGGCGCGGTCGCGCAAAGCCTGCGGGCAAGACCTTTCGGGATGCGGACCCGCTCGCCGTCGATATCGGCGCCAGCCTCCTGCCACAGCCTCAGCGCCGCCGGGTTGTCGACGAAATTGACGCCGATCTCCTCCAGCACCGTCTCGGCATTGGCCTCGATGATCTCCAGCGCCTCGGCGTTCAGGATCTCGAGATCGGGAATGTTGCGGGTGATGAAGCGCGAGAACTCGGCCCGTGTCGCGGTCCGTTCGGCCCGGCGCGCGGCCCCGCCCCCGGAGCGTCGCCCGCGACGTTCGGCAATGGCGTCTTCAGTCATCTTGTCCCCTTGCGCGATGCCACATCGCCCCTTGGTAAGGGGCGGAAAAACCCGAGGTCGTGCCATTTGCGCCGGTCCCTCGCCCGGTTGCGACATCGGCCGGGCCCCAGAATTATTGACCAAAAGAACAAATTGCCAGTCGGCGGTTTTTCGCCGATAGTGATTCCCGTAGGTGTTGATTATCTGGTTTTGGGGTCGGGGGCGATGAGCCACCATTTTCGTTTCGGCAGAGAGTATGATTTTCATGAATTGCTGGCCGACGGGGTCGTGCATGCGATCGGGGTCGTGCTGGCGTTGATCGGCGTGACCGTGCTGATCTTCCAGGCCACCGTCTGGGGCAGCACGGGCATGCTGATCGCCGCCTGGATCTACGGGCTGGGTCTGGTCGGCGCGCTGATGATTTCCTTCACCTACAACATGCTGCCGCCGTCGCGCCTGAAATGGGTCATGCGGCGGCTTGACCATTCGGCCATCTTCATCCTGATCGCGGCGACCTATACGCCGTTCCTGCAACCGGGCGCGGCCGACGACCCGGCGATGCTGGCGCTGCTTGTCGGCATCTGGATCATGGCCGGGCTGGGCGTGGCGCTGAAATGCCTCTTGCCGGGCCGCCATGACCGGCTGGCCGTGCTGCTGTATCTTGCCATGGGCTGGAGCGGGCTTCTGGCCTTCGGCTCGATCACGCTGCACCTGCCGCCGGCCTCGGTGGTGATGATCGTCGTGGGCGGGATGATCTATTCCGCCGGCGTGATCTTCCACCTGTGGCGGAAGCTGCGCTTCCAGAACGCGATCTGGCACGGCTTCGTCGTCGCCGCCGCGGCGCTTCACTATGTCGCGGTGCTGAGCGTGTTCCGGCAGGCGGGCCTCTGAGACAGGCTCGCAACCCCTCACCCTGCTAGCGTTAACATAAATCCGCCGATGCCACGGTCAGCGACGGCAAATCCCTTGCATCACCGGGCGGTTGCGGCCAGTTTGCGCGTGACTTTCCGGCAAGAGGTGACGCCATGACCCCCGCGCAGCAATCGCAACAGACCCGTGCCCTGTGCAATCTGGCACCGGTCATTCCCGTCATCGTCATCCGCGACGCCGCTCGTGCCGCCGATCTGGCCCGGGCGCTGGTCTCGGGGGGGCTGCCGGTTCTGGAGGTGACGCTGCGCTCGGACGCGGCGCTGGACGCGATCCGCGCCATGGCGGGCGTCGAGGGCGGAGAGGTCGGCGCCGGCACCGTGCTGACCCCCGATGACGCGAAACGCGCCAAGGATGCGGGGGCAAAATTCGCCGTCTCGCCGGGGCTGACCGACCGGCTGATCGCCGCCTGCGAGGATCTGGCGCTGCCGCTGCTGCCCGGCACGGTCACCGCCTCCGAGGTGATGCGCGCGGCGGATGCGGGCTTTGACATGCTGAAGTTCTTTCCCGCCGAGGCGGTCGGCGGGGCGCCGGCACTGAAATCGCTGGCCGGCCCCCTGCCGAAGATCAGCTTCTGCCCCACCGGCGGCGTCTCACCCGGCAATGCGGCCAGCTATCTGAGCCTGCCCAATGTCGTCTGCGTCGGCGGCAGCTGGATCGCCACCGATGCCGATGTCGCCAACGGCAACTGGTCCGCGATCGAGGATCGCGCCCGGACCGCCACGGCGCTGCGCCAGAGCTGAGCGAGAGCTTGATGGACAGGGCACATCGCAATCTCGCGGTGCTGGTCGCCGCCCAGGCCATTCTGGGCGCGCAGATGTCGGTGAATTTCATCATCGGCGGGCTGGCCGGGCAGATCCTGTCGCCCAATCCCTGCCTCGCCACGCTGCCCATTTCGCTGATCATGCTGGGATCGGCCCTGACCGCCCGGCCACTGGCCCGGTTCATGCAGAACCACGGCCGTCGCGCCGGCTTCCTGTTGTCGGTCGCGGCCGGTGGCGTCGGCGCAGCGATCTCGGCCACGGGGTTGTGGGCGGGCTCGTTCCTGCTGTTGCTGCTGGGCTCGCTCATGACCGGGGTCTATATGTCGGCGCAGGGCTTCTATCGCTTTGCCGCCACCGACACGGCCAGCGA
Source organism: Paracoccus marinaquae (assembly GCF_018860165.1). Lineage (GTDB taxonomy): Bacteria > Pseudomonadota > Alphaproteobacteria > Rhodobacterales > Rhodobacteraceae > Paracoccus > Paracoccus marinaquae. The sequence continues at coordinate 20,266 of NZ_JAHKNG010000017.1, forward strand.
GGACTTCGCGCCCCGCGCGATATCCTGGGTGATGGCAGGCGGGCTGGCCTCGGCGATCATCGGCCCGGCGCTGGTGCGGGTCACCGACGACCTGACCGCGGTGCCGTTTCTTGCCACCTATGTCGCCGTCATCCTGCTGAACCTGACCGGACCGCTGCTGTTCGCCTTTCTCGACATCCCAAGACCGCCGGCCCCGGCGCCGGGCGCGGACAGCGGAAGGCCGATGGCCGAGTTGCTGCGCAGCCCGCAGATCGGCGTGGCGATGATCTGCGGCATGGTATCCTATGCGCTGATGAACCTGGTGATGACCTCGACCCCGCTGGCGGTGGTCGGCTGCGGCTTCGCGCCGGACAATGCCGCCGATATCGTCAGCGCCCATGTGCTGGCCATGTTCGCGCCGAGCTTCTTCACCGGCCACCTGATCGCGCGTTTCGGGGCCGAACGCATCGTCGGCCTCGGCCTGATCATCCTTGCCGGCGCCGGCGCGGTGGCGCTGTCAGGCGTGGAGCTGGGCCATTTCTTCGGCGCCCTGATCCTTCTGGGACTGGGCTGGAATTTCGGCTATATCGGCGCCACCGCCATGCTGACCCGCGCCCATCGCCCGGAAGAGCGCGGCCGGGTACAGGGCATGAACGATCTCTTCGTCTTCGGCGGCGTATTCCTGGCCTCGCTGTCCTCGGGCGGGCTGATGAACTGCCTCGGCGGATCGGTGCAGGCGGGCTGGAACGCGGTCAATCTGGCCATGCTGCCCTTTCTGGTGCTGGCCGGGGCAGCGCTGATCTGGCTGGCGATGCGCCCACGGGAAAGCTGAGCGCCGGGGGCTGTCTGCCCCCGGACCCCCGAGGATATTTTCGTGAAGAAGAATCAGAAGAGCGATTTCTGCCGTGGCGCCTGCGGTCTGCCGGCCGCCTTGCCCGACGGGCCGTCCGGGCGCGCGGTCATGCGGCCATCGGCGAATTCGATCTCGAAGCGCGCGGTCGCGGTCGCGGCCGTGGCCGAGGTGATCAGCCCGCCGGCCCCATGCACGACGGCAAAGCCGCGTTTCAGCGTTTCCCTGTAGCCCAACGTCTGGCGGGTGCGATCCAGCCGGGTGAGCGCCTCGTCGCGGATCGCGAGGCTGCGACGGGTGGCGGCGTCGAGACGGCGGCTCAGTTGCGCCAGCCTGTCGCCCTCGGCGACGACCGTCCGGCGGGCCTCGCCCGCGACGCGGGAGAGCGAGGCGTCGAGCCGTTCCTGCAATCCAGCCAGCCGGTCGCGGCGGCGGTCCAGGCGCCGGTCGCGTGCGGCCCCGAGACGCAGCGCCGCGCGTTCGAGCCCGTGGCGCTTGGCGGAGGTGAACTGGCGCAGCGTGGCGGCGGGAATCGGGCGCGAGGCAAGGTGCTGGCGGCGGCTGCGGACCAGCCCGCGCAAGGCAGGTTCCAGCCGCGCGCCCCAGAGATCCAGCCGCTGCCGGGCGCCTTCGGTCAGCGCCGCCGGTCGGCCGAGCGCGCGGCCCAAATCGCGCAGCCGCTGGCGCGGGCGGTCGATTCGCTGTGCGCTGGCGCGGCTGATCCTTGCGCCCGCCTCGGCCAGCCGCGCGGCCAGATCGGCGCGCACCGGCACCGCGATCTCGGCCGCGGCGGTTGGCGTGGGCGCGCGGCGATCAGCGGCGAAATCGATCAGCGTCGTGTCGGTCTCGTGCCCGACCGCCGAGATCAGCGGAATGTGGCTGTCGGCGGCGGCGCGGACCACCGCCTCTTCGTTGAAGCCCCAGAGATCCTCGAGACTGCCGCCGCCGCGCGCGACGATGATCAGGTCGGGGCGCGGGATCGGGCCGCCGTCGGGCAACTCGTTGAAGCCGCGGATCGCGGCCGTCACCTGCGGCGCGCAGGCCTCGCCCTGCACGACGACCGGCCAGATCAGCACCCGGGCGGGAAAGCGGTCGCGCAGCCGGTGCAGGATGTCGCGGATCACCGCCCCCGAGGGCGAGGTGACGACGCCGATTACGCGCGGAAGGAAGGGCAGCGGGCGCTTGCGGTCCTGATCGAACAGCCCTTCGGCGGCCAGCGCCTTGCGCCGCGCCTCGAGCATCGCCATCAGGGCGCCGGCCCCGCCAGGTTCGATCTGATCGACGATCAGCTGGTATTTCGACTGGCCGGGAAAGGTGGTCATGCGGCCGGTGGCGATCACCTCGAGCCCCTCCTCGGGGCGTTGCGCCAGACGCGCGGCCTGTCCCTTCCAGGTCACGGCGGCCAGGACGGCCCGGTCGTCCTTGAGGTCGAAATAGAGATGGCCTGAGCCGGGGCGCGACACGCGCCCGACCTCGCCGCGCACGCGGACGCGGCCGAACTGGTCCTCGATGCTGCGTTTGACCGCGCCCGAAAGCTCGGAGACGGTGAATTCATGGGCATTGCTGCCCGGCGCGTCTTCCAGCAGATCCATGCGGCTTGTTCCCCTTCGCGCGCCAGACTAGAACGCCGCATCCTCGAGTAAAAGAGCGGCAAGTGAAAGGGCGGCAGATGAACATCCTGATCCTCGGCGGTGGCGGGCGTGAACATGCTCTGGCCTGGGCGATCCGGCAGAACCCGAAATGCGACCGGCTGATCGTCGCTCCCGGCAATGCCGGCATCGCCGAGATCGCGCGCTGCGCCAGCCTTGACATCAACTCTCGCAGCGAAGTCCTTGCCTTTGCGGAAGAACATGCCATCGACTTTGTGGTCGTCGGACCCGAGGCGCCACTGGCCGCCGGGGTGTCGGATGCCCTGCGCGAGGCCGGGTTTCTGGTCTTCGGCCCCAGTCAGGCGGCCGCGCAACTGGAGGCATCGAAGGCCTTCACCAAGGAGATCTGCGATGCCTGCGGCGCGCCGACCGCCGCCTGGGCGCGTTTCGCGGATGCCGTCGCGGCGCGGGATTACATCGCCGCACAGGGCGCGCCGATCGTCGTCAAGGCCGACGGGCTGGCAGCCGGCAAGGGCGTCACCGTGGCCGAGACCCTCGCCGATGCCGAGGAGGCTATCAACCTGATCTTCCGGGGCGAGTTCGGCGACACCTCGGTGGTGATCGAGGAGTTCATGGCGGGCGAGGAAGCCAGCTTCTTCGTGCTGTGTGACGGCACGGACTGCCTGCCCATCGGCACCGCGCAGGACCACAAGCGCGTGGGCGAGGGCGATACCGGGCCGAATACCGGCGGGATGGGCGCCTATAGCCCCGCCCCGGTGCTGACCGAGGCGCTGCAGGACCAGGTGATGGCGCAGATCATCCGGCCCACGGTCGCGGAAATGGCCAGGCGGGGCACGCCATTTCAGGGCGTCCTCTATGCCGGTCTGATGATCGAGGGCGGTCGTGCGCGGCTGGTCGAATACAATGTCCGCTTCGGCGATCCGGAATGTCAGGTGCTGATGCTGCGGCTTGGCGCGCAGGTGCTGGATCTGCTTCTTGCCTGCGCCGAAGGGCGCCTGTCCGACACCCGGGTCAACTGGGCCGGCGATCACGCATTGACCGTGGTCATGGCCGCGAAAGGCTATCCCGGCGCCTATGAAAAAGGCTCTGTCATCAAGGGGCTGGGTGGCATTCCAGAAGGCAGTTTCCAGATGGTGTTCCATGCCGGCACCGCCGAGAAGGACGGCCAGGTGACCGCGGCAGGAGGCCGGGTCCTGGCCTGCACCGCGCGCGGCACCACGCTGGCCGAGGCGCATCAGCGCGCCTATGCCCTGGTCGATCAGATCGACTGGCCCGAGGGTTTCTGCCGCCGCGATATCGGCTGGCGGGCGTTGTGATCGCGCGGCACAGGCTGTGCACCGCATGTGCACAGCCTGTGCACCGGCTTGATCACCGAGGATAAATTCCGGCCGCACCAAGGCTTCTTCGTTGCCGGAATACCCCCCCGGCCCGAGGCATGCGGCGGCAGCCATCCGCACCCGGTCTCAGTCGGTCGAATACAGCCCTTCATAGATCGGCAGCAGCGTATCCGTCTCGAACAGCGAACTGACCGAGGTGCCGTTCCAGATGTTCAGGATCGCCTGGGTGAACATCGGGGCGGTCGGGACGATGCGGATATTGGGGGCGGATTTCACCGCCTCGGTCGGCTGGATGGAATCGGTGATGACCAGCGATTTCATCACCGATTTGCTGACCCGTTCCACCGCCGGGCCGGACATGACGCCATGGGTGATATAGGCGTGAACCTCGGTCGCACCCTCATCGGTCAGGACCTGCGCGGCCTTGCACAGCGTGCCCGCAGTATCGCACATATCGTCCACGATGATGCAGGCCTTGCCCTTCACGTCGCCGATCACGGTCATCTCGGCCACCTCGCCCGCCTTTTCGCGGCGCTTGTCGACGATGGACAGCGGCGCGCCGATCCTCTGGGCCAGTTCGCGGGCGCGGGCGACGCCGCCCACATCGGGCGAGACCACCATCAGATCGTCCATCCGGCCCTTGAAGTGATGCTGCACATCCAGCGCGAAGATCGGCGCGGCATAGAGGTTGTCCACCGGAATATCGAAGAACCCCTGGATCTGCGCCGCATGCAGATCCATGGTCAGCACGCGGTCGACGCCCGCCTCGGTCAGCAGGTTGGCGACCAGCTTGGCGCTGATCGGCGTGCGGGCCTTGGCGCGGCGATCCTGACGGGCATAGCCGAAATAGGGAATCACCGCCGTGATCCGCGCCGCACTGGACCGGCGCAGGGCGTCGGTCATGATCAGCAGCTCCATCAGGTTGTCATTCGCCGGGTTCGAGGTCGACTGGATGATATACATGTCCTCGCCGCGGACATTCTCGAACACCTCGACGAAGATTTCCTGATCGTTGAACCGTTCGACCCGCGCATTGCAGAGGCTGACATTCATGCCGCGATGCATGGACATGCGGCGGGCGATGCCGGCGGCAAGAGGTTTGTTGGCATTACCGGCGATGAGCTTGGGCTCGGTCATGACGGGCATTGAGGAGGGACCTTTGGCGGTTGCGTCAGATTGCACACGCCTTAGCACCGGGCTAGCCTGCGGGCAAACCAAGAAGGACCGTCTTTATGGCCAGTATCGACTACTATTTCGGGACGATCAGCCCCTGGAGCTATCTGGCCGGATCGCGGCTGGAGGAGATCGCGCAAAAGCACGGCGCCAGCATCACCTACAAGCCGCTGGATCTGCTGCAGCTTTTCGATCGCACCGGCGGCGTCCGCCCGGCCAGTCGCCATCCCAGCCGGATGGAATATCGCGCGCAGGAACTGCCCCGCTGGGCGGACCATCTGGGCCTGCCGCTCAACCTGAAGCCCGCGCATTGGCCGGTGAACATGGCGCCTTCCTCCTATGCCGTGATCGCGGCGCAGCAGGCGGGCGGCGGTGATCTGGCCGGACTGGTGCAGGGGTTCCTGCGCGCCTGCTGGGCCGAGGAGCGCGATATCAGCGACGATGCGGTGATCCGCGAGATCCTGGCGGCGCATGGCTTCGATGCCGGGCTGGCCGATAGCGGGCTGTTCGTGGGCGCCGAAACCTATGGCCGCAACCTCGAACAGGCGGTCGAGGTCGGGGCTTTCGGCTCGCCCTTCTATGTCGTGCGCGACAGCGGCCAGCGCTTCTGGGGGCAGGACCGGCTGGACTTCCTCGACCGGCATCTGGCCTCGTTGTGAGCGGAATATACCGGCGCCACTGGCCGGGCAATCCCGACCGCCCTGCCCTTGCGCTGCATTGCATGCTGGCCAGCGGCAGCTATTGGGGCGCCATCGCCGAACGGCTGGCGGGCCGGATCGATCTGCGCGGCTTCGACATGCCCGGCCATGGCCGCAGCGATGCCTGGGCGCCGGGCCCCGAGGATCCCGACTACCACACGGCTGTCACCCGCCTCGCCGCCGGCTTCATCCAGCGCCCGATAGACCTGATCGGCCACAGCATGGGCGCGACCGTGGCGCTGCGCATCGCGGTGGCGGCGCCCGAGGCGATCCGCAGCCTGACCCTGATCGAGCCGGTCCTGTTCGCCGCCGCCCCGGACCCGCTTCAGGCCGCGCGCGATTCCCAGTTGACCGACCTGATGGCCTCGGGGCACGAGGAAGAGGCCACACGCGCCTTCATGTCCGCCTGGGGCGCGCAGGGCTATGACGACCTGCCCCCGCGCATGCAGGACCAGATGCGCGCGCGGATCGGGCTGGTGGCGGGAACCGCACCCACGCTGTCGGGGGATCGGGCCGGGATCCTGCGTCCGGGCGGGCTGGAGGCAATCGAGGCACCGGTTCTGCTGATCTCGGGCGCGAACTCCCCTCAGGTGATCCATGCGGTGGCCGATGCGCTGGCGGCACGGCTGCCGGATGTCGGCCGCGCCAATGTGCCCGAGGCGGGGCATATGCTGCCGATCACCCATCCCGACGAGGTTGCGGGGCTGATCGCGGTCAATCTGGACCGGGCCTGAGGTGGCAAGGGTCCGGCGCCGATCCGCGCCCTACAGGTCGAAATCGTCCTCGTGCCGGACCGCGCCGATGGCCAGCCATTCGGCCCGGATACGGGCCACGCGGGTATCGCCCCAGGTACGGAAGACGATCTCGAACCCCGCCTCGGTCACCCTGTCGACCGAGATGTCGGCGCGCTGGTTGCTGCTGCCTTCGATATCCCACATCCCGACCGAGACATGCACCACCGGCGGGGTCAGGAAGGGTGTCGTGAACTGCACCGGCTGACGGGCCACGCGCGCGCCTTCGCCCGACCACATCGGGCCGTTATCCTCGAAGGCGGAAAACAGCACGACGCTTCCGCGTGTGACCCCGACCCCGCTGGAACTGAAACGCTGCATCCTTTCCTCCCGCAGCCGAGCCTACAACGTCTTGAGACGCAAGAAAAAGCCCCGGCGAAGCCGGGGCGTTTCCTTTTCGGTCGGGCTGACCGGGCCTGGGCTCGCGATCAATCGACGAAATTGCTGTGATTGGGGTCCAGCCCGATATGGGTGCCAAGCGCCTCCATATCGGCCAGAAGCTTGACCGCCGCGGTCACGACCTCTTCGCCGACGCTTTCGCGCTTCTGTTCGGCGGCCTTCTTCTTGCGATGGACTTCGGCCATCATCTCGTTGAAGACCTCCTGCGTGACTTCGGCGCGCGGATGACCGCGCTCGGCCAGCAGGCTGACCGCTTCACCGTTGATTTCGGCGAAGCCGCCGGACACCGCGAATTCGGTCTGCTGCCCATCCTCTGCCAGCACCGTGACAATGCCCGGGCGCAGGGTGACGATGGTTGCGGCATGGCCGGGCATGGCGGTCAGATCGCCCTCGGTGCCCGGCAGGCGCACCTCGCGCACCGGGACGGAGACAAGGCTCCGTTCCGGCGACACGAGGTCGAACTGCATGGTATCGGCCATCTCGCCCCCTTACGCGGCTTCGGCCGCGAGACGCTCGGCTTTCGCCTTCACCTCGTCGATGTCGCCGACCATGTAGAAGGCGGCTTCGGGCAGGTGGTCATATTCGCCGGCAACCACGGCCTTGAAGGAGGCGATGGTCTTTTCCAGCGGCACCTGAACGCCGTCCGAACCGGTGAACACCTTGGCCACGTCGAAGGGCTGGGACAGGAAGCGCTGGATTTTCCGGGCGCGGGCCACGGTCAGCTTGTCCTCTTCCGACAGTTCGTCCATGCCGAGAATGGCGATGATGTCCTGCAGCGACTTGTATTTCTGCAGGATACCCTGAACTTCGCGGGCGGTGTTGTAGTGTTCCTCACCCACGACGGCCGGGTCGAGGATCCGCGAGTTCGAGTCCAGCGGGTCCACGGCCGGGTAGATGCCCAGTTCCGAGATCGCGCGCGACAGAACGGTCGTGGCGTCGAGGTGGGCGAAGGTCGTGGCCGGCGCCGGGTCGGTCAGGTCGTCGGCCGGAACGTAGACGGCCTGGATCGAGGTGATCGAGCCGTTCTTGGTCGAGGTGATGCGTTCCTGCATCGCGCCCATGTCGGTGGCCAGCGTCGGCTGGTAGCCCACGGCCGAAGGAATACGGCCCAGAAGCGCCGACACCTCGGAACCCGCCTGGGTAAAGCGGAAGATGTTGTCGACGAAGAACAGAACGTCGGTCCCGGTGGCGTCGCGGAACTGCTCGGCCACGGTCAGGCCGGTCAGGGCGACGCGCATCCGCGCCCCCGGAGGCTCGTTCATCTGGCCGTAAACCAGTGCCACCTGCGATTCCGTCAGGTTGTCGGGCTTGATGACGCCCGATTCGACCATCTCGTGATAGAGGTCGTTGCCTTCACGGGTGCGTTCACCCACGCCGGCGAAGACCGAGTAGCCCGAGTGCACCTTGGCGATGTTGTTGATCAGTTCCATGATCAGAACCGTCTTGCCCACGCCGGCGCCGCCGAACAGGCCGATCTTGCCGCCCTTGGAATAGGGGGCCAGTAGGTCGATGACCTTGATGCCGGTCACCAGGATTTCCGAGCTGGTCGCCTGCTGGGCGAAGTCGGGGGCGGGCTGGTGGATGGCGCGCCGCTCGGTGGTCTCGATCGGGGCGCCCTCGTCCACGGGATCGCCGACGACGTTGATGATCCGGCCCAGCGTCACGTCGCCCACCGGCACCGAGATCGGGCCGCCCATGTCGCGCACCGGCTCGCCGCGGACCAGACCTTCGGTCGAGTCCATGGCGATGGTGCGGACGGTGTTCTCGCCCAGATGCTGGGCGACTTCCAGAACCAGCTTCTTGCCGTTGTTCTCGGTTTCCAGCGCGTTCAGGATCGCCGGCAGGTGGTCGTCGAACTGCACGTCTACGACGGCGCCGATCACCTGTGTGATTTTACCCTTGGCCTCTGCCATGTTGTCACCTCTGCGTTACGGTCAGAGCGCCTCTGCGCCCGAAATGATTTCGATGAGTTCCTTGGTGATCGCCGCCTGACGCGAGCGGTTGTAAACCGTCGTCAGCCTGTCGATCATGTCGCCGGCATTGCGCGTGGCGTTGTCCATGGCCGTCATCCGCGCCCCCTGTTCGGAGGCAGCATTTTCCAGAAGCGCCGCGAAGATCTGCGTCGCGACCGAACGCGGCAGCAGATCGGCCAGGATGGTTTCTTCGCTGGGTTCGTAATCATACAGCGCCAGGGCGGCGTCCGCCTCGCCCGCGGCCGCTTCGGCCGGGATGATCTGGCGGGCGGTCGGGATCTGGCTGATGACCGATTCGAACCGGTTGTAGAAGATCGTGGCAACGTCGAAACCGCCGGCCTCGAACCGCTCCAGAATGTCGTCGGCGATGGCGCGGGCATTGTCATAGCCCACGCGCTTGACCTCGGACAGATCGACGTGACTGACAAAGAGATTGCCATATTCACGCTTCAACTGCTCGCGGCCCTTCTTGCCGACGGTCAGGATGGTGACATCCTTGCCCTGCGCGCGCAGCAGATCGGCCCGCTGGCGGGCCAGCTTGACGATCGAGCTGTTGAAACCGCCGGCCAGGCCGCGTTCCGAGGTCATCACCACCAGCAGATGCTTCTGGTCGGCCCCGGTGCCGATCAGCAACCGCGGCGCGCTTTCTGATCCGGCCACGGCCGCGCTGAGGCCCGCGATCACCGTTGCCATGCGGTCGGCATAGGGACGCGACGCCTCGGCCGCGTCCTGTGCGCGGCGCAGTTTCGCCGCGGCGACCATCTGCATGGCCTTGGTGATCTTCCGCGTGTTTTTGACGCTTTCGATCCGGTTCTTGAGATCCTTGAGACTGGGCATCTATTCCCCCTCTCAGGCGCGGGTCTTGTTGTATTCGTCCAGCGCCGCCCTGATCGCGTCTTCCAGCTCGCCGGCAACCTTGCGGTCATTGGTCGTGATGTCGTCCAGCAGTGCCGATTTCTGGTTGCGCAGGAACTGGATCAGCCCCTCTTCCCAGGCCACGACCTCGCGCACCGGCACGTTGTCGACATAGCCCTTGGTGCCGGCATAGATGACGATCACGATCTCGGCGTTGGTCAGCGGGCGATACTGCGGCTGCTTCATCAGCTCGGTCAGGCGCGCGCCACGGTTCAGCAGACGCTGGGTCGCGGCATCGAGGTCCGAACCGAACTGCGCGAAGGCCGCCATTTCGCGATACTGCGCCAGTTCCAGCTTGACCGGGCCGGCGACCGATTTCATCGCCTTGGTCTGTGCCGACGAACCCACGCGGCTGACCGACAGACCGGTGTTCACGGCCGGGCGGATGCCCTGGAAGAACAGTTCCGTCTCGAGGAAGATCTGGCCGTCGGTGATCGAGATCACGTTGGTCGGGATATAGGCCGACACGTCGCCCGCCTGGGTCTCGATGATCGGCAGCGCGGTCAGCGAACCGGCGCCGTTCTTCTCGTTCAGCTTGGCCGAACGCTCGAGCAGGCGGCTATGCAGGTAGAACACGTCGCCCGGATAGGCTTCGCGCCCGGGCGGACGGCGCAGCAGCAGCGACATCTGGCGGTAGGCCACGGCCTGCTTGCTGAGATCGTCATAGATGATCAGCGCGTCCATGCCGTTGTCGCGGAAATATTCCCCGATGGCGGTCGCCGAATAGGGCGCCAGGAACTGCATCGGCGCGGGATCCGAGGCGGTGGCGGCGACGATGGTCGTATAGGCCATCGCGCCGGTTTCCTCGAGCTTCTGCACCAGCTGGGCGACGGTCGAACGCTTCTGACCCACGGCGACATAGATGCAGTGCAGCGTCTTCATGCCATCGGCTTCGCGGCCGTTATAGCTCTTCTGGTTCAGGATCGTGTCCAGCGCCAGGGCGGTCTTGCCGGTCTGGCGGTCGCCGATGATCAGCTCGCGCTGGCCGCGGCCGATCGGGATCATCGCGTCGACGGCCTTCAGGCCGGTCGCCATCGGCTCGTGCACCGACTTGCGCGGCATGATGCCCGGCGCCTTCACATCGGCGATGGCGCGGGTATCGGTCTCGATCGGGCCCTTGCCGTCGATCGGGTTGCCAAGCGCGTCGACGACGCGGCCCAGCAGCGCCTTGCCGACCGGCACGTCCACGATGGCGCCGGTGCGCTTGACGGTATCGCCTTCCTTGATGTCACGGTCGTCGCCGAAGATCACGACGCCGACGTTGTCGGTTTCGAGGTTCAGCACCATGCCGCGGATGCCGCCCGGGAACTCCACCATCTCGCCGGCCTGAACCTTGTCCAGACCGTAGATGCGGGCGATGCCGTCACCGACGGACAGCACCTGGCCGACCTCGGCCACCTCGGCGTCCTGGCCGAAATTCTTGATCTGATCCTTGAGGATCGCCGAAATCTCGGCTGCCTGGATTCCCATTATCCGACCTCTTTCATAGCGTTCTGGAGGGAGGCGAGCTTCGAGCGGACCGACGAATCGACCATCTGCGAGCCCAGCTTGACAATCATGCCGCCGATGAGGCCCTCATCGACGCGGGTATTCAGTTTCACGGTCTTGCCGGATTTCTTCGCCAGTGTGTCGCGCAGCCGCGCCTGCTGGTCGTCGGTCAGCGCAACCGCGCTGGTCACATCCGCGGTGACCTCGCCCCGATCATCCGCGATCAGTGCCTGCAGCCGGTTCACCAGTTGCGGCAGCACGAAGAGGCGGCGGTTCTGCGCCATCAGCTTCAGCGTGTTGGTCAGCGTGGCCGACAGGCCCATCTTCGAGGCCAGCGCCCCGATCACCTTGCCCTGCTGGTCGCGGGAGAAGACGGGCGAGGCGATCACCTCGCGCAGATCGGCACTGTCCGCCAGCGCCGCGCCCAGATCGTCGATCTGTCGGGCCAGAGCGTCCAGCCCTCCTTCTTCCTTCACGATGTCGAAGACGGCCTGCGCATAACGCCCGGCGATGCTCTGGGACATGGAAACGGAGTTGGCCACGGTCATCCTTTACGGTTGGCGCAATCCCCGTCGGCGGGCCGGGCCTGAGGCCCAGTCTGTCACGGGGTGCGGGTCGCGGTGGCACGGCTTTTGGAGGGCCGCCCTGAAATCTGCGGCGTCTCTAGCAGGTGATTTCGCGCCCGGCAACCGCCAAACACACGGAAATGAGAGGCGGTGCGACCTTAGGACAGCGGGCATCCCGAAGCAGGTCGGGCAACGATGCCGGGGGCATCATCGCCCGCTGCGACAGGCTGTCGCACCCTGCAGCGCAAGGGCCGCAGGTTCCGTGACGGAAACCCGGCGGCCCTGACAGGGATTCGGTCAGTCTCCGGATCAGAATCCGGGCGACAACTCGCGGCTGAAACTGTTGCGCGCGAAACCGCGCAGGCGATCCGTTGCCGAAACCGGCACCGTCGCGGCGACCAGTCCGCGCCAATCCGCCTCGTCGGTCTGCGGCTGCGGCTTTGCCGCCGGCGCCGCGTCGGCCAGCCATTCGGGCGGCTCGACCAGTTGCGGACGGGAGACCAGCGCGCCCAGCCTGGTCACATCGCAGGGCCAGTCCGCGGCAAGCGCCCGGTTGCCTTCGGCCGGGGGCTGGCGATCGGCCCTTGCCGCAGCCTCCAGCAGGTGCCCGGCGCCGCGCCAGGACAGCGCATAGCCCGAGGCAAGCCCGGTACTTGCCGCCAGCGGGCGCAGCCGCACCCCGGGCGCGGCCTCGCTGCCGCCCCACAGCCAGACCCGCGCCTTGCGGTAACAGAGCTGCGTCAGATCGGAATGGAGATGGCCGCCGGAGGCCATAAAACCAACGAAGCCCGGCATCAGCCGGGCCCCGTCCTCGATAATGATCACCCCAGGCAAATCTTCATCACAAACAATTTTCCAAACCCGGCGATGAAGTTGCGCCCTGCCACCGATAGGCGAGGCGCCACGAACCGTCTCAAGCACACGAAACGGGATCCGACGCGACCGCAAGGTCTCGGTCAACTGGCCTTCTCGACGCTGAATTCCTGCTGCACAGAGAATGAAGATGGGCCAGTCGTCCAACGCGGGAGATACGCAAACAGCACACATGACATCACACCGTCTAAAAACTAACTACTCGGTCAGTATAGGCAGTTTTCCGCCGACGCGACACCTCACCTTATGGACAGGTTTTGCGACTCAGCGCCGGTGTGCCGCTTCGGCGGCGCGGGTCCGGCCGCCGAAAGCGTCGCGATTTGCGGCCGGCGCCCGGCCCGGCCTCGGCAACCCCACCCCCTCCAGAATGTCCAGCGGGCTTGGCACATGCACCTTCAGCCCCGGGCCGACCTGGGCGCGGCTCTGCTTCGACAGCTCGACGATGATCACGCCGGCGATCAGCACCCGGCTGATCCGCGCGCCGGTCCTTTCCCACATCTGCGCGCTGCGCAGCCAGAAGCGGCGGTTCGACGGCGGGATATAGACCGCCGAGCCGAACCATTCGGGAACGAAGCCCGCCGCGCGGGCCGGCGTCTCGATCTGCCCGGCGGTATAGCTGCGGCCGAAGCCGAAAGGCGTGCCATCCGATGCCGCCCACAATCCGGCCCGGTTCGGCACCATCAGGATCACCCGCCCGCCCGGCCCCAATGCCCGCCAGGCCTCGGCCAGAAGCGCGCCCGGATGGTCGCTGGTTTCCAGCCCGTGCAGCATGATCAGCCTGTCGATGCTGCCGGTCTCGATCGGCCAGGCGGTTTCATCGCACAGGACGCTGTGATTGGGCGCCCCCGCAGGCCAGGCCATCGCCCCCTGCGGCCCCGGCATCAGCGCGATGACCCGGCGGGCCTTGGGCAGATAGGGCCGCAGCATCGGCGCGGCAAAACCGAATCCCGCGACATTCATGCCGGTGCAGGACGCGGGCGGCCAGCGTTCCACCAGCCGGTCGCGCAGGATGCGCTGCACCACGCGGCCAAGCGCCCGCTGATAGTAGAACCGCCGCAGATCTTCGATGTCGTGATGCATTGCGCCCCGGGCCGGCTTTTGTCAGGTTCGACCACATCACAGAGAAGGGGAATTGCCAATGCCGCTGGAACTGGTCACCCTGCGCTGCCTGCAGGACAACTATGCCTATCTGCTGCATGGCAAGGCCGGAACCGTGCTGATCGACGCACCCGAAGCCGCGCCGGTCCTGGGCGAACTGGCCGCGCGCGGCTGGGGGCTGGATGCGATTCTGCTGACCCATCACCATCCCGACCACATCCAGGCCGTGCCCGAGATCGTCGCCGCCACCGGCGCCAAGGTCATCGGCGCGGCGGCCGACGCGCACCGGCTTCCGCCCCTCGATATCTCGGTCGCGCCGGGCGAGGCGCTGCAGATTCTGGGCGAGCCGGTCGAGGTGATCGACGTGTCGGGCCATACCATCGGGCATCTCGCCTATCACCTGCCGCGATCGGGGTATGCCTTCACCGCCGACAGCCTGATGGCCCTGGGCTGCGGGCGCCTGTTCGAGGGCAGCGCGACGATGATGTGGGCCAGCCTGCAGCGGCTGAACGCCCTGCCCGGCAGCACGCTGATCTGTTCAGGGCATGACTATTGCGCCGGCAATGGCGCCTTTGCCCTGTCGGTCGACCCCGGGAATGCCGCCCTGCGCGACCGGCTGGCCGCCGTGGCCGAAACCCGGCAGCCATGCGCGCCGGCGACACTGGCCGAGGAACAGGCCACCAACCCCTTCCTGCGCGTGGCCGCACTGCGCGCCGGGCTGGGCTTGGGGGACGCGTCCGATGCCGACGTCTTCGCCCGGTTGCGCGAGATGAAGGACCGTTTCTGAGGCTTTTGGGCCACAGGCAAGCGCGCCTGGCGCTTTTCCTGCCCCGGGTTGAAATGCGCCCCAGCGATCATCACATCTGCCTCATTCATGGGAAAAACGTGCCGGTTTTATTAAAAAGCACTTGATGCCGGGCGAAATCCACCAAATCTTAACTGTATCGTGACAGTCTGGGCAGGTGGGCCGCAAGATATGCCCATACCGCCAGCCGACTGACAGGAGACGACCCGTGCCAAGCTTCTCGACCTCCCTGGAACAGGCAATTCATCAGGCGCTTGCGCTGGCAAATGAACACCGACACGAACTGGCGACGCTGGAACATCTGCTGCTGGCGCTGACCGAGGAGCCGGATGCGGTCAGGGTCATGCGCGCCTGCAACGTCAATCTGGACGAATTGCGCAAGCTTCTGATCGACTTCATCGAGGATGACCTGTCCACCCTGGTCACCGATGTCGAAGGGTCCGAGGCGGTGCCGACCGCCGCCTTCCAGCGGGTGATCCAGCGCGCGGCGATTCACGTGCAAAGCTCGGGCCGGCAGGAGGTCACCGGCGCCAACGTGCTGGTCGCGATCTTCGCGGAACGCGAATCGAACGCGGCGTTCTTCCTGCAGGAAATGGACATGACCCGCTATGACGCGGTCAATTTCATCGCCCATGGCGTGGCCAAGAATCCCAGCTTCAGCGAGAACCGCAAGGTCGTCGGCTCGGACGAGCCGGCCGAGACCAAGCCGGCCGAACCGGCGCAGGAGGCCAAGGAAGAAACCGCGCTGTCGAAATACTGCGTCGATCTGAACGCCAAGTCGAAAAAGGGCGATGTCGATCCGCTGATCGGCCGCGAGGACGAGGTCGAGCGCTGCATTCAGGTGCTGTGCCGCCGGCGCAAGAACAACCCGCTGCTGGTCGGCGACCCGGGCGTCGGCAAGACCGCCATCGCCGAGGGGCTGGCCAAGAAGATCGTCGAGGGCGAGACCCCCGAGGTGCTGTCCGGCGCCACGATCTTTTCCCTGGACATGGGCGCGCTTCTGGCCGGCACCCGCTATCGCGGCGATTTCGAGGAACGCCTGAAAGCCGTCGTCAAGGAACTGGAAAACCACGACGACGCGATCCTGTTCATCGACGAGATCCACACGGTGATCGGCGCCGGCGCGACCTCGGGCGGGGCGATGGATGCCTCGAACCTGCTGAAACCGGCGCTTGCGGGCGGCAAGATGCGCTGCATGGGCTCGACCACCTACAAGGAATATCGCCAGCATTTCGAAAAGGACCGCGCGCTGTCGCGGCGGTTCCAGAAGATCGACGTGAACGAGCCTTCGGTCGCGGATTCGGTGAAGATCCTGATGGGATTGAAGCCGCATTTCGAGAAACATCACGAGCTGCGCTATACCAATGACGCGATCAAGGCGGCGGTCGAACTGGCCAGTCGCTATATCAATGACCGCAAGCTGCCCGACAGCGCCATCGACGTGATCGACGAGGCCGGTGCCGCGCAGCATCTGCTCAGCGAAAGCAAGCGGCGCAAGACCATCAGCCCCAAGGAGATCGAGGCGGTCGTGGCCAAGATCGCTCGCATCCCGCCGAAGAATGTCAGCAAGGACGATGCCGAGATCCTGCGCGATCTGGACAGTGCGCTGAAGCGCGTGGTCTTCGGTCAGGACAGCGCCATCGAGGCCCTGGCCTCGGCCATCAAGCTGGCCCGCGCCGGCCTGCGCGAACCGGAAAAGCCGATCGGCAACTATCTCTTTGCCGGACCGACCGGTGTCGGCAAGACCGAAGTTGCCAAGCAACTGGCCAGCACGCTGGGGGTCGAACTGCTTCGCTTCGACATGTCCGAATACATGGAGAAACACGCCGTCAGCCGCCTGATCGGCGCGCCCCCGGGTTACGTCGGTTTCGACCAGGGCGGGCTTTTGACCGATGGCGTCGACCAGCATCCGCATTGCGTGCTGCTGCTGGACGAGATCGAGAAGGCGCATCCCGATGTCTACAACATCCTGTTGCAGGTGATGGATCACGGCAAGCTGACCGACCATAACGGCCGGCAGGTCGATTTCCGCAATGTGATCCTGATCATGACCTCGAATGCCGGCGCCTCGGATCTGGCCAAGGCCGCCATCGGCTTCGGCCGCGACCGCCGCGAGGGCGAGGATACCGAGGCGATCGAGCGCACCTTCACGCCCGAGTTCCGCAACCGCCTGGATGCCGTGATCAGCTTCGCGCCGCTGGCGCGCGAGACCGTCGTCCATGTGGTCGAGAAATTCGTGCTGCAACTGGAAGCCCAGCTGATGGACCGCAATGTCCATATCGAACTGACCCCGGAAGCCGCCGACTGGCTGGCCGAGAAGGGTTACGACGACCGGATGGGCGCGCGCCCGCTGGCCCGGGTGATCCAGGAGAACATCAAGAAACCGCTGGCCGAGGAACTGCTGTTCGGCCGGCTGACCAAGGGTGGCGTGGTCCGGGTGAAGATCGAGGACGACAAGCCCGTCTTCGACATCACCGGCCCGGACGCGCCGCGGATCGGCAAGTCGAACACGCCGCTTCTGACCGCCGACTGATCCGGCCACCACCTCGGGTCGATCCCGCCTCAGAAACCCCGCATCGCGGCGCGATGCGGGGTTTCTTCTGTCGGGGCCCCCTTTTCTGTTTCGGCGCGCAAGGCACCGCGGACGGACAACGGCTCAGACGGTTCCGGTCAGGCGTGCGGGGATCAACCCGCGCAGCGCGTTCCCGCAGAACAGCGCTCCCTCGGCCAGATCAGCCGGCTTCAGCACCGCCTCCTCGGCCTCGCCCGAGGCCAGCAAATCCGCGCGAAGCACGCCCGGCAGCAGGCCGCAATCCAGCGCGGGCGTCAGCAACCGCCCGCGGCGGCGCAGAAACAGGTTGGTGATCGTGCCCTCGCAGATCTCGCCGCGCTCGTTCAGAAGAATCGCCTCATCGCATCCCTTGGGCAACGCAGCCCGAGCGGCCTCATACGCCGGTCGGTGCGAGGTCTTGATCCGCAGCCACGGATCGGCACTGTCCAGGCATCGTGCGGAGATCACCACATGCCATTGCTGCGGGTTCGGCGGCAGCGGCGCGTGACTCACGACGATCCGCCCGCCGGCATCGACCGTCAGCCGCGACCGCAACACCTGTCCGCGCGGCAGTTCGGCCAGCCCCGCCGCAAGCCGCATCTCATCCAGCGGAAAACCCACCGCCGCGCAGTCGCGCCGCAGGCGATCCAGATGCAGCGGCCACAGCCGGATCGTGCCGTCGGCTTCCACCCGCATCGTCTCGATGACGGTCAGGCCTTCGGGGACAGGTTCATGAAGGCCGATTTGCACAATGCTTCCTCCCATTCCGGACCCGCGCGGCTGTCATGAACGATGCCGCCGCCGACATTCAGGCGCAACAGGCCGGGCCGCATCATGAGCGGCGAGCGGATCGCGACCGAGAATCGCATCGGCCCGGCAGGATCGATCCAGCCGATGGCCCCGCAATAGACGCCGCGTGGCGTGTCCTCCAGTTCGGCGATGATCTCCATCGCGCGGATCTTCGGTGCCCCGGTGATCGAGCCGCAGGGGAACAGCGCGCAGAGAATCTTGGACAGGCTGGCACTATCGGCCAGCTGGCCCGTGACGGTCGAGGTCATCTGATGAACCGTAACGTAGGGTTCGATCTCGAACAGCCTCGGCACCCGCACGCTGCCCGGCAGGCAGACCCGGCTGATATCGTTGCGCAACAGATCCACGATCATCAGGTTCTCGGCCCGGTCCTTTTCCGAGGCGGCAAGGGCTGCGGCCAGCGCGGCGTCATGGGCCGGGGTCGTGCCGCGCGGGGCCGTGCCCTTCATCGGCCGGGTCTCGATCCGGCGGGCCTCGTCGACCGCGAAGAACAGCTCGGGGCTGCGCGACAGCACCGCCGGGCCGCCCAGATCGACAAAGGCCCCCTCGCCCACCGGCTGGCGCGCGGCCAATGCGGCATAGATCGCCAGCGGATCGCCCGCCACGCTGGCCTCCATCGGGAAGGTCAGGTTGATCTGATAGGTATCGCCCGCCTCGATATAGTCATGCACCGCCCTGATCGCGCGGTCGTAGCGGTCGCGCGACCACAGCGGGCGCGGCGCGTCAATATGGACGCCGTCAGGTGCGGGCAGCGCCGGCGCGGGACGCGGCCGATCGAACACCCCCATCAGGATCAACGGCACATCACGGGCCGGCAGCATCAGCGGCGCCAGCTTCGGGGTCAGCGCATGGCCCAGTTCATAGGACAGGTATCCCGCCAGCCAGTGCCCCCGTGTCTGCGCCGCCTCCATCGCCGCCAATGCCGCGGGAACCCCGGCCGGATCATCGGCCCGGATCAGCGCCTGCGGATCGGCGAACAGGGTGCCGCCCGGCACCGGTCCCCGGTCAAAGCGGACCTGCGCGGTCACGTCGCGGCCCTGGCCTTTGCGGCCAGATCGCGGGCGATGGCGAAGGCGCCCTTGATACGATCGGCATCCGCGCCCCAGTCGCGGCGCAGCACGATCTTGTTGCCCTCGACCTTGGCCAGCCCGCGTTGGTCGGTCAGGAACTCGACCAGGCCGGCCGGGTTCGGGAACTTGTCATTGTGGAACTGCACCGTCGCCCCCTTGGGGCCGGCGTCCAGCCGGGCGATATTGGCACGCTTGGCCATGGCCTTGATGCGGATGACCAGCATCAGCGTGTTCACCTCGCGCGGCAGCTTGCCGAAGCGGTCGATCAGTTCGGCCGCGAAGCCCTCCAGTTCGACCTTGGTGGTCAGCCCGGCCAGACGGCGATAGAGGCCCAGCCGCACATCCAGATCGGGGATATAGCTTTCCGGAATCGTCACCGGCACGCCAAGGTTCAGCTGCGGCGCCCATTCGTCCTCGGGCGTGCCCTCGATCTCGCCCGATTTCAGCTTGGCGATGGTTTCCTCAAGCATCGCCTGATACAGTTCGAAGCCGACTTCCTTGATATGGCCGGACTGTTCCTCGCCCAGAAGATTGCCGGCCCCGCGCAGGTCCAGATCCTGCGAGGCGAGGTTGAAGCCTGCCCCCAGCCCGTCGATCGAGCCGAGGAATTTCAGCCGCCGGATCGCCTGCGGCGTCAGCGGCGCGCGCGGCCTGGTGGTCAGATAGCAATAGGCCCGGGCCTTCGAGCGCCCGACCCGACCCCGGATCTGGTAAAGCTGCGCCAGCCCGAACATGTCCGCCCGCCAGACCACCATGGTGTTGGCGGTCGGGATGTCGAGGCCGCTTTCCACGATCGAGGTCGCCAGAAGCACGTCATGGCTGCCGTCGTAGAAGGCGTTCATGCGGCCGTCCAGATCGCCGGCCGCAAGCTGGCCATGGGCGACGATATAGCTGACCTCGGGGACATTCTCGCTCAGCCAGTGTTCCACGTCGGGCAGGTCGCTGAGGCGCGGCACGACGAAGAAGCTTTGCCCGCCCCGGTATTTCTCGCGCAGCAGCGCCTCGCGGATGGTCACGCTGTCGAATTCGCTGACATAGGTGCGGATCGCCAGACGATCGACCGGCGGGGTGCCGATGATCGACAGATCGCGCACCCCGGTCAGCGACAGTTGCAGCGTGCGCGGGATCGGCGTGGCGGTCAGGGTCAGGACGTGGATATCGCTGCGCATCTCTTTCAGCCGCTCCTTGTGGGCGACGCCGAAATGCTGCTCTTCGTCGATCACCAGCAGGCCCAGCCGCTTGAAGCGCACCTGCCTCGCCAGCACCGCATGGGTGCCGATGACGATATCGACGCTGCCCTCGGCCAGTCCCTCGCGGGTCTTCGCGGCATCCTTGGCCGGCACAAAGCGTGACAGCGGCCGGACGGTGATCGCGGTGCCGCGAAACCGCTCGGCGAAGGTCCTGAAATGCTGGCGGGCCAGCAGGGTCGTCGGCGCGACCACGGCGACCTGCATCCCCTGCGAGGCGGCGACGAAGGCGGCGCGCATCGCCACCTCGGTCTTGCCGAAGCCGACATCGCCGACCACCAGACGGTCCATCGGCCGGCCCGCGGCCAGATCTTCCAGCACGTCGTCGATGGCGGCCTGCTGGTCGTCGGTCTCGCTGTAGGGGAAGCGGGCGGAAAAGGCCTGCCAGTCGTGATCCTCGGGCTCCAGCACCGGGGCGGGGCGCAGCAGGCGTTCGGCGGCGA
This sequence comes from Paracoccus marinaquae, assembly GCF_018860165.1. GTDB lineage: Bacteria > Pseudomonadota > Alphaproteobacteria > Rhodobacterales > Rhodobacteraceae > Paracoccus > Paracoccus marinaquae. The sequence continues at coordinate 40,942 of NZ_JAHKNG010000017.1, forward strand.
CCCGCATCAGCTTGTCGGCGATCAGCCGGATGCGTTCCTTCAGCCGCGCCTTGCGGGCCTGCCAGGCGCCGCCGCCCAGGCGGTCCAGAAGGCCCTCTTCATGGCCATAGCGGCTCAGCAGTTCGATATTCTCGACCGGCAGGAACAGCCGGTCGCCGCCGGCATATTCCAGCGCCACGCAATCATGCGGCACACCGGCGGCCTTGATCGTCTCAAGCCCGGTATAGCGGCCGATGCCGTGTTCGACATGCACGACCAGATCGCCCGGCGTCAGGCTGGTCGTGTCCTTCAGGAAATCCTCGGCCCGGCGGCGCTTCTTCGCGCCACGGATCAGCCGGTCGCCCAGAACGTCCTGTTCCGAGATCACCGCCAGCCGGCCAAGCGCCTGACCGTCGGCGACAAAGCCCTGTTCCAGCGGCCAGACCGCAAGGCCGACCGCGCCGGCCCCGTCGGCCAGGTCGCGCAGATGCCCGATGTTTGTCGTGCCGGTCAGCCCCTCATCGGCCAGCAGCCCCGAAAGGCGCTCGCGCGCGCCTTCGGAAAAGCTGGCAAGGATCACCCGGCGGTCCTTTCGCAACGCCTTCACATGATCGGCCAGTTCTTTGAAAAGGTTTACGGATTCCGCCTGCCGCTCGGGCGCGAAATTGCGCCCGGCGCGGCCGCCCGCATCCAGCACCCCCGGCCCCGGAGGTTGCGGCAGGACCGACAGGCGCAGCACCCGATGCGATGCCAGCCAGCCCTGCCATTCCGCATCGCCCGGAAACATCGCCTCGGGCGGCACGGGCTTGTAGACCGTATCGCTGCGCCCCTTGGCCGCCAGCGCGGCGCGGCGGGCCTCGAACTGTTCGCGGATCATCTCGCGCCGGGCGTCGATCACCTGTCCGACATGATCGTCAAGGACCACCGAGGCGCCGGGAAGATAGCCGAACAGGCTGTCCATCCGTTCATGGAACCAGGGCAGCCAGTGCTCCATCCCCGCCATCTTGCGGCCGGCGCTGACGCCCTCATACAGCGGGTCGTTGCTGCCGCCGCCATATTCGGCGCGGTAGTTCTGGCGGAACCGGGTGATCGCGGGCTCATCCAGGATCACCTCGGACATGGGCGCGATCTCGACCCGGTTCAGCGTTTCGGTAGTGCGCTGGCTGACCGGATCGAAACGGCGCGCGCCGTCCAGCACGTCGCCGAACAGATCCAGCCGCACCGGGCCGGATTCGCCGGGCGGAAAGATGTCGATGATGCCGCCGCGGATGGCATAGTCGCCCGGCTCGGTCACGGTTGGCGACTGCACGAAGCCCATGCGGATCAGGAAACCGCGCAGGCCGGCCTCATCGATGCGCTGGCCGACCGACGCGGTGAAACTGGCGCCCGCGACCAGATCGCGCGGAGGCACGCGCTGCAAGGCCGCGTTCAGCGTCGTCAGCAGGACGAACGGCCCCCGAATCGCGCCCTGCGCCAGCCCGGCCAGCGTGGCCATGCGCGCCGCCTGCACCTCCGGCGCGGGTGAGACACGGTCATAGGGCGTGGTATCCCAGGCCGGAAAGTCCAGCACCGGCAGATCGGGCGCCAGAAAGGCCAGGGCCGCGCGCATCGCCGCCATGCGCCGGTCGTCGCGGGCGATATGGATCACCGGCTGGCCACGCGCGGCCTCGCGCGCGATCAGTGCTGCGTCATAGCCCTCGGGGGCGCCGGAAAGGATCAGCCGATCGGACATGGGCGTTCAGGTAAAGCGCGGAACGGCGGTGTCAAGCGCCAGCCCGCGGGAACCGGCGCGGGAATGACGGGCCGTCCGGTCCGGAGCGACGGCGGCCCCCCTGCCCGGCACCGCCAGGCCGGTCGGACACGACCGCCTATCCCGGCCGGATCAGGCTGCCCGCGGGATCCGATTTCCGACGCCGGCGCAGCCGTGCCTCGCGCCACATCGCATAGCCGCCGGCCGACGCGATGAGCCCGGCACCGGCCAGCGTCCAGAGATCGGGCCGTTCGGCAAAGATCACCACCCCGAGGATGATCGCGAAGACCAGCCGGGAATAGCGGAAGGGCGCGATCGCCCCAATCTCGCCGATGCGGGTCGCGATCACCATGGTGATATAGCCGGCCAGCCCGAAGCACAGCGACGCGGCCATCATCACCCCTTCGACCGGGCGCGGCGCCACCAGCCTCTGCGCGTCGAGGATCAGCAGGACCAGCCCCGCGATCCCGATCGCGCCGAAGGCCGAGGCGGTCAGCGTGCCCGAGCCGATCGAGGCCGGAAGCCGCCGCGTGACCAGATCGCGCACCGCCAGCGCCAGCACCGCGATCAGCGCGAGGATCGAGCCGGGCTGGAAGGCATCGGTGCCGGGGCGCACGATCATCAGCACGCCGGCAAAGCCCAGCATGATCGACAGCCAGCGCCGCCAGCCCACCGGCTCGCCCAGAAACAGCGCCGCCCCCAGCGTCATCAGCAATGGCAGCGCCTGCAGGATCGCCGAGGCCGTACTGAGATCGCCGATCGCCAGCGCGGTGACGAAGCTGACCGAACAGACCGCCTCGCAGAAATTGCGCAGCATGACCCCGCGATGCAGCAGGTCGCGCAGCCGCAGCCCCTCGGAGCTTCGCGCGACCCAGGCGCCGAACAGGATCATCCCGGCGAATCCCAGAACCAGCAGCAACTCACCCGTGGGGATGCTTTGCGACAGGAATTTCAGCAGCGCATCCTCGCAGGCAAAGCTGGCCATGCCCAGCGTCATCAGCAGGGCGGCACGGGCGTTGTCGGTCACATCCCCGACTCCAGCCGCGCGACCAGGTCCGGCAGATCCGCAATCGCCTCAAGGTGATGCAGGCGCGGATGATCCGGCGCCTCGGCCCGCTCGGCCACCCAGGTCACCTCGCGCGGCAGGAAGACCCCGTGCCCGCCCAGTTCCAGCACCGGCAGGATATCGCTTTTCATCGAATTGCCCGCCATCACGAAGGCATCGGCGCCGATCCCGTGGCGGCCCAGCACCCGCGCATAGGCCTCGGGCGTCTTGTCGGCCAGAATCTCGACCGCCTCGAACCGTTCGGCCAGATCCGAGGCCGCGATCTTGCGTTCCTGGTCGATCAGATCGCCCTTGGTGATCAGGATCAGCCGTCGGCTGGCCAGCGCGTCCAGCGCCTGCTCGACCCCGTCGAGCAGCAGCACCGGATGGGCAAGCATGTCCTGCCCCAGTTCCAGGATCCGGCCGATGGCGCGGCCGTCGATGCGACCGTCGGTCAATTCGATCGCCGTCTCGACCATCGACAGCATGAAGCCCTTGATGCCGAACCCGTAGCGGCGCAGGTTCGCGCTTTCGACATCATAGAGCCGGCCGCTCACCGCCTCGGGATCACAATGATCGGCCAGAAGGGTCACGAATTCCGATTCGGTCACGCGGAAGAAGGTCTCGTTCTCCCACAGCGTGTCATCGGCATCCAGTCCGATCGCCTCGATCATCCACCCCTCCTGCGGCGCATTGCCTCGCCCCCGAAGCGAGACCATGATGCAGGGCGGTTGTCAAATCCGAGGCAGACATGACCTTCACCGTTCCCGACATGAGCTGCGGCCACTGCAAATCCGCCATCGAGGCCGCGCTGAGCAAGGCCGGCGGCCGGGCCAGCATCGATCTGGCGGCGAAAACCGTCACCGTCGAGGGGCTGGACCGCGAGGCCGCCCTGGCCGCCATCCGCGCCGCCGGATACGAGGTCGCCGCGTCCTGACCGGCCGCCGCGCGCGGGCCACAAGATATTGCGGCCCCGTGACTGCCCTCCCGCTCACGGCGCGCTCGCGCCGCGGTGATTGAGTACGCTTAAGGATTTTGCTATATCTTGTGGCTATGAAGGGCATTGAGACCGGGTAAACCGGCATCCCCGATCTGAGGATAGGACAAGGAAACCGAGGAGACAGTCCATGCTGAACCGCATCGTGATCGCGGCGGCTGCCGTTTTGATGACCGCGCCACTGGCCATGTCCGGCCCCATCGACAGTGCCTGTGTGCGCTCTGACCGTGCCCGTGGCAATTCCCAGCTTTGCGGCTGCATCCAGCAGGTGGCGAACCAGACGCTGTCGCGGTCCGACCAGCGCCGTGCCGCCGATTTCTTCAAGGACCCGCATCAGGCGCAGGTCGTGCGGATGTCGAAAAGCGATTCCGACAACGCCTTCTGGTCGCGTTACAAGCGCTTTGCCTCGACCGCCGAGGCCTATTGCCGCTGAGCCGGTTGCGCATCACCGTCCTGACCGGCGCCGGCATCTCGGCCGAAAGCGGGCTGGCGACCTTTCGCGCCAGCGACGGGCTGTGGGAAAGACACCGGATCAAGGATGTGGCGACGCCCGAGGCGTTCGCACGCGATCCCGAACTGGTGCACCGCTTCTACAATGCGCGGCGCAGCAAGGTGGCGGCGGCCCGGCCGAATGCCGCGCATCTGGCGCTGGCCCGACTGGCCCGGCATCACGACCTGACGCTGGTGAAGCAGAATGTCGATGACCTGCACGACCGCGCCGGCAGCCCCGAGGTGATCCACATGCATGGCAGCATCGGCGGCGCGCTCTGCGCCGCCTGCGGGCATCGCTGGCCCGCCCCGGCGGTCATGGCGGTCAATGACCCCTGCCCCCGCTGCGCCGCCAGAGTAAGCCGCCCGGATATCGTCTGGTTCGGTGAGATGCCCTATCACATGGAGCGGATCTGGGCGGCGCTGGACCAGGCCGACCTGTTCGCCGCCATCGGCACCTCGGGCAATGTCTATCCGGCGGCGGGCTTCGTCCAGCATGCCGCCCGGCGCGGCGCCGAATGCATCGAGATGAACCTCGAGGCCAGCCTCAATGCGCGCGATTTCGACCGCCAGATCCTCGGCCCGGCGACCGGAACCGTGCCGCAATGGGTCGAGGCGCTGATCGACAGCGGCTGAGCCCCGCCGCGTTTCACATTCCTTTCATGCGGGAATCGGATCATGATCGCCAAACCGATGCGAGGAATCTGCCCATGAAAATCGCCGTCTGGAACCTTGAATGGCTGAACGACATGGTCACCACCGACGCCGAAGGCCGGCCGGTGCTGAAACCGGGCAATGCGCGGGTGCGCGGCCCCAAACCGCCCTGGCAGTCCGAAAACCCCACCGTCGCCGAGCGTTCGGCGCTGATCTCGGCCGGGCTGGCCGATCTGGACGCCGATCTGATCGTCATCGTCGAAGGGCCCAATCTTGGCGGTGAATTGCAGGCGATCTTCGATGCGCTGGCGCCGGGAACCTGGTCCTGCCATGTCCAGCGCTCGCGTTACATGTCGCGGCCCGGCCCGGACGGGCGGCGGCTGGGCTCGTCGCAATGCGTCGGGCTGGCGATCCGCACCGACCGGGGCAGCTTTGCCGATCCGCCGGTGCTGATCTGGGACAGCGAGGATCCGGCCGCCGGCACGGTCCATGACGCCTCCGAGCCCTTCTTCCTCGATGTCGAGGAGAACGGCATCTACGAATGGTTCCGCTATGAGCGCCGCCCGCTCTATGCCGAGATCCGCCCCGCCGGCGGCCAGCCGTTCCGCATCCTCGGGCTGCATCTGAAGTCCAAGGGCATCTTTCAGGCCTATGAATGGTCGAAATGGTGGCAGATGGCCGATGCCAACCGCCGCCGCCTGCTGGCGCAGTGCCGCCATATCCGCACCCATTTCCTCGACCGTTACCTGACCGAGGCCGAAACCGCCGGGATCCCGCTTCTGGTCTGCGGCGACATCAATGACGGGCCGGGCTTCGACACCTCGGAAATGCGGCTTCTGGCCTCGGGCGTCGAGACGCTGATGGGGTCGGTCTGGAAACCGGGGCTGACGCTTGGCAATGCGCTGTTCGACAGCCTGCCCGACAAGGATCGCGAGGCGCTGGACTTCGGCGATCTCAGCACCACCCGCTTTCCCGACCCGATCTTCAACGACACCTTTCACCGGGTCTGGATCGACCATATCCTCTACAGCCGCAACGCCCCCGCCGGCTGGGTCAGCGAGGCGCGGATCCCGCGCGACACCGCCGAAGGCACCGAATACTGGAAGATCAGCGACCATTTCCCGGTCATCGCCCGCATCGATCTGCCCGCGCCAAACAGTTAGCGGGCAATAATCCTTGCGCGGCGCCCGGGTCTGGGCTAACCCCGCCCTGCCTCGGTTCCGGGCCCTGCCCGGTGAAAAGGGAACGCGGTGCAATTCCGCGACTGCCCCCGCAACTGTCAGCGGTGAGCGAGGCCGGAGATCGCCACTGTCCGCAGGCTGCGGATGGGAAGGCCCGGCCAAGCCGTGACCCGCGAAGTCAGGAGACCTGCCGCAGGCGATCACCCTGAATGCATGCGAGGGGCATGCATGAAACGGAACTTCCGTCGTGGTGGTATTCGCCGTTCGGAAGGGCCCTTTTTCCGGACATCCCGCACCCGCCCGACAGGGGCGCCCGGAAGGAATACAACCTGTGAACCGCCTGACCATCCTGGCCGTCGCCACCGCCATCTCTGCCCAGCCCGTCTGGGCGCAGGAACCGGCGCCCGAGATCTATGCCCTGCCCGAGATCACCCTGACCGCCAATCAGACCGAAGAAGAGATCGCCCGCACCGGCGCCACGGTCGAGGTCGTCGACCGCGCCGAGATCGAACGCGCCGGCAATGTCCGTGCCGTCGAATACCTTTCAACGCTGCCCGGCATCTCGGCCTCGGGCAATGGCGGCTTCGGCACCATTACCAACCTGCGCCTGCGTGGCCTCGGCGGCCAGTATGTGAAGGTTCTTTATGACGGCATCGATATCAGCGACCCCTCGGATACGCAGATCAAGCTGAACTGGGGCGGGCTGCTGGCCGGGAACCTCTCGCGGATCGAGGTGCTGAAGGGGCCGCAATCGGCGCTTTATGGTTCGGACGCGATCGCCGGGGTGATCTCGCTCTATACCGCCCCCACCGACGCGCCGGGCACGCATCAGCAGGCGCAGATCGAATATGGCAGCTACGCAACGACGAATGCCCGCTATGGCATCGTCCACAATGGCGAGACCGGCAGCCTGGCCTTTTCGGTCCAGCATCTGGAGACCGACGGCTTTTCGGTCGCCGACGAGAATGACGGCAATACCGAGGAGGACGGCGCCCGCAGCACCCTGGCCAGCCTGAAGGCCGACTATCAACTGACCGAAAGGGTGACCATCGGTGCCGCCGCCTTCTGGCAGGAAACCGATGTCCAGACCGACAGCGATTTTCCGTTCCTGACCGACAATGCCGATTCCAGCCACAGCATCCGCCGCGGCGCGCGGCTCTATGGCAATTACGAGGGCGATCTGACCATCCAGAGCCTTTCGGTGCAGAAAAGCCAGACCGAGCGGGCCGAGGTCTATGGCGACTTCTCCTATCCGTTCAAGGGCAGCCGGACCGAACTGGCCTATGACGGCTCGGCCGGGTTCGGCGATGCCTCGGTCCTGGCCTGGGGCGCCAGCCACAGCGACGAGGCTTATGACGAGGAGGGCGGCGAGGGTGGCTATATCACCAACAGTCTCTATGCCGAATACCGCCGCGCGCTGACCCCGGATCTGGACCTTGCCCTGTCGGCCCGGCGCGACCACAATTCGCAGTTCGGCGGCGAGACCACCGGCCGCATCGCCATGTCCTGGCGCCCCGCCCCCGGCTGGACCATTCGCGCCCAGGCCGGCACCGGTTTCCGCGCCCCCTCGCCCTATGAGCTGGGCAACCCCTTCGCCGGCAACCCGGATCTGCATCCCGAAACCTCGACCGGCTATGACGCCGGGATCGAACGGCAATGGGACAACGGTGCCGCCTGGCGCGTCGGCCTGTTCGACAGCAAGATCGAGGATCTGATCATCAACGACGCCTCGACCGGCTATGTCTATCAGCAGACCGACGGCACCTCGCGCAGCCGCGGCGTCGAGATCGCCGGAACCACGCCGCTGACCGACCGGCTGACGCTGTCGGGCAACTTCACCTTCACCGATACCGAAGGGGCCGACGGACAGCCGCTGCCGCGGGTGCCGAGGCAGGCGCTGAACCTGCGCCTCGAGGGGCAGATCACCGAGAGGGCCGATTTCAGCCTGACCCTGCAGCACCTTGCCGGGATCGTCGATGCCGGAGAGGAACTGCCCAGCTTTGCCGTCGTCGGCGCCTCGGCCGAATACGACCTGAGCAATGAGGCCACCGCCTATCTGCGGATCGAGAACCTGCTGGACAAGGAATATCAGTTGATCCGCGGCTATGGCACCTCGGACCGGGCGGTCTATGCTGGCATCCGTGCGGATTTCTGACCTGATACGGGCGGCGGCTCTGGTCGCCGCCGCAGCCCTGCCGGCGGCGGCGGGGCCACAGCGCGTCGTCTCGATGAACCTGTGCACCGACCAGCTTGCCATGCTGCTGGCCGCCCCCGGGCAACTGATCTCGGTCAGCAATCTGGCACGGGATCCGCGCATGTCGCCGATGGCCGAACAGGCGGCGGAGTATCCGGTCAATTTCGGCCGCGCCGAAGAGATTTACCTGATGCGCCCCGATCTGGTAATCGCGGGCGAATTCGAATCCGGCCCGACCGTCTCGATGCTGCGCCGGCTGGGGATCCGCGTCGAAGTGCTGCCGCCGGCCGAAAGCATCGAGGCGATCCGGGCCGAGATCACCCGTATGGGCGGCCTGCTGGGGCGCGAACCGGCCGCGGCCGACCTGCTGGCCCGCTTCGATGCCGGGCTGGATGCCGCGGGCAGCCGCGAAGACCGGGGCCGCGCGGCGCTCTATTACGCCAATGGCATCACCTCGGGCCGCGGGACGCTGGCCGGCGCCATCCTTGAATCGGCGGGCTATCGCAATATCGCCGGGGATTTCGGCATCACCGGGACTGCGAAGCTGCCTCTGGAGCTGCTGGTGATGGCCCGCCCCGAGCGTCTGGTCACCGGTGCGAAATGGCCCGGCCAGTCGCGCAGTGAGGCGATCCTCGATCACCCTGCGCTGGCCGCAATCGCCCCCGCCACGGCCAAGGTCACCGACCGCGACTGGGTCTGCGGCACGCCCTTCATCCTGCGCGCGATCGAGGCGCTGGAATGAGGGCGCTGCTTGTCGGCCTGTCGCTGCTGGTCGCAGCGCTGTTTCTGGCCTCGCTGCTGACCGGACCGGCGGATTTCGGGCCGCTCGAGGGGCTTGCCGCACTGATTTTTGGCGGTGACGGCCCGGTGCCGATCGTCATGCACGAGATCCGCCTGCCGCGCGCGATCCTGGGGCTGGCGGTGGGTGCCGGGCTGGGGCTGACCGGCGCCGCGATGCAGGGCTATCTGCGCAATCCGCTGGCCGAGCCGGGGCTGATCGGGGTCTCTGGCATGGCGGCACTTGGGGCAGTGATCGCGATCCAGACCGGGCTGTCGCTGCAGGCGATCCTGGCCCTGCCCGCCGCGGCGCTGGCGGGCGCGGCTCTGGGGGTCGGCCTTCTGGTGGCGCTGGCCGGTCCGCGGGGCGGGTCGGTCACGCTGATCCTGGCCGGTGTCGCCATCTCGTCGCTGGCCGGAGCCGGCACGGCACTGGTGCTGAACCTTTCCCCCAATCCATATGCCGCCAATGAGATCATGTTCTGGCTGATGGGCTCGCTTGCCGACCGCTCGATGCTGCATGTCTGGCTGGCCCTGCCGCCGATGCTTGTTGGCGCAGCCCTGATCCGGACCACCGCCACGGGGCTGGACGCACTGACCCTGGGCGAGGCCGCCGCCACGGCCATGGGCGTGTCCCCCTCGGCCCTGCGCCTGCGACTGGTCGCCGGGGTGGCGCTGATCGTCGGCCCCGCGACTGCGGTGGCCGGCGCCGTCGGCTTTGTCGGGCTGGTCGTGCCGCATATCCTGCGGCCCTGGGTCGGTGCCCGGCCCTCGGCTCTGCTGCCGGCCTCGGCGCTTGGCGGCGCCGCGCTGCTGCTGGCGGCGGATATCGCCGTGCGTCTGGTCATCCCCGAACGCGATCTGAAGCTGGGTGTGCTGACCGCCATCGTCGGCGCCCCGCTGTTCCTGCACCTGATCTGGAAAACCCGCAGCGGAGGACGGGTCTGATGCTGCTGGACATCCGCAACCTGTCCGTCTCCCGCCGCAAGCGGCCGGTGCTGCACGCGGTCTCGCTGCAATTGCGCGCCGGCGAACTGGTCGGGCTGATCGGCCCCAACGGCGCCGGAAAGTCGACGCTGATGGAGGCCGCGCTTGGCCTCATTCCCTTCGCGGGCAGATCGAACCTCGCCTCGATGACGCCCGAGGGGCGGGCCCGCGCCGCCGCCTATCTGCCGCAATCCCGCGAGATCGCCTGGCCGGTCAGCGTCGAGGATCTGATCGCCCTCGGGCGGATTCCCTGGCCGGGTGGCGGGCGGGGTCCGGCCGACCGCGCCGCCATCGACGCGGCGATCGCCCGCATGCGGCTTGAACCCTATCGCAAGCGCACCGCGTTGCGGCTGTCGGGGGGCGAGCAGACCCGCGCCCTGATCGCCCGCGCCCTGGCGCAGGAGGCGCCGCTGCTGATCGCCGATGAACCCGTCGCCGGGCTGGATCCGGCCCAGCAACTGGCCTGCCTGCGCCTGTTTCGGAGCCTGGCGGATGAAGGCCGCGGTGTTCTGGCCTCGATCCACGATCTGGGGCTGGCTGCGCGCTTCTGTTCCCGGCTGGTGCTGCTGGCCGGCGGCGAAATTCTGGCCGACGGCCCCCCGGACGCGGTGCTGCGCGACGACCTGATGCGGCGCGCGTTCGGCATCGCCACCCGGCGCGTCGATACGCCCGACGGCCCGGCGATCCTGCCGGTCTAGCCGATGGCGGCCAGAACCTCGTCGGTCAGCGACACCATCTCGTCGCGGGCCGGGCCGTTGCGGACGCGCTCGACCGCGCCAAAGCCCTGACCCAGCGTCTCGGCATAGGCGACCCGGTTGGCAACCTGGGTGTCGGCCACCGTGGCGCCCAGTTCGACCGCCCTTGCGCCCACCTCGACCGACAGCCGCGTGTTCGGCCTGACCCTGTTCAGCACCACCAGCACCGACGCCCTTTCGCGTCGGGCCAGATCCAGCACCCCCTCGGTCGCCCACAGATCGACATGGCTGGCCGAAACCGGCACCAGCACCAGATCGGCCGCACGCAGCGCCGGGCGCAGGTCGCTGTCGATCTTGGGCGGCGTGTCGATGATGACGAAATCGAAACGCCGCTTCAGCTTTTCGGATTCATAGCTGGCCCCCCAGGCCGAGGAGGTCGAGAAATCCAGCGCCTCATCCTCGCCCTGCGCCTGCAGGCGTTCGATGAACCAGCGCCCCATGCTGCCCTGCGGATCGGTATCGACCAGGGCGACGGAATGCCCGCGCTGATGCAGGCTGATCGCCAGATTGACCGCCAGCGTGGTCTTTCCCGATCCACCCTTCTGCTGCGCTACGGTGATGATCCTGCCTGTCATTGCCCCTCGTCCCCCTGTGTTTTGCGGCAGGTTAGCCGCCCGTTTTCGCAATTGCACGGGGTATTTGCGGCAGCGGAATCAATCGCCGAATACGGTCTGCACCTCGTACATCACCGGCTCGAAATGCTTGCACATGCCGTTGATCTCGCGGTTGCGGCGGCGCATTTCGTCGCTGCGCAGCATGGCCTGGTAATCCTTGCGGTCGCGCCATTGCGAATAGGTGGCGATGCGGGTCTGGGCGTCGTTCAGGTGGATCGCCCCCGAGATGAAGCCGGGCTGTCGGCGGATCACCTGGTCCCAGGCATCGGTCAGCAGGTCCAGCACGTCATGGGCACTGCCCGGATTGACATCAAAGGTGCAGATGACGGTCTGGCCGTCGAAATCGGAACGGATATCGGGCATGGCTGGCCTCCTTCTGGCGATCCCACGGATGCAGCCTAGGCCGGAATCGCGGCGGCGCAAAGCGCCAAGCACGGGCCATTGCCGTTACCGGCGCAACTGTGCATGGTCGGCGCGACACAGCGAAGGAGCGCGCCATGACCCCGGTCTTCGACGGCCATAACGATTTCATCCAGCGCGTGGTGGCCGCCGGGCAGGACGGCGCCCGCATCTGGCTGGAGGGCGACGGCACCGGCCACATGGACCTGCCGCGCATGAAGGCGGGCGGCATGGTCGGCGGCTTCTTCGCGATCTGGATCCCCTCGCCCTCGGGGCCGAACGATGCCGAGGCCGTGGCGCTGATGCAGAACCCGCCCTTCGCGCTGCCGCTGCCCGGGGAAATCCCCCATGATGCGGCCCTGCCCCATGCCTTCCGGCAGGCCGCCGCGCTGAAGTCGCTGGAACGGACCGGCACGCTGGACATCGTGACCGGCGCCGCCGGCCTGCGCCGGACCATCGCCGAGGGCCGCATCGCCGCGATCATGCATATGGAGGGGGCCGAGGCGATCCGCGACATGGATGCGCTGCATCTGTGGCATGGCGCCGGGCTGCGCTCGCTGGGTCCCGTCTGGTCGCGGCCGACGGCCTATGCCGAAGGCGTGCCCTTCGCCTTTCCGGCCGGGCCGGATACCGGGGGCGGGCTGACCGATGCCGGCAAGGCGCTGGTCCGCGAATGCAACCGGTTGCGTATCATGCTGGATCTTTCGCATCTGAACGAGGCGGGATTTGACGATATCGCCCGGCTTTCCGATGCGCCGCTGGTGGCCAGCCACAGCTGCGTCCATGCGATCTGCCCCAGCAGCCGCAACCTGACCGACCGGCAATTGCGGGTCATTGCCGACAGCGGCGGCCTGGTCGGGCTGAACTATGCCTCAAGCTTCCTGCGCCCCGATGGCAAGCGCCTGCCACTTGAGGGCTTCGAGACGATGCTGCGCCATCTGGATCACCTGCTGGACATCCTGGGCGAGGATGGCGTGGCCCTGGGCTCGGATTTCGACGGCGCGCTGATGCCGCGCGACCTGCCCGATGCCGCCGCCCTGCCAAAGCTGACCGAAGCCATGAAGAACCATGGATATGGCGCTGATCTTATAGTGAAAATATCTTCCGAGAACTGGATTTCCACACTTCAGCGCACCTGGGGCGGCTGAGGCAGGAAACCCGGCATCACAGAAGGCTATTCGGTGGTCTGGCCCTGTCCGGCCTGACCGGTATCGGCCTGCGCCATGGCCATCATCTGCGCCAGTTCGGGATCGGCATTCAGATCGGCCAGCGAATAGCTGGCGGTCAACCCGGATGGCGACAGTTCGATATTCTTCACCACCTGCGGGCCGGGCGCAGCCGGGCCATAGGTCTGACCGGCGACCGCAAAGTAAACCGCGCCGGAATTGCCGGTGCGCAGCAGCGGCGGCTGTTCCAGCCTGGGCAGGTTGAACCGCTCTCCGGCATCCATGATCTTTTCCAGCAGAACCGTCCCGTCCGCCGAGGTCACGCGAACCCAGGCCGGGCGTGCTGCCAGCAGTTCCAGTTCGGGGGCCTCTGCTGCCAGAGTCCGCACCGGCGCCGGGTCACCCGGGGCCTGCGGTCCATATTCAACCGCCGCTTCTTGGGACGGCACCGCGCCTTCCGCCGTGGCGACAGCATCCCCTGCCGGAGTGGCAACCGCCGTCTCTTCCACCGCGCCCAGCCGCGGGTCGATCGCCGCGATCGGTCCGTCACGCGCGGTCAGCACCGGCGCCTCCAGAATCTGCGGCCGATACAGCCGGTCCAGCGCCTCGGGCTGTGGCAGGTTCTGCGCCAGATCGTCGCTGTCGGTCAGATCCAGCGCCGGCCCGGACATGCCGGCGCCCTCGACCGGATCAAGTGCCGTGACGACGCCCGGCATATCCTCGCCCGGGGTCAGCGTCACCCGCTGGACCTCCTGCAGCACCGACCAGCCGCCATAGGCCAGCCCGCAGACCAGAACGACCAGAACCAGCACCGAACCGATGGCGCGCGGCTCGACATTCGACCAGACGCTTTCCTTCTGCGGGATGAACAGGGCATGGGGATTGGCCAGCGCCTCGGCCGGGTCCGAGGGGCGCCGCGATGGCTTGGGCCCCGAGGCCGACGCGACCATACCATGGGTGGGCTGAAAGCCCGATTCGGCGCAGAACCGGCGGAAGGTCCAGTCCGGATCCATGCCCAGATAGCGTGAATAGGATCGCACATATCCGGCGACGAAGCTGGGCGCATCGAAGGCGGTGATATCGCAATTCTCGATCGCGGCAATGTAAGAGGCCCGGATGCGCAATTCCCGCTGCACATCCAGCAGCGATTTGCCCAATGTCGCACGTTCGCCCCGCATGATATCGCCAAGGCGCGTGTCGTCATCGAGGAAATGACACACTTCCTCCACCTGCACAAACTCCTCTGCCGGGCTTCCGGCCCGCAGCCTGCTCATCTGTCCTTGCCCTACCTGCCCGCATGACGGATCGCCCGAATCGGACGATACCTGACCTTGATTAAGCCAAGATTATCACGGCCGCGAGAGCAGTTCACCCGCCGATTTGGTCAGGCGCTCAATTCGGCGCGATTTAGCGCGCAGCGTGACCAAAGAGCATCTAATGCACGCACAAGATGATCGATCTGCTTGGGGTCATGGACCGGCGAGGGGGTGAAACGCAGGCGTTCGGTCCCGCGCGGCACGGTCGGAAAGTTGATCGGCTGCACATAGACGCCGTAATCGCGCAGCAGCAGATCCGACAGGGACTTGCAGTGAACCGGATGGCCGACATGGACGGGCACGATATGGCTGCCATGGTCGATGATCGGCATGCCCAGCGATTTCAGCCGCATCTTCAGGATCCGGGCGTGCAATTGCTGCGCATCGCGCAGGTTCTGGCCGCCCGCGCCCTTCAGAAAGCGGATCGAGGCCGCCGCGCCGGCCGCCACCGCCGGCGGCAGCGAGGTGGTGAAGATGAAGCCCGGCGCGTAAGAGCGGATCGCATCGCACATCCTGGCGGAGGCGGCGATATAGCCGCCGAACACGCCGAACGCCTTGCCCAGGGTACCGTTGATGATGTCCAGCCGGCCCAGCAGCCCGTCGCGCTCGGCGACGCCGCCGCCGCGCGGCCCATACATGCCGACGGCATGCACTTCGTCCAGATAGGTCAGCGCACCGAATTCGTCGGCCAGATCGCAGATCGCCGCGATGGGTCCGAAATCGCCATCCATCGAATAGACCGATTCGAAGGCGATCAGCTTGGGCGCAGCGGGATCGTCGGCCTGCAGAAGCTCGCGCAGATGCGCCAAGTCGTTGTGCCGGAAAATCCGCTTGGCCCCGCCATTGCGCTTGATACCCTCGATCATCGAGGCGTGGTTCAGCTCGTCCGAATAGATGATCAGGCCGGGAAACAGCACGGGCAGCGTCGAAAGCGTCGCGTCATTGGCGATATAGGCGCTGGAAAAGACCAGCGCGGCCTCCTTGCCATGCAGATCGGCCAGTTCGGCCTCCAGCCGCTTGTGATAGACGGTCGTCCCCGAGATGTTGCGCGTACCGCCCGAGCCCGCGCCCACCGCGTCCAGCGCCTCGTGCATGGCGGCCAGAACGACCGGATGCTGGCCCATGCCCAGATAGTCGTTGCCGCACCAGACGGTGATCTCCTGCCGCTCGCCATCGGGCCGGGTCCAGATTGCCTGCGGAAACCGTCCCTTGGCGCGCTCGATATCGATGAAGGTGCGATAGCGGCCTTCCTCGTGAAGTCGACCGATGGCCCTGTCCAAAGCGGTGTCATAGTTCATCGCTGGCGTTCCCTTGCATAGCTGGCTGGGTGCGATCATTCTTTGATCCGCGAGGCCTGTCGTTGATACATGTCAAGAACGCGAATTGACAGGGCAAAATTGCCGCAGCGCGACCAAAGTCCACGGCGGCAGCGAAGACAATCGGATGAAACGGAGGCGGAACATGGTGGAAGCGACAGGTCTGGTGGCGGTCCTGGAACGGCTGGAGGCAGGGCGGGAGGCGGCACTTGGGCGGCTGATGGAGTTCCTGCGCATCCCCTCGATCTCGACCGATCCGGCGCATCGCGGCGATGTCCGCCGGGCGGCGGAATGGCTTTGCGGCGAACTGGCCGGACTGGGTTTCGAGGCGAGGGTCCACGACACGCCCGGACACCCGATGGTCGTCGCCCGCTCGGCCGGCGGCGGCACCCGGCCGTTGCTGTTCTACGGTCATTACGATGTCCAGCCGGTCGATCCGCTGGATCTGTGGAACCGCCCACCCTTCGATCCCGCCATCGAAGAAGGCGCAACCGGCCCGGTCATCCGCGCCCGCGGCGCGGCCGATGACAAGGGCCAGTTGATGACCTTCGTCGAGGCCTTCCGCGCCTGGAAAGAGGTGCATGGCGCCCTGCCCCCGGATCTGATCCTGCTGTTCGAGGGCGAGGAGGAATCCGGCTCACCCTCGCTGCAACCCTTCCTGCGCGCCCATGCCGATGAGTTGCGCGCCTCGCTGGCCATGATCTGCGACACCAGCCTCTATTCGGACGGCCGCCCGGCCATCACCACCCAGCTGCGCGGCCTTGTGGGCGAGGAGGTGGTCGTGCGGGGCGCCGATCGCGACCTCCATTCGGGCAGCTTCGGCGGGCTGGCCGCCAATCCGATCATGGTGCTGGCGCAGGCCCTCGGTGCGCTGAAGGACAGGAACGGCCGAATCACGCTGCCCGGCTTCTATGACGGGGTCGAGGATCTGTCCGATACGCTGCGCCAGGACTGGCAGGCGCTTGGCTTCGATGCGGCGGAATTCCTCGGCCGCGTCGGGCTGAAAGCGCCGATCGGCGAACAGGGCCGCGCGCCGCTGGACATGGTCTGGAACCAACCTACGGCCGAGATCAACGGCATCGCCGGCGGCTATGCGGGCGACGGGTTCAAGACCGTCCTGCCGGCCGAGGCCCGCGCCAAGGTCAGCTTCCGGCTGACCGGCAGGCAGGATCCGGCGGCGATCCGCGCCGCCTTCCGCGATCATGTCCGCCGCTTCGTGCCGGCTGACTGCAAGGTCGAGTTCCATGAGCACGGCGGCAGCATGGCCAGCGTCATGGACGTCTCGGACCCGGCCTTCGCGATGGCAAGGCGCGCCCTCGGCGAGGAATGGGGCCGCGAGGCCGCCTATATCGGGGCCGGCGGCTCGATCCCCGTCGCCGGGGACTTCAAGCTGATCCTCGGCATGGATTCCATGCTGATCGGTTTTGGCCGCGACGATGACCGCATCCATTCGCCGAACGAGAAATACGATGTCGAAAGTTTCGTGAAGGGCGCCCGGTCATGGGCCCGCATCCTGGCGGCGCTGCGCTGAGCCCCACGCGGGGCGAAAGGGGGCGCTGCCCCCGTCGCCTCCGGCGACTCCCCCGAGGTATTTGGAAAGAGCGCGAGGCGGCATTAACCGGACCTTAAGGAAAGGCTGGGATGGTTGTCCCGCGGTACAGGCGGAGGCGCCGATGACCGCAAGAGAGCGAGGCGCTCCGGTTCCCTGCGTGGTCCCCCGTGCCGGAACCGGAGCGTCCTTTGCCCTCGCACTCTTTCCAAATACCCGGCCTTATGTTGCAAACCCACTGCGCCGACATCATCAGCCTGAAGGCCTTGGGCAGCCCGGTCTTGCGGCTGGGACAACCCCTGGTGCGCTTTGTGCGGTTGGCATATCCCTTTCTCGGATGATAATTGACGGCGCGTGAACACCGCCTTGACATGCCGCCCCTCAGGGCATCACCAACTTTCAAGCGTTACTCGGGGATTGCGATGCTGGGCCAACTCACCGATGGCATCATTCTGGTCGCGCTGACCGTCGCGATCCACAGCCTCAGCCTCGGCTGGAGTCTGCGCCAGATCGACCGGCGGCTGAGGGAGGTGCGGGAACTTCCTGCCGGGCCGACCATCCTGCTGCTGTCGCGCCTGGCGATCCTGGTGATCTTCGCCCATCTCATCGAGATCCTGCTCTGGGGTATCTATTACGACTGGAGCGGCGTCTTCGACGGCATGGAACTCTCGTTCTATTTCAGTGCCGTCACCTATGCCACCATCGGCTATGGCGATATCGTGCCGCCGGTCGAATGGCGGATCCTGGCCTCGATCGAAGGATTGACCGGGATCCTGATGTGCGCCTGGTCGGGAGGTTTCTTCTTCGCCGTCGTCTCGCGCATCCACCGCCTGGACTGATCCGCGTTCCGCAACGCCGCGTCGGCCACGGATACGGGTTCGGCATAGCCCACCGTGTCCCGTCGGTTCACTGAACGGCCAGCCAGCCGAAATACAGGATGGCGACCGCCATGATCCACGACCCCGCCACGCGATAGCCGATGCGGCTCAGTTCCCGTTGTTGCGAGGAGACGAAGGCGGTGAGGATCACGATGGCTGCGCCGGAACCGATCACGGTGGCGACCGAGGTCAGCAGGCGATCCCCCCAGCCATCCGCGTCCGGCACGGCATCGAGGCCGATGGCCAGCCCCCCGAACCCCGCGAGAACGGCAAGGAGGGCGTGCGGCAACCGTTTGCCCGCGATGACGGACAGGCTGGCAAGGGCCGCCGCCGCAAGTGCCATGATCGTCGGCAGTCGGACCGGAAGCGACAGGAGCCCGCCAAGGGCAAGACCGGCGGCGACGAAGCCCGCGAAGACCGGCACGCCGATCTGGCTGGCATGGCGGCCGTTCGTGCCAAGGTAAAGCCCGACCGCCAGAAGGCAAAGCAGTTCGGCCGGAACCAGCAGCGGATGCAGAAGCCCTGAATAGAAGGCCCCCGCCGCCGCCAGATTGCCATGTGCCGATGCCGCCCCGGGCACCAGCAGCACAAGGACGGCGGCCAGCCCGACGAGGGATCTCCTCACACCACACCAGTCAGGAAACCGACGCCGCCAAGGGCGATGACCGCCCCCGCCGCGCGAACCGCCAGCCTGCCGGGCTCGGTCCGCGCAAGGCTGCCGAACAGAATGCCCGTCAGATGCAGGACGCCCGTGGCGATGACGAAGCCAAGCGCGAAGGACAGGGCATCTGCCTCTCCGGGCATCTCGGCCCCATGGGCGTAGCCGTGAAAGATGGCGAAGAAGCCGACCAGCACGGCGGCAAGCCAGAGCGGTGCCCGGGCGCCCAGGGCAACACAGAGCCCCAGAACGATGGCCGACAGCGCAATCCCGGTTTCCACCGAGGGCAGCGGCATGCCGACCATGCCCATGACCCCGCCAAGCGCCATCACCAGCGGAAAGATCACCGGCAGCAGCCAGATCGCCGGGCGGCCGAGAAAGACCCCCCAGAGGCCGACGGCCACCATGGCCATCACATGATCCGCGCCCAGCAGCGGATGCACGAACCCGCTGATCAGACCGCCACCGGCCCCCTCGCCGACATGCGCCCGGGCCACGGAGGACAGGGCGGGAACGAGGGCTGCGGCCAGCCCGAGGCAAGCAGGTTTCGCAAAGCGCATGATCGATCCTATGTGAAGGTTGCCTGAAGCCGCTCGAGTGCCCAGAAGGTGGCGAGGATCCCGATGGCATAACTGGACACGAGGACGGCCCGGCCGGGGATCGGGAAGATGCGCCGAATGGCCGCGATGGTGGCCAGAACGACGGCGATGAAGATCAGCTGGCCGATCTCGATGCCGATATTGAACATCAGCAACGCCAGCGGAATGTCCCCCTGCGGAAAGCCCAGATCCAGCAACGCCCCGGCGAAGCCGAAACCGTGCAGAAGGCCAAAGAGGAACGCGACGATCCAGGGCCAGCGGATCATGGCGCTTGTCACCCCGCGTTCGCGTCGGACCGCCTCGACCGCGACCAGGGCGATGCTGGCCGCAACCAGCGTGTCGACCGGCCCGGGCGGCAGGCTGACCAGACCGAAGGTCGCCAGCGCCAGGGTGATCGAATGCGCGACGGTAAAGGCGGTGATGGTCTTCAGCAGCATCCGCCAGTCGCGGACGATCAGCAGCAGCGAGGCCACGAACAGAAGGTGATCGGTGCCCGTGAGGATATGGTCGATCCCCTGCCGCAGATAGGTCAGCGCGATGTCCAGCAGCCCGCGTTCGGGATCGATCTCGATCCAGGGCCGCGAGGGCCGCACCAGCGCCGTCGCCTGCCCGCCCCTGCCATCGCCGATGCGCACCAGAACGTCTGTGATCGTCCCCTCGAGGCCGACGAAACCGATCCGCTGGCCGGCAAGACCGCCCGGAATTTCGATCGCGCGCCGTTCGATCACCGATCCCGGCAGGGGCTGGATCTTGGGCGGTGCCAGAACCTTCGCCTCTGCCGGCAGGTCCAGCACCACGGGCAATGACATGCCCGACAGCAATGGCGTCCGCCAGATCAGCGTATAGCGATCCGCGCCCAAGGGATCGATCTGCAGATAGGCCGGCCTGACATCATGGGCGGCGGCCGGGCCAATGACCGCCACCAGCGGCAGGAACCCGAGGACCAGAGTGGCACAGAGCGCCCAGAGGCCACGCGCCGCCCGTGTCATTGCATCACCAGCGATGTCGTGCCGTTCCGGCTGCTGGCGGTCTCTTCCGACAGCAGGCCGGCGACCGACGCCGCGTCGGGCATGACGATGCTGTAGCGCGACAGCATCTCATCATAGGCGCGCTTGCGGATCTCCTGATAACGCTCTTCATGCCAGGCCGAGAGGACCGCTTCGCGCACCGAATCCAGATCCGCGATATGGCCGGCCTCCATCGAGTCGATCCAGACCAGATGCCAGCCATAGCCCGAGCGGATCGGCCCGGCCCATCGGCCCGGTTGCTGCGCATAGAGTTCGGCCGCGAAATCCGGCCCGAACTCCTTGGTGACCTCCATCGGGTTCTTGCCGCCGTAATAGTCGCGGAACATGAACGGATCCGCCAGTCCGGCCAGATCCGGATCGGCCGGCCCGGTATTGCCCAGCCGTGCCAGAAGGTCGGCCGCCGCCGCGCGCGCGCCTTCGCCGCCGCGCTTGTCGGTCGAGAAAAAGAGGTGCCGGAAATTCGCCCGCGGCTGGACGGCGAAACGTGCGGCGTTCCTGTCATACCATGCGCGCAGAACCTCGTCCGACGGCGCATCCAGGGCCGCAAGGTCGGCCAGCAGGAAATCCATCTTCTGGGCCAGCCGACGGTTGATGATCTCGTCGTTCTGGTCGAGGCCAAGGGACAGCGCCTCTCGCACAAGGACGCGCTCGACAGCCTCCTGCTGGGCAAGATCGCGCAGTTGCTCGGCGGTGGGTATGACGCGGCCCTGTGCCACGACGACCAGTGCTATCTGGCGCAGGTCGTCCTCGGTGATTTCGATCCGCAGCGGATCGGCCGGGGCCGCCACGCGTTCCGGGGCGCCTGCCGCGAAGGCGGCAAACAGGATCGCGCCGCCGATCAGAAAATGTGTCAGCGGATCACGCAGGACGGCCCGCACAAGCCGGCGCCGCGGGGGCGATTGCGAAGGGTCAGTCATGGTTCAGGTTCAGACTCGATTTGGCCTCGATGTCGGGGCTGAGATTGACATAGCTTACCGCCGCGAATTCCCCGGCCGGGTCGGCAATGGCTTCGTCGTTGAGAAGGTTCACATAGTCTTCGGTCGCGCCCCATTCCTGCCATCGGATCAGATCGGGCGCGACGAAACCGGCCATCGCCGGCCGTTCCCGGACGAAATCGCGCAGGGTCGAGACGATCCGGGCGCGCGGGATCACCGTCCCGATATCACCGTGAACCGAGAGGGCAAGCAGCGCGGCCTCGATTTCCGCAGGCCCGCGCCTGCGGTCCAGCAGGTAATGCGTCCCGATCCAGTCGACGACATCCGCCCCCCTCAGATCAAGCCGCGCCGCCAGCAGGGCGGAAAGCTGACTGGCATCGCCGGCCATCTCGCCCAGAAGCGCGTCATCCACCCAGGCCGATGCCTGATCGTCGCCGGTTGCTCCCAGCATCAGGATGAAGGCCACGCGATGCCCCGGATGCGCCTCCGCCGCGATCCGGGACATGAGATCGGCGGGGGAAAACGCCTCACCCAGTTCACGGATCGCGGCGTAGGGCGCCCGGGACAACTCGCCATGCGCCCAGGCCTCGATTTCCGGCGCCCCGCTGTCCAGATGCGGCGCGATCAGCCGCAACCTTTCCTGCCAGGCGGCAGCTTTCGCGCCGCTATCCTCGACTGCATCGGGGGAACCGGAATTTGCCAACCTGCCCAGCCAGCCGGCATGGGATGGATCGTTACGTCCCTGCCGGGACCAGAAATGCCCAAGACCGCTGCGGATCAGCAATTCCGCCTGTCCATCGGCGCCCCCCCCGGCGGGCGGAAGCTCAGTATTCAGCTGACCGATATCGACCGGCCCTTCGGCCTTCAGCGTGGCAAGGATCCGCCAGAACCCGCCGTCCTCCGAGGGCACCGCCAGAACCGCCTGGTCGGCGTCATCCAGCCGCTGCCCCGGCGCAAGATCGACGGCGGACAGGCAGATCGCGCAGGCCGCCGCCGCCCCGCCGAGGGCGGCGGCACCCACGGCGCCCAGTGCAAGGAGCCCGAGATGCCGCAGCAGTCTCATTCCGAGGCGGTGGTCGGCGAGGCCGAGGGAACCGTGGCGTCGGTGACCTCGGTGCCGAGGAAGAGGGGCGGATCGATCACCTCGTAATTCGCGTAACCGAACTCGTTGCTGCGGGCAAAGACATAACTTGGCTTGGCGGCAGCGTCCGAGCCACCATCGCCACCGTCAGGTTTCGCCGCGACCTTGTAGACGGCATAGCTGTAGTCGCGGTTGCCGAAATTGGTCACGATCTTGCCGTCGCTGATGGAATAGGCGCTGTTCGCCTCGCCGAGATAGGAATGGGCCTCGAGATCGCCGAATTCCGACGGCTGCGGAATGCGCGGATCGACATTCATGAACATCACAAGGCCCGTATCCGTCCATTGCGACTTGAGCAGACCGCCGGTCACGCTGTTCCTGAGCCACAGGAATTTCGCGGTCACAAGTTCCTTCAGCTCGTCATCGCTCAGGGCAACGGCACCCGCCTTTTCCAGATCCGCGACCGTCCGGCCTGCCGGCGCCTTCGCACGCATCTCGGCGGTTGGCGTGTACCAGATCGGCGAGGACCAGGCGCGCTCCTGCACGGTCGCGGCCACCATTTCCGGCGGCGAAACGCCCAACTCCTTGGCCTGGATGGTGGTCCAGCGCGGCGTCGGGATGGCCAATGCGCGGGCATAGTAGAAGGCATCCAGCGCAGGGTCGAAATCCGGATCGCGCCAACTGCCGATCAGCTCGGTCGCACCGCTGGTGCCGTCATAGGTGGCCGCGAGGATATCCACCGTCGATTCGATCGCGGGAACCTTGCCGGTAAAGGGCTCCGGCACCCGTTCGCCCGACCAGACGACGTCATGGACCTTCTCGAAGGACTGGCCGTCCTGCGACCATCCCTTCACGATCTGGATGCGGTCGAGGTTTTCTGCGGCGGGATCCTTGACCGCCCAGACCACGAACTCGGGCACGGGCTCGCCCGAGCGCGTCACCTGCGGCGGCGCCGGCAGGTCGGCGCCCATCGGAACCCCCTGGGCATAGGCCGCCGCCACCCAATCCTCGCGGTCGGTGATATCCCCGAGGCTCCAGCCCGAGAAGAAGCGGATCTGCATCCGCGGACCACTGGTGGCAAAGGTTTCCTTGCGCTGCATCGCCTCGAACAGCGAAGCCCGCGTGTTCTCGTCGGCCCACAGACCGGTCAGGCCGGCGGGGTTCTCGAAACGGACATCGAGGCCGGCGAAATTGTGCCCGGCCATGCGCTCCTTGGTTGTTCCGTCAAGCCGCACATGGCCGCCGAAGAAGTTGGTCTGCCGGTAGGGCACCGCGGTATTGTGCGAATCCGATCCGCCGACCACGCCGGTCTTGTAGGGGTTGTAGCCCTTGACCTGCTGCATGGTGATGCCGTCCTTCAGCGCCTGCCGCACATAGCTGCCGCCCAGCGTCACGAACCGGCCCTCCGGGTTACCAAGGAGGTAGTTCAGGATTTCGTAATTGGCGAATTCATCGGTCGGGGACAGCAGTGGATGGGTCTCGGAGGCGCCCTTGATCTGCTTGATCTCGGTCAGCTTCTCGTTGCGCATCCGCGCCTCGGCCCAAGCCTGGTCGATCGGGCGGCCCTTGAAATCGACCTCGGTGGGAAACATGATCCCCCCCGAAAGGTTTGCATTATGCGAAATCGCCAGCGCATCGTTGCCCGCCTGGCGCTGCTGATCCATCCAGTTCCACAGATCCTCGGGCGCCTGGCTTTCAAGCGAACTGTAGGGTCGGGCCGGCACCTTGGCGCAATCCTTGAAATAGACGTTGCGGTGCATGTTCCGGTAGTCCGGGTTCGAGGTCCATTCATAGGAACAGAAGGCGGTGAACTTGCCCGGCTCATTGGCCGCGTCGGCGGCCTTGTTGTTGTCCTGCCAGACCGTGTCCGAGATCTCGGGCTGCATCAGCGCCTCGATCGGCTTTTCCTCGATCATGCTGGTGCCGAGCCAGAGATAGATCCGCTGGATGTCGGCCGCATCATGCACGGCAAGCTCCTTCGCCACCGGCAGTTTGCTGATCGGCGATTGGGGGTCGTTCGACAGCCGCACGACCCCGGCATATTCGGAATGGTCGGTCACCCCCATCCAGTCGAGCGGTGTCGTGATCTGCACGTCATAGCCCAGCGGATGCTTGATCGGCTCGCCCCTGGCGTATTTCAGGGCATCGGCGGGCCCGGTGACGTGGTTGCCGAAGATATAGGCATCGAACGACCAGCTTGTATGGACATGCTGTTCGCCGAAAAAGGCCTGACGGTCCGCCGGCGACTGGGCATCCGCCGCCCCGGCCCCCAACATCGCAATCCCGACAGCCGTCGTCAGCAGCAATCCGCGCCGACCTGTCAGTGCATCACAAGCGCACATCTCTCGTTTCCTTTTTCCCGTCGGCGCCCCGGACGCCGCGCCCGGACCTTGTCGCTGATGGTGGCGCAGCCGGAAACGGAAGGCCGCCGCGAGACGACGGCCCCATCTCCAAAACCCCCAGTCAGGACCCGGTCATCATGGTATGTCTGTGCATTCTCGACCGGTCGCGCCGCAGCAGACAGGACGACGATCCGCAGTCGAATCTCCTGATGCAAAGTGAAGCACCGTCTGCCTTGGCAAACTAACCATTTTGCGCCACGAGACGCCAAATCCGCGACAGAAAGATGCGCGTCGGGAATACGCCGATACCCATGCATGACGGCGGCAGGACGGACCGGTCCGCCCCCCCAGCCGACACGGCCGCTGCGCGATTCGTCCTGAGAGGCCCTGTTCCGGGGCGGCGGGGGGCCGGGTCCGGCTCAGCCCTGCCAGCGCGGCTTGCGCTTGTCGAAGAAGGCGCCGATCCCCTCGGGGGCCTCGTCGCCTTCCCAGACCGCGACCAGCCGGTCGATGCTGTCCTCGATCACCGCCTGGTCGATCCGCGGACCCAGTGCACGGCATTGCGCCTTGGCCGCCGCGATGGCGCCCGGCGCCGCCTGCAGGAATGGCGCCACCTCGGCCTCGACCGCCGCGTCCAGTGCCTCGGGGGCGGTGCTGCGGGCCGCAAGGTTCAGCGCCACGGCCTCGCCAGCGTCAAAGAGCCGGGCCGAGAAATAGACCCGCCGCGCCCGATCCTCACCCATCCGCGCCAGAACATAGGGCCCGATCGTGGCCGGGATCAGGCCCAGCCGCACCTCGGTCAGCCCGAATTTCGCGCCCTCGGCCACGATGGCGATGTCGCAGACCGCCATCATGCCGATACCGCCGCCGAATGCATTGCCATGGACACGCCCGATCAGCGGCTTCGGCAGCAGGTTCAGGGCCGACAGCATCCCGGCCAGCACCCGCGCGCCTGCGCGCCGGGTCTCGGCATCGGCGGCGATCTGCGCCTTCATCCAGCCCAGATCCCCGCCGGCGCAGAAGCTTGCGCCCTCGCCCGCCAGCACCACCACGCGCACGGCCGGATCGGCGCCAAGCCGTGCCGTGGCCTCGGTCAGTTCCTCCATCATCTGCTGGGACAGCGCATTGTGCTTGTCGGGCCGCGCCAGCCACAGCGTCGCCACGCCGCGCGCGTCAGTCCCGATCCGGATCGTTTCAAACATCTGCACCCTCCCGCATGGCCCGCGCCATCGCGGCCGCCTGCCCGATCACATCCATGTCCAGCCCGGTCGCATAGCCCTGCGCGGCCAGATGCGCGGCCACTTGCTCGGTCGCGACATTGCCCCTGGCCCCCGGCGCATAGGGGCAGCCGCCCAATCCCCCGACTGCCGCGTCGAAGGCCCGCAGCCCGCGCGCAAGGCTGGCATCGATATTCTGCAAGGCCCGGCCCGCCGTGTCATGGTAATGCCCGGCCAGCCGGTCGGCGGGCAGTTCGTCCAGCACCGCCGTCAGCATGGCGTCAATGGTCTCGGGGCGGCCCTGCCCGATCGTCTCGCCCAGGCTGATCTCATAGCAGCCCATGTCGCGCAGCGCGGCGGCCACACGGGCGACATTTCCGGGCGGCGTCGGCCCGTCGAAGGGGCAATCCGTCACCACGCTGACATAGCCGCGCACGGGGATGCCGTCCGCCCGTGCCGCCGCCGCCACCGGGGCCAGCCGGTCAAGGCTTTCGGCGATGGTCGCGTTCAGGTTGGCCTTGCTAAAGCCTTCCGAGGCGCTGGCAAAGATCGCCACCTCGCTGGCCCGCGCCGCGCGCGCGCCCTCGTACCCCTTCATGTTCGGCGTCAGCACCGCATAGCTGACCCCGGGCAGGCGGGCGATCCCGGCCATCACCTCGGCGGCATCGCCCATCTGCGGCACCCATTTCGGGCTGACAAAGCTGGTCACCTCGATCCGCCGGAACCCGGCCCGCGACAGCAGATCGACCAGCGCGATCTTTTCCGCCGCCGGGATCAGCCGCCTTTCGTTCTGCAACCCGTCGCGCGGGCCGACCTCGAAGATTTCGACCGCCTCAGGCATTGGGCACCTCATAGAAGTCCTGCGCATAGATCTCGTCGCCGCCCGCCCGCACCAGCGCCCGCCGATAGGCCGGCCGCGCGCCCATCCGCTCGCGATAGCCCGCCAGATGCGGATAGTCGGCGATGGGCACAAAACGGAACAGCGCGTCGATATTGAAGCCCAGCATGCAATCGGCCGCCGAGAAGCCCGAGGCCAGCAGCGTGTCCCTGCCGGCCAGATGGTCCTCCAGCACCTGCGCGGTCAGCGCCAGCCGCTTTGTCTCCAGCTTCATCAGCGGGACCGAGCGGGCGCTTTCCGGGCGCAGGAAGATGTGGTGGATATTCAGCTGTTGCAGGATGTTGCCCTGCGTTTCCGCGAAATGCACCCATCCAAGGAAATCGGCGCGTTCGGCATCATCGGGCCGTGGCGCCAGCCTGCCCTCGCGCTCGGTCAGATATTGCAGGATGGCGCCGGATTCGAAGATCGCCCGGCCGTCGATCTCAAGCGCGGGGATGCGTCCCGCCGGCGACAGGGCGCGAAATTCGGGACTGCGCAACGAGCCGTCGGTCAGCGACCAGGTTTTCAGATCATACGCCAGGTCAAGTTCTTCCAGCAGCCACAGGACCCGCATGGAACGCGAGCCGGGGACGTGATGCAGGCGGATCATGCGGGTTCTTCCTCTTCCAGCCGGATCAGCGGCGCGCCGGCCTCGACCTGATCGCCCGCCGCCGCCAGAACCTCGGCCACCACGCCGTCGCGGGCGGCGGTCAGGGAATGTTCCATCTTCATCGCCTCAAGCACCGCCAGACGGTCGCCGGCCTTCACCGCCTGCCCGGCCTCGACATGCACCGATTTCACCAGTCCCGGCATCGGCGACAGGGTCAGCGCATCGCCCCCCGCAGCGCCGGTGTCGCGCGCCAGCGGGTCAAGCGGCGTCAGATGCACGGTGCGGCCGCCAAAGACGCTGACGCCGGCATCATGGCTGACGATCCGGTTGCGGCGCAGCGCCGCATCGACCCACCAGCGGTCGCCCTGCCAGCGCACCTCATGCGGCTGACCATCCAGCGTGACGCGGGCGGCCCCGGATCCCAGCACCTCCAGCACGGCCTCGCCGCCCTCCCAGGCGATGGTCCGGCGCAGCGGCTGCCACAGCGTCGCCCCGCCCCTGACCCGTGGGTCATGCAGCCCGGCCAGACCGACCACGGCCAGCGCGCGGGTGCGCGGGTCGGGTTCGGCGGCGGCGACCAGATCGTCCAGATCGCGCCCGATCAGCCCGGTATCGACCTCGCCCGCGCGGAACCCCTCATGCCGGGTCAGCGCGATCAGGAAGTCCAGATTGGTGACGCTGCCGGCCACCTCGGCATCGACCAGCGCCGATTCCAGCGCCCTGAGCGCGATGGCGCGGGTCGGGGCATGGGTTACGATCTTGGCGATCATCGGGTC
This sequence comes from Paracoccus marinaquae, assembly GCF_018860165.1. Classification (GTDB taxonomy): domain Bacteria; phylum Pseudomonadota; class Alphaproteobacteria; order Rhodobacterales; family Rhodobacteraceae; genus Paracoccus; species Paracoccus marinaquae. The sequence goes on from NZ_JAHKNG010000017.1 coordinate 69,111, forward strand.
ATACCAGGGCGAAATCGTGTCTCCCTGCCGCACCCCGGTCTCGATCCGGGCGACCTCGGGGAACTGCAGATGCGCCAGCGTCCCGGTCGCGGGCAGGAAGCCCGCCGGGACATCCTCGGCATAGAGCCGCGCCTCGAAGGCGTGGCCGTGGATCTGCAGATCCTCCTGCCTTGCAGGCAGAGGCTCGCCACTGGCGACGCGCAATTGCCATTCGACCAGATCGACGCCGGTGATCGCCTCGGTGACGGGATGCTCGACCTGCAGCCGGGTGTTCATCTCCATGAACCAGAAGCCGTCGGCGCGCAGCCCGCCCGTGCCATCTACGATGAACTCGATCGTGCCCGCGCCCTTGTAGCCGATGGCCTCGGCCGCGCGCACGGCGGCGGCGCCCATCACCTTGCGGATCTCGGGCGTCATGCCGGGGGCCGGCGCCTCCTCGATGACCTTCTGATGGCGGCGCTGCAGCGAGCAGTCGCGTTCGAACAGATGCACGGCGCGGTGACCGTCGCCAAAGACCTGCACCTCGATATGGCGCGGCTGCAGGACGTATTTCTCGATCAGCACGTCGGGATTGCCGAAGGCGTTCCTTGCCTCGGACTGGGCCGAGGCCAGCGCATCGGCGAAATCCTTAAGGTCATCGACGCGCCGCATCCCCTTGCCGCCGCCGCCGGCCACGGCCTTGATCAGCACCGGATAGCCGATCCGCCCGGCCTCGGCGGCCAGATGGGTCGGATCCTGATCGGCGCCGTGATAGCCCGGCACGACCGGCACGCCGGCCTCTTCCATCAGCTTCTTGGCCGCGTCCTTCAGCCCCATCGCCCGGATTGCCCTGGCCGAGGGGCCGATGAAGACCAGCCCGGCAGCCTCGACCGCATCGACGAAGCCTGGGTTCTCGCTGAGGAAGCCGTAGCCCGGATGGATCGCCTGTGCGCCGGTCGCCCGCGCCGCCGCGATGATCGCATCGCCCTTCAGGTAGCTGTCGGCCGGGGCCGCGCCGCCCAGATGCACCGCCTCGTCGGCCATGGCGACATGGCGCGCGCCGCGGTCGGCATCGGAATAGACGGCGACGGTCGCCACCCCCATCCGGCGGCAGCTGTCGATGACACGGCAGGCGATCTCGCCGCGATTGGCGATCAGGATCTTGTGGAACATGACGGCTCCTGCGCTTGGCGGAGATCGCCGGGGGCTTCGCGCCCCCGGACCCCCGCGGGATATTTGCATGAAGAAGAATGGCTCATCCGAGCGCCTCTTCGAGGATTTGTGCCGTGCCGGCATCGAAGGCGACGAGGGTCACCTGCAAGGCGGCCCGGTGGTCGCGGATGGTATCGACCGCGATCCGGGCGGCACGGCCGGTCGGAAAGCCGTAGATGCCGGTCGAGATGGCCGGAAAGGCGATGCTGGAGAGGGCGTGATCCCGAGCCAGGGCCAGGCTGTTGCGATAGGCGGCGGCCAGCAGGTCGTCCTCGCCCGCCGCGCCGCCCTTCCAGACCGGCCCGACCGTGTGGATGACATGGCGCGCGGGCAGGTTGTAGGCACGGGTGATGCGCGCCTCGCCGGTCGGGCAACCACCGATCAGGCGGCATTCCGCGAGCAGGCCGGGGCCGGCGGCGCGGTGGATCGCGCCATCGACCCCGCCCCCGCCCAGAAGCGAGTTGTTGGCGGCATTGACGATGGCATCGACGGCCAGCGTGGTGATATTGCCCTGCCAGACGCGGATCACCTGCCGCCCCCCTGTTCGATCAGCGCGGCCATGGCGTCGAACCCCATGCGGCGCGCGTGCTGCAGCGGCGTCACCCCGTCGAAATCGGGGATATTCGGATCGGCGCCACCCTCGAGCAGCGCGGCCACGACCTGCTGCTGGCGCGCGCCGCCATCGCCGAGGACGACCGCCTCCATCAGCGCCGTCCAGCCCAGCCTGTTGACGTGATCGGGGTCCACCCCCGCCTTGAGCAGCGTGAGGACCGTCTCGAGATGGCCGCGTTCGGCCGCCGGGATCAGCGCCGTGCCGCCGAAGCGGTTGAGATCCGCCAGATCGGCGCCGTTCGCCAGCGTCATCAGCAGGATCTCCTGATGCCCGCGCGCGCCGGCATAGAGATAGGGAGTGTCCTCGATCCCGTCCTTGGCGTTCACATCGGCGCCCGCCTCGATCAGCATCCGCGCCGCCTCGACCTGATTGGCGCGGGTGGCGATCATCAGCGCCGTCTCGCCCTTGTCGTTGCGGGCGTCGAGCGGCGTGCCGGCCGCAATCTCGGCCTGAACCGTCGCCGCGTCGCCGTTGGCCGCGGCCTGCAGCAGCGCCGTCTCGTCTGCCTGCGCGGTGCAGGCGGCCAGAAGAAGCGGCAATACCAGATGTCTCGTCATCCGCCGCGCCCCCTACATCCGGAAGACGCCGAAGCGCGTCGGCGCGATCGGTGCGTTCAGCGAGGCCCGCAGGCTCAGCGCCAGCACGTCGCGAGTCTTGCGCGGGTCAACGATGCCATCATCCCAGAGCCGCGCCGAGGCATAGAGCGGATGGCTCTGCCGGTCGAACATCTCGATGGTCGGGCGCTTGAACTCGGCCTCTTCCTCGGGCGACCAGGTGCCGCCCTTGCGCTCGATCCCGTCGCGGCGGACGGTGGCAAGGACGCCCGCTGCCTGCTCGCCGCCCATGACCGAGATGCGGCTGTTGGGCCAGGTCCACAGGAAGCGCGGCGAATAGGCGCGGCCAGACATGCCGTAATTGCCGGCCCCGAAGCTGCCGCCGACCAGCATGGTGATCTTCGGAACCGAGGTGGTCGCCACCGCCGTCACCATCTTGGCGCCGTGCCGGGCGATGCCCTCGTTCTCGTATTTGCGGCCGACCATGAAGCCGGTGATGTTCTGCAGGAAGATCAGCGGCGTGCCGCGCTGCGAGCAGAGTTCGATGAAATGCGCCCCCTTCTGCGCGGCCTCGGAAAACAGCACGCCATTGTTGGCCACGATCCCCACCGGGCAGCCCTCGATATGGGCGAATCCGGTGATCAGGGTCTCCCCGAACCGCGCCTTGAATTCGTCGAAGCGCGAGCCGTCGACGACGCGGGCGATCACCTCGCGGATGTCATAGGGGGTGCGCAGGTCGGCCGGCACGACGCCGAGGATGTCCTCGGGGTCGTAGGCCGGGGCCTCGGGCGATTGCCAGACCACGGTTTCGGGCATGCGGCGGTTCAGGTTGGCGATGGCGCGGCGGGCCTGGGCCAGCGCATGGGCGTCATCCTCGGCCAGATAGTCCGCCACCCCCGACAGGCGCGTATGCACGTCGCCGCCGCCCAGATCCTCGGCCGTCACGACCTCGCCCGTCGCTGCCTTCACCAGCGGCGGGCCGGCGAGGAAGATCGTGCCCTGATTGCGCACGATGATGGTCACGTCGGACATGGCGGGCACATAGGCGCCGCCCGCCGTGCAGGAGCCCATCACCACGGCGATCTGCGGGATGCCCTTGGCGCTCATCTGTGCCTGGTTGAAGAAGATGCGGCCGAAATGGTCGCGGTCGGGGAAGACCTCGTCCTGATTGGGCAGGTTCGCGCCGCCCGAATCGACCAGATAGACGCAGGGCAGATGGCACTGTTCGGCGATCTCCTGCGCGCGCAGGTGTTTCTTGACCGTCATCGGGTAATAGGTGCCGCCCTTGACCGTCGCATCATTGGCCACGACCATCACGTCCTGCCCATGCACCCGGCCGATGCCGGCAATCACCCCGGCGCCGGGCGCGTCGCCGTCATACATGCCATGCGCCGCCGTCACCCCGATCTCGAGGAAGGGTGAGCCCGGATCCAGGAGGTTCGCCACCCGTTCGCGCGGCGGCATCTTGCCGCGGCTGACATGACGTTCCATCGCCCTGGGACCGCCGCCGGCCAGCACCGCCTCGGCGGCCTCGCGCGCGGTGGCCAGCAATGCCAGATGCGCCTCGCGATTGGCGCGGAAGGCATCGGAACCGGTCAGGGCCTGCGATTTCAGTTTCATCTCAGTATCCCCTCATGAACTTGAGTTCCAGCGCACGACGCGCGGTAAATTCCATCCGGCAGTTCGCCGCCGCGATGCTGCGCATGCTGCCTCCGCCCCAGCGTTCATAGGCGACGGCGCAATCGGCATCGCGAAAGGCGATCCAGGCACGCTGCGCCTTGAGCAGGGTGTCCTTCAATCCGGGCGTCTCGGCAAAGCTGTCGCGGGTCATCCCGTATTCCCGGTTCAGAAGCACGTCCCATGCCGCCGTTTCGGCCATGATGCACTGGCCGATGCCCAGTGTCGTCTCGCCCTGCTGCGTGGTCGACTGGCATGATTGCGCGGCCTGGCCCAGGCATCCCGGTGCGGTCTCGCCGGGATCCGCGGCCTCGAAACAGGCCTCAACCGCTGCCTCGTCCACGGTGAAGTCCTGTGCCTGAACCGCAAAGGGCGCAACAGCCAGAGACAGCATTGCCGGGATCATCCACGATTTCATCTCTCTTCCTCCGCCAGCTTGCGCAATTCGCGCCGCATCACCTTTCCGGTGACCGTCATCGGCAGGGCATCCAGAAAGCCGATCTCGCGCGGGTAGGAATGGGCGGCGGACAGGCGCCTGGCATGCGCCTGAAGCTCGGCCGCCAATTCATCCGATGCAGAAAATTCCCCTCGCAACACGATGTAAGCTTTGACGATTTCTGTGCGCATATCATCCGGCTTGCCAACCACGCCGACCGCCGCGACGGCCGGGTGTTTCAGCAGGCAATCCTCGACCTCGGACGGCCCGATCCGGTAGCCCGCCGAGGTGATCACGTCGTCATCGCGCCCGACAAAGCGGATGAAACCGTCCTCGATCACCCCGCGATCGCCGGTCACCAGCCAGTCGCCACGAAATTTCTGCACCGTCTCCTCGGGGCGGTTCCAGTAGCCCAGCATCATCGAGCCGGCGCCGCGGCGGATGGCGATATCGCCCTCGCCATCGCTGGCCTCGCCGGCCTCGTCGATCACCTGCACATCGAAGCCCGGCACCGCCTTGCCGATGGCGCCCGGACGCGCGGGAAACATCGAGGCGGCCGAGGACGCCACCATGTTGCATTCGGTCTGGCCGTAGAATTCGTTGATGGTCAGGCCAAAGGCCCGGCGGCCCCAGTCCAGCATCTCGGCCCCCAACGTCTCGCCGCCCGAGGCGACGCTGCGCAGGCCGGGGATGGCGACATCCGCCGCCTTCAGCATCTTCAGCGCGGTGGGTGGAAAGAAGACGTTGCGCACCCCGCAATCAGCGATCAGCCGGGCCACGGCGGCAGGGTCGAACTTGGCCATCCGGGCGGCCACCACCGGCACCCCAAGCGCCAGCGCCGGCATCGCCACATCGAACAGCCCGCCGATCCAGGCCCAGTCGGCCGGTGTCCACAGGCAGTCGCCGGGCTGGCCCAGCAGGTCGTGGCTCATCTCGACGCCCGGCAGATGGCCGGTCAGCACCCGGTGCGCATGCAGCGCACCTTTCGGCGCCCCGGTCGTGCCCGAGGTATAGATGATGACCGCCGGATCCTCGGGGCCGGTCTCACGGGTGGCAAAGGGGCCGGCTTCGGACAGCCCGTCCTCGGGAACGATCACGCGCAGATCGGGGAAGGCGCGCAGCATCTCGCGCCCCTCGGGATCGGCGATGACGGTCTTCACGCCGGCATCGCGCAGCCGCAATTCCAGCGCCTCGGGGCCAAACAGCTTGAACAGCGGCACCGAGATCGCGGCCGATTTCCACGCCGCCAGATGCGCCGCCGCCGTCCATGCGCTTTGCGTCCGCAGCACCGCGACCCGCTCGGCCGGTTCGGCGGCCAGCACATGGGCCAGCCGGTCGGTCATCCGCGCCAGATCGCCAAAGCTGACCGGGCGGGAACTGCCGTCATATTCGATGATCGCCACCGATCGGGCATCGTGGCGCAGGCATTGGTCGGCCATGTTCAGCCGCGCGGGAAAGCCCCAGCGGAAGTCGCGGCGCAGCGCCGCATGATCCGTATGGGACAGAAGCCGCCTCACTGACCATTCCCCTGATAGTCGCGCAGCCACAGATATTGCCGCGCGGTCAGCGTCAGCGCGCATTGCACGCTGGCCGGCCCGCCACCGCTGCCGCCGCCCCAGCGGCTGCGCTCGTAATCGCAGGCGGCATCGCGATAGGCGACCCAGCTGCGCTGCATCTCTCGCAGAAGCGGCGCCTGCGCGGGTGCGGCCGAACCCAGTTCCGCCATCTCGGCATCCGTCGCCTCGGCCTCGGTCATCACCGCCTGATAGGCACCGTTCAAGAGCCCGTCCCAATGGTCCAGTTCCTGCCCCAGACAATAGGTTGTGCCGGCGGTGCTGTAGGTTCCGGGGGTATTGATGCAGGGATCGGCGGCGACACCGATACAGCTTTCGGGCCGGGCGTCCTCACCCGCCTGTTCGGCCAGACAGGCATCCACCAGCCCGCCATCGAAATCCGGCCATTCGGGTTGCGCGTCCTGCGCCGCCGCCGCGGTGGCCATCAGCAGCGCCAGAACGGCTGCAAGCGCCCGCAGCATCAGACCAGCCCCATCAACTCGCGCCCGATCAGCATCCGGCGGATCTCGCTGGTGCCGGCGCCGATCTCCATCAGCTTGGCGTCGCGGAACAGGCGGCTGACCACGCTGTCATTCAGGAAGCCCGCGCCACCAAGCGCCTGCACCGCCTGATGCGCCTGCACCATGGCCTGTTCGCTGGCGTAAAGCACGGCACCGGCGGCATCCTGTCGCGTCACCCTGCCGGAATCGCAGGCCCGCGCAACCTCGTAGACATAGGCCCGCGCGGTGTTCAGCGCGACATACATATCGGCGATCTTGCCCTGCATCAGCTGGAAGGCTCCGATCGGCTGGCCGAACTGCTTGCGGTCGCGCAGATAGGGCATCACCTCGTCCAGACAGGCGGCCATGATGCCGGTGCCGATGCCCGACAGGACCAGCCGCTCGTAGTCCAGCCCCGACATCAGGACGCGCACGCCGCGGCCTTCCTCGCCCAGAATATTCTCGAAGGGGATCTCGCAATCCTCGAAGATCAGCTCGCCCGTGTTCGAGCCACGCATGCCCAGCTTGTCGAAATGCGGCGAGGTCGAGAACCCCTTCATGCCGCGCTCGACGATGAAGGCGGTGATGCCCTTGCTGCCGGCCTCGGGGTCGGTCTTGGCATAGACCACCAGCGTCTGCGCATCGGGCGCATTGGTGATCCAGTACTTGTTGCCGTTCAGCACGAAGCGGTCGTTCTTCTTCTCGGCCCGCAGCTTCATGCTGACCACGTCGCTGCCCGCCCCCTCTTCGGACATGGCCAGCGCGCCGACCGCCTTGCCGCTGCACAGACCCGGCAGGTATTTCGCGCGCTGCGCGTCGCTGCCGTTCAGCTTGATCTGGTTCACGCAGAGATTCGAATGCGCGCCATAGGACAGGCTGACCGAGGCCGAGGCGCGGGCGATCTCCTCGGTGGCGATGACATGCGCCAGATAGCCCATGCCGGCACCGCCCCATTCCTCGGGCACGGTGATGCCGAGCAGGCCGAGTTCGCCCATCTCGGTCCACAGATCGTTGGGAAATTCGTTCTTGCGATCAACCTCGGCGGCCAGCGGCTTGACCCGCTCCTGCGCCCAGCGATGCACCATGTCGCGCAGCGCGTTCACATCCTCGCCCAGATCGAATTCCATGCCCTGCGTGAACATCGCGGCGTCTCCTCCGGTTTATTGAACGATCGTTCATTTAATGCCGTTTAACGCATCGTCCGTCCCTGCGTCAAGAAAAAGCCTGCGACGGAATAGCGGATCGGTCAACATCGCCGTCTTGTCCTTGCCCGGCGAAAGGGACATCTTGCCGCCTCCGCCCGAAGCCGGCTGCGAAAGGGATGCCCATGGCCAAGCTGATGATCCTGCGCCATGCGCCGCCGCTCAGCGACGGGCGGCTGGCGGGGCGGACGGATGTCGCGGCCGATTGCAGCGATGGCGCGGCCTGCGACTGGATGCGCGCCCGGATCGGCGTATCGGGGGAGGTGCTGTGCAGCCCCGCGCGCCGCTGCCGGCAGACCGCCGCCGCGCTCGGGCTCGCGCCGGACCGGACCTGCGACTGGCTGTGGGAACAGGATTTCGGCATCTGGGAAGGGCTGGCCTATGACGCGCTGCCCGATCTGGGCGCCCTGCCCCCGGCCGGCCTGGCGGCCCATCGCCCCGAAGGCGGCGAAAGCTTCGACGACATGGCCGCGAGGATCCATGCCGGCATTTCCGGACTGGACCACGACGCGCTGCTGGTCGCCCATGCCGGCACCGTCCGCGCGGCACTGGCACTGGTGGTCGGCCCCGCGGCGCTGTCCTTCTCGGTCGCGCCGCTGTCGCTGACCGTGCTGCGCCGGGCCGGCGCGGGCTGGGCGGTCGAGGCCGTCAATGTGACCGCGCCATGATGCCGCTGACGGCGCTGATCGCGCTGATCCTCGATGCCGCCATCGGCTGGCCCGAGCCGGTTTTTCGCCGCATCGGCCATCCGGTGACATGGCTGGGGCGGCTGATCGCGACGCTGGACCGGCGCCTGAACCGTGGCGGCGGGCGGGTGGCGCGCGGCGCGGTGGCCAGCCTGCTGGTGATCGGGGCGGCGCTGCTGCCGGCGATCTGGCTGCAAGGCCTCCTTGGCCCCGTCCTAGCGGGCATCTTGGCCTGGCCGCTGGTCGCCGCCCGCTCGCTGCACGATCACCTGCGCGCGGTCGAGACACCGCTTTCGGCGGGCGATCTGGACGCCGCCCGACAGGCGACATCAATGATCGTGGGCCGCGATGTCAGCCGCGCCGATCAGGCCGCGCTGGCCCGCGCCAGTATCGAAAGCCTGGCCGAGAACGCCTCGGACGGGGTCATTGCGCCCTTGTTCTGGGCGGCGGTGGCGGGACTGCCGGGCATCGCCGCCTACAAGGCGATCAATACGCTCGATTCGATGATCGGCCACCGCACCCCGCGCCATGCCCAGTTCGGCCGCTTCGCCGCCCGGCTGGACGATGCCGCCAACTGGCTGCCTGCCCGCCTGACGGCGCTGCTGATCGCGCTGGCCGGCGGGCGCGAGGCCTGGCGGGTGGCGCGGTGCGACGCCCGCGCGCATCGCTCGCCCAATGCCGGCTGGCCCGAGGCGGCAATGGCCGGCGCACTGGCGGTGCGGCTGTCCGGGCCTCGTGCCTATGCCGACCGCATCGCCGATGAGTCGTGGCTGAATGCCGGCGCGCGGGATCCGCAGGCCGCCGATATCGGCCGCGCGCTGGCGATCTATCGCCGCGCCACCATATCCGGCGCGGCGATCCTGCTGGTGCTGGCGCTTCTGTAGCCCGCCGGCCTAGCGTTTGCGCATCGCGTCCATCAGCGCCGCCCCGAACGAGCCGTGATCCGCGCCCTTGCCGCCCGGCGAGGCCGAGGCGCCCTTCGCCTGCCGCGTCCCCTTGCCTGGCTGCTCGCGCCCGGCGCCGGAACCGGTCCGCGCCTCGGCCCCGCCACCATCCTTGCGCATGGTCAGGCCGATGCGCTTGCGCGGCACATCCACCTCGGTCACCCGGACCTTCACCACATCGCCGACCTTCACCACCTCGTTCGGATCCTTCACGAAACGATCGGCCAGCTGGCTGATATGGACCAGCCCGTCCTGATGAACGCCGATATCGACGAAGGCACCGAAGGCCGCGACATTGGTGACGGTCCCCTCCAGCGACATGCCGGGTTTCAAATCGGTGATCTCCTCGACGCCATCGGCAAAGCTGGCGGTGACAAAGCCGGGGCGCGGGTCGCGGCCGGGCTTTTCCAGTTCCGCCAGAATGTCGCGGATGGTGGGCAGGCCGAAATGCGCATCCACGAAATCTTCGGCGCGGACGGATTTCAGCGCCGCGCCATCGCCCATGATCGCGCGGATATCGCGCCCGCATGCGGTCACGATCCTGCGGGCCACGCCATAGGCCTCGGGGTGAACGGCCGAGGCATCCAGCGGCTCGTCGCCCTCACGGATCCGCAGGAAGCCCGCGCATTGCTCGAAGGCGCGCGGCCCGAGGCCCGCGACCTTCTTCAGCGCCGCACGCGAGCGGAATGCGCCTTCGGCATCGCGATGCGTCACGATGGACTGCGCGAGGGACGGCCCCAGCCCGGCGACATGGGCCAGCAGGGGGGCCGAGGCGGTGTTCAGATCGACCCCGACGGCGTTCACCGCATCCTCGACCACCGCCTCCAGCGTCTTGGCCAGTTGCCGCTGGTCCACATCGTGCTGATACTGGCCGACGCCGATGCTTTCCGGCGGCACCTTCACCAGTTCGGCCAGCGGATCCTGAAGGCGCCGCGCGATCGAGACCGCGCCGCGCAGCGACACGTCGAGATCGGGAAATTCCTTCGCCGCCAGTTCCGAGGCGGAATAGACCGAGGCCCCGGCCTCGGACACCACCACCCTAGTGGGCTGCTTCACCCCCTTCGGCAGATGTTTCAGCACCTCGCCGACCAGTCGCTCGGTCTCGCGGCTGGCGGTGCCGTTGCCGATGGCGATCAGGTCGGCGCCATGCCGCGCGATCAGCGCCAGCAGCGTGGCCTCGGCCCCGCGCAGGTCGTTCTTGGGCTGGAAGGGATAGATGGTGGCGGTATCGACCAGCTTGCCGGTCGCATCCACGACTGCGACCTTGACGCCGGTGCGGATACCGGGATCCAGACCGATGGTCGCCTTGGCCCCGGCCGGCGCGGCCAGCAGCAGGTCCTTGAGGTTGCGCCCGAAGACCCGGATCGCCTCGTCATGGGCGCGTTTGCGCAACTCGGTCAAGAGGTCGATATACATGGTGTTCGACAGCCGCACCCGCCAGCACCATCCCGCGACCTGCCGCAGCCACTGATCGCCCGGCAACTCGCCCAGCCGGCCGATGGCCCGCACCACGATCCCCTCGGCCCGCGCGGCACCCGTTTCCGGGTCGGGCGAGATGTCGATGGTCACCACTTCTTCCTTCGCCGCCCGCAGGATCGCCAGCGCCCGGTGGCCGGGAATATCGGCCCATTTCTCGCGATGGTCGAAATAGTCGCTGAACTTCGCGCCGGCCTGTTCCTTTCCGGCCACAAGCTTGGCGGCGATGAAGGCCTCGGCCCGCATGAACTCGCGCAGCGCGCCCAGCAGCGCGGCATTCTCGCTCAACTCCTCGACCAGGATATCGCGCGCCCCGTCAAGCGCCGCCTTCGCATCCGCCACCGCCTCGGTGACATAGCCTTGGGCCAGCGCCTTCGGATCGGCGGCGCGGTCGTCCTGAATGGCGCGCAACAGCGGCTCCAGCCCGTTCTCGCGGGCGATCATCGCCTTGGTACGGCGCTTGGGCTTGAACGGCAGATAGATATCCTCTAGCGCGGCCTTGGTCTCGGCCCCGGCGATGGCCCGGGCCAGATCGTCGGTCAGCTTGCCCTGCTCGCGGACCGAGTTCAGGATCGCCGCGCGCCGGGCCTCCATCTCGCGCAGGTAAGCCAGCCGTTCGGACAGGTTGCGCAGCTGCGTGTCGTCCAGCCCGCCGGTGACCTCCTTGCGATAGCGCGCGACGAAGGGCACCGTCGCCCCGCCATCCAGCAATTCGGCGGCTGCGCTGACCTGCGCCGGGCTGGCATTGATCTCGGCGGCGATGATGCGGGCAATGCGGGGGGCTGCGTCCATGCGGGTCCTCTCCTGTTCTGGAACCGCAGTCTTACCCCTGCCGCCAGCCGGCGCCAAGCATCAAGCCTCAGTCGCGGGCCAGTTCCGGCATCCGCTCGGCGGCATCGGTCAGCGCCTTCTCGGACATGCTGACACGAACCGCCTGGCGCAACGCACTGGATCGTTTCAGCACCCGCCGGAAACCGGCCTCGTCCAGTTCCAGGAGGCTGGTGGGGGTGATTGCGGTGATCTGGGCGCGTCGCGGACGGCGTGTCAGCAGGCTCATCTGCCCGAACATCTCGCCCCGGCCCAGACGGGTGGTCTGGCCGGCGATTTCCTGTTCGACCGCACCCGAGGCCACGAAGAAGACGCTGTGCGCCGAACTGTCCTTGCGCGCGATCACCTTGCCGGCATTGAAATAGCGGGTGTGCAGGGCCCGGCTGAGGCGCCGCAATTCGCCGTCGTCCAGATCGGCAAAAAGCGGGAACTGCCGCACCAGTTCCTTCTTCCGCAACGCCATGTCCAGCGCCGGCCGCCCTTCGGCCTTCTGCCTGCGCCGCCCGATATCGGCCATGAGGGCGGTGTGCAACTCGGCCCCGATCAGCCCGTCATCGCGCATGGCGGCGTATTCGCGTTCTTCTAGCCGCAGGGACGCGCGGCGGATGAAGCGGCGTTCCAGTTCCTCGGCATAGCCGGGATATTGCAGGCGCAACCCCTCCAGCGCGGTCTCGACCGCCTCGGAACGGCGGCTCAGCAATTCGTGCAGCAACTCGGCCACGCGCCGGCCATGGATCCGGCGGATACGGCTGTCGATGAATCCATCCACGTCCCGCAGGATCAGCCGCTTGGCCAGCAGCGATTCGAAACGGTCGGCGGTCATCTGCGCCAGGGGGCCGGCGATACGCAGCCGGTTCTGCAGGAAGGCGGCCGAGCGGAAGCTCGGGCCATAGCGAAGCGCCCGCCGCGCCGCGCGCTGATAGCCGAAGCGGCCGCCGCTGCGGGCCGCCTCGATCAGCCGGTCGGCCTCGAACAGCATCGTCTCGGACAGCCGGGCGCTGATCGCCCGTTCGCGGAACCGCGACAGGATCACCTCGCGTTCGTGCCCCGCCAGTGCGATCAGGCCGAGGGTGATCCGGTCACGATCGAGGATCTCGGTATTGTCCTCGGCATCGGCCCGCGCCACCGCCTGATCCAGCCGTTCCGCGAAGCGCTTCGCCTCGGAACGGACGGTCTCGCGGGTCAGATCGTAATTCTCGGTGGTGCTGGCAACCTCTTCACGCACGGTCTGCAGGGCCACGGCCACGACCTGGTTTGACAGCGCCACGTCAAGCGGCGACAGCCGGTCCAGCCCCAGCCGCGAGATCACCCATCTGAGCGTGGTCCCCTGCACCATCAGCGTGAACAGGGTGAATCCAGTGGCAAGGATGCCGACCAGCCGTTTCGTCTCGACCGGCACGCGCAGGCTTTCGGTCACCGCCAACGCCAGCGCCAGCGTCACCGCCCCGCGCAGCCCGCCCCAGAGGATGGCGACGCGGTAGGGCCGCTCGATCACCGGCGAGAGTTTCGTCATCGATAGAAGCGGCATCAACCCGAAGAGGATCACCGCCCGGGCAAGGAAGGCGGCCAGGATCACCACCAGGATCAGCGCATAGTCGCCCGGCCGCACCTCGCCCATCAGCCGAGGTATCAGCAGCGCTGCCAGAATGAAGATCAGGGCCCCCGCCCAATGCGCCAAAAGCGCCCAGATCTCGCGCAGGTTGGTCCAGAACGCGGGCGCCAACCGCGCCGGTCCCATCAGGTTCAGCGTCAGACCGGTGGCAACGACGGCGATCACGCCCGAGGCCCCCAGCAACTGTTCGGTGCCGATATAGGCCAGGTAGGGCGCCGCCACCGAAACGGAAAGCTGCGCCAGCTCATAGCGGGCAAACCAGTGCATCAACTGCAGCGCCGCGCGGGCCGCGATCATGCCGCCCAGGGCGCCGCCGCCCAAAAGCCAGGGAAAGCTCCACAATGCACCGCCCAGATCCGGGTCGGGCACGCCCAGCATCACGAAGCTCATGAACAGGCCGAACAGCGCGATGGCGGCGGCGTCGTTCAAGAGGCTCTCGCCCTCGATGATGCGCGCCAGCCGGCGCGGCGCCGAGAGCGAGCGGAAGATGCTGACGACGGCCGAAGGGTCGGTGGTCGAGACGATCGAGCCGATCAGCAGGCAGACCACCAGCGGCAGCCCGCTGACCCAGGACAGCGCATAGCCGATGGTCAGCGTCGCCACCACGACCGCCACGACGGCAAGGGTCAGGATCGGCACCCAGTCGTCCAGCATCCGCCGGACATTCATCTCCAGCGTGGCCTGGAAGATCAGGGTCGGCAGGAAGACGTAGAGGAACACGTTCGACCGGATCGGCAGCGCCAGAATCGCCTCGGCCACCGGGTTCAGCGCATCGGTCACATCGGTGCGCAGGAAGAAGACGGCACCGCCGCCGATCAGGATGCCCAGCACGGCGAGGATCACGGTGTAGGGCAAGGACAGCCGTGCCGCGAGCGGCTCGGCCATGGCGATGACGACGAAAAGCGAGGCAATGACGGCAGTCAGCAGAACGATGTCCATGTCCCAGCGATAACTGCAAAATCCGCGCCCGTGAATATCGCCCGGCGGACCCCGCCACGATTTTTCGTGAATGACGGATCGCCTGCCGCGCATCACGGCCATCTCGCCACCGGAGCGCGATGGGCGACAATCAACTCTTGACAGAGCTTCCCGGCCCGACAACCTTAAGACGAAAAGCACTTTCTGGGCCGGGCGGAAAGCACGGACACGACCGTCAGAAGCACGTTTTCTTGGCGCTGGTGCGATCAGGCGGCCATCTCGGCGGAGCCGAAACCGTTGATCAGACGTTCCTAAAGTGGAAGATTAAAAACCGTCATCGGGGGGCCGTCCTGCTACTCCGTTTTTCTCAATGAGAAAGGTTCCAGAGTGTTAAAGAGATCATTTGAGAAGATCATAATCTTCACGCGTCGAAACAAAATCATACTTCTAGCCCTTCTGATCTTCTCCCTGCTATGGGATGCCGCTCTGGTTAAGCAAGGCTCTGGTGGCTGGATGTTCGGGGGAGCCGCTGGCGGAGCAGCTGCGGGCGGATATGCTGCTTCACTTGTGGGGGGGATCGGCATCGTCGCAATGGGTTCTGGTGTTGGTATCCCCGCTGCTGCGGTAATTGGCTTAGGAGCGCTTTTTGGAGGAGCTGTAGGCGCCGCGACAGGAGGAGGAATTGGCGCTTTGCTGCGGGACCAGGTTGTAGATCTGCCAACGCTGTTTCTAGTCTTTTGCATGTCGCTTGGCGCGGCGGTCGTTTTCATATTCACCGCAAGAGTACTTCGCGCATTCGGTCGTGCAGCGCGGTTCCGACTTGGTGCAATTTGGGCCAACATAAGAGGAAAAAGCTCATAAGCGATGGGCGTTGTTGCAGAACTCTGGCGGTGAAGGATTCACATCACGGATCCATTTGGTTAGACGGGCTGCATGAGCAAGCCCACACCCGCCCGCTACCGCACGACGAACTGGTCCAGCTACAGCGCCGCGCTCCGCAAGCGTGGTTCGCTGCTGGTCTGGCCGGACAAGGAGACGGCTTGGCACGCGCCGCATGAGGGTCGATCGGGGCGCCCGCCGGTCTTCTCGAACGCAGCGATCCAGTTCTGTCTGTCGATCAAGGTACTGTTCAAACTGCCGCTTCGGCAAATCGAGCCATGAGAACGCCACTGGTTCGAGTGACCATGGCGAGGGGGGATGGTTGCTAGTCTCCTGCGCCTGGCGGGACTGGACTGGCCCGTTCCGGATTACTCCACGCTCTGCCGCCGTCGGAAGACCCTGGCCGTGCAAATCCCGTATCGCCGCACCGACGGGCCTCTAAACCTGCTCGTAGACAGCACCGGCATCAAGTTCCTCGGCGATGGCGAATGGCAGGCCCGAAAGCACGGTGTTCAGGGGCGGCGCCAGTGGCGCAAGGTGCATCTCGCGATAGATACGGATACCTCCTACATCCGCACGGCATTGATGATGTGACCGCCCCCCGACGGCATCTCTGTGCCAAGGTGGGTCTGCGATGATCCACAACGGAGGACGGTCATGTCGGAGATTATCACGGTCGGGCTCGATCTGGCGAAGAATGTGTTCCAGGT
>NZ_JAHKNG010000018.1 GCF_018860165.1 Paracoccus marinaquae
AGGCGGTTCTGGGCCCGCGGATATTTCTCGACAACCTCGGGCAATGTCACCGACGACATCATACTTCAGTATCTGGAACTGCATGGAAAACGGGATGCTACCGGCGTCAGCCGGTAGTGGTTCACTTCCATCAAGGGCAGAGCATCCGGCAGGTCACAAGCCCGAGAGGTTCGTTTTGACGGGGCGCGGCAGGGGAAGGGTTTCGGGTTCCCGGCCTTAGCCTTCGGGCGTCCGGGGCCCGCTTCCGGCCGGATTGCCGGGCCTTGCGACCCCCGTGGCAAACCGCCTATGTCTTGCCGACCTGACGGGACGACCGCGGCAGAGCCACTGCAATGGTCGATGCGCCTGCTTTCGTGGCGATGCAGGGAACGAAGGCGCTGCCGGCGGCCATGCCCCGTGCAGCGGGGCGTTGCGCAGGGTTCTTTCAGGAGACGGACGATGCGGCTGGATGGGATATCTTCGTTCAACTGGGATGACCTGCGGATCATCTCGGCGGTCTGTGACACCGCCAGCTTCACCCGTGCGGCGCGGATTCTGCAGCTGAACGAAACCACGGTCAGCCGGCGGGTGGCGCGCCTCGAAAGCCTGCTTGGTCTGACCCTGTTCGATGCGGTGGACGGCGTGCGGCGGCCGACTGATGCCTGCCGGGCGATCATGATGGATCTGCGCGACATGGAAGGCGCTGTCGAGGCGATCCATCGCAAGCTGCGCCATTCCGATTATACCAGCCGCAAGTTCCGGCTGACGACGATTTCCTCCATCGCCGAATATTACCTGGCGCCGCATCTGAACACGCTGCTGGCCGATCTTCCGGAACTGATCCTGGGCATCGACGCCTCCGACCAGAATGCGGACATGTCCCGGTGGGAGGCCGATTTCGCCATCCGTCTGGGACGCCCGGCGAACGGGGCGTTCCTGATGCGGCGCATCGGGGTGATGACCTTCAGCCTTGTCCGGCCGGCCGGCGGCGAGACGGGCGATCCCCTGCTGATCACTTATCCCGAAGCCCTTGCGGAAACGCCCGAGATGAAGGCGTTGCTGGGGGCACAGTCCGCGCGTTACGTCCGGCTGGAGACCTCCAGCCACGAGGTGATACGCCGGGTCCTGCGGGACGGTGGCGGGGTCGGGGTGCTGCCCGATTTCATGCTGGCCGGTCTTCGTGAAGACCCGCGCCTCGCCATTGCCTCGCTGACGGTCGAGCGTGAAATCTGGCTGCTGACGCAGCCGCATCTGCGCAGCGATCCGATGGCCCGCCACATCTCGGAGTGGTGCGCAGAACTCTTTGCCAGACGGGTCGTCTGAGGTGCGTCTCATACCAAGATATGGCTTTCCAAGGAGATTTTCAGCTGACCGGAAATTTATCAATATGCTGATGTAAAACATATTTTATTCCGCCTCGGTTATTCCTGCATTTATGCAGCCCCCAGATGCAAAGTGAGCCATTTACCCCCTGCGACATCTCGCCACAGAGTTGTGGGGCCGGGCTGATCCGCAGTTGACGAAGGCAATGAACGCCTTGGTTGCGACCCGTCCCGGCGGTCGAGCGAGAGGAGGCGTGGGGTGACAAGCATTGGTGATATCCGGGCCCTGCCCGAGCCGGGAGCGGGCGTGCAGGACTGCGTCAGCTTTCCGGATCAGGTTCCGATTGCGAAACGTCTGGCGATCCTGATCGGAAGCCTTGGCGCGGGTGCTGCCATTGGCTTCATGCTGAAACAGGGCATGGTCATGCCGGTTCTGGCGGCCGGCGCCTTTGCCGGCGGGTTGCTGTCCACCTGGTCGCCCTGCGGTTATTCCTCGATCTCGCTGTTGCGCCCGACCGGGAAAGGGGCCGGGGCGGTTCTGAAGTGGCTGCCGACCTTCGCCATGCACGGGCTTGGCTATGCGGCGGGCGCGATCGTCTTGGGCACGCTGCTGGGGGCGATCGGCGGGATCATCGGGTTCTCGGGCGTCGCCACTGGCTTCGGGCTTGGTCTGCTGGCCCTGATCGGGCTGGCCTACGGTGCCCATCAGCTTGATTTCCTGCGCGCCCCCTATCCGCAACGCCGCGCCCAGGTGCCCCATGACGCGCGCCAGCGGTTTCCGAAATGGGTCGTCGGCGGCATCTATGGCCTGTCGCTGGGGCTGGATTACCTGACCTATGTGCAGACGCCCCTGCTTTACATGATAACGGCCGCCGCGATCCTGACCGGCAGCATTCCCGAGGCCATCGGCATCATCGCGGTGTTCAACCTCGGCCGCTATCTGCCGGTCGCGGTCAACCTGCTGCCGGTCACGGATTACGCGATCCAGTCCTGGCTGGGCCGCAATCAGGAACGCGCGGCGATTGCCGATGGTGCGATCCTGACCGGCCTTGGCGCGGCCTTCGCGGTGCTGGCGCTGATCTGACGCGCCGGCCCCAAGGCCCGACCTTTCACCTCTATCTCGAACCTTTCCCCCGGGGCCCTGATGCCAGGGTCCGGGTGCCATCAAAGGGAGGAAACGATGGTTTTTCCACATGCATCTCTGCGCCTGTGTCTGACGCGAATCGGCTTCGGTCTGACCTGTTCGGCCCTGAGCCTGGGCGTCGCCCTGGCCCAGACCGACGGCGCAAGCGAGGGTCAGCGCGCCGCCGCAGAGGCCGCCGCTGCCCTGGCCGGCGGTGAGGCTGACGAGCCGGTCATCCTGAAGACCCCCGCCGTCGATACCCGGCGTGTCTATGTTCAGGATCCGGCGCATTTTGCCGCCGTCACCCAGCAGTTCATCATCGACGGCTCGACCGGGCGGGTCATCGGCATGACCGATGGCGGGTTCCTGGCCCATCCGCTGGCGGCCGAGGACGGCTCGTTCTTCGCGCAGGTCAGTTCGGTCTGGTCGCGCATCGCCCGCGGCGACCGCACCGATTATGTCGAAGTCTTCGATCCCGAAACCCTGCTGCCGACCGCGGATATCGAACTGCCCGAGGACGCGCGCTTCCTGATCGGCACCTATCAGTGGATGAACGCGCTGACCCCGGACAACAAGAAGGTGCTGTTCTATCAGTTCTCGCCCGCCCCGGCGGTGGGCGTGGTCGATCTGGAGGCAAAGCAGTTCGAGCGCATGCTGGACGTGCCGGACTGCTATCAGATCTTCCCGGCCTCGCCGACGGTGTTCTACATGAACTGCCGCGACGGCAGTCTGGCGCGCGTCGACTTCGCCAATGGCGAGACCAGCGTCACCAACACCCAGGTCTTCCACGCCGAGGAAGAACTGCTGATCAACCACCCCGCCTATTCTCTGCGCTCGGGCCGGCTGGTCTGGCCGACCTATACCGGCAAGATCTACCAGATGGATCTGACCGAGGAGGCGGCGGGTTTCCGCGAGCCCTTCGAGGCCCTGACCGAGGCAGAACGCGCCGACAACTGGCGTCCGGGCGGATGGCAGCAGACCGCCTATCACCGCCAGTCCGACCGCATCTATCTGCTGGTCGATCAGCGCGACCAGTGGCGGCACAAGACCGCAAGCCGTTTCGTGCTGGTCATCAATGCCGAGACGGGCGAGCGGATCAACAAGATCGCACTGGGCCAGGAGATCGATTCGATCAATGTCAGCCAGGATGCGGAACCGCTGCTTTACGCCCTGTCGGCCGGCACGCAGACGCTGCACATCTATGATGCGGACTCTGGCGAAGAACTGCGCAGCGTGAACCAGCTTGGTCGCGGTCCGCAGATCATCATGACCCATGACATGGGGTCGTGAGATGCAGCAGGTCCTGCAAGAACCGCTGATCCTCTGGGCGCTGCGCAGCTTCCTTGCGGTGCTGTTCGCCGCCGCCGCCATCTCGAAGCTGACCGGGATCGAGGAATTTCACGGTGTGGTGCGGAACTTCCGGCTTCTGCCGGAGGGGCCAAGTCGCTGGGTGGCGATGATCCTGCCGGTGGTCGAACTGGCCGTGGCGGCGGGCCTGCTGATCGGTCCGCTGGTCGTGCCGGCGGCCATCGCCGCCAGCGCCCTACTGGCCGGGTTCGGCCTTGCCATCATGATCAACGTCCTTCGCGGGCGCACCTGGATCGATTGCGGCTGCTTCCGCAACGGCATGAAGCAGCGCATCAGTTGGGTGATGGTCGGGCGCAATGCCGTGCTGACGGCGATGGCGCTTGGCGTGGTGGCGCTGCAGCCTCTGGCCCGCAGCGCCGGGCCGGTCGATCTGGTCACCGGTGCCATGGCCGGCGCGGCCCTGGTTCTTCTCTACTTCAGCGCCTCGATGCTGGGCGGTCTTCCCGCCCGGCAAAACCCAACCTCCTCTTTCGTGAAAGGTCGCTGAGATGACGTTTCTGATTGCTTCCAATATCGTGTTGTGGATTGCCTTGCTGGGCGTGATCGTGGTCATGCTGGGGCTGGTGCGGCAGGTCGGCCTGCTGCACGAACGCTCGTCGCCGATGGGCGCGATGATCACCGATCATGGCCCCGACATCGGCGACAAGGCGCCGGAATTCGATCTGCCGGACCATTTCGGCCGCCCGGTCAGGATCGGCGGCGCGTCCGAACGCGGGCGCCCGACGTTGCTGATGTTCACCGCGCCGACCTGTCCGGTCTGCGACAAGCTGTTCCCGATCATCCAGTCGATCGCGCGGGCCGAGAATATCGGCGTGGTGATGATCAGCGACGGTGCCGCGGAAGAGCATGCCCGCTTCCTGAAAAGCCATGAACTTGGCCAGATCCGCTATGTCGTCTCGGCCGAGATCGGCATGGCCTTCCAGGTGGGCAAGATCCCCTATGGCGTGCTTCTGGATGCCGAGGGGGTCATCCGCGCCAAGGGTCTGACCAACACGCGCGAGCATCTGGAAAGCCTGCTCGAGGCGGACAAGACCGGCTTTGCCTCGCTGCAGCAGTTCATGGCCAGCCGCAAAAAGACCGCGGCCTGACCCGGCCGTTCCCAATTCAATCCCAGGCAGAGGGAGGACAAACGATGCTGGGGAATATCAGATTCGACGACATGGTCGAGAAACTGTCGCGCCGGGTTGCGGGCCGGACCAGCCGCCGCGGCGCCATCGGGCGGATCGGCACGGTTCTGGCCGGGGTGGCACTGGTGCCGCTTCTGCCGGTGGACCGCCGGGGGCGGGTCAGCCGCGCCAATGCCACCAGCCCGGCCGAAGGCAGTGATCCGCGCGCCAAATGGGTGCCGCAGGACAATGACATCCAGTCCTGCGACTATTGGCGGCACTGTTCGATCGACGGCAATATCTGCGACTGCTCGGGCGGATCGCTGACCAACTGCCCGCCGGGCACCAAGCTGGCCACGGCCTCGTGGGTGGCAAGCTGCTATAACCCGACCGACGGCGAAAGCTATCTGATCGCCTATCGCGACTGCTGTGGCTACAACGTCTCGGGCCGCTGCCCCTGCCTCAATACCGAGGGTGAACTGCCGGTCTATCGCCCGGAATTCGCCAACGACATCATCTGGTGCTTTGGCGCCGAGGATGATGCGATGACCTATCACTGCACCATTTCTCCCATCGTCGGCAAAGCCAGCTGACGATCCAGGCCGGGCGGCCGATTGTCGCCCGGCTGCATTCCCAAGGAGGATTAGATGAATTCTGGAATATCGCGTCGATCCGTTCTGACCGGGCTCGGCCTTGCCGTGATCGGCGCCAGCCGCGTCTTTGCCCAGGACAGGATCAGCGTCCTGCATGAAAAGCCCGTGCCCGCATCCGACGTGCCCGCCGATGCGATCACGGTCGAAATCGATAAGATGAAATATCAGACCCCCGAGGTGACCATCGAGGCGGGCGATACCGTCTACTGGATCAACAGGGAGGTGATGCCGCACAACGTCGCCTTCAAGGAAGGCATCGTCGCCGAGGGCGCGTTCCGCGGCGAGATGCTGACCAAGGATCAGGCCTATGCCATCACCTTCACCGAAGCCGGGAGCTTCGACTATTTCTGCACGCCGCATCCCTTCATGCGGGGCAAGGTGATCGTGGGATAGCGGAAGACATGTGGATTCCCTATGACATTCGCGCTTCTCTCAAGGCCGAAGGCAGCCGCGACGCCGTGCGGCTGTCGCAGGCCGATGCGCTGAACCGGGAATTCCTCGTCGGCTTCTATCTGCGCAATCCGGTCACCCAGGCGTGGGAACTGGATCTGATTGCGCAGGACGCAGCGCCCGAACTGTCCGCCGGCCCGGCCCTGCCGGGGGCGTTCCTCGGCCTGCATGCGAATGACGCCGGCAAGCTGGCCGAGGTCATCTATCGCCTGCCCGCCGGCTCGGCCGGCGAGGCGTTGCAGCTTGCGCATGGCGACCTGCAGGCGCGCATGCTCGGCTGGCTGGCCCGGATCGGCCGCGGCATGGCCATCGCCGGCTGGCGGGTCGCCGATATGAAACATGGCGCCCGCTGGCGCTGCACGCCCTTCCGGCCAAGCGCGATGAAGGTCGATTTCGACGTGCTTGCGGCGATGGACGCCGATCTTGCGCCGGTGGCCGAACTGTTCCAGCGGGCGCGCAATGCACCCGATGCCGCCAGCCGGCTGATCGCGGGCTTTGCGGTTCTGGTGGCCGCGACCCGTCACCCGGCCATGGCCGGGTCGGGCGCCGGGACGCTGTGCATCACCCGGGAAATGCTGATCCATTCGGGCGCGATCGCCCTGGACGAGCCGCTTCTGGACCTGCCGCTGACCGGGCTGATCGGCATCCTGCGTTCCGAACATCAGCGGCTGATCGGGCCGGACGGCGTCCTGATCCCGGTGCTTGACGATTTGGCGGGGCAGAAACGTCTGGCCCTGCTGGCAAACCTGGCCGATCTGCTGGCGCACCGCCTGATCCTTGCCGAGGTTCAGGCGCGCCAGCAGAAACGCGCGGCACCGCAGGCCCTGCGGCCCGCCGCCGCCGTCGGAGGCTGAGCGGATGCGGTTCCTGCCGGGGATGCTGTTTCTTCTGTCGCCGGCCTTTCTGGTCGCGGCGGGGGTCGTGCTTGCCGCCGCCGCGAAGCCCGAAGGCGTGGCGGCCGAGGCGGATCGCGGCGACCGGCTGGCTCTTCTCGGCCGCGCGCTGTTCCATGATCCGTCGCTGGCGCGCGACGCCACCCAATCCTGCGCCACCTGCCACGACCCGGAACATGCCTTCACCGATCCGCGCGAGGGGCTTGCCGGCCGCGCGGTCTCGGTCGGCGATGACGGGAAATCCCATGGCGACCGGAACACGCCGATGCTGTCCTATGCCGCGCTCAGCCCCGATTTCCATCGCGACGCCAAGGGCAATTACAAGGGCGGCCAGTTCTGGGACGGGCGGGCGGACAATCTGCGCGATCAGGCGGGCCAGCCGATGCTGAACCCGGTCGAGATGGCGATGCCCGACCGTGCCACGGTGATCGGCCGCCTGCGGGACGATCCCGACTACGTCCGGTCCTTCGCGGCGCTGTTCGGTGCCGATGCGCTGGACGATGTGGATCGCGCCTTCGATCACGCCGTCGAGGCGCTGGCGGCCTATCAGGGCACCGAGGAATTCATGCCCTTCGATTCGAAATACGACCGCTATCTTCGTGGCGAGACCAGACTGACCCCGCAGGAGGAATTCGGCTTCACGGTCTTCATCACCTGGAACTGCCGGCTGTGCCACCAGTTGCGCCAGCAGGGCGTGACCCCGCAGGAAACCTTCACCAGCTTTGAATATCACAATATCGGCGTGCCGGTGAACCGCGCCGTGCGCGCGGTGAACGGCGCCCGCACCGATTACGTCGATCAGGGCCTGCTGGCGCGACCGGGGATCGATGACCCTGCCCAGGCCGGCCGGATCAAGGTGCCCAGCCTGCGCAACGTGGCCGTCACCGCGCCCTACATGCATAACGGCGTCTTCGAGGACCTGCGCACCGCCGTCCTGTTCTATAACAAGTACACGAGCCGCCGGCCGATCTCGCAGATCAATCCCGAAACCGGCGCGCCATGGGGCGCGCCCGAAGTGGCCGAGAACCTGTCGCTGGCCGAACTGCAGTCGGGGCTGATGCTGGACGATGGGCGCGTGGATGCGCTGATCGCCTTTCTCGAGACGCTGACCGACCGGCGATACGAGCCGCTTCTGGCCGAACAGAAGCGCGCAAGGGAGGATGAACCGGCCGTCACCAGCCAGTGACGGCCACTGCAAAGGGGCAAGCGAGATGGCATCCGGCAAACGCAAGATGACCCGCCGCACCGCGATGGCCGAGGCCGCGCGAACGGTCGGCGCGGTCTGCCTTGGCGGGTTTTCGCTGGCCGCGCTGATCACCTCGACCGGCCAGGCCGACGCCCGCGCCCTGCGCCCCCCCGGCGCCCGCCCCGAGGAGGATTTCCTGGCGTCCTGCGTCCGCTGCGGCCTGTGCGTGCAGGCCTGCCCCTATGACACGCTGTCGCTGGCCGAATGGGGGCAGGAGGCGGCGGTCGGCACACCCTTCTTCACGCCGCGCGAGGTGCCCTGCTACATGTGCCGGGACGTTCCCTGCGCGCGGGCCTGTCCGACCGGGGCACTGGACAGCGACATCGCCATCCGCGACGCCGAGATGGGCGTGGCCGTGCTGGTCGGCCATGAGGACTGCCTGAACTACAAGGGGATGAATTGCAGCATCTGCGTGCGCGTCTGTCCGATCCGGGGCGACGCGATCACGCTCGAGCCGGGCGAGTTCGACGGCCGCAGGATCATGATCCCGACCGTCCATTCCGATCACTGCACCGGCTGCGGCACCTGCGAGAAGCATTGCGTGACCGGGCATGCCTCGATCCGCGTGCTGCCACGCGATCTGGGTCTGGGCGGCGCCGGCCGCAACCCGGCGGGGCGCGCGACATGATCGGCTGGTGGATATCGGACAGCCGCAGACCGGGGGTCGAGGCGCACGGGCTCCTGCGCGCCCATAAATGGTGGGTCCTGCGGCGGATCTCTCAGATCTCGGTTCTGGGGCTGTTCATGCTGGGGCCGCTGGCCGGCATCTGGATCGTGCGCGGCAATTTCGCCGCCAGCAATATCGGCGGCCTCGTGACGCTGGCCGATCCCTATATCCTGCTGCAGGGTCTGGCCGGCGGAACCTCACCCGCCACGCCGGTGGTCACGGGCGCACTGATCATCCTGGTCGCCTATCTGATCCTCGGCGGCCGGGTCTATTGCGGCTGGGTCTGCCCGGTGAACATCGTCACCGACACCGCCCACTGGCTGCGCGAAAGAACGGGGCTGACGCGGGATCGCAAACTGGACAGGCGCACGCGGCTGGTGATCCTCGCCGCGACCCTGCTGGCCTCATTCGTGACCGGCACCGTCGCGTGGGAGTTCGTGAACCCCGTCAGCCTTCTGCAACGCGCGATGATCGGTGGCATCGGCTTTGGCTGGGCGATCATCGTCGCGGTGTTCCTGCTGGACCTTCTGGTCTCGCGCCGGGCCTGGTGCAGCCACCTGTGCCCGGTCGGGGCCTTCTACGGGCTGCTGGGTCGGGGGGCGGTGCTCCGCGTCTCGGCTGCCAATCGTAGCGCCTGCACCGATTGCGGCGCCTGTTTCAACGTCTGCCCCGAGCCGCATGTCATCGTCCCCGCGCTGAAGGGCAGGGGCAGCCCGTTGATCCTGTCGGGCGACTGCCAGAATTGTGGCGGCTGCATCGACGCCTGCCCGGTGGATGTCTTCCGGATGTCGCAGCGCTGGGCCGAGGCTGGGGCCCCGACGACCGGCACCGGCCCGCGCGATGACGCGCCGCCCGGACCGGCGGCGGGGCGGGATCCGCTTTGATGACGGCGAAGATCGCCCCTGCGAAACGCTCTGGCGTGGCTTTGATGATGGGTTTGGATAGCCCCTCCTGACGGCATCTATGCCACGCCGATCAAGACGGGATCAGGAGGAATCGGTTGTGAAGGAAGTCGCGATCATCGGCGTTGAGCCCCTCGCGCACTCCGCAACCGCGATCATTGTCCGCGCGTCCTTATCCGCCGGCCGGCGCGGCGCAGCCATATTCACAAATCGTCGACCACGGGCTTGACGCGCGCGCATGCCGCCCCAATTCGCATGCGGGCAGCAGAGGGATCGTTGATGCCACGATTGTCTCGTCGGAAGATACTGGCCACGACCGGCGCCGCATTGCTGGCGGCGCCGATGTCCGTCAGACCCACGCCTGGTCAGGAAGCGGGCCTTGATGCCGCGGTGGCGGCGGCCGCGGGGCTTGAACAGTTGCGATCCCTCGTGATCCACAGGCAGGGTCGGTGCGTTTTCGCCCGTGCCTTCCGGGGCCCTTCGCTGGATCGCCCGGCAAATGTGAAATCCGTGTCCAAGACGATCATTGCGATCCTGACGGGCATCGCGATCGACCGGGGCGTGATCGAGGGCGTCGACCAGCGGGTTCTGCCCCTGCTGGGCCGTCAGCCATTCGGCGACGCCCGTGACGGGCTGACGATCGGCAACCTGCTGACCATGCAGACCGGGTTGGGCAGCACCTCGGGCGGCAATTACGGTGCCTGGGTCAGCAGCAATGACTGGGTCGACTATGCGCTCAGCCAGCCAGCCGAGGGGCGGCCGGGCGGGCGCTTCATCTATTCGACCGGCGGCTGGCATGTTCTGGGCGCCGCGCTTGCCCGTGCGTCCGGCCTCAGCCTGCACCAGATGGCGCGCGACTGGCTGGGCAATCCGCTGGGGATCGCCATTCCACCCTGGATCACCGATCCGCAAGGGCGCTACCTCGGCGGCAACGACATGGCCATCAGTCCGCTGGGACTGGCCCGGATCGGCGATATGGTCCTGAACGGCGGCACGCTGGACGGCGATCGCGTTGTCAGCAATGCCTGGCTCGAGGCATCGATGCAGCCGCGGACACGCTCGCCATTCTCGGGCGACCAGTATGGCTATGGCTGGTTCCTGACCCGCTATGACGACCAGCGCGCCGCCTATGCCCGCGGCTATGGCGGGCAGCTGCTGGCCATCGTCCCGTCCCGGCGGCTGAGCATCGCGATCACATCCGACCCGAACCTGCCCGCCCGAGGCGACGGCTATTTCGGTGACCTGCGGCATCTTCTGGAGACAATCGTGAGGAGCGGGCTTGCCTCGGAAGAGTGCCGTTAGCCGGGCTTCAGGCCCTTTGACGAAGCGGCTGGCGGGCCGGGATCGAGTGGCGGCGGGCGGATCCGTTTTTCAGGTCGCGTTCAAGCGCGATCCCAAATATAACATTTGAAGATGTGATAAAAACATAATATAAAGTGATTTATGGGATCGGATTCGCCAAAAGATATCATCGTCGTCGGGGGTGGCATCAATGGTGCCGCCATCGCCCGCGGTGCGGCCCTGCGCGGTCTCGGGGTCCTGTTGCTGGAGGCGGACGATTTCGGGGCTGGTGCCTCGGGTCATAACGGGCGGATGATCCATGGCGGTCTGCGCTATCTGGAAACGGCCCAGATCGGGCTGGTGCGCGAGGCGTTGCGCGAACGCGCCGTGCTGCAGAAGATCGCCCCGCATATCGTGCATCCGCAGACGCTAATGATCCCGCGGCACAAGGGCGGCGGGCATCCGGACTGGAAGGTGCGCCTGGGGCTTCTGGCGCTGGATATCCTGGCCATGGGCGGGGCGCCGAGGCATCGCAGCCTGTCTCGTGCGAAGGCGCTTCAGCGGGTGCCCTCACTGCGCGATGCCGGCCTGAACGGGGCATATGTCATGCATGATGCCTTTGCCGCCCATGCCGAGCGGCTGACCATCGAACATATCGTCGATGCGGCAGAGCATGGCACGGATCTGCGCAATCGCTGCCGGGTGGTTGACATCCGACGCGAGGCCGGGGCGCTGACCGTCCGCTGGTCCGGTGCGACGGGTGCTGGGCGTTGTACCGCCCTGGCGGTCGTGAATGCCACCGGGGCATGGGCGGACGAAATGCTGTCGGTGGCGACCGTCGCGACGGATCCGCTTGTGACCAAGGCGATGGGGTCATTCGTTGTCCTGCGCCGCTTTGACGGCGCCCCGGACGAGGCGGTGTTCTTCGAAGCGCGATCTGATGGGCGGCCCGTCATCATGGTTCCCTGGCTGGGCAATCTCCTGGTCGGGACGACCGACAGGGTGATCGAGGGGCCGGTCAGCGCGGCGCAGGCCACCAGGGACGATATCGACTACCTGTTCGATGCCATCGGCCATACCTTCAAGGCCGGCCGGATCCAGCGCAGTGATATCCTCTATACCTATTCGGGCGTGCGGCCGTTGCCGCGACAGTCCGGGCCGTCCCACAAGATCGGCCGCGGGCATGTCATTCATCGTCATGAGGGCGATCTGGACGGGTTGTTTACCGTTCTGGGCGGCAAGCTTTCGACATGTCGCAGCCTTGCGGAAGAGGTGACCGACAGCCTCGGCGCCTTCATCGGGGCCAATCACGTCGCCTCCGTCACCGCGACCACCGTCCTGCCGGGCGCCGCGCCGCAGGATGCGCGGGAGGTGCTGGCTGCATCCCCGCTGGGGGCGAGCAGCCGTGACAGGTTGCTTGGCCTCTATGGCGAGCGCGCGGCGAAGATCGCGCAGCTTTGCGACGGCAGCCGGGATCTGGCCGAGGTGATCGACCCGGCCAGCGGCGCCATCGCGGCCGAGTTCGTTTTTGCCGTCGAACGCGAATTCGCCCAGAGCCTGTCCGACATTCTGCTGCGCCGGACCCTGCTGGGCTATCACGCGGGGCGCGGCCTGCATCTGCTGCCGGCCTTCGAGGCGGTCGCATCGCGTCATCTGGGCTGGTCCGCGGCGCGGATCGCAAGGGATATCGCGGATTACAGATCCTATCTGCGACTGACCGATGGCGCCAGATTCCACGAAACGGCCAGTCCGCCGACATCAAGCGAAAGGGTGGCGTGATGGGCACGGTGACCATGTCCAAGGCCGAAAGGCTGGAAAAGATCAGCGCGGATGTTCTGGCGCAGGGCGAGGTTTCGGTGGACGATCTGGCGGCCTCGCTCGGGGTCAGCCGCATGACCATCCACCGCGACCTTGAAGAACTGGAAAACCGCGGCGTGCTGCGAAAGGTGCGCAACGGCGCCACGGCGCAACCGTCCTCGGTCTTTGAAAGCAATGTCGAATTCCGGGTGAACCGGGCGGCGGCCGAGAAAGAGCGGCTGGCGGCCCATGCCTGCACATTGGTCGAGGCAGGCGATGTGATCCTGCTGGACGAAGCAACAACGCTGCTACCGATGATCCCGCATCTGGCCGAGATTGAGGGCCTGACCATCGTTTCCAACTTTCTCCCCATTCAGGCGGCAGTCTCCAGGCTGCCCAAGCTGCGC
Organism: Paracoccus marinaquae; assembly: GCF_018860165.1. GTDB lineage: Bacteria > Pseudomonadota > Alphaproteobacteria > Rhodobacterales > Rhodobacteraceae > Paracoccus > Paracoccus marinaquae. The sequence goes on from NZ_JAHKNG010000018.1 coordinate 13,195, forward strand.
CTGATCGGATTGTGTGGGGAATATGTGCAGCAGTTCGACACGTTCAGCGGCCCGATGTGTGAAACCTCGATCGCGCAGTTGCGCATCAACCGCTATTTCACTTCGACCACGGCCATTGACGGGGCGACGGCCTATCATCCGCACCCGCTGCTGGCGGCGACGAAACGGGCGATGATGAAGGCCTCGGTCCATCGCTATCTGCTGGCCGACCGGTCGAAGTTCTCGCGCACCGCGCTCTACCGGGTGGCCGATCTGGACGAGTTCGACCGGGTGCTGGTCGATGCGCCGCTGCCGGATGAGCGCATCAAGGCCCTCGGCTCGGCCCGCGACCGCGTCTTCGTCATCCCACCCGACCATTCATGAACAGGAGCAGGCCAGTGGCAATTTCCCGGATCATCCTGGACTCGGTGCCTGCCGAGCGGCTTTCGGACAGCGCGGACTGCGTGGCCGCGCACAGCTATGACGCCTGGCCCATCGCCGTGAAATGGCGCCAGCAGGGCAAGCAGCCCTGCAAGCCGGATCTGGTGGCCCATCCGCACAGCACGCAGGAGGTGGCGGCGCTGTTGCGGGAATGCAACGAGAACGGCAATGCGGTCACGCCCTGGGGGCTTGGCTCGTCCGTGGTCGGCTCGCCGCTGACCGAGGCGGGCGGCGTGGTGATCGACCTCTCGCGGATGGACCGGATCATCGCGCTGGACGAAGACAACCTGCTGGTGACGGTGCAGGCGGGCAAGCGCGGCGACCTGCTTGAGGCGGAACTGAACGAACGCGGCTACACGCTCAACCATTCGCCGCAATCGCTGGATCGCTCGACCGTCGGCGGCTGGGTTGCGACGCGGGCGACCGGTCAGCTGTCCTCGCTCTATGGCGGGATCGAGGATCAACTGATCGCGCTTGAGGTGGTTCTGCCCGACGGCCGGATCGTCCAGACCAAGCAGACCCCGCGCGCCGCCATCGGGTTGGACACCAAGGAGGTCTTTCTGGGATCGGAAGGCACCTTCGGCATCGTCACGCAGGTGACGACCCGCATTTTCCCGTTGAAATCCTATCGCCGGCTGGAAACCGTGACTTTCGATACCGTTTCAGACGGGATCAAGGCGATGCGGGCGATGACCCGCAACGGGCTGAAGCCCTTCATCGTACGCTTCTATGATGTGGACGAGGCGCGGCATGCGATGAAGGATCCGTCCTTCGGGCAATGTGTCATGTTCCTTGGCTTCGAGGGGATCGAAGCCGTGGTTGAGGCCGAATATGCGGCGGTCATGGATCTCTGCCGCGCCCATGGCGGCAAGGCGATCGGCCCCGCCGGCATCGAGGGCTGGCTGGCCCGGCGCTATGATTTTTCCGCGGTCGAGAACATACTGGCCCGGCCCGGCGGCGTGGCCGAGACCATCGAGATTTCGGATTTCTGGAGCAGCATAGAAGGCACTTATGAGGCGCTGAAAACGGCGCTGGCGCCGCTGGCCGACGAAGTGCTGTGCCATTTCTCGCATGTCTACGCGCAGGGGTCCTCGCTCTATGTGATCCTGATCGGGCAGGCCGAGGATGCGGCGGCGGCCGAGGCGCGCATTCGCCGGATCTGGGAGGTGGCGATGCGGATCTGCCTCGAACGGGGGGCCGCGACCTCGCATCACCACGGGGTCGGCCTTGCGCGCAAGGATTTCGTCGCCGCCGATCAGGGCGACGCGATGGTCGTCAACCAGCTGATCAAGTCGGCGCTGGATCCCAACAACATCATGAACCCCGGCAAGCTGGGCTACCGCCCCCGGACGCCCGCGGAAACAAGGAACTGAGTGATGGATTCAAGAACCGGCAAGAAGATCCGCATGGCAAGGTTCTTCAACCAGAAAAGCCGCAAGGCGCTGCTGGTGGCCTATTCGCATGGCGTCATCATGGGGCCGCTGCCCGGCATGATGAGTCTGGCCGAAATGGAACGGGCCTGCGATCAGATGTCGGCGGTGGACGGGCTGATGGTGGCGCCGGGGATGCTGCTGCTGCTCGAGCAGTATTTCATCGGCCGCGACCGGCCCGCCCTGATGCTGCATATGGATTACCAAAGCTATGTGCGCAGCGTCCTGCCCTATGATCAGGGCGGCACGGTCGAGCTTGCCAGCGTCGAACAGGCATTGGCCGCCGGCGCCGACGGGATCATGACCTATATGTATATCGGCCATCCCGACCCCGAGATCGAGAAACTGGAGATCGCCCGCAACGCCCGGATCGCCCGGGAATGCGAACGCCTCGGCATGGTCTTCATGGTCGAGGCGCTGAGCGCGCAGCTGCGCCGCCATCCCGAACACCAGACCGATATCGCCATCCAGTCGCTGGGCTGCCGGATCGCGGCGGAACTGGGTGCGGACATGGTCAAGGCGTTCTATCCGGGGTCGCTGGAAAATGTCACCGAAATGGCGCGCACCTGCCCGGTGCCGCTGATGCTGGCGGGCGGGGCCAAGGCGAAGAACCCCGAAGATGCCTTCGGCCATGCCGATGACGCGATCAGGGCCGGGGCGTCCGGCCTGGTCTTTGGACGAAATATCTTCGAGGCCGATGACGTGCCTGCGACCGTCCAGCGCTATCGCCGGATCGTCCACGGCGACGCGGCCTAGCGGCGGGGGGGTGCGAAGCGATGCGCTATCTGATCGGGTTGGATCTGGGATCGGGCAGTATTCGTGCCGGTGCCTTCGACCTGAACGGGCGCCCTGCCAGGATCGCCTCGCGCCCCAGTACCAGTGTCACACCCGATCCGGCGCGGCCGGGAGAGATCGTCTGGCCGCATCGCGCGGTCTGGGCGACCGCCTGCGAGGTTCTGCAGGAGGTGATTCAGGCTCTGCCCGCCGATGCCGAGATCGCGGGCGTCGCCGCCGCCTGTCTGGGCATGGATGGTGTTCCGCTGGATCGGGACAATACGCCGCTTTACGATTTCATCGCCTGGACCGACAGCCGCTGCGTTCCCTATTACGAGGCGTGGCTGCGCGACTTCGGCGAGGCGCGGCAGTTCCTGACCACCGGCTCGCCCCCGCGCGGCTTCAGCACGCTGTTCCGGCTGCAATGGATGCGCGACCATCACCCCGAAATCCTTGAACGGACCCGCAAATGGGTGCTGATGGGCGATTTCGTCAATCAGCGGCTCTGCGGTGAACTGGCCACGGATTATTCCATGGCGGCCTGTACGCTGCTGTTTTCGCCCGGCGCGGCGGCATGGGATCAGGGCATCGCCGATAAGGCTGGGGTGGATCTCGGCCTGATGTGCGCGGCGAAACCGGCGGGCACGCTGTTGGGGCAGGTTACAGCGGCGGCGGCGGCAGAAACGGGGCTGCCCCAGGGGACGCCCGTGATTCTGGGCGGGCATGACTATCTCTGCGGCGCGCTGCCGGTCGGCGGGCACAGGCCCGGTGCGGTCGTCAATATCGGCGGCACATGGGATATCATTCAGGCGACCCTTGCCGAATTCACCCTGCCCGAAGCGGCGGTTGGCACCGGCTGGACCGTTGAACATCATGTCGCACCGGGGCAGTTCTCGGCCTTCGGCGCGGCCATCGGCGGCGGCGTCACGACGTGGTTTCGGGACACCTTCGCCCCCGGGATGAACGACGATAGCTTTTTCGCGCTGGCGACCGAGGCCGCCGCCAGCCGCGCCGCCTTACCCGTTTTCCTGCCGCATCTGGCGGGCTGCACCGGCCCGGTGATGGACGCGACGGCGGCGGGGGCGTTTCTGGGGCTGCGGCAGAGCCATGGCAGAACCGAGATGCTGGCCGCGGTCTTCGAGGGGCTGAACCTTCAGACGCGTGAAATCCTGGCCTCGGCCGCCTGTCTGGGCCTGACGCCCGAGCGGCTGATCATGGTCGGCGGCAGTGCCCGCAATCCGGGCATCGTCCAGTCGCGCGCCGATGCGCTTGGCCTGCCGGTCGATGTGCCGGGGGTGACGGAAACCACCGCCCAGGGGGCGGCCATGCTGGCCGGCATCGGGGCGGGGGAATTCGCGGACATGGATCAGGCGGTCGCGGCGATGACCTGCGCCATGACCCGGACCGAGCCGACAACGGACGGCATGCGCCGCCATGACGACCGGCTGGAGCTGTTCCGGACGGCCTTCGCGGCGCTTGATCCGGTAAACCGGCGGGGGGCCGGGGACGGGGGACCCGAACTGATCGAGAACTGAGGACGAAACACCGCCAACCTTTGCCAGCCGGCGGTTCAACAAACCTAGGGAGGAAACGATGAGAAAACTGTTTGCGACGACACTTGCCGCCCTGTCCCTGGCCGTGACCCCGGCCCTGGCGCAGGACGAGCAGCCCTTCAAGGGCAGCGAGGAGGACCAGTATTACATGATCACCTTCGTCTCGGGCGTGGAATACTGGTTTCCCGTCTACGAGATGATGAAGCAGGCCGGCCAGCAGTTGGGCGTCGATACCGTCTATACCGGCACGCCCGAATATGACGTGACCAAGCAGCTTGCGGTGTTCGAGCAGGTTCTGGCCCGCAACCCCAAGGGCATCCTGATCGCGCCGATGAACCCTGAACCCTTCATCGAGCCGATCAACCGCGCGGCGGAAATGGGTATTCCGGTCGTCACCTTCGGGGCGGATTCGCCCAATTCCAAGCGGGTGGCCTTCGTGACCTCGGACAATGCCCGCGAAGGTCAGGTCGCCGCCGATGCCGTGGCCGAGGCGATGGGCGGCAAGGGGCAATATGCGGTTCTGGAAAACCCCGGTCAGGACAATCACGACCGCCGCATCGCCGCCTTTATCGGCCGCATGGAAAGCAACTGGCCCGACATGGAACTGGTCGCCCGCGCCGCCTCGAACCAGGATCCGACCAAGGCCTATAACGCCGTTCTCAGCATGGCGCAGGCCAATCCCGAACTGGGCGCGATCTTCATGCCCGAGGCCAATTCCGCCCTTGGTGCCGCGCAGGCCGCGAAAGAGCTGAACACCGGCATCAAGGTCATGCTGACCGACGTGAACGGCAAGATCCTCGACATGCTGAAGGCGGGCGAGGTCTTTGGCTCGCTGAACCCCAATCAGGGCATTCAGGGCTATATGGGCATGATGATGCTGTATCTTGCGGCCAATTCGGACATGATCGACCCGATGAACGCCACCTCGCAGACGGGCGAGAATCCATTTGCGGGTGTCGTGATCGACAACGGCCTTGCCGTCGTCACCTCCGAGAACGCCGATTTCTTCTATTGGGACAAATATCTGGAACGGCGCGGCACCGACGGGATCAAGGAGTGATCCCGGCCACCCGACCCTCGCAAGGGGCGAATGACCGCCCCTTGCCTTGCTTCACCCTTTGCGAGACGCGAACCGCCGGCGATCCATGACCCAGCCCGAGCCGATCCTGAAACTGTCTGACATCTGCAAGAGCTTTGGTTCGATCAAGGTTCTGCACTCGGTCGATTTCGAGCTGAGGAAAGGCGAAATCCATGCGCTTGCCGGGGAAAACGGCGCCGGGAAATCGACCCTGATGAACATCATCGGCGGGGTTCTTGCGCCCACGTCCGGCGAAATCATGCTGAAGGGCAAGCCGATCAGCATCGCCAGCCCGCTGGAGGCGCAGGACAACGGCATCGCGCTGGTGCATCAGGAAATCGCGCTTTGTCCCGATGTTTCGGTGGCCGAGAACGTGATGATGTCGACCATCGGCCGCAGCCGGTCGATCTTCGTCAATCACGGCGAGATCAGGAAAGAGGCGGCGCAAACCCTTGGCAAGCTGACGACGATTTCGCCCGATGCCCGCCTCGGCAGCCTGTCGATCTCGAACCAGCAGCTGGTCGAGATTTCGCGCGCCCTTGCGCTGGATTGCGAAATTCTCATTCTGGACGAGCCGACCGCCGCGCTGACGCAATCCGAGGCCGAGTCGCTGTTCGTGTTGCTGCGTCAATTGCGCGATCAGGGCGTCGCGATCATCTATATCAGCCACCGCATGTCCGAGATCTACAAGCTGTGCGACCGGATCACGGTCTTGCGCGATGGCCGCCATATTTCCACCGACAGGGTCGCCGACGTGACCCCGGACGAGGTGGTCCACAAGCTGGTGGGCCGCAGGCTCGAGGCGCTTTATCCGCCGAAATCCGCCACCGCAGACGGCCCGGTGCTGATGCAGGTCGCGCGCCTGTCCGATGCCGCCATGGTCCATGATGTCAGCTTCAGCCTCAGGCGGGGCGAGGTGATGGGCCTTGCCGGTCTGATCGGATCGGGGCGCTCGGAACTTCTGCAGCTGATCTGCGGGCTGAGGGCGCGCAGTTCCGGCACGGTGACCCTCGCCGACGGCACGGATTTCGCGCCGCGCAGCTATTCCAACGCGGTGGCCAAGGGCGTGGTCTGCCTTTCCGAGGACCGCAAGATGAACGGTGTCTTTCTGGACCTCAGCATCGCCCAGAACATCTCGTCCATGCGGATTTCGCAGGTCAGCAACCGTTACGGTTTTGTCAGCCAGCGCAAGGAAAACGATCAGGCCATGGTCCTTGGCCGCCGGCTGAACATCAAGGCCGCCAGCGTCCTGCAGAACGTCTCGGAACTCAGCGGCGGCAACCAGCAGAAGGTGGCGATCGCGCGCCTGCTGTCGATCGCGCCGCGGATCATCTTTCTGGATGAGCCGACGCGCGGCATCGATGTCGGCGCCAAGGCCGAGATCCACCAACTTCTGCGGCAACTCGCGGATGATGGCATCGGCATTCTGGTCGTCTCGTCCGAGTTGAGCGAGGTTCTGGGCCTCTGCGACCGGGTTCTGGTCCTGTCCGAGGGGCGGCAGGCGGGAATGCTGGCGGGCCCGGATCTGACCGAGGACAATCTGGTTCGTCTTGCCGCCGGCGCGGCGCAAAAGGAAACTTCGTCGAATGAGGCGATCCATGGCTGATCAGGGCGCGATAGATTCGGATGGGGTCAAGCCGCCGAAAGGGTTTCTGGACTGGCTGAAGCGGCTGCTGAGGATCCGCGAGGGCATGCTGCTGATGATCCTCGTCGTGTCCTTCATCATCATGAGCTTTGCCTCGGAACATTTCCTGACCTGGGGCAACATGCGCGCCGTGCTGCTGTCCTTCTCGACCGAGGGGATCGTGGTCGTCGGCATGACCATGCTGATCATCGTCGGCGGGATCGACCTGTCGGTCGGGGCGGCGATGTGTCTGGCGATGGTGGTGGCGGGCAAGCTGTTCCTGATCGGCATGAACCCCTGGCTGGCCAGCCTGTTCGGCGTCGGCGCGACGGCGCTGGCGGGGTTCGTGATGGGAATGTTCGTCACCCGCGTCGGGCTGAGCTTCTTCATCACCAGCCTGGCGTTCTTCGGCCTGCTGCGCGGCATCGGCTTCATCATCACCGAAGGGACGCCGCTGTCGCTGTTCACCCTGCCGCCGTCCTTCAAATATATCGGCCAGGGCAATTTCTACGGCGTGCCGGTGGTCATCATCATCTTTTTCGTGGTGGCCGTGATCGGGGATATCCTGCTGCGCAAGGCCAGTGCCTTTCGCAAGGTGATCTATGTCGGCAGCAACGAACACGCGGCCAATTATGCCGGGATCAATGTGCGCAACGTGCGACTGTGGACGACGGTCCTGTGTTCGTCGCTGGCCGGGTTCGCGGGGATCATGTTCATGGCGCGCCTCGGCGTTGCGACGCCGACCTTCGGCATCGGCAGCGAGTTGAACATCATTGCCGCCGCAGTGATCGGCGGCGCCTCGCTGAACGGCGGCAAGGGCTCGGTTCTGGGGGCGATCCTCGGCATCGCGCTGCTGTCGCTGGTCACAAGCTCGATGATCCTGCTCGATATCTCGATCTTCTGGCAGGACACCATCCGCAGCCTGATCCTTCTGGCTGCCGTATCCATCGACCATCTGGTCAACAAGCATCGCTAAACCGGCGGAGGGCAATCATGCTGAGACGTGAAATCGGGGCGACGGGGATCACCTGTTCCGCCATAGGTCTGGGCACATGGGCCATTGGCGGCGCGATGTGGGGCGGGTCGGACGATGCCGCCTCGCGCGCGGCCATCGCGGCTTCGATCGATGCCGGGACCGACCTGATCGACACCGCGCCGGGCTACGGTCTGGGCCATGCCGAAAGCCTGATCGGCGAGGTCATCAGGGGCCGGCGCGACAGGGTCGTGATCGCGACCAAATGCGGGCTGAACTGGCATCACGCAAGGGGGACGCCGTTCTTCGAGCAATATGGCAAGCAGGTGTATCGCTATCTTGGGACCGAGGGGGTCGCCCACGAGGTCGAGGAAAGTCTGCGTCGCCTGGCAACGGATTACATCGATATCTACATCACCCACTGGCCGGATTCCACGACCCCCATCGACGAGACGCTGGAGGCGCTGAACCGCCTGAAACGCGATGGCAAGATCCGCGCCATCGGGGCCTCGAACCTGCAACCGGACGATCTGGATCGGTACCTGGCCTTGGGCGGGCTCGATTGCATCCAGGAACGGTTCTCGATGATCGATCGCGGCATCGAGGCCGAGATCCTGCCGAGCATCAAGGGCAGGGCCGTGTCGACGATCAGCTATTCACCGCTGGGCATGGGGCTTCTGACCGGCAAGATCACCCCCGACCGGGAATTTCCGGGCGACGACATCCGCAAGGACGATCCACGGTTCTCCATCAATATCCGCATGGCGGTCGCGAATTTCGCGCATGATCTTCGGGATCTGACCACGGATCGCGGGGTCACCCTCTCGCAGCTGATCGTCGCCTGGACCCTGCAGCAACCGCAGATCGACTTCGTTCTCTGCGGTGCGCGCAAGGCCGGCCATGCCAGCGAGAATGCGCAGGCGGGCAGGATCGCGCTTGGCGCGAACGATCTCGCCCGCATCGACGCGGCGGCCGACAGACACCTGCGGCGGCATTTTCAGGCTGCGTCCGGGTGAGTTGATCCGTTCACCCGCGCGGGTCAGGCAAGGTCGACGTGGCTGCTCAGATGCGAGCGGACCAGTTCGTCAATGACGCGGCGGCGTTCGATCATCGGCGCCACGGGCGGATAGTCGAAGCCGTCGCACAGCAGTTTCGGAAAAATGGTCCGCAACTCGTCCCGTGCTTCAGTGGACAGACTGCCCAGGAACTCCCGGCCGAGATACAGTGATTCGGTCCATGTGCCGTTGCTTTGCACCAGGCTGTGCCGGTCCAGCAGCAGGTGATAATAGGTGAAGGGCGATCCACCTTCGTAGAAATGAACGCCCGGTACTCCGACCAGCTTGACGGCGGGAACCAGGACATGCTCCGCCTCGGTCAGTTCCGCCACGATGTGCGATGCAAGCCGGACCCGGTGCTGGCGCGAGACCATCAGATCGTCCGTCGGCACATTGTGTCCAAGGCTGCCCGCCGTCAGGATCACCGGGCGCAATTCCGGAATGGCGGCCAGCGCCTCGGGGGTCACGGTCTGCGATCCGATCCATCGGACCGGCAGCGGCGGCCCGGAACGGGTGTTCACGAGATCGCCGACCGTCAGATCCTCGACCCTGCGGGGACCATCGGGCGTCTGGATCAGCGTGCCGTTGCAGAAACAGGGTGCCGGAAGAGTATTGTAGGTGATCGAGGTGGGCTGCCCTCGGGAGACTACTCTCAGGGAGGAGCCGGCCGGCGGCGCCGCGCCGTCCTTCCAGATATAGAAATAGGTCGGACTGGTGACCCCTGCGCTGTTTGTGCCAAGCGTTCCCGTATAGACGGTGTATGCGGTCCCCGTGGCATTGTCCCGAAACACGATCTGCCCGGTGGTGGTGATCTGGGTCCCCGCCGCGTAGGCGACGCCGTTGATCGTCGCGGGCAGGGTCAATGTCTGCTGGAACAGATCGCCTTCTATGAACTCGCTGTCGTTATCGGTGACGGTGACCGCTTCTGCCGAGCCACCGTTATAGGTATAGACCTGATCGGTGGTGACGTTCGGCAAGCCGTTGCTGGCTTCGTTGATCGTGGCGCCCGGATTGGTCCCGCCCGACTGCCAGGTGAACAGGCCGGTGGCATCGATCAGACCTCCGAATTCAAAGTCAGGCATCCTGAATCAGCCCTCTCAACCCGATGACATTGGCAACTGCCGCAAAAGATGTTCCGCCTGTCCGGTCGTGGCCCAGATATGGACAGCCGTCTCACCCAAGGCGCCAGTATGGCGCGGTTCCCGATTTTCGGAAAGACCTGACCTCGGGGAACCTGCCAGTGCGGTGCGGCCTGTCCTGAGCAGATTTCCTCCTGAAAAGCGGTATTTCGCCGGATCGGGTGGCGCGGCCGTTCACTTCTCCACTTCTGCCCCGGTGAAACATTGATCGCTGGTCGGCGGGAGGGTAGTGGACGGGCAACATCACCGACAGCAATACAAAGGACAGCATCATGACGCTGAACACCACCACCATGTCGCGCGCGCTCTGCGGCACCTCGCTGGCTCTGGTTCTGGCCGGCTCGGTCCTGATCCCGCACGCCCCGGCATATGCCGCCGATCCCGCTTCCATCACCGCCACGGTTCTGGATGTCGAGGACGACAACCGCTTCTTCATGCGCACCGGAGGCACGGCGCGCGGCGACGTGGCCTATGAGGGGCTGACGCCGGGCGAGGATTACACCCTTGCCGCCCAACTCCATCACGTCGGCGAGGACAAGGCGGTGGGAGATCCGGTCTTTACCGGATTCACCCCCGAAGCGGCGTCGGGACAGACCAGCGTCGAGTTGCCGGTGCCGACGAACCGCACGCAATACAATATCGACTATGCGGTCTACCTGACGCTCTACAAGGGCAAGGTCGATCAGCAGAGCGCCGGCGAGGCCGCCGCGCTTGCGGAAATCCGCGACACGGAAAGCCCCGACCACGTCATACAGGTTCATGCAATCCAGGCCATCGCCGTGACCGCCGCCGACGCAGCCGACGGCGATAACCGTCTGCCCGCCGAGGGCGGGGTGATCCGCGCCAGCGTCGATCACGAGAACCTTGTCGCAGGCTATCACTATACCCTCTGGGGAGAGCTTCTTAAGCCCAGCGGGCAATCCACCGGCATCTATGCGGCGATCCCCGATTATGTGCCCGAGGCGATGAACGGTCAGGTGACGATGGAGTTCGCGGTGCCGGAGGGGTTCGAGGGCATCTCGCTGGTTCCCTCGGTCGGGCTTTATCACAAGTCGCGGGTCGAACTGCCGCAGGACGGCCGGCTGACGGTGCTGCCGGATGTGCCGAACCCGGTGATGATCGCCTCGGACCCCAATCTCGACCGGGCCGACAAGACCATCGCCATCGGCGTGTTGTTCGAGGAACAGGACGACAACTGATCGGGTCAGGCCCACCGGGTGCTGAGACGGGGGCAGGTGCTGGCATTTTCGGCCGGTCGCCTCCCCGCATTTCCGGGGCGGCGATGGCTTTCCGCGCCCCGCACCCGGCAATCGCCGGGACATTGAAGATTCAATGCGAATATGCCATATGTAATGCGATGTATGATTACGCATTGAGGTCATCATGTCGCAATCGACGATCACCGTGAAAGGGCAGACGACGCTGCCCAAGGCTGTCCGGCAGGCGCTGTCGCTGTCGCCGGGGGATCAGTTGCGCTATGTCATCCTCGATGACGGGCAGGTGCGGCTGCTGCGGACAAGGCCGGTCTCGGATCTGGCGGGCATGCTGCGGCGGGACCGGCAGGCGGCGGTGTCGCTGGACGAGATGGAGGCGGCGATTGCCGCCGGGGCGCGGGACGATGGGGCGTGACCGGTCTGGATACGAATGTTCTGGTCCGTTACCTGACCCAGGACGATCCGGCACAGGCGGCGCTGGCGGCCGAGGCGATTTCGGCGCTGACCGAGGACCGGCCCGGCTGGATCGCCCGCGAAGTCATGGTCGAGACGGTCTGGGTGCTGGAGCGCGCTTACCGGTTGTCGCGCCGCGATATTGCCGATGCGATCGACGGGCTGCTGGCCGCGCGTGAACTGGCGGTCGAAGAGGCCGACCGCGTCGGCCTCGCGGCACAGCGCTGGCGCGAGGGTGGCGCGGGCTTTGCCGATCAGATGATCGCGCTGGCGGGGCAGGGCGCGGGCTGCCGCGAGACACTGACATTCGACGTGAAGGCCGCCGCAATTCCGGGCATGGCTTTGCTGGGCGCGGGTCGACAGGGCTGACCCTCCCCCGGCAGAATCCGCCGCCGGGGTTTTCACTGGGCTGACGAAGGGGTGCCTTCAGCCGTCAATCGGCCCGCACCCTCGCCGTTGGATCACTCCACCCTGGCTATGACCTCGCCCATGCCTACGATGCTGCCGGCCTCGCGCCTGTGCGACAGCTTGCCGGCGCGGTGCGCCTCGACGCGGGTTTCCATCTTCATCGCCTCGATCACGGCGATGACCTGGCCGGCCTCGACCTCTGTGCCATCCCCGGCCTGCCAGATCGACAGCGTGCCGGGCACCGGCGCGGTCACACCGGCCTCATCGGCGGGTTCATCGGGCGCTGCCATCTGGGCCGGACCGCCGCCCGACGGGATCGCCGCCAGCAGGTTGGTGGGCAGGCCCAACTCGTGCCGCTTGCCGTCGATCTCGACCGCGATGCGCATGAGACCCGGCGTGGCCGAGGCCGCCACGCGGGCATGAGGCTCCAGCGCCCGGGCCAGATCATCCGCGAAATCGGTCTCGATCCAGCGCGTATGGACGCGGAAATCGCCATGCTCGGCACGGAAATCCGGCTGCGCCAGAACCGCCCGGTCAAAGGGCAGGACCGAGGCCACGCCGCCGATCTCGAATTCGCGCAGGGCGCGGGTGGCGCGCTCCAGCGCCTCGGCCCGCGTCGCGCCCGAGATGATCAGCTTGGCCATCAGCGAATCAAAGCTGCCCGGCACGACCGATCCCTGCGCCACGCCGCTATCCACGCGGATGCCGGGGCCCGAGGGCGCCTGCCAATGCTCGATCGGGCCGGGCGTGGGCAGAAAGCCGCGCGCCGGGTCCTCGGCATTGATGCGGAACTCGATCGAATGGCCGCGCGGGGCGGGCACGGTCTCATCCGCCAGCCTTGCCCCCTGCGCCACCCGGATCATGCCGCGCACAAGGTCGATGCCGGTGGTTTCCTCGGTCACCGGATGTTCGACCTGTAACCGCGTGTTCACCTCAAGGAAGGAAATCGTGCCATTCGCGGACAGCAGGTATTCGACCGTGCCGGCGCCGCTGTAGCCGGCATGGGCGCAGATCCGGCGGGCGGAATCGTGGATGCGCTCGCGCTGCTCGTCGGTCAGGAAGGGGGCCGGGGCCTCCTCGATCAGCTTCTGGTTGCGGCGCTGGAGCGAGCAGTCGCGGGTGCCGATCACCTTCACATTGCCATGCCGGTCGGCCAGCACCTGCGCCTCGACATGGCGCGGGCGGTCGAGGAACTGCTCGATGAAGCATTCGCCCCGGCCAAAGGCGGCCAGCGCCTCGCGGGTGGCGCTTTCGAACAGTTCCTCGACCTCTTCCAGCCGCCAGGCGACCTTCATGCCGCGCCCGCCGCCGCCAAAGGCGGCCTTGATGGCGATGGGCAGCCCGTGTTCGCGGGCGAAGGCCAGCGCGGCGGCCGGGGTTTCGACCGGGCCGGGGGTGCCGGCGACCAGTGGCGCGCCGACCGCCTCGGCGATGTGGCGGGCCTCGATCTTGTCGCCAAGCGCCTCGATCACCTTGGGGTCGGGGCCGATCCAGATCAGCCCGGCCTCCTGCACGGCGGCGGCGAAATCGGCGCGTTCGGACAGGAAGCCATAGCCCGGATGGATCGCGTCGGCCTGTGCCTTGCGGGCGATGTCTATAATTTTGGAGGAGTCCAGATAGGTGTCGGCGGGCCGGTCGCCGCCAAGCGCATAGGCGTGGTCCGCCATGCGCACGAAGATCGCGTCGCGGTCGCTGTCGGCATAGATGGCGACCGTCTCGATCCCTTCATCGCGGCAGGCGCGGATCACGCGCACGGCGATTTCGCTGCGGTTCGCGATCAGCAGGCGGCGGATTGGGCGAAGGTCGGCGGAGTCGGCAAACAGGGTCATGCGGGCCTCGCGGGTTCGATGGGTTCAAAGGGCGCCTCGGCGGCAAAGCGGATGCGGGCGCCGGGCGGGATCTGCCCGGCGAGGTCCAGCGCCTCGGGGCGCAGCGTGGCGATGACCGGATAGCCGCCGGTCAGCGGGTGATCGGCCAGAAACAGCACCGGCTGGCCGGAATGCGGGATCTGGATCGCGCCGGTTTCGGTCCCTTCCGAGGGCAGTTCGCGCGTATCCTCGCGGGTGACCGGGTTCTCGCCCTCCAGCCGGATGCCGACGCGCGAGCTTTTCGGTGTCACCAGCCATTCCTGGGTCAGGAAATGGCGGATCGTCTCGGGCGTGAACCAGTCCGCGCGGGGGCCAAGCGTGACCGGCAGTTCAACCAGATCGCCGGGTCCGGGCAGATCGGGCTGCGCCTCGGGTTCGCCCGCCGCGATCACGGGACGGCCGGCCGGGGCGATCACATCGCCCGCTTTCAGCGCCTCCGGCCCGATGAAGGCCAGCGTATCGGTCGCGGCGGAGCCCAGCACGGGCGAGACATCAAAGCCGCCGCGCAGCGCCAGATAGCTGCGCATCCCCGACCCTGACGGCGCGATCAGCACCTCGTCGCCCGCATCCAGCGCAAAACCCGCGCCTGTCGGGACCGGCTGGCCGCCGATGCTGGCCTGCGCGGCGCCGGTCAGGGCCAGCACCATCGGGCAATCTGTCCGCAGCCGCACCGGGCCAAGGGTGATTTCCAGCGCCGCCGCGTTCGAGGGGTTACCGACCGCGCGGTTGGCGCGGCGCAGCGCGCCGATATCCATCGCGCCCGAGCCGGAAACCCCTTGCCCGGTCTGGCCCGGCCGCCCCTCATCCTGAAAGATGATGGGAAATGCCGTGGCAAGGATGCGCAGCCCCTCGGCGGCGGCCGGTCGCGGGGCGGTTGTCGCGGCCACGGGGTGGACCTTTGCCCCCCGGGCCACGAAACGGCAGCGCATGCCGGGCTGCAACAGCGCGGGCGGATCGCGGCCAAGGTCCCACATCGGCACCTCGGTCCGGCCCAGCAATTGCCAGCCGCCCGGCGTCTCCTGCGGGTAGACGCCGCAGAAGCGGCCCGCCAGCGCCACCGAGCCCGCCGGGATGCGCGTGCGCGGAGAGGATCGGCGCGGCAGATCGAAACGTGGATCGTCGCCCGACATATAGGCAAATCCGGGCGCGAAGCCGCAAAAGGCCACCTGCCATGTCGCGCCCTGATGGGCCTCGATCACCTCGGCCTCGGTCAGGCCCATCAGCTTTGCTACCTCGGGCAGGTCCTCGCCGTCATAGGTGACGGGCAGCTCGACGGTTTCGCCGGACCGGGCGTCGGGCAGGGTGCCCGGCGCGGGCTGCCGGGCAAGGATTGCGCCGGCCAGCGCCGCATCCGCGAAGGTGCCCACTTCGGTGCGGATCATCAGCGTCCGGGCGGCGGGGATGATATCGCTGATGCCGGGCACAGGATCGGCCCGCATGGCATCGAACAGCGCCAGCGTCTGTTCCAGATCGTCAAGCTCGACCAGCAGGCTGCGGCGGGAAATCGGCAGAAAACGCATGTCACACCTGCCAGTTCGTGTCGGGAATATCGGTGATGAACATATGACCCGGCGCATGGGTGATCGCGAAGGGCGGCCGGGAGGCCATCAGCGCCGCTTGCGGGGTCACGCCGCAGGCCCAGAAGACCGGCACCTCGCCCGGGCGGATATCGACCGGATCGCCGAAATCGGGGCGCATGAGGTCGCGGATGCCCAGCCCCTCGGGCGCGCTGATATGGACCGGGGCGCCATGCACGGCCGGGGTGCGCCCCGAGATCGTCACCGCCTCGGCCACACGCCCGGCGGGGATGGGCCGCATCGAGACCACGAGCTTGCCGTGCAGCCGCCCGGCGGGGCGACAGTCGCGATCGGTCAGGAACATCGGCACATTGCGGCCCTGCGCGATGTGGCGCATCTCGATTCCGGCCTGTTGCAGCGGCGTCTCGAAGGTGAAGGAACAGCCGATCAGGAATGTGACCAGATCGGGATGCTCGGCCCAGGCGGCGGTCGCGTCGGGGGTTTCCTCGGCCAGTTTTCCATCGCGCCAGACCCGGTAAAGCGGGATATCGGTGCGCAGATCGGCATCGGGCGCCAGCGCGCTGCGATGGCTGCCGGGATCGGTCACGTCCAGCACCGGGCAGGGTTTCGGGTTGCGCTGCGCGTAAAGCAGAAAATCCCAGGCCCAGTCCCGCGGTAGCGAGATCATGTTGCATTGGGTGAAACCCGGGGCCATGCCCGCGGTTGGTCGCGGCGCGTCCCGCCGGCAGGCCAGGCGGGCGATGTGGGCGCTGCCGATATCAGGACGCCTGTTCATGGCTGCCCAGCGGTAAAAGGCGCGATCAGGACGCCATGGCCGCGCAGCCTGTCGCGCACGCCTGCGGCGATCGCGACCGCGCCGGGGCTGTCGCCATGGACGCAGATGCTGTCAGCCTGCAGGCGCAGGGCCGAGCCATCGGCGGCCTCGATCACGCCTTCGGTCGCAAGGCGCAGCATCCGTTCCGCGATCAGCTTGGGATCATGCAGGACGGCGCCGGCTTCGCGGCGCGACACCAGCTCGCCCCCGGCGGTATAGGCGCGGTCGGCGAAGGCCTCGGCCACGGTGCTCAGTCCCGCCGCAGCGGCCTGCGCCAGGATCGGTGCACCCGCCAGCCCCATCAGCACCAGCGAGGGGTCGATGGCGCGGATCGCCTCGATCACGGCGGCGCCCTGTTTGGCGTCGCGCGCGATGGTGTTGTAAAGCGCGCCATGCGGCTTGACATAGCTGACCCGCGTTCCTGCCGCCGCGCAGATGCCCTGAAGCGCGCCGATCTGATAGATCACGTCGGCGGTCAGTTCGGCCGGGGCGACATCCATAGGGCGGCGGCCGAAACCGACCCGGTCGGGATATGAGACATGCGCCCCGATGGCCACGCCGCGTTCCGCGGCGGCGCGCACCGTGTCAAGGATGGTCAGCGGATCGCCGGCATGAAAGCCGCAGGCGACATTGGCCGAGCTGACGATATCCAGCATGGTGGTGTCGTCGCCCATCTTCCAGGCGCCATATCCCTCGCCCAGATCACTGTTCAGGTCGATGCTGCAAGTCATGAAATCCTCCCTCGGGTCGGGGGCGGGCCCGAAGGCCCGCACCGCTTTCGTGCCTAGCCTTGCAGGAACGCGAAGATCCCGCCGATCGAATTTGCGCCCATATACCAAGTCAGCGCGCAGACGATCGCGGCGGCGATCAGCAGCGGCCGGTTGTAGCGATGGCCCCCCATCAGGTCGGGGCGGGCGAAGCCGACATAGGTAAAGATCGTCAGGCCAATGGGCAGGATCAAGCCGTTGAAACCACCGACAAAGATCAGCAGCGCCGCCGGCGCCGTCCCGAGCGAGACATAGACCAGCAGCGACACCGTGATGAACCCGACCGTGGCGATGCTGCGGCTGCGGTCGGTCATCTTGCCGAAGGCGCTGAAGAAGCTGACCGAGGTATAGGCCGCGCCGATCACCGAGGTCAGCGCCGCCGCCCACAACACCACGCCAAAGATGCGCATGCCCCAGTCGCCCAGCACGGCCGCGAAGGCCTGCGCGGCGGGGTTGGCGACCTGGCTGGACAGGTCCAGCGTCACGCCCGAGGCGACGACGCCCAGGATGGCCAGAAACAGCAGAAAGCGCATGATCCCGGTCACGACGATCCCGCTGAGCGAGGCGCGGGTGACGGCGGCGAGGTTTTCCTCTCCGACCAGACCCTTGTCCAGCAGGCGATGCGCGCCGGAATAGGTGATATAGCCGCCGACGGTGCCGCCGACGATGGTGGTGATGGTCGGGAAATCGATCACGTCGGGCAGCACCGACTGGCGCAGGGCCTCGCCCACCGGCGGGTTCGAGGACAGCGCCACGATCACCACCATGCCGATCATCAGCACGCCCAGCCCGATGATTGCGCGGTCCAGCAGCAGACCGGCGCGCCGCGACAGGAAGATCGCGATGGCCAGCAGCGCCGAGGCCGCGCCGCCGATCTTGGGGTCCAGCCCGAACATCGCGTTCAGGCCCAGCCCGGCGCCGGCGATATTGCCGACATTGAAGGCCAGCCCGCCGATGATCACCAGCACCGCCAGCAGATAGCCCGCACCGGGGATCGCCGCATTGGCGGTGGCCGACGCGTTGCTGCGGGTCAGCGCCGTGATCCGCCAGATGTTCAGCTGAACCACGAAATCGATCACGATCGAGGCAAGGATCGCGAAGGCAAAGGCCGAGCCGAGCGTGGCGGTGAAAGTGGCCGTCTGGGTGATGAAGCCCGGTCCGACCGCGGATGTGGCCATGAGGAAGATCGCCGCCAGGAAACCGCCGCGGGCTGCGGCGTTGCCCGTCGGAGAGGTCGAGATGGATTCAGCCATCGGTTAACGCTCCTGTCGGATTGATTTTCTTGTTGGTCACCGGATTGTGACGTATTGCCCGACGTTACGTCAACTATTATCTGGCAATACTGTAATTATTGTTCAACAATCATTATTTACTGTTGAGATATAAGAGAAATCTGGTTGCCTTAACACTGCGTTCTGATCCCTGATGCTATGGTGGATACAGGGGCTTGCGACAGGTTCACGCAACGAATCACGGCCCGGAAACTGGTGTCGACTGGTCAGGACGCGGCGGAAGATGAGCATTGAAAAGCGGATATTCGACAGCCCGGACAGCCTGACCGAACAGACGGCCGGGGCATTGCGCGAGATGATCATCGGGGGCGAGTTCGCCCCGGGCCATCGCCTGTCGGAGGCACAGCTTGCCGAGCGGCTGGACGTATCCCGCAATACACTTCGTGAGGTGTTCCGCCTGCTGACGCGCGAGGGGCTTTTGCAGCACAAGCCCAATCGCGGGGTTTTCGTGGCGGTCCCGTCGATGGCCTCGATCCTCGACATCTACCGGATCCGCCGCCTGATCGAGATCCCGGCGCTGTCCGGCGCCTGGCCGCGGCACGAGGCGGTCGCCCGGATGCGGCAGGCGGTGGAACGCGCGCAGACGCTGGCGGCCGCGGGCGACTGGCGCGGCGTCGGCAGCGCGAACATGGATTTCCACGGCGCCATCATCGCGCTGACCGACAGTCCGCGCCTGCTCATCTTCTTCACCCAGATTGCGGCGGAACTGCGCCTCGCCTTCGGCCTGCTGGACAATCCGGAACTGCTGCATCAGCCCTTCATCGCCAGAAACCGGACCATCGTCGACCGGCTGGAACAGGGGCACGGCACCGCCGCCGCGACTCTGCTGCAGGACTATCTGATGGAATCCGAGCGCGTGGTCCTGGCCGCCTTTGCCCGCCGGGCCTGACGGCCTTTTTCGGCGCCGGGTCAGGCCGGACGGCCTCCCCCTCGGGGCTTTTCCTTGATCTCCATTGCAGGCCCGGTGTTTTCCTGCCACCCTTTCGGCCTGTACCACAAACGCCGGAATCCCGATGGGTCCGGACGATAAAATGACGACAACAGAGAGTAAGAGGACCAACCCCATGAAACTGCTTTCCCACAGCCTGCTGGCCGTTTCGGCGCTGGCGATCAGCGCCTTCGCGGCAGAAGCCAAGACATTCGTCTATTGCTCGGAAGCCTCGCCCGAAGGGTTCGACCCCGCGCCCTACACCGCCGGCGGCACCTTCGACGCCTCGGCCCATCCGGTCTATAACCGGCTGACCGAGTTCAAGAAGGGCACGACCGAGGTCGAGCCGGGCCTGGCCGAAAGCTGGGAAGTGTCCGAGGACGGAACCGAATACACCTTCAAGCTGCGTCAGGGCGTGAAATTCCATTCCAATGACAGCTTCACCCCGACCCGCGACTTCAACGCCGATGACGTCATCTTCTCGTTCCAGCGTCAGGGTCAGGCCGATCACCCGTGGCATCAGTACATCCCGGGGGTCAGCTATGAATACTATACCTCGATGTCGATGCCGGAACTGGTGAAGTCGATCGAGAAGATTGACGACTATACCGTCAAGATCACGCTGAACTCGCCCGAGGCGCCCTTCCTGGCCAATATCGCCATGCCCTTCGCCTCGATCGTGTCCAAGGAATATGCCGATACGCTGGAAGCGGCGGGCACGATGGAGGACCTGAACAACGCGCCGATCGGCACCGGGCCGTTCAAGTTCGTGGCCTATCAGAAGGACGCGGTGATCCGCTATCAGAAGAACGCCGATTACTGGGGCACGGCGCCGCTGATCGACGATCTGGTCTTTGCTATCACCCCGGATGCCGCCGTGCGCCTGCAGAAGCTGAAGGCCGGCGAATGCCATCTGATGCCCTATCCGGCGCCCGCCGATATCGAGGCGATCCGCGCCGACGGCAATCTGAAGCTGGACGAACAGGCCGGTCTGAACGTGGGCTATCTGGCCTATAACACCACCGTCGCGCCCTTCGACAATCCCAAGGTCCGCAAGGCGCTGAACATGGCGATCAACAAGCAGGCGATCGTCGATGCGGTGTTCCAGGGCGCGGCCGAGCCGGCCAAGAACCCGATTCCGCCGACCATGTGGTCCTATAACGACGCGATCGCGGACGATCCTTATGATCCCGAGGCCGCCAAGGCGATGCTGGCGGAAGAGGGCGTGTCCGATCTGGCCATGCAGATCTGGGCGATGCCGGTGCAGCGACCCTATATGCCGAACGCACGCCGCACGGCCGAACTGATGCAGGAAGACCTGTCCAAGGTCGGCGTCAATGTCGAGATCATATCCTATGAATGGGGCGAATATCTGGCCAAGTCGATGGAATCGGGGCGCGAAGGCGCCGTGATCCTGGGCTGGACCGGCGACAACGGCGATCCCGACAACTTCCTGCAGGTGCTGCTGTCCTGCGACAGCGCCGGCGAGGGCGGGGCAAACCGTGCCTTCTGGTGCAACGAGGAATTCTCGCAGCTTCTGAAGGACGCCAAGGTGACCGCCGATCCGGCCGAGCGGACCGCGCTTTATGAGCAGGCGCAGGTGATCTTCAAGGATCAGGCGCCCTGGTACACCATCGCCCATTCGACCCAATATGTGCCGATGGCCGCCAATGTCTCTGGCTTCGTGATGAGCCCCCTAGGCGATTTCACCTTCGAGACCGTCGATATCGCCGAGTGATCGGGTGCGATCGAACCGAAACCGGGCGCGCGGAGGCAGGTTCTCCGCGCGTTCTTCAAAGGACAAGGGCATATGGTCCGCTTCATCCTTTCCAAGCTTCTGTTCCTGATTCCGACATTTCTGGGCATCACCATCATCGCCTTCGGCCTGGTGCGGATCCTTCCGGGCGATCCGGTTCTGCTGATGGCGGGCGAGCGCGGTGTGACGCCGGAACGGCATGCGGAACTGACCGCCCAGCTTGGTTATGACAAGTCGCTGCCGATGCAGTATCTCGATTTCCTCGGACGGCTTCTGCAGGGCGATTTCGGCAATTCGCTGGTCACGAAAAAACCTGTGCTGGATGAGTTTCTGGCCCTGTTTCCGGCCACGCTGGAACTGGGACTGTGCGCCATCATCATCGCCACGCTGATCGGCGTGCCCGTGGGCGTGCTGGCGGCCATCAAGCGCGGCAGCTGGTTCGACCAGATCTCGATGACCACGGCGCTGGTCGGGTTTTCGATGCCGATCTTCTGGTGGGGGCTGCTGCTGATCATCTTCTTCTCGGGGATGCTGGGTTGGACTCCGGTCAGCGGGCGCATCAGCCTCATGTACTATTTCCCCAATGCGACCGGCTTCATGCTGATCGACAGCCTGCTGTCCGGACAGGAGGGCGCGTTCGGATCGGCGGTCAGCCATCTGATCCTGCCCTCGATCGTGCTGGCGACGATCCCGCTGGCCGTGATCGCCCGTCAGACGCGATCCGCCATGCTGGAGGTGATGGGCGAGGATTATGTCCGCACCGCCCGCGCCAAGGGCATGCCGCAGCGCCGGGTGATCGGGGTGCATGCGCTGCGCAATGCGATGATCCCGGTCGTCACCACCATCGGCCTGCAGATCGGCGTGCTGATGGCCGGCGCCATCCTGACCGAGACGATCTTTTCCTGGCCAGGTATCGGCAAATGGATGATCGATTCCATTTCCCGCCGCGATTATCCGGTGGTCCAGTCCGGCCTGCTGCTGATCGCCGCGCTGGTGATGATGGTGAACCTGCTGGTGGACCTGACCTATGGCCTGATCAATCCGAGGATCCGCGTGAAATGACCGATACACCCGATACCAAGGCGCCGGTCAGACTGTCGGATGCGGCGATCCGCCGCCGCATGCTGGCCGAGTTCTGGTTCTATTTCAGTCAGAACCGGGGGGCCGTGCTTGGTCTGGCCGTGTTCGTCCTGCTGGTTCTGGTCGCGGTCTTCGCATCGATACTGGCCCCCCACAGCCCGACGATGCAGTATCGCGACGCCCTGCTGGTGCCGCCGATCTGGCAGGAGGGCGGGCGCGCAGGCTTTATCCTCGGCACCGATGCGGTCGGGCGCGACATCCTTTCGCGGCTGATCTTCGGCGCGCAGTATTCGCTGTTCATCGGCATCGTCGTCGTCTCGATTGCGCTGGTCGGCGGGATCGTCATCGGGCTTGTCGCCGGGTTCTTCGGCGGCTGGATCGACAACCTGATCATGCGGATCATGGATATCATCCTGGCCTTCCCCTCGCTGCTTCTGGCGCTGGTGCTGGTCGCCGTGCTGGGGCCGGGGCTGACCAATGCGATGATCGCCATCGCCATCGTCTATCAGCCGCATTTCGCCCGCCTGACCCGTGCCGCCGTAATGAGCGAGATGCGCCGCGAATATGTGACCGCCGCACGGGTCGCCGGGGCCGGCAACCTGCGGCTGATGCTGAAGACCATCCTGCCCAATTGCCTTGCTCCGCTGATCGTTCAGGCGACGCTGTCGTTTTCCTCGGCCGTGCTCGACTCGGCGGCGCTCGGCTTTCTGGGCATGGGCGCACAGCCACCGGCGCCGGAATGGGGCACCATGCTGGCCGAGGCGCGCGAGTTCATCCTGCGCGCCTGGTGGGTCGTGACCTTCCCTGGCCTCGCTATTCTGGTCTCGGTGCTGGCCATCAACCTGATGGGCGACGGCTTGCGCGATGCCCTGGACCCGAAACTGAAGCGGAGTTGACCGATGCCCCTGCTGAACATCCGCAATCTTACGGTCCGCTTCGCCACCGCGACCGGCAGCTTTACCGCCGTTGACGGCATCGACGTTTCCGTGGACCGGGGCGAGGTTCTGGCCATCGTCGGTGAATCGGGGTCCGGAAAGTCGGTGTCGATGCTGGCGGTGATGGGGCTCCTGCCCGACACCGCGACCATCACCGCCGACGAGATGACCTATGACGGGCAGGACATCCGCGACATGTCGCCGGCGCTGCGCCGCAAGCTGATCGGACGCGAGATCACCATGATCTTTCAGGAGCCCATCGCCTCGCTGAACCCGTCCTTCACCGTCGGCTTCCAGATCGAGGAGGTGCTGCGCCTGAACCTGCGCATGTCCCGCGGTCAGGCCCGCGCCCGGGCGCTGGAACTGTTTCAGGCGGTGGGCATTCCCGCGCCCGAGGAAAAGCTGAAGGCCTATCCGCATCAGATGTCGGGCGGCCAGTGTCAGCGGGTGATGATCGCCATTGCGCTTGCCTCCAACCCGCGCCTGCTGATCGCCGATGAGCCGACCACGGCACTGGATGTGACCATCCAGAAGCAGATCCTCGACCTGCTGCTGAAGCTGCAGGATGACTATGACATGGCGCTGATCCTGATCACGCATGACATGGGCGTGGTGGCCGAAACCGCCGACCGGGTCGTCGTGCAATACAAGGGCAAGAAGATGGAGGAGGCCGATGTGCTGAGCCTCTTCGAGGCGCCGAAGCACGCCTATACCCGCGCGCTTCTGTCGGCCCTGCCCGAACATGCCGAGGGGGATCGCCTGCCGACCGTTTCGGACTATTTCGAACAGGAGGCCAGCCGATGACCGCCGTGGTGGAAGGTCGCGCCATCGTTCAGGATTACCACGTCCCCGGTGGCATTCTGGCCAAGGCCAGGACCGTGCGGGCGCTGAAAGGCGTCGATTTCGCTGTCCCGAAAGGCAAGACACTGGCCATCGTCGGTGAAAGCGGCTCGGGTAAATCGACACTGGCGCGGATCATCGCGCTGATCGACGCGCCCTCGGGAGGAGAGTTGCTGCTGGACGGCCTGCCCGTCGATATCGGCAAGCGCCGCCCCGATTCCGCCCTGCGCTCGAAGGTGCAGATGGTGTTCCAGAACCCTTACGGCAGCCTGAACCCGCGCCAGAAGATCGGCAATGTGCTGACCGAGCCGCTGGTCATCAACACCGATACGCCCGCCGCCGAACGCCGCGACCGGGCAGAGGCGATGCTGCAGAAGGTCGGGCTGCTGCCCGAGCATTACAACCGCTATCCGCACATGTTCTCGGGCGGCCAGCGCCAGCGCATCGCCATCGCGCGCGCGCTGATGCTGAACCCGTCGCTTCTGGTGCTGGACGAGCCGGTCTCGGCGCTGGATCTGTCGGTTCAGGCGCAGGTCCTGAACCTGCTGGCGGATCTGCAGGATGAACTGGAACTGACCTATGTCTTCGTCAGTCACGACCTGTCGGTGGTGCGCTATATCGCCGACGAGGTGATGGTGATCTCGAACGGCGAGGCGGTCGAGCAGGGCACGCGCGACCAGATTTTTGCCAACCCGACCCATCCCTATACGCAGCAACTGTTCAACGCGACGCCGGTGACCGATGTCGAGGCCATCCGCCAGCGGGTCGCCCGCCGCCGGATGGCAAGGGAAGCCCGGCCGGCCTGAGCAGGTCAGTACATCACGGTCGCAAGCTCGATCACGACGGGCTGGCCGGGTTCGATCAGCGCGCTGCCCCGCGCCAGCAGCCAGCCATCCTCGCGCTCCAGCTGTGCGACGATCTGTCGCGGGCTGGTCGCTCTGGCGCCGGATGGCAGGTCGAGCGAGAACGCGATGACCTGCGCCTTGCCGGTGCTTTCGATGGTGTCATTCTGCGCGCCGGTGCCGCGCGCCTGCTTCGGCGGCTCGACGCCCTTCAGAAAGACCTTCAGCAGACCCTTGGGAATGGGGGCGCCGTCTGCGAATTCCACGGTCCCGCCGACGGTATTCGTCTGCGCCGCGCCGTGATCGGCGAAGGCGGCAAAGACCACGGTGCCGGCGGCCAGCAGGATCATGCGGCGATCGGTAAGGCGTTTCATCACTCTCTCCGTCGGTGACACGTTGGCGACCGGAATTCGGGGCCACCAACGCGGATGTCCGGGGCGCGGGCTAGCCGATGATATAAAAGTCCTCGGCTGTCAGGTTCAGGCTGGAGCCGAGCCGTGCGAACTGCACCGCCGCCCCCGAACCAGACCCGTCGGCGTCATAGGACAGTCGCCCGCTGTCGGTGTCATAGATGATGCGGTCGTTGGCATCCGCTGCCGTGCCGGCCGAGCTTTTGTGGAAGGCGCCGAAGGACAGCGCACCCTCGGCGCCCGCCTCGGTGAAGATCGCCCGATCCAGCAGGATGATATCGTCGGCCACATTGAAGTCCGCGATCCGGTCGATGTTGCCGTCCCCCAACGCGGTCGAGAAGCGGAAGGAATCCTCGCCCTGGCCGCCGATCAGCCGGTCGGCCGCCAGACCGCCGTCCAGCAGGTCGCTGCCCTGGCCACCGTTCAGCACATCGGACCCGGCAGCGCCCGGAGGCGGCGGAACGTCGGGGAAGTCGACCGAGACGTTCAACTTGTAGGTCGAACCCACCGGCACCGATTCCGACCATCCGGAACCCGGCGCGGTCGGCGACCAGCTGCCTTCGAGGATATAGTAGGTGCCGGTTTCCTCGACCAGGAAGACGGTGCTTGAATCGCGGCCGCTGGTCGAACCCGGATCGCCGCCGCCATCGTCGTTCTGGGCGACGACATTTCCGCCGCTGTCCAGCAGGAGGACCCAGCTGTCATGGACATTGGGGTCCGCAATGCCATCGATGTCGATGGAAAGCACAGTCCCTGCCGCCAGATCAATGCGGTAGTAGCCGCCCAGTCCGTTCCCCGTGGCGTTGACTGTGGTGTGCAGCACCGTGGTCGAATCAAAGATGTCGGGGTCTTCCGCCAGCGAGAAGTTGTTCGACAGATCAAAGGCGGTCGCGATCGAATTGTTGGTCGCATCCGGGCCAAGCGTGACATAGCCGGTGCCCATGCCCGGCGAGGCCGGGCCATCGCCCTGATCGGCGAAGTCGCCAAGCAGGGTGTCGTCGCCGGCCGCGCCCTGCAGACGATCATCGCCGCCCTGTCCGATCAGCACGTTCGCGGCGCGATCCCCGCGCAGACGGTCGTCAAAGCCCGTGCCGGACAGGTTTTCGATCGAGGTGAACCGGTCGCCCGCCAGTGCGTTCCTGGCGAGGCTGAGATTCAGCCCGACGGCCGAATCCGAGTAATCGGCGGTATCGCGGCCGGCGCCGCCGTTCAGGAAGTCGGCGCCCCCGCCACCGGTCAGCGTATCGTCGCCCGCGCCACCCGAAAGCTCGTTGACCAGGGCATCGCCGATCAGCTTGTCATCGTGGAACGAACCGATCGCATTCTCGACCTCGACCAGGATATCATTTCTCAGAGTCGTGCCGCGCCCGACGATCTGGACCGGCCCGGTTCCGTGACCGCCCTGGGCCGAGCCGGTCGCGAGGTTGATGATGACGCCCGAGCTGCTGCCCGAATAGACGACCGTGTCGATCCCGGCGCCGCCGTGCAGATAGTCCTGCTCGGATCCGCCGATCAGCGTGTCATTGCCGCCCTCGCCATAGAGGAGGTCGCCGTCGCGCCCGCCGTCCAGAAGATCATTGCCGTCGCGGCCATTGAAGACATCGCCGCCGCCCTGACCGATGAAGTGGTTGGCCGCCGCGGTCCCGATGAAACGGTCGATCCGGTCGTCGGACCCGATCAGGTTCTCGATGCTGTAGAAGGTGTCGCCGGAAGCCGTGCCGCCGCTGGCGATGTTCAGTTCGAGGTTCACCAGCAGTTGGAAGGGGCTTTCCATGCTGAAATCGACGGTGTCGCTGCCGGCGCCGCCGCGGAACACGTCGATGCCGTCCTGCCCGCGCAGCAGGTCGTCACCCTCGCCGCCGTCCAGCGTATCGTTGCCGGCGCCGCCCATGATCGTGTCGTCGCCCCGGCCGCCATAAAGCGCGTCATTGCCGTCGTCGCTTTCGGTCTGGTCGTCGAGATCGGCGATGTCGATGGTGTTGTTGATATCGCGGCTGGCCAGCGAGTCCCGGCCACCGGTGATCAGGTCGTCGCCGTCGAGGCCGAAGATCGTCTGGCCGCCGGCACCGCCGTCCAGCGTATTGTTGCCCGCGTCCCCGAAGACGATGCCGTCCAGCGCACCGCCGCCGCTGGGCGGGGTTCCGTCGCCGCCGTCAACCGGCCCGGTCGGGGTTCCATCGACATAGATGATGTTTTCGACATTCTCGATCGCGCCAAGATCGAGGCCACTGGTCAGGACGATGACGGTATCATTGCCGCCGTCGGCGTCCTCGTGCACGATATCATCCGCGGAATCGACGAAATAGGTGTCGTCGCCGCCATATCCCGCCATCCGGTCGTTGCCGCCGCGCCCGTCAATGACGTTGTCGCCGTCATTGCCGATGATGATGTCGTCATGGGCGCTGCCGATGCCGTTCTCGATATAATACTCGGTCGGGTCGGCATTGTGCCCGGCAAAGATCGAGACGTTGTTGCTGTGGCCATTGACGCTGGAAAACCGGCCCGCGCGCAGGTCGAGGATCGTGCCGGCGGTCGAGCCCGAGAAGTCTACCGTATCGACGCCGCCGGTGTCGTGGATCACGAAGCCAATATCGTGCTGCATCCCCGAGGCGGTCAGCTGATACCCGTACATGGCGCTGTTGAAGCCGTAGGTGTCGTCGCCGGTGTTCAGGTTGATCGTCTGATAGGTCCGCACGCCGGCGTCATCGACGGTCGAGTAGAACCGGCGGATCACCGCCTCGATATCCGCCATCAGCGGGGTCGAGGCGGACCAGCGGGTATCCTCGCCCACGTCGATGCCGTCGAAATAGGACATGACGCTGTATTGCTGGCGGTCATAGGTCCAGGTCGCGTTGTTCAGGTAGTTGATCTGCACCCCGCCCGGGCCGCTGTAATTGTAGAGGCCGGGGTGGTTCAGGCCGAATTCGTGGCCGAATTCATGGATGAAGGAATCAAACACATAGCCGCCGATATCCGTCAGGTCCGGCTCGGTGTCGTGAAAGCGCTGGCCGATACTGACATAGCGGTTGGCCGAAAAGGCACTTCCGTCGCTGCCTTCGCCGATCTCGGGGCTGACAACCTCGATCCAGTCGGTTGCCGGGTTGAAGGGCCGGTCATCGACGATCTCGAAGACCATCGGCGTGACCGCGGACCACATCTGCAGCGCGCCGATGGCGGCGGCCTTGTAGTCAGGATGATCGTTTAGTTCGGTGACATTGATCACGATCGTCTCGGCCGCGATTTCGGGCGTGATGGAACGCCTCAGCGCGCCGAGATAGTCCAGATAGCCCTCGTAATCCTCGCTCTTGCCGAATGGGTTATCCGGCGTCTGGTCATTGACCCACCATTCTTCACTGGCCAGGTCGTTGGGTTGTGTCGGTGTCGGCATGGCTTGACCCCCTGTTGAACAACCTTTGGTAGTCGAGGCTGCATGGTCCTGTTGCACTCGGGCACGACGGGGCAGAGCTGGGAATGCCCGCCAACCGTCGGACAGGTTCAATATTGAAGCGGTGCGGGAAGTGAGTCTACAATCTCTGGTGGCGGATACTCCAAAATAAATCTTATTGAAAACAGCATATTAAAAGAATACCTTGGTATACCGGCGGATTTTGGCTTATCCGATATGCGGGTCAGCAGCCCGAACAGGGACATGACGACATAGGCCGGCGCTGGCGATCGGGGGCCAGACTTCGGTGACAGACAGGTGCTCAACCTGCGGGATCAGTTGAACGCGGCCGCCATGCTGTCAGGGACGAGGTTGTGACCATTTCCTCGGGAGGACGGGTTGGGGGTACCACAGCCGACCGGACACCCGCTGATATGGCGGCAAATCCGGGACCGGACGCACAGGTACGGCGGTCCAGGCGCTGTGTATCGGTATATTTGGTAAATACATAAAATATTTTATTATTGCCTTTTAGGCTGGCAGGGAGGAAAAGAAACTAGGGTCAGGTCGGTACAAGCCGAACCGCCAAACAGGGAGGAATACCAAAAATGAAAGTCTCGTTGCCGAGCATCGCGGCCATCGCGACAATTGCCATCAGCGGCTCCGCCACCGCCGATCTTCTGGACGACGTCATCAGTTCGGGCACGCTGCGCTGTGCCGTCGTGCTGGATTTTCCGCCGATGGGCTCGCGCGATGCAGATAACAATCCGCAGGGCTTCGACGTCGATTATTGCAACGATCTGGCGAAAGCCCTCGGCGTCGAAGCCGAAGTCGTCGAGACAACCTTCCCCGAGCGTATTCCCGCGCTCGTGTCCGGTCAGGTGGACGTGGCCGTGGCCTCGACCTCCGATACGCTGGAACGGGCAAAGACCGTCGGCTTCACCATTCCCTACTATGCCTTCGAAAACGCGGTTGTCGCCAATGAGGGCGTCGAGATGGCCGATTGGGAGGGCATGAAGGGCAAGACGGTGGGCGCCACCGCCGGCACCTATGAGGCGATCTGGCTGGAGGGCAAGGTCAAGGAATGGGGCGAGGGCGAGTTCCGTCCCTATCAGAACCAGGCCGATGTGTTCCTGGCCCTTAGCCAGGGCCAGCTTGATGCGACGGTCTCGACCGTGGAGGTGGCCGAGGCGAACGTGGAATCGGGCAAGTTCCCCGGCATCAAGATCGTCGACAAGGCGCCGATGGTGCCCGACTATGTCGCGCTCATCACGCTGCGCGAGGAGCAGGGCCTGATCAACTACATGAACCTGTTCATCAACCAGCAGGTCCGCACCGGCCGCTATGCCGAGCTTTACAAGAAATGGGTGGGTGACGGTGAACCCGCCGACCTGACCATCCCCGGCGTCTATCGCTGAGGCTTCCGCCTGACGGGCGGCGCGGAAGCGTCCGCGCCGCCGTTCCCTGACAAAGGAAGGCGGACATGTTCAACTACAGATTCCAGTGGAAGCAGGCCTGGAACCGTCTGCCCGAGATGCTGGACGGTGCGCTGATCACCATGCAGGTCGCGATCCTGTCGATGATCCTCGGCATCGTGCTAGCCATCCTGCTGACGCTGTTCCGGCGTTCCGGCAATCGCGTCCTGTCCGGTGTCGCGACAACCTGGGTCGAGATCGCCCGTAACACGCCGGCACTGTTCCAGATCTACATGGCGCATTTCGGGCTGGCCGGAATCGGCATCCATCTCAGCCCCTATTCCTCGCTGCTGCTGGGGATCACCTTCAACAATGCGGGCTATCTGGCGGAAAACTTCCGCGGTGCGCTGAAGGCGATTCCGGACACGCAGCCGCGTGCGGGCCGCTCGCTTGGCATGTCGGACCTGCAGGCCTTCCGCTTCATCGTGCTGCCGCAGATGATCCGCATCTCGTTCCCGACGATCACCAATCAGATGGTCTGGGCGGTGCTGATGACCTCGCTTGGCGTCACCGTCGGCATGAACATGGATCTCTATGGCGTGACCCAGGATCTGAACGCGCTGACCTTCCGCACCTTCGAGCTGTTCGCGATCGCCGCGGTCATCTTCTACGTCATCGTCAAGATCATCCAGGCCGGCGCCTGGCTGATCTCGCGGCGTCTGTTCCGGTATTGAAGGGGGGTGGCCATGTTCGATACCGCACTGACCGCAAACGACTTCATCTTCCTCGCCAAGGGCGCGGGGATGACCATCTTCGTGACCGCGATCTCGGTGTTCTTCGGGACGATCCTCGGCATCGTCTTCGGGGTGATCCGCTATCAGCTCGGGCCCTTCTGGTCCGCGCCGCTGATGTTCGTGCTGGACATCTTCCGCTCGATCCCGCTGCTGATCCAGCTTGTGCTGACCTATGCGTTCCTTGGCACGGTGCTGCGGCTCGGCATGTCGGGGCTGACCGTCGCCTGCATCGTGCTGACGCTTTACACCTCGGCCTATTGCGCCGAGATCGTGCGCGGCGGGATCGAGGCCGTGCCCCTGACCCTTCGCCGCGCCGCTCGCTCGCTCGGGATGACCTGGGCGCAGGACATGCGCAGCATCGTGCTGCCGCTGGCCACGCGGGTCGCATTGCCCAGCTGGATCGGGCTGGCACTGGGCGTCATGAAGGATTCGGCCCTCGTCTATGTCGTGCAGGTGACCGAGCTTCTGAAATCCACGCAAATCCTGATCACGCGCCTGCAGGAACCGCTGCTGCTGCTGATGATCTGCGGCGCGTTCTACTTTGTCATCAGCTTTCCCGTCGCGCGTTTCGGCGGCTATCTGGAAAAACGGTGGTCCAATGATTGAGATCGAGAACGTCCGCAAATCCTTTGGCTCGCTGGAGGTCCTGAAAGGCATCGACCTGACCGTGCCCAGGGGCGAAGTGCTGACGGTGATCGGCGGCTCGGGTTCGGGCAAGTCGACGCTGCTGACCTGCATCAACGGGCTTGAGCCGATCAACGCGGGCAGGATCCTCGTCGATGGGACCGAGGTTCACGCCAAGACCACCAACCTCAACAGGCTGCGCCAGAAGATCGGCATCGTGTTCCAGCAATGGAACGCATTTCCGCATCTGACGGTGAAGGAAAACGTCATGCTGGCGCCGCGCAAGGTGCTGAGGCAATCGAAGGCCGAGGCCGAAGAAATGGCGGTCAGGCAACTGACTCATGTCGGGCTGGGCGACAAGCTGGACGTCTATCCCGGCCGTCTTTCGGGGGGTCAGCAACAGCGCATGGCGATCGCCCGCGCGCTGGCGATGACGCCCGATTACATGCTGTTCGACGAGGTGACCTCGGCGCTTGATCCGCAGCTTGTCGGCGAGGTGCTGGATACGCTGCGCCTGCTTGCCTCGGAGGGCATGACCATGATCTGCGTGACCCACGAGATGAAATTCGCCCGCGAGGTCTCGGACCGGGTGGCGTTCTTCCACAAGGGCGTCATGGCCGAGATCGCACCACCGGCCGACCTGTTCGACAATCCGAAGGACCCGGAATTGCAGCGCTTCCTGGCCGCCACGCATTAGGACCCGGGGCCATGTCGCAACCCGATGTGATCGTCATTGGCGCCGGGGTCATCGGGCTTTCCGCGGCGCTGGTGCTGCAGGCACGGGGGCTGAAGGTCACCGTCCTCGACCGCGAGGGGCCGGCGGCCGGGGCATCGGCCGGAAATGCCGGCGCCTTCGCCTTCAGTGATATCCTGCCTCTGGCGTCGCCCGGCATTCTGAAGAAGGCGCCAGGATGGCTTCTGGACCCGCTTGGCCCGCTGGCCGTGCCGCCGTCCTATGCCCTGCGCATCGCGCCGTGGATGTACCGCTTCTGGCGCGCCTGCGCGCCTGCCCGCGTCGCGCATTCGACGACGGTACAGACCGCGCTGATGGATCTGTCGCGCGATGAGCTGGCGCCGTTTCTGGCCGCCACGGGAACCCAGGGCATGCTGCGCCGGAACGGCAGCCTGCAACTCTACGAATCCGAGGCCGAGTTCCAGGGCGCCTTGCCCGGCTGGCAGATCCGCGACGATCACGGGATCGAGTTCCGGCATCTGAATGCTGCCGGCATCGCCGAATTGCAGCCCGGCCTGTCCCCGCGGTTCGTCCGGGGCACGTTTACCCCGGGCTGGTGCTCGATCTCGGATCCGAAGGATTACGTTCTGGCCCTGGCCGCGCGGTTCCGTGCCGCAGGCGGCCAGATCGGGCAGGCCGCGATATCAACGCTGCGGCCCTTGGGCAACGGCATCGAGGTTGACGGCCAGCGTGCGGGCCATGCCGTCATCGCCGCCGGGGCGTTCTCGCGTCCGCTGGCCCGCGCCCTCGGCGACGACATCCCGCTTGAGACCGAACGCGGCTATAACACCACCCTGCCACCCGACGCGCTGGACCTGCGCCTGCAGCTTGTCTTCGGCGGGCATGGTTTTGTCGTCTCGAAGCTGGACAGCGGCATCCGTATCGGCGGCGCGGTGGAACTGGGCGGGCTCGATCTGCCGCCGAACTACAAACGCGCCGAGGCCATGCTGCGCAAGGCGAAATCCTTCCTGCCCGGCCTGAAGACCGAAGGGGGGCGGCAATGGATGGGGTTTCGCCCCTCGCTGCCCGATACCCTGCCGGTCATCGGCAGGTCCTCGGCCTCGCCGCATGTGATCTATGCCTTCGGCCATGGTCATCTGGGACTGACACAATCGGCGGGCACGGCGCGTCTTGTCGCCGACCTCGTCACCAGCAGGCCGCCCGCGATCGACATCGGCCCATTCTCGGCCACGAGGTTCTGACATGACCACCCATACCTTTTCCTGCATCGACGGCCATACCTGCGGCAATCCGGTCCGCCTCGTCGCCAGCGGCGCCCCCCGGCTGGAGGGCGCGAACATGCTGGAAAGACGCGCCCATTTCCTGCGCGACTTCGACTGGATCCGCACCGGCCTGATGTTCGAGCCGCGCGGCCATGACATGATGTCGGGCAGCATCCTTTACCCGCCGACACGCCCCGATTGCGACGTCGCCGTACTGTTCATCGAAACCTCGGGCTGCCTCGCCATGTGCGGGCACGGCACCATCGGCACGATCACCATGGGGATCGAGAATGGGCTTATCCATCCCCGCGAACCCGGCCGCCTGTCGATCGAGACCCCGGCGGGCAAGGTCGATATCGCCTATCTGCAGCAGGGCCGCTTTGTCGAAGAGGTGCGCCTGACCAACGTCCCCAGCTTTCTTCATGCCGAGGGCCTGACCGCCGAGGTCGAGGGCCTGGGCGAGATCGTCGTGGATGTCGCCTATGGCGGCAATTTCTACGCCATCGTCGAGCCGCAGAAGAATTTCCGCGACATGGCCGATTTCACCGCGGGCCAGTTGATCGGCTTCTCGCCCAGACTGCGCGCCGCGCTGAACGCGAAATACGAGTTTGTCCATCCCGAGCATCCGCAGATCAAGGGGCTGTCGCATATCCTCTGGACCGGGGCACCGGTGACAGCCGGGGCGCATGCCCGCAACGCCGTCTTCTACGGGGACAAGGCCATCGACCGTTCGCCCTGTGGGACCGGAACCTCGGCCCGGATGGCACAGCTCTGCGCCAAGGGCAGGCTCAAGGCGGGCGACGAGTTCTGGCACGAAAGCATCATCGGTTCGATCTTCAAGGGCCGGGTCGAGGCTGAAACACAGGTCGCGGGGCGCAAGGCGATCATCCCCTCCATCGCCGGATGGGCGCGGATGACCGGCTACAACACCATCTTCATCGACGAACGCGATCCCTTCGCGCATGGCTTCGTGGTGACATGACGGCGACCCGCATCCTGCCCGGAACGGCCGAGGGGCCGGTCGCGGCCATGGATCAGGGCCTCAGCTTCTGGGGCGGGGTCGATCCGGAAACCGCGCGGGTGATCGACATTCATCATCCGGCCCATGGCACGGATCTCGCGGGATCGGTGCTGCTGATGCCGACCACGCGGGGATCCTGTTCCGGCTCGGGCGTCATTCTGGACATGCTGATCCGCGGCAATGCTCCGGCGGCGGTCATATTTTCGGAACCTGAAGACACGCTGACGCTGGGAGGTCTGATCGGGGCCGAGATGTTCGGCACCTGCCTGCCCGTCCTGCGGGTGGCGGCCGCCGATCTCGCCCGCCTGTCGGATGAAGCCCGCCTGACCATCACCGACGATGCCATCATTGGCGAGAGGGTGAATATCCCCGCCGCGCCCCTGCCCGACGGCGCCCTGACCCTGACCGGGGATGACTGCGCCATACTTGCGGGGCGCGACGGCGAGGCCGCAGCCCTTGCCATGCGGATCGTCTGTGCCATGGCACGCAATCAGGGTGCGGCCGGCCTGATCGACATCTCTCGCGGTCATGTCGACGGCTGCATTCTGGCCCATTCCGCAAACCTGATCTTTGCCGAGCGCATGGCCCAGCTTGGCGCCAGGGTGCGGGTGCCGACGACCATCAATGCGATATCGGTGGATCGCCGGAACTGGCGGGCACAGGGCGTGCCGCCCCTGTTCGGCGATCAGGCGTCGCGGCTGGCCGATGCCTATACGCGGATGGGCTGCCAGCCCAGTTTTACCTGCGCACCCTATCTGCTCGAAGGCCCTCCGGTCCGGGGCGAAGATATCGCCTGGTCGGAATCCAATGCCGTGATCTATGCCAATTCCGTCCTTGGCGCCCGCACGCAGAAGCATCCCGACTATCTTGACCTCTGCATCGCCGTGACCGGACGGGCGCCGCTGGCCGGGGTCTATCTGGACGAAGGGCGAGGCGCGGCACGGGTGCTGGATTTCGACCTGCCGGATGCTTGCGACGATGCGATCTGGCCGCTGGTCGGCTATCTTTCCGGGCTGGCGTCGCCGGACAGGATCCCGCTGCTGCGCGGGCTTGCGGCGCAGGCGCCAACCGCCGACGACCTGAAGGCCCTTTGCGCGGCCTTCGGCACGACCTCGGCGGCGCCCATGCTGCATGTCGAGGGCGTGACCCCCGAAGCGGCCGGCGCGGCCCTCAACGATGCCGATCTTCGGCATATCGGGCCTGCCGATTTCGCGCGGGCGTGGCACGATCTGAACCGGGGGCCGGGGCAGGTGGATCTGATCGCCATCGGCAGCCCCCATGCGTCGGCCATGGAATGTCGATCGCTGGCCCGCCTGCTGGCGGGGCGGTCGGTGCGGATCGCGACGATCGTCACCACGGGTCGCGGCACGATCGCGGAGCTGACGGACGATGGAACGATGGCATTTCTGACAACTGCCGGGGTGCAGATCGTCCCCGACCTCTGCTGGTGCTCGATCACCGAGCCGGTCTTTCCGCCTGCCACCCGCACGGTAATGACAAACTCGGGCAAATACGCCCATTACGGTCCCGGCCTGTCGGGACGCGCGCTGCGCTTTGGCAGCCTCTCCGATTGCGTGGAGGCTGCCGTGACAGGCCATGCTCCGGCCGGGCGCCCGGTCTGGCTGGCGCGGCATATCGCCGATATCTGAACGAGGGGGCACATCATGCGCAGCAGACAGACCGTCCATATCATCTCTGCCCATGCCGAGGGCGAGGTCGGCGATGTCATCGTCGGCGGCGTCTTGCCTCCGCCGGGAGAGACGATCTGGGAACAGTCCCGCTGGATCGCCCGCGATGACCGCCTGCGCAACTTCGTGCTGAACGAGCCGCGCGGCGGTGTCTTTCGTCATGTCAACCTGCTGGTCCCGCCCAAACACCCCGAGGCCGACGCCGCGTTCATCATCATGGAGCCCGAGGATACGCCGCCCATGTCCGGCTCGAACTCCATCTGCGTGTCGACCGTGCTTTTGGATGGCGGGCTGATCCCGATGGTCGAGCCCGAGACGCATATGGTGCTGGAGGCACCGGGCGGGCTGGTGCGGGTCCGGGCCGAATGCCGCGACGGAAAGGCGCAGCGGATATTCGTCCAGAACCTGCCCAGCTTTGCCGGTCTGTTGGATCAGGCGCTGGAGGTCGAGGGGATCGGCACCCTGACCGTCGATACGGCCTTCGGCGGCGACAGTTTCGTCGTGGTCGACCCCGCCGCCATGGGCTTTGCGATGACCCCGGATGAGGCCCATGACATCGCCCGCCTCGGCGTCCGGATCAGCAATGCCGCGAACGAACAACTGCAGTTCCGTCACCCGACGCTGCCGGACTGGACGCATTTCAGCTTCTGCCTGTTCGGCGGCCCGCTGCGGCGCGACGAGACCGGGCTGCGGGTCAAGGCGGCGGTGGCGATCCGGCCGGGCAAGGTCGACCGCTCGCCCACCGGCACGGCGCTGTCGGCCCGGATGGCGCTGCTGCATGCGCGGGGCCAGATGACAAAGGCCGATCACCTGACGGCGGTTTCGCTGATCGGCTCGACCTTTGGCGGCCGGATCCTCGGCACCACGACCGTCGGGGACAGGCCCGCGATCCTGCCGGAAATCTCGGGGCGGGGCTGGATCACCGGCATCCATCAGCACATGCTGGACCCGGACGATCCATGGCCCGAGGGCTATCGGATGAGTGACACCTGGGGCGCACGCTAGCCGGCAGATGCCGTGACAGCGTTGATCCTTTGCCGCCTGGCCAATATTCAGGCCGCGGATTGTGAGGGCACGATATGACCAAGACCAGCGACACGGCCGCCCCCGAGCGCAAACGCGGTGAAGGCGTCAGATTCGTCTATGAGATCCTGCGCGACGATATCCTGAACCTCGCGCTTCCGCCCGGAAGCCCGGTTGACGAGATCCAGCTGGCCGAACGGCTGTCGATGTCCCGCACCCCGATCCGCGAGGCGCTGGTGCGGCTTGCCGGCGAGGGGCTGGTGACGACCCTGCCCAACCGCTCGACCGTGGTGGCGAATATCGACTTTCTGAACCTGCATCATTTTTTCGATGCCATGACGCTGATGTATCGCGTCACCACCCGGCTTGC
This sequence comes from Paracoccus marinaquae, assembly GCF_018860165.1. Taxonomy (GTDB): domain Bacteria; phylum Pseudomonadota; class Alphaproteobacteria; order Rhodobacterales; family Rhodobacteraceae; genus Paracoccus; species Paracoccus marinaquae. The sequence continues at coordinate 50,662 of NZ_JAHKNG010000018.1, forward strand.
GGCCGAATATCGTACCGACGGCGATCTTGCCGTGATCCGCAACCATCAGGCGGCCTTCGCGCGCGCGGTCGAGGCGCAGGACGCGCTGGCAATGATCGCCACCAATCGCGATCTGCACGCCGCCATCGCCGAGGCCGGGCGGAATCCCTATTATGTCAGCCTGTTCGGCCGGCTGCTGGATGAAGGCCGGCGGCTGCTGCGGATCTATTACCTGTCCTTCGACGACCGCCTGCCCCGCCGCTATGTCGATGAGCATGAGGATATCATTGCCGCGATCGAAGCCCGCGACATCGCGGCGGCCGACCGGCTTGCAAGCCAGCACGCGGATCAGATCGTCGCCCAGCTTCAGCGCCTGATCGCCGAGGACCGCCGCCGTCCGGTCACACTCTGAGAGGCGATGACCCTGCCTGATGAAATCAGCCCGGCGACGCGCAAAATTATGTCGACAAACAAAATGCACAGTGTATTTTGCATCTGACCGCCGCGCTTCATCCGCCCCATGACAGGAGAGGTTCCATGACCGCCAAGATCTTTTCCGGAACGATTCCGGCCCTGATGACGCCCTGCAAGGCCGACCGCACCCCTGATTTTGACGCGCTTGTGCGCGAGGGACAGATGCTGATCGAGGCCGGCATGTCGGCCGTGGTCTATTGCGGGTCGATGGGGGACTGGCCGCTGCTGACCGATGCCGAACGCATGGAAGGGGTCGCGCGGCTGGTAGGTGCCGGCATTCCGGTCATCGTCGGAACCGGCGCCGTGAACACCAGACTGGCCGTCGCGCATGCGACGCACGCCCGGGAGGTCGGCGCGCAGGGGCTGATGGTGATCCCGCGCGTCCTGTCGCGCGGGCCATCGCTCGAGGCACAGCGCAACCATTTCAAGGCCATCCTCGCCGCCGCGCCGGATCTGCCGGCGGTGATCTACAACAGCCCCTATTACGGCTTCGCCACGCGCGCCGACCTGTTCTTCGCCCTGCGCGCCGAACATCCCAATCTGGTCGGCTTCAAGGAATTCGGCGGCAAGGAAGACATGAGCTATGCCGCCGAAAACATCACCAGCCGCGATGACGAGGTCTCGCTGATGATCGGTGTGGATACCGGCGTCTATCATGGCTTCGTCAACTGCGGGGCGACCGGCGCCATTACCGGCATCGGCTGCGTGCTGCCGAAGGAAGTCCTGCATCTGGTCGCGCTGTGCCGGGCGGCGGCGGCCGGCGATGTCGAGGCCCGCGCCCGCGCAAGGGAACTGGAAGAGGCACTGACCGTCCTGTCGACTTTCGATGAAGGGCCGAACCTGGTCCTGTATTTCAAGCATCTGATGGTCCTGAAGGGGTATCCGGAATTCACCCTGCACTTCAATCCGACAGACGCCCTGAACGAAAGCCAGCGCGGTTTCGTCGAGGCGCAGCTGAAGCTTTTCGATACCTGGTATGCGGAATGGTCGAAACGACCTGGCGCGGTACAGAAATACGCAGCCTAGCCGGCTGCCGATCCCGCCCGCGATGCAGGGCGGGATCGCTTGGCCGCGATCGACGGCGCGTCGCATCGGGCCGTTTCGCGAGACGCGCTGCCGCGGGGTCGGTGTTTCATCCTGACCCGCCGATGCAGATTGTCAGCGAAATGTCAGCCAAGGCGGGATAGTCAGGAAGGATGTTCACCCGCGCCCTTCTACTGAACTGCCTGCTGTTTCATGCGATTGCGGCCCCGGCGCAGTCGCAGGTCGCCGCAATGCCGCCGCTGGAACCCGAGGATGGGCTGGACGCAGGCTCTGCGCGGGCGGCGGTGCTGGAGGGCAGAATCCTTCCGCTGGACCAGATCCTCGATATCCTGCGTGCCGGTTTTGAAGGCGAGATCATTGAGATCCAGCTTGAATACGAGGATGATGAACTTGCCTACGAATTCGATCTTGTCAGCCCCGAGGGCCGCGTCTTCGAGGTCGAGATCGACGCCCGGACCGGGGCGATCATCGAGGTCGAGGATGAAGAGGATGACTGACCCTGCCCGAAGACCGACGAAAAGCCTGCCGCGATGCGCTGCCTGATCGTCGAGGATGACGAGCGGATCGCGGCGGATCTGACCGATGCCCTGTCCCGCGCAGGCTTCCATGTCCAGCATCTTTCGGACGGCGAGGAAGCATGGTTCACCGGCGGAACCGAGGATTTCGATCTGGTGGTGCTGGATCTGGGGCTGCCTTCGCTGGACGGGCTTGCGCTTCTGAAGCGATGGCGGGCCGAGGGGCAGAACATGCCGGTCCTGATCCTGACGGCGCGGGGCAGCTGGAACGAGCGGGTCGAGGGGATCGATGCCGGGGCCGACGACTATCTGCCGAAGCCGTTTCGCATGGAAGAGGTCGTTGCGCGCGCGCGGGCTTTGGTCCGGCGGGCGTCGGGGCGGATGAACCCGATCCAGGAGCTGGGGCGGCTGTCCATCGATACCAACCGCCAGACCGCGACCGTGGACGGCCGCATGCTGAGCGTCACCCAGCTTGAATTCCGGCTGCTCAGCTATCTGCTGCATGCCGCGGATCGCGTCGTGCCGCCGACCGAATTGCTGGAGCATGTCTATGGCGACAGCGATTCCCGTGACGTGAACGCGATCGAGGCCGTCATCGCCCGGCTTCGCCGCAAGACCGGCCCCGGGGTCATCGGGACCCGCCGCGGCTTCGGCTATTTCCTGGAAAGCGGGGAATGACCCTGCAAAGCGGATCGATCCGACGGCGGCTGACGCTTGGTGCGGCGCTGGCGATCACGCTGGCAATCACCGTGTCCTGGCTTGGCCTGACCATCCTGTTCGACCGCCAGGTGACGCGCCTTGCGGCGCAAGAGCTTGAGGCCCGCAGCAACGTCATCCTGGCCGGGTTCGAGCCGGACCGCCCCCTGACCGAACCGCCCAAGACCCTTGGCGGCGACCCGCGCTATCTCAGCCCCTATTCCGGCCAGTACTGGCAGATCGAGATTGCCTCGCGCCGTTACCACTCGCAGTCGCTCTGGGACACGGAGCTTGCGGTCAGGGAGCAGCCCCCGCCGCGAGGCAGGTTCGCCCTCTATGAGGCGGAAGGCCCCGACGAACAGAGGCTGCTGGTGCTGGACCGGCTTCTGCAGGTCGGCCCTCAGGCAGTGCCGCTGCGCATCTCGGTCGCGACCAGCCGCGCGAATCTGGACGAAGCCCGAAGCTATTTCGAGCGTGGCGTGATCCCCTTTCTCGTGGCCCTGGGCGCCATGCTGATAACGGGTTCCGCCATGCAGGTCGGGCTTGGCCTGCGGCCCCTTGCGCAGGTGCATCACCGGATCGCGGAGCTGACTGCCGGCACGCGCCGCCGGTTGGGACAGGACATGCCCGACGAGGTCCGTCCGCTGGCCACCGAGATTGACAACCTGCTTGACGACAGGGATGCCCGGATCGAGCGCGCGCGCAGGCGGGCGGCGGATCTTGCCCACACGCTGAAAACGCCGCTGCAGGCGCTGCTGGGCGAGACCCGCAGGCTGCGCGACGGCGGCAATGGCGGTGCGGCGGACGAGATCGATCAGATCGCCGATTCGATCTGCAGCAGTGTCGAACATGAACTCGGTCGCAGCCGCATCCGGGGCGAGGGCCGTGCCAATCTGGGGCAGGTCGCCGGAAATGTCGCAAAGGTCCTGCGGCGCACCTCGCGCGGGGATGACATCGAGTTGCGGGTCGATATCGCCGATGATCTTTTCGCGCGGATCGATGCCCATGACCTGACCGAAGCACTTGGTGCGCTGGCCGAGAATGCCATGCGGCACGCCCGCAATCGCGTCGTCATCCGGGCCGCAAGGCGTGGCGACCGGATAGACCTCGGGGTGCAGGACGATGGCCCGGGCGTCGCCGAGGCGCAGCTTTCGCGGATCATGAAACGCGGCGAAACCAGCGCGGACACGGCCGAAGCCCATGGGGTGGGCCTTGCCCTCGCCCATGAGATCGCCCTGGCGGCCGATGGCACATTGCGGCTTGAAAATCTCGCTGGCGGATTTCTTGTCACGTTAAGTCTGAAGGCCGGGTGACGGGCAGGGCCCGCGTGCGGCCCGAACGGACCGTATCCGGTCACGCAAGACTGCCGGCGGTACCCTGTGGATACCGCCGGCGCGCCTGTCTCGGGACGGGTCCTGACGCCGCTTCAGATGAGGAAGTCGCTGACATCCAGATCGGCGCGGTTGAAGTCGTCCAGAACGATCGTGGTGTCACCCATCTTCAGCACCAGATCGCTGCCGACCTGCTTTGCGGTGCTGATGACATGGCGCACCTGCGCCAGCGAAAGATCGTCCAGTTCCAGACGGTCGACGCCATTCTGGAAGTCGGTGATCCGGTCGCGCCCGTCGCCAAAGTCGAATTCGAAGATGTCGGCCCCCTGTCCGCCGGTCAGGACATCGTTGCCCTTGCCGCCTTCCAGCTTGTCACGACCGGCGCCGCCATTCAGGTAGTCGTTCCCCGAACCGCCGTCCAGTTCATCATTGCCAACGCCACCCCAGAGCCGATCCGCGCCGGACCCGCCGTCCAACTCGTCATTCCCGAGGCCGCCTTTCAGAAGGTCATGGCCCGCGCCGCCCTCGAGTTCGTCATGGCCCGAACCGCCGTCGAGCGTGTCGTTGCCGTTTCCGCCTTCGAGTTCGTCATTGCCGCCAAGGCCGTTCAGAACGTCATTGCCGTCGCGACCGAAGATCTCGTCGGACAGGCTGGTCCCGTTGCGAAAATCGTTGCGATACGTGCCGAAAATGCGAGCCATTTTATCTTCCTTCCAGATTGCGGCGCCTGTCTGGCGGCCAATGCACGACGCGATCCGGATTGATTCGCGCCTCTGGAAGGTTGAATAGCGGCCGCACGCTGACGCGGGGCTGACGGTTCCTGTCAGGAAAATGTCAGACTGGCGCGCGCCCTGCGAGGCAAAGGGCGATCACCCATCGGGCGGCCATTTCCCACGGCCGGCATCTCCCAAGACTGCACGGATCTTGTGCATCCGGGCCTGAAACTGACGCCTGCATCGCCAGTGCCGATGCGGCGGCCCCGCAATTGCGCCGGGCGAATTGCCGGCCGGAAGGGCAAGCGGATGTTCTGCAGTTGCGACCGGTCGCTGAGGCCGGATGTGTGCGGCCGCGATCGCGTGAACGACGACGATGCCGCGCGGGTGAAATCAGGTTGCTGCCAGGATCTGGCACCGCCTCCGCCTGGCAGGGGGGGGCGGCAGGTCGATGCGGCGCGGAAGGGATAGATATGCAAGCTTTCGGACCCATTCTATTCGGCGGCATGCTTGGCCTGTCGGTGGCGGGCAGCGCGGCGGCGCAGGACGGAGACACGATCAAGATCGGTGTTCTGCATTCGCTGTCGGGAACCATGGCGATTTCGGAAACGACGCTGAAGGACACCGTGCTGATGATGGTGGACCAGCAGAACGCCAAGGGCGGGCTTCTGGGCAAGCAGATCGAGGCGGTGGTGGTCGATCCGGCCTCGGACTGGCCCCTGTTCGCCGAAAAGGCGCGCGAACTGATCTCGGTCCAGGGGGTCGATGCGATCTTCGGCTGCTGGACCTCGGTCAGCCGCAAATCCGTGCTGCCGGTGATCGAGGAACTGAACGGGCTGCTGTTCTATCCGGTTCAGTATGAGGGCGAGGAATCCTCGAAGAACGTCATCTATACCGGCGCCGCACCGAACCAGCAGGCGATCCCCGCCGTGGATTACATGCGCGACGAACTGGGGGTCGAGAAATGGGCGCTGCTGGGCACGGATTATGTCTATCCGCGCACGACCAACACCATCCTTGACGCCTATCTGAAGGATAACGGCGTCGCGGCCGGGGATATCTTCGTGAACTACACGCCCTTCGGCCATTCCGACTGGTCGAAGATCGTGGCGGACGTGGTCGCGCTTGGGAACGATGGCAAGAAGGTCGGCGTGGTCTCGACCATCAACGGCGATGCCAATGTCGGGTTCTACAAGGAACTGGCGGCGGCGGGCGTGTCCGCCGACGACATTCCGGTCATGGCCTTCTCGGTCGGAGAAGAGGAACTGTCGGGTCTGGACACCGCGAACCTGGTCGGGCACCTGGCCGCCTGGAACTATTTCCAGACCGCCGAAAGCGATGAGAACACCGCCTTCGTCGAGGCGTGGCAGGCCTTCACCGGCAACGAGGCCCGGGTGAGCAACGACCCGATGGAAGCCACCATGATCGGCTTCAACGCCTGGGTGCAGGCGGTCGAGAAGGCCGGCTCGACCGAGACGGACGCCGTGCTGGAGGCCATCGTCGGCGTCGAGGTCCCGAACCTGACCGGCTCGACCGCGACGGTCCTGCCGAACCATCACCTGACCAAGCCGGTGCTGATCGGCGAGATCCGCGAGGACGGGCAGTTCGACATCGTCAGCGAGACCGAGCCGGTGCCGGGCGACGCCTGGACCGACTTCCTGCCGGAATCCGCGGTGCTGGACGCCGACTGGCCGGGCAAGCAATGCGGCATGTTCAACACCCAGACGAACAGCTGCGTGCAGGTCCAGTCGAATTACTGACGACGGCGGGGCGGCCCCGTGCCGCCCCATCCGCGAATGATCGAAAGGCCCGCCATGCGCCGGATTGTATTCTGCCTTCTGCTGCTTATCGCCGGTCCCGCCTCGGCGCAGGATCTGGGCGCCGTGCTGGAGGTCAGCCGCGACCAGATCGCCAAACCCTCGCGCCAGACCATCGGCCCCGTCATCGACGAGATCGCGGCCAGCGGGGCTGGGGCGGTCACCTTCCTGGAAGCCTGGGGCGACCGGCGCCTGGGGCTGACCGCCGAAGGCCGCTTTGCCATTGTCGATGGCGAAGCGACGATCGATGCCGTCACCGGCGCCCGGATCACCGAAGAGGTGGACCTGCTGCGGCCCAATTCCGGCGTTCGCGGGCTGATCGCGGCGGCGCTGGTGCCGGCCCAGTTGGCCGATCCCGATCCGGTCCGCCGGCAGGCGGCGCTGGATGCGCTTGGCCGCGACGCGACACCCGGGCATCTGCCGGCCCTGCGGCAGGCATTGCAGGATCCCGACCCCGGCCTTGCGGCCCGCAAGGCGCGGCTCGAGCGGTTGCTGACGATCCGCTTCGATCCCGATCCCGCGGCGCGGGTCACGGCCATCGACAGCTTTGACGGCGATGATGGCACCGATGTCCAGGCGGCGCTGAGCCCGCTGCTGGCGACCAGCCGTGTCGCGGCCGCAAGCCTGCCCGAGACCGCCAATATCGCCGCCCGGCTTTCCCCCGGCAGCGACGATCTGTCCCCTGATGCCGCCTATCGCCTGCTGGTCGATGCCGGGCTGGCCCGCGCGCGGCTGACCGAGGCCGACCAGAAATCCGCCCTTGCCGCGCATATCGAGGGCGACCAGGTCGCCGGGGTTCCGGTCGCCGATCTGGCCGATCCCGCGGCCCGGGACCGGGCCTATGCCGCGCTGGCCCAGGCCGGAACGCTGGCCCCGGCGGCGACGGCCGAGGAGGTCGAGGCCGCGCTCAAGGCGCATGTCTTCGCGGATATCTATGCCGAGGCCTCGCCCGAGGTGACGGATGCCGCCCGCGCCGCGCTGAACGACATGGCCTTTCGCAAGCGGGTGCAGCAGGGCGCGGACCTGACGCTGGACGCGCTGTCGCTGGCCTCGATCTATTTCCTTGCCGCCATCGGCCTTGCCATCACCTTTGGCGTGATGGGGGTTATCAACATGGCCCATGGCGAATTCATCATGATGGGGGCCTATACCGGCTATGTCGTCCAGACCCTCGTTCCCGGGAAAACCGTCTCGCTGATCGTGGCGCTGCCGGCGGCCTTCGCCGTCACCTTCCTTGCGGGGGTCGTGCTGTATCTGCTGGTGATCCGGCATCTGGCGAAACGTCCGCTGGAAACCCTGCTCGCGACCTTCGGCGTGTCCATCGCGCTGCAGCAGATGGCCAAGAACATCTTCGGCACGCAGGCCCGGCCGCTGACCGCGCCCGACTGGCTGGGCGGCGCGATCAGCTGGGGCGAGGTGGTGTCGATCTCGACCATCCGGGTGGCGATCCTTGTCCTTGCGCTGCTGTTTCTGGGCCTGTTCCTGTTCATCACCAGACGTACCCGGCTGGGGCTGAACATGCGGGCGGTGACGCAGAATCCGGGCATGGCGGCCTCGATGGGGATCAATCCGGATCGCGTCGCGATGATGACCTTCGGCCTTGGCTCGGGCATCGCCGGGATCGCCGGCGTGGCCATCGGGCTGTTCGCCAAGGTCACCTCGGAACTGGGCAGCGACTATATCGTGCAAAGCTTCATGACGGTGGTCGTGGGCGGCGTCGGCAATATCTGGGGCACGCTGGCCGGGGCCGCGCTGATCGGCGGGCTGCAGAAGGGGATCGAGGTGCTGAACCCGGCCAATACGCTGGCGGCGCAGACCTGGATGATCCTGTTCATCATCGTCTTCATCCAGTTCCGGCCGCGCGGGATCTTTCCGACCCGTGGCCGCTTTGTCGAGGGCTGAGAGCATGCTGATCCGCAAATACCCCTCCGTGCTGATCTTTCTGGGAATTCTGGCCGCATTCACCATCGCCGTCACGCTGATGTCGCAGGCCTACGGGACCGGCGCGATCCCGACCTCGATGGTCAAGACGCTGGGCAAGACGCTGTGCCTGGCGCTCGCGGCGCTGGCGATGGATCTGGTCTGGGGCTATGCCGGCATCCTCAGCCTCGGTCACATGGCCTTCTTTGCGCTTGGCGGTTATATGATCGGTATGTGGCTGATGTATGCGCGCACCGGCGAGATCGTCGCCGCGACGCTGGCCAACGCGCCCATCCCGCCCACACCCATGGAACTGCAGCAGGGCATCACCAGCCAGATTTTCGGCGTCGTCGGCTCGTCGGACCTGCCGCTGACTTGGGCCTTCGCGGGCAGCCTGCCGATGCAGTTGCTGCTGGTGCTGGCGGTGCCGGGGCTGTTCGCGCTGGTCTTTGGCTGGCTGGCGTTCCGGTCGCGGGTGAACGGCGTCTACCTGTCGATCCTGACCCAGGCGATGACGCTGGCGCTGGCGCTGTGGCTGTTTCAGAACGACAGCGGTTTTCGCGGCAATAACGGGCTGTCGGGGCTGCAGAACATCCCCGGCCTTGGCCATGTGCCGCAGGCGACGCTTTCGGTCTGGTTCCTCTGGGCCTCGGCGCTGGCGCTGGGGCTGGCCTATCTGCTGGCAAGCTGGCTGGTCGCGGGCAAGTTCGGCAGCGTGATCCGCGCCATCCGCGACGACGAGGCCCGCGTGCGGTTCCTCGGCTATTCCGTCGAGGGCTACAAGCTGGTCATCTTCACCCTGACCGCGATGATCTGCGCGATTGCCGGCGCGCTCTACTATCCGCAGGCCGGCATCATCAACCCGGCGGAACTGGCGCCCATCGCCTCGATCTACCTGGCGGTCTGGGTCGCCATTGGCGGGCGCGGGCGGCTTTACGGGGCGGTGATCGGGGCGGTGTTCGTGTCGCTTCTGTCAAGCTGGTTCACCGGCGGGCGGGCACCGGACCTGAACCTTGGACCCTTCAGCGTGCAATGGGTCAATTGGTGGCAGGTGCTCTTGGGGCTGGCCTTCGTCTGCGTCACCCTGTTCGCGCCGCGCGGGTTGTCCTCCGTCATCGACGCGATCACCGGGCTGCGCCACCCGAACCGGCGCGGGCAGGATCTCGGCCCCGATCTGGGCGCCCTGCGCGAACAGGAGGCCGAGGCATGAGCGCGCTTCTGGAGGTTTCGGGCGTGTCGAAAAGCTTTGACGGGTTCAAGGCGATCAACAACCTCTCCTTCGCCATTGCCGAGCGTGAATTGCGCGCCATCATCGGCCCGAACGGCGCCGGCAAGACCACCTTCATGGATATCGTCACCGGCAAGACCCGGCCCGACAGCGGCGAGGTTCGCTGGGGCGAAAATTCCCGATCCCTGCTGCGCATGTCCGAGGCGCAGATCGCCCGTGCGGGCATCGGCCGCAAGTTCCAGCGCCCGACCGTCTTTGAGGATCAGAGTGTCGAGGCCAATCTGATCATGGCGCTGAAGGCCCCGCGCGGCCCCTTTGCCGTGCTGCGCTGGCGGCCCTCGGCAGGGTCGCGGGCGCGGGTGCAGGACCTCGCGGCCGAGGTCGGGCTGGCCGGGCAGATCCGGCGCAAGGCCGGCGAGTTGAGCCACGGCCAGAAGCAATGGCTGGAAATCGGCATGCTGCTGGCGCAGGAGCCGCGCCTGCTGCTGGTTGATGAGCCGGCGGCCGGCATGACCCTGGCCGAGCGCGAACAGACCACGACGCTGCTGAAGCGGCTGGCCGAGACGCGGGCCGTGGTGGTGGTCGAACATGACATGGAGTTCGTGCGGCGGCTGAACTGCAAGGTGACCGTGCTGCATCAGGGCAGCCTGCTGGCCGAGGGGTCGCTGGACCATGTCTCGGCCAATCCCGACGTGATCGAGGTCTATCTGGGGCGCTAGCGATGATCGAAGCTGAAAATGTCACCCTGCATTATGGCGGCTCGCAGATCCTGCATGGCGTGACGCTCGCGGCCGAGCCGGGCCGTGTCACCTGCGTCATGGGCAATAACGGGGTGGGCAAGACCAGCCTGATGAACCTGCTGGCCGGGCGGCATCCGCGCTCGGGCGGGGAACTGCGGCTGATGGGCGAGCGTCTTGGCCGGATCACCGCGCAGGACATGGCGCGGCGCGGCGTGGGCTATGTCCCGCAGGGCCGCGCCATCTTCCCGATGCTGACCGTGCGCGAGAACCTCGAGACGGGGTTTGGCTGTCTGCCCCCCGGCCAACGCCGCGTGCCCGATGAAATCTATGACAATTTCCCGGTTCTGGCCGAAATGGCGCAGCGTCGCGGCGGCGATCTGTCGGGCGGCCAGCAACAGCAGCTTGCCATTGCCCGCGCGCTGGTCATCCGGCCCCGGGTGCTGCTGATGGACGAGCCGACCGAGGGCATCCAGCCCAATATCATCGCCCAGATCGGCCGGGTCATCGAATCGCTGCGCGCGGGCGGCGAAATGGCGATCGTGCTGGTCGAGCAGTATTTCGACTTCGCCTGGGAACTTGGTGACCGTTTCGCACTGCTGGAACGCGGCAGCGTGGTGATCGAGGGCACGCCCGACACGCTGGGCCGCGAGGCGCTGCATCAGCGGCTGGCAAGCCTTGCGGCGGCCTGACGTGGTGGGGCGAACCTGCCCGTTTTTCGCCCGCCCGAAACCGTCATTGCCAATTCCGCGATCACACAACCGACAGACTGCCGGTTTTGCGGGCATTTTGGGCGCAGGTGCTGTCTATGGACGGGTTCCGGCTCAACCCTGCCACCGGCCACGCCTAGGCTCGGCCCATGTTTGACGCGGTTCACATGCAGCGCAGCGCGGGGGTGGCCTTTGTCGCCATGGATCGCGGCCGGCTGACCGGGCTTTCGCAATCCGGCAGCGCCAAGGTCATGCTGCCGCGCAGCCACGGCCCGGCGCCCGAGATCGTGTTTCTGAACACCTCGGGCGGGCTGACCTCGGGCGACCGGCTGGAATACGGGCTGTCGCTGGCCCCCGGCAGCCGTGCCACCGCCACCACCCAGACGGCCGAGCGCGCCTATCGCGCCGATACCGGCCCGGCCCGGGCGCGGGTCGCGCTTTCGGTCGGCGCGGGCGCCGCGCTGGACTGGCTGCCGCAGGAAACCATCCTCTTTGACGGCGCACGGCTTGGCCGCGAAACCGTGGTCGATCTGGCGGGGAATGCCGAATTTCTGGGGCTGGAAACCGTGGTGCTGGGCCGCGCCGCCATGGGCGAGGTGCTGACCCGGATCTGGCTGGAGGACCGCCGGACCATCCGCCGCGATGGCCGGCTGGAACTGCTGGATCCGCTGCGTCTGGACGATGCCACGCTGGCCCGCAGCGACGGCCCGGCGCTGCTGATGGGCGCACGCGCCTTCGCGGTGCTGATCCTCTCTGCCCACGGGGCCGAGGACCGTCTGCCGGCGATCCGTGCCGCACTGGACGAGCCGGGCGTCATGGCGGCGGCCTCGGCCCTGCCCGGCCGGGTGGTGCTGCGCGCGACGGCCGCGGATGCCTGGCCCCTGCGCCGGCAGATGGCACGGCTGATCGAAACCCTGCGGCCGGGCGGGCTGCCCCGCGTCTGGCAATCATAGGAGCGGAACATGAACCTGACCCCACGCGAAAAGGACAAGCTGCTGGTCAGCCTTGCCGCCATGGTGGCGCGCGGGCGGTTGGCGCGCGGGGTCCGGCTGAACCACCCCGAGGCGATCGCGCTGATCACCGATTTCGTGGTCGAGGGCGCCCGCGACGGCCGTTCGGTTGCCGACCTGATGTCCGCCGGCGCCGGGGTCGTGACCGCCGATCAATGCATGGAGGGCGTACCCTCGATGATCGAGACCGTGCAGGTCGAGGCCACCTTTCCCGACGGCACCAAGCTGGTCACCGTCCACCACCCGATCCGTTAAAGGAGTCCGCGATGAAAAAAGCCCTTGTCCTTCTGGCCTGCCTGCTGCCCACGGCGGCGCTGGCCCATGGCGGTGCCGGCGCCGGCAGTTTCCCGACCGGTTTCGGCCACCCGTTCAGCGGCGCCGATCACATGCTGGCCATGGTGGCGCTTGGCCTGCTGGCGGCGCAGGTCGGGGGCCGCGCGCTCTGGGCGCTGCCGGCGGCATTTGTCGGCGCGATGGTGGTCGGCGGCGCGCTTGGCGCGGGTGGGATGCCGTTTCCGGGGGTCGAGCCGACGATCCTTGCCTCCTGCATTATCCTTGGGGCGCTGGTCGCCATGGCGGTGCGCCTGCCTCTGTCGGTGATGCTGGCCGCCGCGGCGGGCTTCGGCGCGGCGCATGGCTGGGCGCATGGGGCCGAGGGGCCCGAGACGGGGCTGGCGATCTATGCCGCCGGGTTCGCGGTGGCGACGGCGCTGCTGCACGGTCTGGGCATCCTTGCGGGGCGTGCGGTCCCGGCGCTGGCGATCCGTGGCGCGGGCGCGCTGGCCGCCGTATCCGGCGCCGCGCTGGCACTGGCGGGGTAGGCCGATGATCCCCGGAGAAATCACCCCCGCCGCGGGCACGCTGACCCTGAACGCCAATCGCCCGGCGATCACGCTGATGGTCGCCAATACCGGCGACCGCCCGGTGCAGGTCGGCAGCCACTACCATTTCGCCGAGGCCAATCCCGGCCTTGATTTCGACCGCGCGGCCGCCCGCGGCATGCGGCTGGACATCGCCGCCGGCACCGCGATCCGGTTCGAGCCGGGGCAAAGGCGCGAGGTCCGGCTGATCCCCTATGCCGGTCAGCGCGCGGTCTGGGGCTTCAACGCGCAGGTGATGGGGGCGCTGGATGCCGGTTGAAATTTCCCGCGCGGCCTATGCCGACATGTTCGGCCCGACCACCGGCGACCGGGTCCGGCTGGGCGATACCGATCTGGTGATCGAGGTCGAACGCGACCTGACCACCTATGGCGAAGAGGTCAAGTTCGGCGGCGGCAAGGTCATCCGCGACGGCATGGGGCAGTCCCAGATCACCCGCGCCGGCGGGGCGGTGGACACGGTGCTGACCAATGCGCTGATCCTTGACCATACCGGCATCGTGAAGGCCGATATCGGGCTGAGGGATGGCCGCATCGCCGGGATCGGCAAGGCCGGCAACCCCGACACCCAGCCCGGCGTCGATATCGTCATCGGCCCGGGAACCGAGATCATCGCCGCCGAGGGGCGGATCGTCACGGCGGGCGGCATCGACTGCCATATCCATTTCATCTGCCCCCAGCAGGTCGAGGACGCGCTGCATTCCGGCCTGACCACCATGATCGGCGGCGGCACCGGGCCTGCGCACGGCACACTCGCCACCACCTGCACGCCGGGACCGTGGCATATCCGGCGGATGCTGGAAGCCGCCGACGGCCTGCCGATGAATATCGGCCTTGCCGGCAAGGGCAATGCCTCGCGCCCCGAGGCGCTGGTCGAACAGATCCGCGCCGGGGCCTGCGCGCTGAAACTGCACGAGGATTGGGGCACCACCCCCGCCGCCATCGACTGCTGCCTGAAGGTGGCCGAGGATCACGACGTTCAGGTGATGATCCATACCGACACGCTGAACGAATCGGGCTTTGTCGAGAACACGCTGAAGGCCATCGGCGGGCGCACCATCCACGCCTATCACACCGAAGGGGCGGGCGGCGGGCACGCGCCCGACATCATCCGCGTGGTCGGGTCGCAGAACATCCTGCCCTCCTCGACCAACCCGACGCGGCCCTATACCGGCAACACGATCGAAGAGCATCTGGACATGCTGATGGTCTGCCATCATCTGGACCGCGCGATCCCCGAGGACGTGGCCTTCGCGGAATCCCGCATCCGGCGCGAGACCATCGCGGCCGAGGATATCCTGCACGATCTGGGCGCGTTTTCGATCATCAGTTCCGACAGCCAGGCGATGGGCCGCGTGGGCGAGGTGATCACGCGGACCTGGCAGACCGCGCACAAGATGAAACTGCAACGCGGCCGGCTGGAGGGCGAAACCGGCGACAACGACAATCTGCGCGCCCGCCGCTATGTCGCGAAATACACCATCAACCCGGCGGTGGCGCATGGCATCAGCAGCCATGTCGGCAGCGTCGAGCCGGGCAAGCGCGCCGATCTGGTCATCTGGCACCCGGCCTTCTTTGGCGCCAAGCCGGAGATCACGCTGATCGGCGGCCAGATCGTCATGGCGCAGATGGGCGACCCGAACGCCTCGATCCCGACGCCGCAGCCGATGTATTCGCGCCCGATGTTCGGCGCCTGCGGCCGGGCCACACAATCGGCCTCGGTGCATTTCACCAGCGCGGCGGGGCTGGAGGCCGGGGCGACCGAGGGGCTGGCCAAGGCGGCGATCGCCGTTCAGGGCACGCGCGGCATCGCCAAGCGCGACATGCGCCTGAACGACGCCACGCCCGAGATTCATGTCGATCCCGAAACCTATGAGGTCCGCGCGGACGGGCAGCTTCTGACCTGCGCGCCGGCGACCGAACTGCCGCTGGCGCAACGCTATTTCCTGTTTTGAACGGAGGTGGGGATGTATTTTCTGGCCAATGGCGACGAACTGGGCGTTGCGGTCGCGGTCCTGCCCGCGGATCACGGGCGCAAGGTGGTGGGGCGCGTGGTGCTGGACTACGAATCGCGCTGCCTGCGACGCAAGCGGCTGTCGACCGAAGGCGGCGCCACCTTCGTCGTCGACCTGCCGCAGACGGTCAGCCTCGATCCCGGCGCTGCCTTCGCGCTGGCCGATGGCACCGCCATCGCGGTCACCGAGGCGCATGAGCCGGTGCTGCGAATCACCGGCGACCTGCCGCGCCTCGCCTGGCATATCGGCAACCGCCACTGCCCCTGCGAGATCGGCCCCGATCATCTGGTGATCCGCGCCGATCCGGTGCTTGAGGACATGCTGCGCCGCCTTGGCGCGACCCTTGCCCGGGGCTTTGCGCCCTTCCGGCCCGAAGGCGGAGCTTACGGTCATGGACGGACTTTCGGCCATTCCCACTGAAGCCGACCGGCTGCTTGCCGTCCAGCTTCTGTCCCCGGCCTTTCCGACCGGCGCCTTCGCCTATGCGCAGGGGCTGGAATGGGCGATGGAGGAAGGGCCGGTGCAGGGCGGCGCGATGCTGGCCGGCTGGCTTTCGGATGTGCTGGAACATGGCGCGGGCTGGAGCGATGCGGTGATCCTGTCGCTGGCCCTGCGGCCGGGCGCGGACCATGACGCGCTGGACGATCTGGCGCGGGCGATGTGCCTTGGTTCGGAACGGCTGACCGAGACGCTGGAACAGGGGGTCGCCTTTTCGGCCCTTGCCGCCGCGCTGACCGGCAGCGATGCCCGGCCCGCGACGCTGCCGGTCGCGGTCGGCCGGGCCTGCTCGACCCTGACCCTGCCGCGGACCGAGGTCATCGCGCTCTATCTGCACGGGCAGGCGCTGAATCTGATCCAGGC
Organism: Paracoccus marinaquae; assembly: GCF_018860165.1. Taxonomy (GTDB): domain Bacteria; phylum Pseudomonadota; class Alphaproteobacteria; order Rhodobacterales; family Rhodobacteraceae; genus Paracoccus; species Paracoccus marinaquae. The sequence continues at coordinate 66,590 of NZ_JAHKNG010000018.1, forward strand.
GGCGGTGCGCTTCATGCCGCTGGGCCAGGCCGAGGGGCAGGGCATCCTCGCCGCGCTGGCCCCCCGGATCCTGCAGATCGCGGCCCGCGCGGCGGCTGCATCCGAGGCCGATCTGGGCGGCTGCGCGATCGGGGCCGAGATCGCCCAGGCCCGTCACGAAACCATGACAACAAGGATTTTCCGCACATGAGCAACGGTCCCCTTCGCGTTGGCATCGGCGGGCCGGTGGGTGCTGGCAAGACCACGCTGACCATCGAACTTGCCCGCCTTCTCGCGCCCCGCCTGTCCATGGCCGTCATCACCAACGACATCTATACCCGCGAGGATGCCGAGGCACTGATGCGGGCGCAGGTCCTGCCGCAGGAGCGCATCCGCGGGGTGGAAACCGGCGGTTGCCCGCATACCGCGATCCGCGAGGATGCCAGCATCAACCTCGCTGCCATCGCTGATCTGAACGCCGCGATCCCGGATCTGGATCTGGTGCTGATCGAATCCGGCGGCGACAATCTGGCCGCGACCTTCAGCCCGGAACTGGCCGATCTGACGATCTATGTCATCGACACCGCCGCAGGCCAGGACATCCCGCGCAAGAAGGGCCCGGGGCTGGCGCGATCCGACCTTCTGGTCGTGAACAAGACCGATCTCGCCCCCCATGTCGGGGTCGATGCCGGGCTGCTGGAGCAGGACGCCCGCCTGGCCCGCGGCACGCGACCGGTGGTCATGGCCGAGCTACGAAACGGCAGGGGCGCACGAGAGGTGGCCGAGTTCGTGATCCACGAAGGCTGCCTGCGACCGCGGATCGCCACCCTCTCGGATGGTCGCGCCGGGCCGGAACCATCCTGATCAAGGCCCCGAATGCGAGAGGGCCGGTGCGGCCCCCGCGCGATCCATCGCGCCAGCAGTAGTTCGGTCGCTGGCGCGCAGGTGTTACGCTGAATGCCCGGCCGCGCTGGCAAAGCGGTTGAACCTGGCCCCGCCCGTCGATGCGCCAACCCGCGCGCCGCCGGCGCCCCCGACCGTTCGGGAGGTGGCGACGGTCTCGGCCACCATCTCGGCGGTCACGGCCGACAGGGTCCATCCCAGATGTCCGTGCCCGGTGTTGTAGAACACCCGGTCGCGGACCCCTTGTCCGACCTTCGGCATCATGTTCGGCATCATCGGACGCAGCCCCGCCCACGGAATGGCGTGTTCGGTGCTGACGCCCGGGAAGAACCGCTCGCACCATTTCACCAGGGGCCGGATGCGATCGTCGCGGATATCGAGGTTGTACCCGTTGAACTCGGCCGTGCCCGCGATCCGGAACCGGTCCTTGCCCAGACGGCTGGTGACGACCTTGGCCTCATCGTCGAGCAGGCTGATCCAGGGGGCCGCGCGCTGGCTTGCCTCGTCATCGAGCCTGACGGTGATCGAGTAGCCCTTGACGGGATACACGTTCACCCGGTCGCCAAGCCGGGCCGCGATGGCGCGGCTTTCCACACCGGCGCAGACGACGATGGCGTCGAAGGTCTCGGTCTGGCTTTCGTTGTTCCGGCTCCAGGTCAGGCGCACTTCGTTCTGGTCGACGGTCAGCGCGTCGACATCCGTTCCGAAACGCAGGACCGCGCCCTGCGCCTCGATGGATCTGGCCAGGCCCGTCGTGTAACGGTGAATGTCGCCGGTGAAATCGCTTTCGGTATAGTAGCCGCCGTAGAAATCACCGCTGAGCGCGGGTTCGATCCGGCGCACCTCTTCGGGCGCAACGGCGCGGCGTTCCAGCCCGCCCTCGGCCAGAAGCTTGTTGACCTCGGTGGCGTGATCGAATTCCGATTTTTTCGTGTAGATGTGCAGGATGCCGCGGTTTTCGCAGTCGAAATCGAAGCCGTGACGTTCGGCCTTCTCGCGCAGGACGCCGCGGGCGGCGATGGCCATGCGGGTCGATTCGACCGTGTTCGCCCGGTATTGCGGGATCGCGGCCACGAACTCGGCCATCCAGCTGTATTTGTGCCAGTTGGGCTTCGGGTTCACCAGCAGCGGCGCGCCACGGGTCATCATCCACTTCATGCCCTTGAAGACCGTGGACCAGCGGTTCCAGGTCTCGGCATTCGAGGCCGACAGCTGCCCGCCATTGGCAAAGGAAGTCTGCATCGCCGCATAGCGGTTGCGGTCGAACAGGGTCACGTCGTAGCCCCGGTCCATCAGGCTCGACGCAGTGGTCACGCCGGTGATGCCGGCGCCGATTACGGCTATTCTGGTCATGGTTTCCTCCCGCGACCCAAGATTCATCCTGCCGGTTGGCAGGTCCAATCCCCTCTGTCGCGGGATGCGGGGTTCAGGCCGCAGCACGCTTCAGATCGCCGTGCCGATCACAGTCCTTTTGCCTGAGAGGTTCCGGGGGGTTGCTCCTTCGGCGCCGATGATGTCGGCCTCTCCTGTGATGGCTTGGTAGGCTGCACGAGGTTTAGAAGAAAACTAATCTCATGTCAAGACTATTTTGCGCGCGATCACGCCCATCAGTTTTCGCCAGGGCCAGCCGGTCATGCCAGCCTCGATCATCGACGCCCGCAAACGTGGAGCAAAGCCGATCCACCGTGGCACAGAGAGGCTGCCGGGGGGAGGTCTACATCACCAGAACCTCCCGCCTGCCAGTCGGCCACGGTTGTTGATTGCCACTGAGAATTGACCCGGCAACCGCCAAAATTGTCATTGAGAATTGACCCATGTGCAACCCTGCCTCGGCTTGAAGCAGCTGGAGGCATACGGAGTGATCGACATGGGATTTTTGAA
>NZ_JAHKNG010000019.1 GCF_018860165.1 Paracoccus marinaquae
GAACACCATACGGGCCCGCGGCATGACCAAGGCCGCATCAGAGGCCGGACACATGTCAGCACCCGGTGACGCGCGGAAAGCAGCTCTGAAATTACCCCTTGCGCAAGGGGCGGTTACACATGTTGCATAAATAAATAAACGAAGGGCGGTCCGAATTTGCCGCCTTCCCCTCAACTGTCAGGCGGGCGCAGGCAGCGCGGTCAGGTCCAGATCGCCGGGTCGGCCAGTTCGATCGAGTTTCCGGCCGGATCGCGGAAATAGATCGAGCGCGCGCCGTTCGGCCAGCGAAAATCGGCTTCGATGACGATGCCGCTCGCAACAAGGTGTTCGCGCCAGACATCCAATGTCTCGGGCGCGGCGGCGAGGCAGAAATGACCGGGACCGCGTGCGCCATGGGGCGGGACCGGCAAGCGGGCATCAGGGGCGGCCGGCCTTGCGGTCGCCTCGGCGCGAAAGACCAGAAGCACCTGCGGGCGCGGGCTGTCGGTCACGCGGAAAAAGACATGCCGGCCGGGGACCGTCTGAAAGGCCTGAAGCCCGATCACCCCCTGCCAGAAGGCGGTCGCGGCCTCGAGGTCGTCGGCGTAAAGGGCCGTTTCCAGCGTGCCCAGCAGGGGTGGGATCGGTTCCGTCATGCCCTCAGACTGCCATTCCGGCGGGGCGCGGGCAATCTGTCATGGCGCTGTCACCAACAGGGGTTAATTCATCCACAGATCGAGTACATCCGGGGGCTTGCCAGAGCCGAGACACGATATATAGTCGGCGGCAGGATTCCAAGAATGCGAAGGCAGTAGAGACGAGGTCAGCGGGAAGGCGGCATGCTGGACGAGCATCATCAGACGGACTTCCGGACGCAATTCGTGCGTGAGCCTGCGGGACTGCGCCATTTCCCGGCGCTGGTCCTGAATGCCGACTACCGGCCGCTCAGTTACTATCCCCTGTCGCTCTGGCCCTGGCAGGAGGCGATCAAGGCGGTGTTCCTCGACCGCGTCCAGATCATCGCCGAATATGAGGAGGTGGTGCGAAGTCAGCGCCAGGCATTCCGGATCCCCTCGGTCGTCGTTCTGAAAGATTATGTAAGACCCCAGAAGCGCGTGGCATTCACGCGCTTCAATCTTTTTCTGCGGGACGAATTCTGCTGCCAGTATTGCGGCGCCAAGGGGGATCTGACCTTCGATCATGTCGTGCCACGCTCACGCGGGGGGGTGACCAGTTGGGAAAACGTCGTGGCCGCCTGTTCGCCCTGCAACCTGCGCAAGGCCAATCGCAGCCTGCGCCATTCCGGCCTGTCGCTGCGCCGCAAGCCGCGCCAGCCGACCCCGGAAGAGATGCATGCCGTGGGCCGGCGCTTTCCGCCCAACCACCTGCATGACAGCTGGATGGACTTCCTCTACTGGGACGCCGAACTGGAAAGCTGAGCCAGGACGGCGGGCAGGTCGCCATAGCCGGTGGCGCGACGCTCATAGCGCAGGCCCAGCCGCGCGGCCGCCTCGGCCGCCTTGGCGTCCAGCGCCGGATCGTCGGTCTGGGCCAGATAGATCAGCCGCTCGTAATGGGCAAAATACATGTCGCGCAGCTCGGGATGCCGGTCCAGCCCCATCGAACGCCAGACGAAAGCATCGAACTGGCGGACGAGGAAATCGGTCAGGTAGAAGGCGGTGAACTCATCCTCGGCGCGGGCGGCATGGGCTTCAAGCCCGTCGAAGAAGGCATAGCAATGCGGGCCGGGGATCATCTCGATGCCCAGCTCCGCGCAACGCGCCTGCAGCAACCCGCCGGTGCCGCAATCGGCATAGACGACGATGATCCGGTCATAGCCGTCGCGGTGACGCCTCACCGCCGTTTCGACGGCATCGGGGATTCTTTCGGGGCGCAAATGCAGTTCGGCCGGCAGGCAATGCAGATCCAGATGCGACCAGCCATTCGCATCGCGGATCGCCAGCAGTTCGCGCGCCAAGGCACCGCAGGCCAGCATCAGGCATCGAGGCGGGGCGGAACCGGGGTCCGGGCGGGGCTCAGCCCTTGTGGTCATGTCCGTTGCGATGGCCCAGATGCACCAGTGCCGCGGCGCTGAGCGCGATCAGCACGAGGGCAAGTTCCGGCACCCCGGTCGCAATGGACGCCCAGAGCGTTAGGAAAGCCGCCACGAGGACGGCCATGATCAGCAACAGAAAATGCGGCAATGGCATGACATGTAACTCCTCGCCTTCAATATGGGCGCGGGACGGCCACTTGAAAAGCCTGCGCAGACAATTCGCGCGAATTTCGGCCGCCCGGACCTGCGGACCGACCCGGCGACTGCCCCGCAATCCGGCAGACGGCGCCCGCGCCGCCCAGTCGCTGCCAGTCCCTGCCGGTCTTCAGGCATCCGCCGCCCGGTGATTCGGGACTCTACCAGCGCAGCAGATAACGTCCCATCAGCGCGCCGGCGGCACCGACGATCAGGATCGCAAGACCGTACCAGGTCAGGAAGAACAGCGGCGAATCCTCGTTGCAGTGCAGCGCGTAGAGGGCGGCGCTCAGGCCGCCGACCCCCAGCCCCAGCAAGCCGCCGCTGCGCATGGGCGCCGGGCTGGCCCCCGCGCGCAGCACCATCAGGCCCAGCCCCAGCGGCACCGCCGAGATCAGGGTGATCGTGGTCAGGCAGATCACCAGCGAATTCCCCCGCATTTCCGGCCAGAGCGTACCGGGCGCCGCCGCAAGCATCGACAGGATCAGCCAGATCGCGCCCGCCGCCAGCGCCGCGGCGACCAGATGCTGCGCCGGCACGCGCCGCGGCTGCGGTCGCGTCAGCCGCAGCGCGGCGCGCAGCGCCGGCAGCGCGATGGCCAGCGGCAGCAACCATTTCATCAGCACCACCGGATCGCCAAGCGCCGCCACCAGATCGGCCCGGATCCCGAGGATCGACAGCGCGACCGTGGCCGAACCCAGCAAGGCCAGTCCGGACCACAGGAAAAGGCGCGGCGCCACCGCCTGCGGCGGGGTATCGTCCTGCGCCAGAAGATCGATCAGGCATTCGGTCTTCACTGGCCGTCCTCCTGCCTCAGCCTTGCCAGCCGCTGCAGGGCGCGGTGCAGCGCCACCCGCAGCGCCCCCGGCGACAGGCCGAGCCGGGCGCCGCATTCGGCCTGCCCGCGCTCCTCCAGCGCAAGACAGCGCAGCAGCGCGGCATCGCGTGCGGGCAGCCGGTCGATCAGGGTCGCCGCATCGCGCCTCTCGATCCCGTCCGGTTCCGGTGCGGCCTCCAGCGTCTCGGCAAAATCCTCGACCGGCAGATGCACGGCCCGCCCACGGCGGCGAAAGGCATCGACCAGCTTGTGACGGGCGATCGCATAGACCCAGGGGCGCAGCGGCTGATCGCTGTCCCAAGTGGCCCGCTTCAGATGAATCGCCATCAATGTCTCCTGCACCACATCCTCGCACCAGCCATCGTCCATGCCGCCGGCACGCGCCCGGATCAGCCCGCGCAGCACCGGCGCCATCCGGGTCAGCAACAGCCGATAGGCCGGCCGATCGCCCGCCATGGCGGCGCGCATCAGTTCCGACCAACCCGGTCCGGCCTCTCCGCCGTCATGTCCCATCACCTGTCCCTACGTCTGACCCCGCCCCGGCGTTACACCATCAGGCCACGCCCCTGCGCATATCACGACTTCGTGAGGGCGGTAACGCCGCCTGCCGCCCCGCCGAATGGCCCGGTGGGACGGCGATGCCGCCCGTTCAGCAACGAGGAGTGAGAAGATGAGCCCGAAACTTGCAGCCGCCATCGCCACCGCCATCGGTCTGGCCGCCGCCGCCGCCCATGCCCAGGACGCCATGGACGACATGGCCAGCGATGAGATGGAAAAATGCTACGGCGTCGCCATGGCGGGCCAGAACGACTGCGCCGCCGGTCCCGGCACCACCTGCGCCGGCACCGCGACCATGGATTATCAGGGCAATGCCTGGAAGCTGGTTCCGGCCGGCACCTGCACCGGCATCGAAACCCCGGCCGGCCATAACGGCGCGCTGGAGCCGATCGAGATGTAATGCCCTGCGGGCGGGCACGCGGCCCGCCCGATCCAGCCCCTGTCTTTATGAGGTCGCCATGCCCCTGCCCCTCGCCTCCGGCCTCGGCTTCAAGCCGCAGCATTTCCCGGCCATCCGCGACGGCCGCCCCGATCTGGGGTTCTTCGAGATCCATGCCGAGAACTACATGGGCGCGGGCGGTGCCCCCCATGCCATGCTGCGCGCGATCAGGCAGGATTACGCGCTGTCGATCCACGGCGTCGGTCTGTCGATCGGCGGACCGGCGCTGGACGAAACCCATCTCGCCCGCGTCAGGACGCTGTGCGACCGCTATGAGCCGGACAGCTTTTCCGAGCATCTCGCCTGGTCCAGCCATGGCGCCGAATATCTGAACGATCTGCTGCCCCTGCCCTATACGCGGCACACCCTTGATCGCGTCTGCGATCATGTGGACCGGGTGCAGGAGGCGCTGGGCCGGCGCCTGCTGCTGGAAAACCCGGCCACCTATGTGATCTTCGCGCAGAGCGAGATGCCCGAGGCCGAATTCCTGACCCGGATCGCGGCGCGCACCGGCTGCGGGCTGCTGCTGGACATCAACAACGTCTTCGTCAGCTGCACCAACCACCGCACCGATCCGCTGGCCTATCTGGATGCCTTTCCGCTGGATCGGGTGGGCGAGATTCATCTGGGCGGCCATGACGAGGAAGACCTGCCCTCGGGGCCGCTGCTGATCGACTCGCATGGGCGGGCGGTGGCGGAACCGGTCTGGGCCCTCTATGCCGCGCTTCTGGATCGCAGCGGGCCGCAGCCGACGCTGATCGAATGGGACAATGACGTGCCCGACTGGCCGGCACTGGCCGCCGAGGCCGCCCGCGCCGAGGCGATGATCGCGGATCGGAGGCACCATGCTGCAGCCGAGTGACATCACCCCGGATGTCCGCGCGGCACTGGCGGGCGGGCCGGTGCCGGGCTTCATCACCGCGCGGCACCCGGCTGAGGCGGAACGACGCTTCGCCGTCTATCGCAACAACATCGCCCACAGCCTGCGCGAGGCGCTTGCCCGCCGCTTTCCGGTCATCCGGCGTCTGGTCGGCGCCGGGTTCTTCGGAGCGATGGCCGCCGAATTCATCGCCCGGCACCCGCCCCGCTCGCCGGTCCTGCAGGAATGGGGCGGCGATTTTCCGCATTTCCTCGGGCTTTTCGCGCCGGTCGCAACCCTGCCCTATCTGGGCGATGTCGCGCGGATCGAATGGGCGCGCGGCCAGGCCTATCACGCAGCCGACGCGCGCCCCTTGCCGCCCGAGCGGCTGGACGGGTCCGAACCGCTGCGCCTGCATCCGTCATTGCAACTGCTGCTGCTGAACCATCCGGCGGCAAGCATCTGGCAGGCCAACCAGCCGGGTCGGGATGGCCGGCTGCGCGCCACGGGGGCCGAAACGGCACTGATCTGGCGCCGCCCGGATTTCGAGGTCCGCGTGGCATCGCTGGCGCCGCTGGAGGCTGGGTTCATCGCGGCCCTGATGGGCGGGCGGACGCTGGAAACGGCCACGCTGCTGACCGATCCGGTGCCGATGCTGACGCTGCTGCTGCGCGACGGCCTGATCTGCGGGGCAGAGGACGAATGATGACGACATCTCCCCGGGGCATAGGCCTGGTCGCGCCGATCCGACGGCTGAACGAACGCGCCGGCCATATCCCCTTCGCACTGGTCGGGCTGGCGGCGCGGCTGTTTCCTGCGGCGGTATTCTGGACCAGCGGGCGCACCAAGCTGGACGGGCTGACGCTGAAACCTTCGACGCTCTACCTGTTTCAGAACGATTATGCGCTGCCCCTGATCCCGCCCGGCCTTGCCGCAAGGCTGGCCACAACAGCGGAACATCTGTTCCCTGTCCTGCTGCTGCTGGGATTGATGACGCGGATGTCGGCGCTGGCCCTGCTCGGCATGACGGCGGTGATCCAGATCTTCGTCTATCCCTCGGCATGGCAGATCCACGGGCTGTGGGCGGCCTGTTTCCTGATCCTCATCGCCCGCGGCCCGGGAAGCTGGTCGCTGGACGCAGCCCTCGGCCTCGACCGGGACGCTGGCTGAGACCCGCAGGACCGAAGCCCCCACCTTCCCTGCGGAAATATCCCAAGGAGGAGCGGTCGCCGACCCCATCGAGGGGCCGGCAACCGCCGGGGGGCAAGGCCCCCCGCGCCCGGATTCGCAGCGACGCGCCTAGATCAGGCCGGCATGCACCAGCGCCGCGTCGATCAGGCGGCGCGTGGGATCGGTCAGCGGCACCAACGGCAGGCGCACACGCTCATCGCAGAGCCCCAGCCGGGCCATGGCGTATTTCGCACCGACCAGCCCCGGCTCGACGAAGATCGCGTGATGCAAGGGCATCAGCCGGTCCTGATAGTCCAGTGCCGCGGCGTAGTCGCCGCGCAGCGTCGCCTCCTGGAACTCGGCGCAGAGCTTCGGCGCGACATTGGCGGTCACGCTGATGCAGCCGACACCACCATGGGCGTTGAAGCCAAGCGCAGTCGCATCCTCGCCCGACAGCTGGATGAAATCCGCGCCGCAGGTGATTCGCTGCTGGCTCACCCGCTCGAGCCGGCCGGTCGCGTCCTTCACGCCCACGATCTGCGGCAGTTGCGACAGCACGCCCATGGTCTCGGGGCTCATGTCGATGACCGAGCGGCCGGGAATGTTGTAGATGATGATCGGCAGGTCCACCGCCTCGGCCAGCGCCGTGTAATGCGCGATCAGGCCGGCCTGGGTGGGCTTGTTGTAATAGGGCGTCACCACCAGCGCGGCATTGGCCCCGACCTCTGCGGCGTGGCGCAGAAGCCCGATCCCCTCGCGGGTCGAGTTCGATCCGGCCCCGGCGATCACCGGGACGCGCCCGGCGGCGGCCTTGATCACCTCTTCGACGACCAGCCGGTGTTCGTCATGGGTCAGGGTCGGGCTCTCGCCGGTGGTGCCGACCGGCACGAGGCCGTGGCTGCCCTGATCGACATGCCATTCGACCAGCTTTTTCAGCGTGTTCAGATCCAGTTCGCCGTCCGCGGTGAACGGCGTGATCAGTGCGGGCATCGACCCTTTGAACATGACACGCTCCTTGATGATCTTCGATTGTCGCGCCTAACTATCGCCGGGCGCGGGACTTGCCAAGGATGTGAATTGCTTCCCCGTGCCACGACGGCGACACAGGTGGGTGATGCGACTTCTGCGCGACATGCTGACGGCGGGGCTGATCGCCGCCCTTCCCCTTGCCACGCCGGCCCTGGCCGAGAACCGGGGCGCGATGGCGCTGGCGCTGTCGGCGGCCGAGACAGGCGACTGGGTGACGGCGCGCGATGCCGCCCTGCGCGCCGGCCCGGTGGCCGAGGCGCTGGTCGGCTGGCAGGCCCTGCGCGCCGGCCATGGCAGCTTTCAGGACTATCTGGATTTCGCCCGCGCCCGCCCCGACTGGCCCGGCCTCGACCTGCTGCGCCAGCGCGGCGATGCTTTGCTGCCGCCCGACCTGCCGGCCGATGATGTCCGCGACTGGTTCGGCGACCGTCTGCCCATGACGCTGCGGGCCGAGACCGCCTATCTGAGCGCGTTGCAGGACGATGCCGCCCGCGCCGAGCGGGAACGGTTCTGGACCGCCACGCCGCTCGACGCGGCCGAGGAGAGCGCTTTTCTTGACGCCTATCCCGACCAACTGACCCCGCTGCTGGCCGCCCGTGCCGCCGCGATGCTGGATCAGGGCGAATGGCGTCAGGCCGACCGGCTGCTGGCGAAACTGCCCGAAGCGGATCGGCCGCTGCTGGCGGCGCGCATCGCGCTGCAGGCCGGGCGCGGTGGCGTGGATGACCTGATCCTTGCCCTGCCCGAAACCACCCGCGCCGATCCCGGCCTGACGCTGGACCGGTTCCGCTGGCGCGTCCGCGCCAAGCTGCACGAGGGTGCGCGGGACCTGATGCTGGAAACCTCGACCAGTGCCGAGGCGCTGCGGCGGCCGGACGAATGGGCGCAGATGCGGGTGGATTACGCGCGCCTCGCCATGCGCAACGGCGACTGGGCCCGGGCCGAGCAACTGGCCACGGCGCATTTCCTGCCCCCCGACAGTCGCCACTATGCCGATCTGGAATGGCTGGCCGGATTCGCGGCGCTGAAACAGCAGGCCCCGGACCGGGCGCTGGCGCATTTCCAGCATCTGGAAACCGTCGTCGGCAGCGCCATCAGCACGGCGCGGGCGCTCTACTGGCAGGGCCGGGCGCAGGAGGCGCTTGGTGACGAGGCGGCGGCGCGGGCGGCCTTCGCGCAGGCGGCCGAGAAGCCCGGCGTCTATTACGGCCAGCTTGCCTCGGAAAAGGTCGAGGGCGCGATGTCCCCGGACTATGCCGTGACCGGGCGCGGGACCGAAACCCTGCCCGACTGGCGCGGCGCGATGCGCGAGAACAGCGTCTTCCAGGTCGGGCTGTGGCTGCTGGCCACCGGCCGCGTGGATGAGGCGCAGCGCTTCTTCCTGCATCTGTCGGAAACCGCCCCGCCCGAGGATATCGCCCGCATGGCGCGGCTGATGATCGAGGCCGGCGCGCCCTGGCACGGGCTGCGCCTGTCGAAACGCGCCGCCGACCGGGGCGTGATCTATCCGGCGGCGCATTTCCCGCTGACCGGGCTGGAACAGGCCGATCTGGGCGTGCCGCCCGAACTGGTCATGGCCATCGCCCGCCAGGAATCCGAGTTCAACCATACCGTCAGCAGTCGCGTCGGTGCGCGCGGGCTGATGCAACTGATGCCGGCCACCGCCGAACAGATGGCGCGTCAGCTGGGTCTGCCCTATGACCTGCCACGGCTGACCGTCGATCCGGCCTATAACGCCCGGCTGGGCGCGACCTATCTTGGCGGGCTGCGCGACCGCTTCGGCGCCTCGACGGCGCTGACTGCCTCGGGCTACAATGCGGGACCGGGCCGGCCGGCGCGCTGGCTGCGCGATTTCGGAGACCTGCGCCAGAGTTTCGATCCGGTCGAGTGGGTGGAACTGATCCCCTTCGACGAGACCCGCAATTACGTGATGCGGGTGACCGAAGCGGTTCCCATCTACCGCGCCCGCATCCAGGGCAAGCCCGCGCCCATCGTGCCGACATGGGATCTGACCGGCGGCGGGCTGATGCCCCCGCCCGCGGCGCGGCTGACGCTTGCACTGTCGGGCCGGCCTGCCGAGAAGCCCTTCATCGGCCCGCGGCTGCCGGCCGGCTGGACCGGGCCGGAAACCGACGCGGCCATCGCCTCGGACTGAGGGGGATCAGACCGATTTCACCCGCGCCCGCCACAGGGTGAACAGCCCGGCCGCGACGACGATGACGGTGCCAAGAACGACGTTCGGACGCAGCACCTCACCGAAGATCCCCACCCCCATCATGCTGACCCAGACCAGTTGCGTGAAGGCAAAGGGCTGCAGCACCGACGCCTCGGCAAGCTCATAGGCCCGGATCATCAGGTAATGCGAGGTCATGCCGCAGATGCACAGGCCGGCCATCCAGATCCAGTCCACCGGCGCCAGCCATTCCCAGTCCCAGATGCCGACCAATGTGATCGCCGCGGCACCTGACACCCCGGTCCAGAAGAAGCTGACGATCGAGGGGTCGTCGCGGGCGACATGCCGCGTCAACAGTCCGTAGAGCGCGAACATCAGCGCCGCAACGAAGGGCAGCAACGCCTCGATCCGCATCACGCCGCTGCCGGGTTGCAGGATCACGAGGATGCCCGCAAAGCCGATACCGATGGCGGTCCAGCGCCGCCAGCCGACCCTTTCGCCCAGCACCGGCCCGGACAGGGCGGCGACCAGCAGCGGATAGGCGGCGAAGACCGCATGCGTTTCCACGAGGCCGAGGCGGACGAAAGCCTCGACCATGATCACCACCTCGAGCGCGAGGATCGCGCCGCGGACAATCTGGGTGACCGGGCGGCGGGTGCGGATGGCGCGCTTCAGCCCGCCCGGCTGGCGCGCGACCAGAACGATCACGAAGGCCGCGAAGATCCAGTAACGGATCATGACCACCAGCACCGGCGGATATGCCTCGCCCAGCACCCGCGAGAACCCGTCCTGCAGCGCGAAGATGAACGAGGTCGCGCACATCAGCAGGATCGCAAGCCCGGTGCGATCCTGCAGCGGCGGCCGGGTCTTCGGCGGCAGGGGTGGCGGCGCCGAGGCAGAGGCTGCCGAGGCGGCATAGGGCTGGTCGGGCAGATCGTCTGGCATGGCGCGCTCCTCGGATGCCCCGCCCATGCGCCGCGGGCACGGCAAGGTCAAGGACAGCCGGGCTTGCACCGGCTGCAAGGCTTCGACAGGCGCGAGGCCGGGATCAGTCGCGGGCGCGGATCACCTTGGCGAAGGATTCGAATATCTGCGCGTTGGCACAGATCAGGCGCCCCGATTCCAGCGGATCGTCGTCATCGCGGATGCCTTCGACAAAGCCGCCCGCCTCGCGCACCAGCAGGATCCCCGCCGCCACGTCCCAGGGGTTCAGGCCACGTTCCCAATAGCCCTCGTAGCGGCCGGCCGCGACATAGGCGAGGTCCAGCGAGGCCGCACCGAAGCGGCGGACACCGGCGGTCAGCGGCATCAACCGCGCCAGATCCTGAATGGTCGCCGGCAGCGGGCCGCGCCCGGCAAAGGGAATTCCGGTCGCGAAGATCGATTCGATCATCTGCCGCCGTCCCGAGACGCGCAGGCGCTGATCGTTCATGAAGGCGCCGCTGCCCTTCTCGGCGATGAACAGCTCGTCCTTGGCGGCGTCGAAGACGACGGCGGCGACGATCTCGCCCTTATGCTCCAGCGCGATGCTGACCGCCCAATGCGGCAGGCCATGCAGGAAGTTGGTGGTGCCATCCAGCGGATCGACGATCCAGCGGCGGGTCGGATCCTCGCCCGGCTCGGCGCCGGTCTCCTCGCCCAGCCAGCCGTAATTTGGACGGGCGGTGCGCAGGTCTTCCTTGATGATCCGCTCGGCCTCGCGGTCGGCACGGCTGACAAAATCGCCCGCGCCCTTGACGCTGACCTGCAGGTTCTCGACCTCGCGGAAGTCCTTGACCAGCGCGCGCCCGGCCTTGCGGGCGGCCTTGATCATGATGTTCAGATTGGCGCTTGCCATCACACGCTCCGGGTAAAGGGTTGGCGGCGTCATAGGGGGCCGCGCGGCAAATGCCAAGGATCACGCGGCGGCGCCGCGCAGCATCCGCAGCGGCTCGGTGCGCGCAAGCCGCAGCAGATGCGCCATGTAGGGCTGGCTCAGGTCGGTTTCGCGCACCGCCGCGTACAGGCGACGCAGCACGCCCTGCCGGCCCAGCGGCAGCATGGCGATCTCGGGATTGGCGGATTCGCGGCGCAGCACCCAGTCGGGCATCACCGCCACCCCGCGCCCCGAGGCGACCAGCATCAGCGCCACCGCGGTCAGCTCGACCGTGCGGCTTCGGGCAGGTTCGACCCCGGCCGGGGTCAGGAACTGGCTGAACACGTCCAGCCGGGCGCGGTCCATCGGATAGGTGATCAGCGTCTCGCCGGCCAGATCCCGCGGCTCGGCATAGCCCTTGGCGACCAGCGGATGGCCGGCCGGCACCACCAGCGTCGGCGCATAGTCGAACAGCGGCTGATAGGTGACGCCCGGCACATCCTCGGGGTCGGAGGAGATCACCAGATCGACCTCTTCGCGGGCCAGCGCCGGCAGCGCGCCGAAGGCCAGGCGCTGGCGGATATCGACATCCACCTCGGGCCAGGCGCGGCGGAAGATGTCGAGGACCGGCAGCAGCCAGTCGAAACAGGCATGGCATTCCATGGCGATATGCAGCCGGCCCACCCGCCCCGCCTCGACGCCCTTGAACTCGGCCTCGGTCGCGGCGACCAGCGGCAGCACCTGCTCGGCCAGCCGCAGAAGCCGCATGCCCGCCGCCGACAACCGCATCGGCTTGGCCCGGCGCACGAACAGCTCGACCCCGGCCTGTTCCTCCAGCGCCTTGATCTGGTGCGACAGCGCCGACTGGGTGATGTGCAGAACCTCGGCGGCGCGCGCCAGCCCGCCCTCCTCATGGATCGCCCGGACGGTTCTGAGATGGCGCAGTTCGAGATGCATATGAGAGTGATTCAACTTGATCTTGAAGATTATGAATTTGTCTCACAGAGGCATCCGTGGCACAAGAGGCCCGAGCAAAAAGGAATCGCCATGACCCGCGCCGCGCCGAAAATCAGCTTCGAGTTCTTCCCGCCGAAGACCCTGGATGCTTCGTTCCGGCTATGGGAAACGGCCCGCGCGCTGGCCCCACTTGCGCCGGATTTCGTCTCGGTCACCTATGGCGCCGGCGGCACCACCCGCAAGCTGACCCATGAGGCGGTGACGACCATCAACCGTCATTACGGCGTGAACGTGGCCGCCCACCTGACCTGTGTCGAGGCTACCCGCGACGAGACGCTGGAGATCGTGCAGTCCTATGCCGATGCCGGCATCACCGAGATCGTGGCGCTGCGTGGCGATGCGCCCAAGGGTCAGGACCGTTTCACCCCGCATGCCGACGGTTTCGCCAATTCGGTCGAACTGATCGAGGCGATCGCGGCGCGCGGCGACATGACCATCCGCGTCGGCGCCTATCCCGAACCGCATCCCGATTCGACCGGCACCGACGCCGATGTCGCCTGGCTGAAGCGCAAGATCGATGCCGGCGCCAGCAGCGCGATCACCCAGTTCTTCTTCGAGGCCGAGACCTTCTTCCGCTTCCGCGACAAATGCGCAGCGGCAGGTATCGACGCACCGATCATCCCCGGCATCCTGCCGATCCAGGGCTGGGCCGGCGCCAAGCGTTTCGCGCAAAGCTGCGGCACACGGATCCCGCAATGGGCCGAGGAAGCCTTTGCTGCGGCCATCCGCGACGGCGGCGACCGCGAACGGCTGCTGGCCACCGCGATCTGCACCGAGCTTTGCGACCAGTTGCTTGAGGGCGGCGTCGACAGGCTGCATTTCTACACGCTGAACCGCCCGGAAATGACCCGCGATGTCTGTGCGGCGCTTGGCATCCAGCCGACCCGCGAATTCGCCGCGGTCGCCTGATCCGACAAGGTCCGGGCGGCTTTCGATCCGGCCCCGCAAGGCCGGTCAGGCGCCCTCGGGCTCGGCCCCGGTTTCGCCGGCTGACGGGAGCGAGCCGGTGTCCTCGCGGCCGGACCGCCGGCGAAGATAGCCGCGTCTTGGCCGCTTGCGCTGATCCTCGGGCGCCAGATGGCCGACCAGCAGCGCCGGGCCGTCATAGTCGCGCGGATCGATCCCCGGAGACAGCACCTCGGTCTCGTAATGGCCGGCCATCCGCGGGGCGCGGGCCAGAAACGCCTTGCCCCAGCCGCGCCAGTTGCCGACCGACGGCGCCGCCGGGTCGCAGGGAAATCGTTTGCGCCACCCGTCCGGCAGGGGCAGCCCCACCGATTCGGCGCTTTCCAGTATCCAGACCAAGGGGATATTGGCCAGCGGGCGCGAATCCTCCCGCCCGCTCAGTTGCCCACCGATATCGGGATGGGTGCCGCGAAACCACATCTGCTCGATGCGCCCGTTGACGCGGTTGTCGTCCCACAGCATCGGTGCGAAGGCGGCCCGCGTCTCGTCCAGCGCCAGCGCCTGAAACCCGTATTCGACCACCGAAACCAGATGCGCGTCATGAAAGCGGAAATGCGGCTCGGTCAGCATCCAGACCAGCGGCAGCCGCACGCCCAGGGCCATCACCGTGTCGAAACAGCCAAGCATGCGGATGGTCGCGCCGGGATGGCAGCGCCGGCGCCGGAACGCCGACAGGGCCTCTTCGGATCCGCCATTGCGGTAATAGTTCCAGGCCGTGCGGATGTTGCGTTCCGCCGCCGCCTCGGCCCGCAGCAGGCCGATCCGGCCGATCATGCCGGCCAGGCTGCGCACCGCGAAAGCCCCGCGGGAATAGCCGATCAGATAGATCTGGTCGCCCGCGCGATAGCCCGAGGCCAGCCAGCCATAGGCCTCGATGATGCGCCGCTCCAGCACCCCGCCCATGGCCAGTTCCGGCAATGTCCGCCAGCGGTTCCATTGCTGGCCGGTACCGTAATGCACGCGCAGCCGGGTATCCGCGTCCGGCAGCGTCCGCATCCTGCCGCCCAGAAGCCGGTGAATGCGCCCGATCGAACTGCGCCGCCCCTCGGCAAGCGAGGCGAAGGTGCCGTCCATAAGCACCACGTGAATCGTACTCGGGCGAATCGTTGACATGGCCCGAGGCTAGCACGGGCTGGTGGCGAAATGGTTACCTCAGGGACATGACCGTCGCATTTGTCATCTGCCCGAAACCGTTGAAACGCGTGTTCGTGACCGTCGAATAGGCCCCGGTGCCATGGAAGACGATGTAATCCCCCTCGGCGATGTCGCCGGGCAGGCTGATCTCGCCGGGCAGACGATCCAGCGAATCGCAGGTGGGGCCGAAAACCACCCGCCCCGAAGGATCACCCCGGCGCGGCAGCCCTCGCGGGGTCAGCACCTCGATGCGATCCAGGTTCCCCATGACGGGCAGTTCGGACAGCCCGCCATAGACGCCATCATTCAGGAACACGGCGCCGCCATCACGCAGCGCCTTGACCCGGGTGATCAGCGAGAAGGCATCGGCGCACATCCCCCGGCCCGGTTCGCAGACCAGCGCGGGGGCATCGTCGCCAAAGCTGCGGGCCAGCGCGTCGCCGATCCTGCCGAAGATCGCCGACAGATCGGGCTCGACCCCGGCAACACGATGCGAGGGGAAACCGCCACCGACATTCAGACGCCGCGCGCGCACACCGGCCCGGTCGCAGATCTCGCGGGCGACCGTGATATAGCTGGCCCAGGCGGCCGGATCGGCGCATTGCGTGCCCGGATGGAAGGTCAGCGAGGGAACATAGCCCCGCCCGGCCACCCGCGCGAGCAGTTCGGCCGCAAGCTCGGGCGTGGCGCCGAACTTCGAGCCGAAGTCATAGGCGGCCCCCAGTACCGGCAGCTTGAAGCGCGGCGAGATTTCGACGCCCTCGCCACCGATTTCGGTCGGCACCAGGTCAAACAGCTTCTCCATCTCGCTGCGGCTGTCCACCGACCAGGCCCTGACCCCGGCCTCGACCGCATGCGCGATCTCGGGCCGGGCGCGGACCGGGTTGTGATAGTGGCGAGCGGCACCCGGCGCGATCCGTCCGATCAGATCGATCTCCCAGGGTGAGGCAACGTCGAACCCGGTGATGCCCGCCGTCACGAGGTTCTGGATGAGGGCCTCGTCCGGGTTGGCTTTCACCGCATAGGTGACCAGCCCCGGAAAACCGGCGAGGAACTGCCGCGCCTTGTCCTGCAGCATTGCCGGCGCGAAGGCCATCACCGGATGATCGGGTTGCAACCGGCGGATCAGGTCGGCCGGATTGTCCCAGACGGTCTTGCTGTGCTGCATCGGCTGTCCTTTCGCGCGTTCAGGGGGGCCGGACCGAAAGACGCGGCGCCTACCTTCAGGATGGCGCCGTTCCACACCCAATTCACCGATGAAAAAGATAGAATTGCGGTTCATATTGGTTATTATGACGAAGAGAGACGACGAATTGACGAAACGCGACGGAAAGCACCCATGGACGATCTGGACCGGAACATCCTCGCCCTTCTGTCTCAGGACGCGCGGATGTCCGTCGCCGTGCTGTCGCGCCGGCTGAAGGTCGCCCGCTCGACCCTGCAGGCGCGGCTTGAGCGGCTGGAGACCTCGGGCGTGATCGCCGGCTATACGCTGCGGCTGGGGGAACAGGGACGGATCGCGCATATCCGGGCGACGGTACTGTTGACGATCGAACCGCGCAGCCAGGCCGGCATCCTTGCGCGGCTGAAGGCCATGGCGCAGGTGGAACGCATCCACACCACCAGCGGCCGGGTCGATTTTCTGCTGCAACTGGCAACCAGATCGACCGCGGAACTGGACGACACGCTGGACCGGATCGGCGGGATCGAGGGGGTGCGATCCTCGGAAAGCCTGATCCATCTGTCCACCAAGCTGGACCGCGCCGTCTGACCGCTATCGGCGCAGGTCGAACAGACCGACGAAATCCTGCGCCGCCACCGCGTCTCCGGTCAGCGAGATCACCCCGTCCGCCGCCAGCGCCGCGATCGGTGCCGGGCCGTAAACCGCCCGGGCCAGCGCGTTTCCGTCGCCCTCCAGCACGAAAGGCGCCTCGATCTCGTAGGCCGTCTCGACCCGCAGGATGCCATCGCTGCCCAGCCGCTGGATGAAACCGTCATTGCCGGAACGGAACCCGGCCACGGCGATCTGCCCCCGCGCCGCACCGGGATCGATCATCGCGGTCATCGAGATCATCAGCGCGGTCGGGCTGATAAAGCGGCGCGGATCATGGCCCGGATGCTGCGCGCCCCATCGGCACATGGCCTGCAGCACCGGCATCAGCCCGCGCCCCGAGGCGGTCAGTGCATAGGCCCCCAGATCGGGCAACTGCAGCACGACCCCCTCGGCGATCAGGTGCCGCAGCCTTTGCGTCAGCACGCCCGCCGTGATCCCCGGCAGGCCGCTGCGGATCGCCTGAAAGCGCCGGGGCGCAAACATCAGTTCACGCACCACCAGAAGCGCCCAACGGTCGCCGATGACGTTCAGGGCATGCGCCCCAAGGCATCCCTCGTCATAGCGGAGTCGCGTCTTTTCGCCGGTTTCAGTCATGTTACAATACTATTAGTTGCTTTTTCATACTTCAAGCAGGAAGCTGCGACTCGCAAGTTCCGTGAACAGGATCACTGGGAGGTTGGAATGACCTATTACTCCGGCATGGTCGCGGCGGTGCCGACGGCCAACAAGCAGGCCTATATCGACCACGCGGCATCCACCTGGCCGATGTTCAAGAAGCTGGGCGCGCAGCGGATGGTCGAGGCCTGGGGCGAGGATGTCCCACATGGCAAGGTGACCGATTTCTTCCGCGCCACGCAGGCCGAGGACGGCGAAACGCCGGTCTTTTCCTGGATCGAATGGCCCGACCGCGCCACCGCCGACACGGCATGGCAGGCGATGATGGATGACCCCGAGATGCAGAACATGCCCGAGATGCCCTTCGACGGGAAACGCATGTTCTGGGGCGGGTTCGCGCCGATCTACCAGTTCGGCAGGTCCGAACCCGGCCGCTATATTCAGGGCTTCGTCCTCGCCGTGCCCGAGGCGAACAAGCAGGCCTATGCCGACATGGCCCGCAGCGCCGAAGAGATGTTCCGCCGCTTTGGCGCGACCCATATGGTCGAGAACTGGGGCGAGGACGTGCCGCATGGCAAGCTGACCGATTTCTATCGCGCCGCCGATGCCCGTGACGGCGAGGTGCCGATGTTCTCATGGGTCGAATGGCCCGACCGCGCCACCTGCGACGAGGCCGGCGAGAAGATGGCCGCCGAGATGGAAGGACAGGAGATGCCCGAAATGCCCTTCGACGGCATGCGCATGTTCTGGGCCGGCTTCTCGCCCATTCTGGACCGCTCCTGACGAAAGGTTCGCGCGATGACGACACTGCATGGCAGCCCCTGCTGGTACGAACTGACCTCTGCCCCGGGAAGGCTGAGGGCGGCCGAGGACTTCTATGCCCGGGTGCTGGGCTGGAGGGTCGAGGACGCCGGGATGGAGGGGTTCGACTATCGCCTCGCCGTCTCGGATGGCGACATGGTGGCCGGGATGATGGAGATGCCCGAGGATGTCGCGGACATGCCGCCATTCTGGCTGCTCTATGTCGCGGTCGAGGATGCGGATGACGCCGTCGCGCGGATCGAGGCCGCCGGCGGCAGCGTTCATCGCGCGGTGCAGGTGATCCCCGGCACGGGCCGCTTCGCGATTCTGGCCGATCCGCAGGGCGCGGCGATCGGCATCCTCGAACCCGAGCCGATGGAGGATGAGGAGACGCAGGGCAACGCCTTCGACCAGGGCAAGGAGGGGCATGGCAACTGGCACGAGCTGATGTCGCCCGACCCCGAGGCCGGCTTCGCCTTCTATGCCCGGATCTTCGGCTGGCAGAAATCCGATGCCATCGATATGGGCGAGATGGGCCTCTATCAGCTGTTCTCGCATGACGGCGCCGATATCGGCGGCATGCAGGGTCTGGGCAACGCGCCCTGCCCCTGCTGGCTGGTCTATTTCGGCGTGAACGGCGTCACCGAGGCCTTGGCGCGCATCACCGGCAATGGCGGCAACATCATCCACGGCCCGCAAGAGGTTCCGGGCGGCGCCTTCATCGCCATCGCGCAGGATCCGCAGGGCGCGGCCTTCGCCGTGGTCGGACCAAGGGAGCATACGGCATGACACGCGATCCGATCATCCTGACCACCTATGACTGGGTGCCCGATTTTCCGCGCGGCCATGTCCGCGATATCCGCATCCGCTGGCTGCTGGAGGAAATCGACCGCCCCTACAGGATCGAAACCGTCCCGTTGCAGAAAAAGACCCCCGAACACCTGGCCCGCCAGCCCTTCCATCAGGTGCCGATGATCCGCGATGGCGAGTTGTCGCTGTTCGAATCCGGCGCGATCCTGCTCTATCTGGCCGAAGGCACCGATCTGATGCCCGGGGGCGACGACCGGATGCGCACGATCCAATGGCTGATCGCGGCGCTGAACTCGGTCGAGTTCTATTCGGCGGCCTGGCTGGTCGGGAAGTTCTTCCACAAGAACGAGCAGAGCGCGGCCGAGTTCGGCAAGATCGCGCAGGACAAGCTGGCCCATCTTCAGGATGTCCTCAAGGGCCGCGACTGGCTGGTGGCCGGGCGTTTCACCGTCGCCGATCTGCTGATGGCCGATATCCTGCGGCTGCCGGCCCAGCACGGCCTGCTGGACGGTCTGCCCGACCTCAGGGCCTATCACGACCGGGCACTGTCGCGACCGGCGTTTCAGAAGGCGCTTGCCGACCAGATCGCCCATTTCAGGGCGGCGGACGCGGCCATGGCTCAGGCTTCGGCCTGACCTTGCGGCAGGCCGGCTATCCGGAAAGGAAGCGGAAATGACCCTGACATTCTTCGGACATCCCCTGTCCTCCTATACCCACAAGGTGCTGATCGCGCTTTATGAAACCGGTGCGGAGTTCACCTTCCGCCAGATCGATCCGTCGCAATCCGGGGATCGCGAGCTGATGGGAAGGCTGACGCCCCTGGGCAAGATGCCGGCGCTGCGCGACGACAGGGCCGGCGTGACGCTGGCCGAAAGCGCGGTGATCATCGAATGGCTGGACCGCCACCATCCCGGCCCCGCGCCACTGCTGCCGCGTGACCCCGACGCGGCGCTGGAGGCGCGGGTCTGGAACGGCATCTTCGACTACCATGTCCATCGCGAGATGCAGCAGATCGTGGATGCGCGCCTGTTCATGGATGACGTGGCCGAGGACCCCGTGGGCCGCTTTGCCCGGACCTCGCTGGACCGCGCCTATGCCGCCATCGACCGCCACATGACGGATCGCGACTGGGCGGCAGGGGAGTTCGGCCTTGCCGATTGCGCCGCGGCGCCGGCCCTGTTCTATGCCGGGTTCCTGCATCCCTTCAACGGATACCCCAACCTCGCAAGTTATTTCGAACGGCTGATCGCCCGGCCCTCGATCGCCCGCGTGCATGACGAGACAAAGCCATGGCTGCACCTGTTTCCCTTCCCCGAACGCATCCCCGCCCGGTTCCGCTGAGCCGTCACCGCAGGATCACCTCGGGGCCCATCATCAGCGTCGGCAGCCAGGTGCTGATCCACGGCACATAGGTGACGATGATCAGGAACACGAACAGCACCGCCAGGAAGGGCAGTGCGGCGCGGACGACGCGCATCATCGACATGCCAGCCACGCCCGAGGTCACGAACAGGTTCAGCCCGACCGGCGGGGTGATCATGCCGATCTCCATGTTCACCACCATGATCACGCCCAGATGAATCGGGTCCACGCCCAGTTCGATGGCGATGGGAAAGACCAGAGGCGCCACGATCAGGATCAGGCCCGACGGCTCCATGAACTGACCGCCGATCAGCAGGATCACGTTCACGATCACCAGGAACATGATCTTGCCGAAACCGGCATCCAGCATCGCGCCGGCGATGTCCTGGGGGATCTGCTCGTCGGTCAGCACATGTTTCAGGATCAGCGCATTGGCGATGATGAACATCAGCGTGATGGTCAGCCTGCCCGCCTCCAGCAGCACGTCGCGGGTGCCCGGATGAAAGAAGGCCGTGACCAGCGCCTGCGGCTTTTTCCACAGCGGGATCCGCGTCTCGCCGTCGCGCAGCGGCCCCATGTCGCGATAGATGAAGATCGCGACGATGAAGGACCAGATCGCGGCGACGGCGGCGGCCTCGGTCGGGGTGAAGATCGCCTTGGTGACACCCGGAATACCGTAGAGCCCGACCATGATGACGACGATCAGCATCAGCCCCCAGAAGGCATCGCGAAAGCTGGCCCAGATCTCGGCCCAGCCCTGCCATTTCT
The DNA here is from genome assembly GCF_018860165.1 of Paracoccus marinaquae. Classification (GTDB taxonomy): domain Bacteria; phylum Pseudomonadota; class Alphaproteobacteria; order Rhodobacterales; family Rhodobacteraceae; genus Paracoccus; species Paracoccus marinaquae. The sequence continues at coordinate 20,459 of NZ_JAHKNG010000019.1, forward strand.
CGCGCGGCATGCCCTTCCAGATGGCGAAGAACAGGATCGTCACCATCAGCATGCCCCCGGCCAGCAGCCCCGGAACGACGCCGGCCAGGAACATCCGCCCGACCGAGACATCGGTGGCGCTGGCATAGACGACCATGACGATCGATGGCGGGATCAGGATCCCCAGCGTACCGGCATTGCAGATCACCCCGGCGGCGAAATCCTTGCTGTAGCCGACCTGCCGCATCGCCGCGATGACGATCGAGCCGATGGCGACCACGGTGGCGGGCGAACTGCCCGAGAGCGCCGCGAACATCATGCAGGCGAACACCCCGGCAATCGCCAGCCCGCCCGGCAGATGCCCGACGCAGGCGATCGAGAAACGGATGATCCTTTGCGCCACGCCGCCCGTGGACATGAAGCTGGAGGCGAGGATGAAGAAGGGAATGGCCAGCAGCGTCGCATGACCCTCCATCGCCTGATACAGCGTCTGCGCGATCGAGGCCAGCGAAGTGTCGGAAAACCACAAGAGGAACAGCGTCGACGACAGGCCAAGCGCGATGGCGATGGGCACGCCCAGCAGCATCAGCCCGATGATCAGGACGAACAGCAGAATGACGTCCATCGCCTAGTCCCCGCGATTCATGTGGCTGACATCCTCGACCGCGTCCTCGGCCTCGTGGCTGACGATCAGGCTTGCCCGTTCGCCCGTCCAGATCATCCAGACCGCCTGCAGCAGCCGGAACAGCAGCAGCGCCACCCCCAGCGGCAGCGCGAAATAGGGGATCAGGCGGGGCATCTTCTCGTAGGCCTCGCCCTGATTGAACACATCGCCCATCCAGGCCAGAAAGCCGGGCATCGGGATCTGCTCGGTCTCGTAGAAGGCCCGGTCGCGGGTCTCGATGAAGCCGGTCGGGAACCAGCGCCCGCCGGTCTGCTGATAACCCGCAAAGGGCGCCCAGTAGTCCCAGGCGCCCTTCATCAGCAGCAGCGCATAGATGATGCAAAGCCCGCCCGCCACCAGCGCGAGGATCCGGCGCGCGGGGGGCGGCAGCAGGTTGATCATGGCATCCACGCCCAGATGCGCGTTGACCTTGACCGCGTAGGACACGCCCAGCAGCACCAGCCAGGCAAACAGCGCCAGCGTCACCTCGAGCCCCCAGATCAGCGAGCTTTGAAAGACATAGCGCATGACCACGTTGACGAAGGTGACAAGCGTCATCAGGCCCAGGAGGATCGCGATGACATTTTCCTCGAGTCCATGCACGAAACGACCCAGCGGGCCGCGCGGCTCATAGCGGTGGCTCATCGCCCCTGCCCCCCGATATGGCTGGCGCCCGCCCCGCCTGTCGTCGCGGAGCGGGCGCCTTGCCTCAGTGCTTTTCGTTGATCGCCTGCGCGGCGTCGATATTGTCCTGACCGACGCCCTCGGCGAACTGGTCCCAGACCGGTTTCATCGCATCGACCCAGGCCTGCCGCTGCGTGTCGTCCAGTGCGCGGATTTCGCTGCCCGCATCCAGGATCGCCTGCCGCGCCGCCATGTCGACATCGTTCACGGCCGCGTTCCGTTCGGTGGTGACCTCGTTCAGTATGGTCAGCATCTGGTCCTTCACCGCCGGATCGAGGCTGTCCAGCCAGTCGGTCGAGGCGACCACCATATAGTCGAGCACGCCGTGATTGGTCTCGGTGGTGCCGTCCTGAACCTCGTAGAATTTCTGGCCATAGATGTTCGACCAGGCGTTTTCCTGGCCGTCCACGACGCCGGTCTGCAGGGCGCCGTAAACCTCGGCGAAGGCCATCGGCTGGGCCGAGGCGCCGATCGCCTCCATCTGCGCGATGATCACGTCCGAGGGCTGCACGCGAAATTTCAGCCCCTTGGCATCCTCGGGCGTCAGCAGCGGCTTGTTGGCCGACAGCTGTTTCAGGCCGTTATGCCAGAATTCCAGCCCCATCAGGCCGCGTCGCTCCATGCTGGCCTTCATCGCCTGCCCGGTCTCGGAGGCCTGGAATTCATCCACCGCGGCGATATTCTTGAACATGAAGGGCAGATCGAAGATCTGAAAGACCTTGGTGAAAGTCTCGAACTTCGACAGCGAGGGCGCACCCAGCTGCACATCGCCCTGCAACATCGCCTCGAGCAGAACATCGTCGTCGTAAAGGGTCGAGTTCGGATAGACCTCGACGCACATCGTGCCTTCCATCTCGGCGTTCACCCGTTCGGCGAACAGCGAGGCAGCGATGCCCTTGGGGTGCTTGTCGGCATTGGTGACGTGGCTGAACTTCACCACCGTTTCGCCATCGTCGCAGCCGGCGGGGTCGGCCAGGGCGCCGGTCGCCATCATCGCAAGCCCGCAGGTTGCGGTCAGCAGGGTCTTCATCGGTATTCCTCCCATAGAACCTTGATGCGGGCTCTTGCGGCCCGTCCGTTACACGTTCCGCATCACAACGGCGCAAGCCCACACAAGCAAGAAATATTTTTCCTGAATGTCAGCAAACTGCTCCGATACGTTGCGCGAAACACATGCGGTCGTTGGAAGCACGGGCGTTAACGTAGTATCCTGTTCAGCAGTCTGCGGATCTCGATGCTGGAGCGTATGAATCAACTCGCCCGGTTGCCCATGTCTTGGGGCGCTGCGATCATGGACACCGCCGAAGGCTGGACACTGGCACTGATCGGGTTGGTCGTTGCGCTCGATCTGTGGCTTGGGCTGAAGTCCAGGATCGCCCTGGTTTTCAACGTCATTCAGGTCGGCGGCCTCGTTGCCGGATTCTTCTGGACTATAGCGATTACTCGGCAGAACGATATTGCCGGCCCTTACGTGTGGGCCTTCGTGATCGGCATCTGGAGCGGCAGCGCATTCCTGTTTCACCTGTGGTTCTTTCTCGACGAATGGATTTGCCGAGATGCGCCGCGTGGCCTGACCAAAGGCGACGGGTCGTAGCTGACGGCTGGCGCTGCAAAGGCGGGAACGGCGCGCTGGAACGAGCGCGGGCTTGCCGCCACGATATACCGCCCTCCCCGCTTTTCTCCCCGGCTTTCGGGGAACAGCATGTCTTGGCCTTTTCGCCGCGCTTCGCTAAGCCATCCTCAAGCAAGAGGGCCGCCAGATGACGATGGACAAGAGTTTCGACGCCGCAACCGCCGAGGCGCGGATCGCCGCTGAATGGGAAAGGCGGAATGCCTTCGCCGCCGGGGCCAATGCCTCGCGCGCCGAGACCTTCACGGTGATGATCCCGCCCCCCAACGTGACCGGCAGCCTGCATATCGGCCACGCCTTCAACAACACGCTGCAGGACATCCTTGTCCGCTGGCACCGGATGCGCGGATTTGACACACTCTGGCAGCCCGGTCAGGACCATGCCGGCATCGCCACGCAGATGGTCGTCGAACGCCGCATGGCCGAACGGCAGGAGCCGGGCCGGCGCGACATCGGGCGCGCGGCCTTCACCGAAAAGGTCTGGGCCTGGAAGCAGGAATCCGGCGACACCATCATCAACCAGCTGAAGCGCCTCGGCGCCAGTTGCGACTGGTCGCGCAACGCCTTCACCATGTCCGGCGCGCCGGGGGCGCCCGCGGGCGAGGAAGGCAACTTCCACGACGCGGTGATCCGGGTCTTCGTGGACCTATACAACAAGGGCATCATCTATCGCGGCAAGCGGCTGGTGAACTGGGATCCGCGCTTCGAGACCGCAATCAGCGATCTGGAGGTCGAGAACCGCGAGGTTCCCGGCCATATGTGGCATTTCAAGTACCCGCTGGCCGCCAATCCTGAAACTGGCGAACGCGAAACCTATGAATATGTCGAGCGCGACGAGGACGGCAACGTCACCCTGCGCGAGACCCGCGACTATATCAGCATCGCCACGACCCGGCCCGAAACCATGCTGGGCGACGGCGCGGTGGCGGTGCATCCGGGTGATGCGCGCTACGCCCCGATCGTCGGCAAGCTGTGCGAAATTCCGGTCGGACCAAGGGAACATCGCCGCCTGATCCCGATCATCACCGACGACTACCCCGACCCGGATTTCGGCTCGGGCGCGGTCAAGATCACCGGCGCGCATGACTTCAACGACTATGCTGTGGCCCTGCGCAACGATATCCCGCTTTACGCGCTGATGGATGGCAGGGGCGCGATGCGCGCCGACGGCCTGCCCTACGAGGAAAGCGCCGGCATCGCCACCAGCGCGGCGCAGGGCGAGGATGTCGGCGATGTCTCGAACGTCAACCTGGTGCCCGAGCATCTGCGCGGGCTGGACCGCTATGGGGCCCGCCAGAAGGTGATCGAGGAGATCACCGCAGAAGGGCTGGCCGTCACCTATCTGCACAAGGAGATCGACCGCGAGACCGGCGCCGAGCATCTGGAACGGCGCCCGGTCGTCGATCACAAGCCGATCATGCAGCCCTTCGGCGACCGCTCGGGCGTGGTGATCGAGCCGATGCTGACCGATCAGTGGTTCGTCGATACGGCCCGCATCGTCGGCCCGGCGCTGGCGGCGGTGCGCGACGGCCGCACCCGCATCCTGCCCGAGCAGCACCGCAAGGTCTATTTCAACTGGCTTGAGAATATCGAGCCTTGGACCATCAGCCGGCAGCTGTGGTGGGGCCATCAGATCCCGGTCTGGTACGGGCTTGACCTGTCGCTGGAAGGCCAGGTCGATGACGACCATGACGGCGCGCTGGACGAGGTCGAGATCTTCGCGCTGCTGGAGGAAGGGCTGGTCCATCGCGACCAGATCCACCGCGCCGCGCCGAATTTCCCCGAGGTGGTCGAGCAGTTCCGCGACGCCATCGCCGGGCTGCCGCAGCCGCTGGAAATCAGCCGCATCATCGAGGTCGCGGATCGCGAGGCCGCAATCGACGCCTTCACGCAGGCGCTGGCCGATTACAACCTGACCCAGGACCCGACCAGGCTGGTCTATCCGGTCTGGCGCGACCCGGACGTGCTGGATACCTGGTTTTCCTCGGGCCTCTGGCCCATCGGCACGCTGGGCTGGCCCGAGCCGACCGATGAAATGCACAAGTATTTCCCGACCGATGTGCTGGTCACCGGCTTCGACATCATCTTCTTCTGGGTCGCCCGGATGATGATGATGCAGCTTGAAGTGACGGGCGACGTGCCCTTCCACACGGTCTATGTCCACGGCCTCGTGCGCGACGAAAAGGGCGCGAAGATGTCGAAGTCGAAGGGCAATGTCATCGACCCGCTGACCCTGATCGACGATTTCGGCGCCGATGCGCTGCGGATGACGCTGACCAGCATGGCGGCAATGGGCCGCGATCCGAAGCTGGGCCCGCGCCATGTCGAGGGGTTCCGCAACTTCGTGACCAAGATCTGGAACGCCACCCGTTTTGCCGAGATGAACGGCATCCGCGGCGGCGGCGCCCGGCCCGAGCCGCGCCATACCGTCAACCGCTGGATCATCGGCGAGGTCGCGCGCATCCGCATGGCGACCGACGAGGCGCTGGAAACCTATCGCTTCAACGACGCGGCGAACGGGCTTTACGCCTTTGTCTGGGGCAAGGTCTGCGACTGGTATGTGGAATTCTCGAAGCCCCTGTTCGACGGAGAACATGCCGAAGAAACAAGGGCCACGATGGGCTGGGTTCTGGATCAGTGCTATCTGCTGCTGCATCCGGTCATGCCCTTCGTGACCGAGGAGCTTTGGGCGCTGACCGGCGATCGGGCGAAGATGCTGGTGCATGGCGACTGGCCCGACTGCGGCGCCGAACTGATCGACGCCGAGGCCGACCGGCAGATGAACTGGGTGATCGCGCTGATCGAGGCGATCCGCTCGGCCCGGGCGCAGATGGGCGTGCCGGCGGGGGCAAGGCTCGATCTGCTGGTAACCGAGGCCGATCCGGCCGCGCAGGCGGCGCTGGCCGCGAATGGCCCCCTGATCGAGCGTCTGGCGCGGGTGAACACACCGCGCGACGGCGCCGCGGGCAAGGGCATGATCGCGGTCGCGGCGCAGGGGGCAAGCCTTGCCCTGCCGATCGGCGATGTCATTGATGTTGCCTCGGAAACTGCGCGACTGCAGAAGTCCTTGGCAAAGTCCGAGAAGGATGCCGAGGGGTTGCGCAGGCGTCTGCAGAACCCGCGCTTCGTCGAGAATGCCGAGGCCGAGGTGATCGAGGAAACCCGCGACAAGTTGGCGGCGCTGGATGACGATATCGCCCGGCTGAAGGTCGCGCTGGCGCAGCTGGCGGCGATGTGAGACGGCTTCTGCCGGGGTGCCGGCGGCGCGGGCGGGTGCCTCCGGCGGGGATATTTGAGTGAAGAAGAAGCCGGGCGCGGCCCTGTCGTGGTGACGGTTCGGCAGCCGCACCGGGCGGGCACGGCGCGTGCACCGGATGTGCACAGCGCGTACACGGCTTGCGCGCGTTGCGCGGTCAGAGCCGGCGCAACACCTGCGGCAGGGTCCGGGCAAGAAGGTCAAGCTCGGGTTCCGGGCCGCAGCTGATGCGGATGCAGCGGTCGAGCGGCGCCACGCCGGGCATGCGGATGAAGATGCCGTCCTCCTCGAGAGCCGCGACGAGGCGGCGGGCGAAGCCGCCGTCGCGGCCGGTATCGACGGCGACGAAATTGGTCGCCGAGGGCAGCGCCGCCATGCCGTTCCCGGTCGCGATCCCGGCGATGCGGTTGCGGGCGGCGGCGACGTGGCCCTGGACCTGCGCCAGCCAGTCGCCATCCGCCAATGCGGCCAGCGCGCCCGCCTGCGCCACGCGGTTGACGCCGAAATGGTTGCGGATCCGTTCGAACCCCGCGATCAGCTCGGGATGGCCGATGGCATAGCCGATGCGCGCGCCGGCCATGCCGTAAGCCTTGGAGAAGGTCCGCATGCGGATCACCCGCGAGTCATCGGCGGCGATCCGCGGCACGGCGCCGGCGGGGGCGAATTCGGCATAGGCCTCGTCCAGCACCAGCAGGCAGCCGGGGGGCAGGTCAGCCAGCATCGCCTCGATCACCCGGCCCTCGTGCCAGCTGCCCATCGGGTTGTCGGGATTGGCCAGATACAGGAGCCGCGCGCCGACCTCATGGGCGCGCGCGATCAGCGCCGCGGGATCCTCGGCATCGTCGCGATAGGGCACCTTGTGCAGCACGCCGCCGAAGCCCGCGACATGGTAGTTGAAGGTCGGATAGGCGCCCTCGGAGGTCACCACCGCGTCGCCAGGGGCCACCATCAGCCGCACCAGGAGCCCCAGAAGCCCGTCGATCCCCTCGCCCACCACCAGCGCCCCGGCCGGCACCGACAGATGCGCCGACAGCGCCTGCAGCAGATCGAAGCTGGTCGAGTCGCCATATTGCCAGATCCCGGCAATGGCCGCGCGCATCGCCGCGACCGCCCGCGGGCTGGGGCCGAAGCCGTTCTCGTTCGCGCCAAGGCGCGCGGCGAAGGGCCGCCCGCGCCGGCGCTGCAATGTCTCGGGGCCGATGAAGGGCACGGTGGCGGGCAGGCCCGCCGGAATCGGGGCAAAGCGCGGGGGTGTCATGGCACAGGCTTGTCCGATTTCCGCCCGCACCGCAAGCGGGCAGCGGGTTGGTGACCTTGCCCCGTGATCCGCGACCGGGAATTAATTCACTCTCGGGACAGAGGATCCATCATGAGCGAGGGGTCCGGCATTTTTTCGAGACAGGTCCAGGCGACGACAGCACCGGATTGCCGCCGCCATGGCAGATCGAAAAACCCGCCTTCATGCGCAACTGTAATGTTAACCGACCGCGGCCGGCAACGGCGCCTCGACCTCTTCGAACTTGTCGCCGCGCCCCAGAAGCCGGCGCATCAGGACATAGAACAGCGGCGCGAACAGGATGCCGAGGGCCGTCGCCGCCAGCGTTCCGCCGAGCACCGTCGCACCGATGGCGTTGCGGCCGTTGGCCCCCGCGCCGGTGGACAGCACCAGGGGCAGCACGCCCAGCGAGAAGGCGATCGAGGTCATGATGATCGGGCGGAACCGCTGCCGCGCGGCCTCGACCACGGCGTTGAAGAGCGGCATGCCATGCTGCGACTGCTCGCGTGCGAATTCGACGATCAGGATGGCGTTCTTGCCGGTCAGGCCGATGACCGTCAGCAGCCCGACCTGGAAGAACACGCCATTGTCGAACTGCCCGGCCCAGGCCCCGGCCAGCGCGCCGAGGACGCCGATGGGCATGACCAGGATCACCGCGAAAGGGATCGACCAGCTTTCATAGAGCGCCGCCAGACACAGGAACACCGCGGCCAGCGACAGCGCATAAAGCAGGGTGGTCTGGTCGCCGGATTCCTGCTCTTCCGCCGAAAGCCCGGTCCAGGCGACCGCGAAGCCGCCGGGGATCTGGGCCACCAGCCGCTCGACCTCGGCCATGGCCTCGCCGGAACTGACGCCGGGCGCGGGGCTGCCCTGGATCTGCATCGCCGGAACCCCGTTATAGCGGTTCAGACCCTGCGGCCCGAAGGTCCATTCCCCTTCGGCGAAGTTCGAGAAGGGAACCAGCCCGCCACCGGAATTGCGCACGCGCCACTTGTCAAGATCGCTGGGGCCGGCACGGGATTCGGCCTCGCCCTGGACATAGACCCGCTTGATGCGGCCGCGATCGACGAAGTCGTTCACATAGGCCCCGGTCCAGGCGACCTGCAGCAGGTTGGCGACATCGGTGGCGGTCACGCCCATGGCGCCGGCCTTGCGCCAGTCGATGTCCAGCCGGTATTGCGCCGCATCCTCCAGACCCGAGGGCCGAACCTGCGCGATCATCGGGCTTTGCGTCGCCATGCCCAGAACCTGGTTGCGCGCCTCCAGCAACTGCTCGTGCGACTGGCCGCCGCGCGCCTGCAGATAGAAGTCGAAGCCCGAGACGTTGCCGAGTTCGATCACCGCCGGCGGCACGATCGGGAAGACCATGGCATCGCGGATCTGCATCATGGCCGGGAAGGCGCGGCCGGCAACGGCCTGCACCGATTGCGCGGGATCGGGCCGCTGGCTCCAGTCCTTCATCCGGACGAAGGCCATGCCGACATTCTGCCCCTGCCCCATGAAGCTGAAGCCCGAGACCGCGAACATGGATTCGACCGAATCCGCCTCCTGCGTCATGAAGTAGTCCTCGACTTGGTCCAGCACGGCCGAGGTGCGGTCGCGCGTGGCCCCGGTCGGGGCGTTCACCAGCACGAACATGATGCCCTGATCCTCGTCGGGCAGGAAACCCTCGGGCGTGCGGATGAACAGCAGCACCATGACGGCGGCCAGCCCGGCATAGACCAGCAGCATCCGCAGCGGACGGCGGACCATCCAGCCGACGGCGCTCGTATAGCCGCGCGTCGTGCCGTCAAAGCCGCGGTTGAACAGCCCGAAAAGGCCGCGGCGCGGGCCATGAGCCGGTTTCAGCAGCGAGGCGCAGAGCGCCGGGGTCAGCGTCAGCGCCACCACCACCGACAGGCCCATGGCCGAGACGATGGTGATCGCGAACTGCTGGTAGATCACCCCGGTCGAGCCGCCGAAGAAGGCCATCGGCACGAACACCGCCGACAGCACCAGCGCGATGCCGACCAGCGCGCCGGTGATCTGGCCCATCGACTTGCGCGTCGCCTCGCGCGGCGACAGCCCCTCTTCCTCCATGATCCGCTCGACGTTCTCGACGACGACGATGGCGTCATCGACCAGCAGGCCGATGGCCAGCACCATGGCCAGCATGGTCAGCGTGTTGATGGTAAAGCCGAGGGCCGCCATGATCCCGAAGGTGCCCAGCAGCACGATCGGCACCGCCAGCGTCGGGATCAGCGTCGCCCGCCAGCTTTGCAGGAAGATATACATGACGATGAAGACTAGCACGATGGCTTCGATCAGCGTCTTCACCACTTCCTCGATCGAGATCTCGACGAAGGGCGTGGTGTCGAAGGGAATGACGTAATCGACGCCTTCGGGGAAGAACTGCGCGAATTCCTCCATCCGGGCCTTGACCCGCTCGGCCGTGTCCAGCGCGTTGGCGCCCGGCGCGAGGCTGATCGCCATCCCCGAGGAGGGGCGTCCGTTATAGGTCGCCTCGGCCGAGTAATCCTCGGCTCCGACCTCGACCCGCGCCACGTCCTGCAACAGCACCAGCCCGCCATTCTCTTCGGCCCGCAGCACGATCTGGCGGAAATCCTCGGGCGTGGTCAGCAGCGATTGCGCCGTGACCGTGGCGTTCAGCTGCTGGCCCGCGACCGCCGGCTGATCGCCGAAGGCGCCGGCCGAGATCTGCGTGTTCTGCGCCGAGACCGCGGCGACGACATCGCCCGGCGTGATCTCGTAACCGGCCAGCTTCGAGGGGTCCAGCCAGATCCGCATGGCGTATTTCGCCCCGAAGACCTGAACGCTGCCGACGCCCTCGATCCGGCTCAGGTCGTCGACCAGGGTGGTGACCAGATAGTCCGAAAGGTCGGTCTGGTCGTAGTTCTCGTCCCCGATCAGGCCGATCACCATCAGGAAGCCCGAGGCCGATTTCTGCACCGTCACCCCCTGCCGCTGCACCGGTTCGGGCAGAAGCGGCGTCGCCTGGGACAGCTTGTTCTGCACCTGCACCTGCGCGATATCGGCATCGGTGCCGGTCTCGAAGGTCAGCGTCGTCGAGGAACTGCCCGACGAGCTTGAACTCGAGGACATGTAGCGCAGGCCGTCCAGCCCGGTCATCTGCTGTTCGATGACCTGGGTCACGGTATTGGCGATGGTTTCGGCCGACGCACCCGGATAGTCGGCCCGGATCGACACCGAGGGCGGGGCGATCTCGGGATATTGCGCGATCGGCAGCGACCGGATCGACAGCACACCGATCCCCATGATGATGATCGAGATCACCCAGGCGAAAACCGGGCGGTCGATGAAGAAACGGGCCATGGATGATCCCTCGTTGCTCGGGTCCGGACTGTCGGTCCTGGGTCAGTTGCTTGCAGGTTCGGCGGTCGCCGCGGATTGCTCGGCCGCCTCGGCGCGCTCTTCGGGCGCGACGGTCATGCCGACGCCGATCTTCTGAAGTCCGGCGACGATGATCCGGTCGCCATCGGCCAGCCCGTCGCGCACGACCCAGCGATTGCCGCGATCCTGCACGATGTCCAGCAGCCGTTCCTCGACAACGTTTCCGTCATTGACGACAAGGGCGACCGGGCGGCCGCGCCGGTCGCGGCTGACCCCCTCCTGCGGCGCCAGGATCACGCCTTTCAGCTGCGCCTGCGGAATATCGGCCAGCACATACATGCCCGGCAGCAATACCCCGTCGGGATTGGCGAATTCCATCCTGAGCGTGATGACGCCCGTCGTCTCGTCCACATGCGGCTCGGCCCCGGTCAGCGAGCCGGAATGCTCGTAGATCGAGCCATCGGCCAGGCGCAGCGTCACCGTGCGGTCAGTCCCGGCCGGCAGGGCCGCAGCCGCGCCCTGGCGCTGCCAGCGGATGATCTCGGCGGCAGACTGCGTCACGTCCACCCGCACCGGGTCGATCTTGCGGATCACCGCCAGCGGGCTGGCCTGACCCGCCGTGACCAGAGCCCCCTGGCTGGTCAGCGCCAGACCGATCTCGCCGCCGATGGGGGCGGTGACGGTGGTCCGGTCGAGGTCGATCTGGGCGGCCTGCAACCGCGCCTCGGCGGCCTTCACGGCCGCCAGCGCCGCATCGCGCGCGGCGATGGCACTGTCCTGCGTCTGTTCGCTGGCCACGCGCCGGTCAAGAAGCGCCGCGGCGCGGTCAGCCTCGCGGCTGGCCGCATCGGCCTGTGCCCGGGCCTGCGCCAGCGCGGCATCCGCCTGCGCCAGCGCCGCCTCATAGGTGCGCGGGTCGATCCGGTAGAGCGGCTCGCCCTCCTCGACCGCGCTGCCCTCGTCGAACAGCCTTTCGGTGATGATGCCGCCGACCTGGGGGCGAAGCTCGGCCTCGGCCGAGGCCACGACGCGCCCCGGCAGACTGACGGTCAGCGTCGCATCCTCGGCCCGCAAGGTGACCACGGTCACGGCGGGCGGCGGCGCCTCGCCAGCCTGCTGCGCCGAAACCGGCTGGACGAACAGGGGGGCGACCAGCAGCGCGGTCATCACAGGAATTCGGATCAGCGAGGTCATGCTGTCAGGTCCGCTTCTTGGGGAAGGTTCTCGGTTAAAGGTGATGCCGACGCAGCCCCTGCGTCACAACACCGCGACCACGCTATCGCGCCGCGCGACCAGTGGCAACCTGCCTTGATTCAGAGGCATCCGGGGCTTCCTCTGGCCCTGCCCGGCCAATGCGGACCTGCACCGCCCCAGTCGGGGCACCGATTTCAGCCACAATGACGTTTATGTATGAGATAAAAATATTATATATATATAATAATTAGTTATACGAAAATCCTGCGGCGACGCCAAGCGCGGCTCAGAGGACCTGAGCCGCCACCGGATCGGCAAGGCTGCGCCCGCCATCCACGGTGATGATCTGGCCGGTCACGAAACGCGCACCTTCGCTGACGAGATAGTGAACAGTGTCGGTCAACTCGTCCGCGGCTGCGATCCGGCCAAGCGGCGTGCCGGCAATGATCTTGTCGCGAAGCCCGGCATCTTCCTTCAGCGCGCATTGCAGCTCGTGCGACATGACGCTGCTGAAGCTGACGCCGTTGACCCGGATGTTGTGCGGCGCCAGCGCCAGCGCCAGCCCGCGCGTGGCCTGTTCCTGCGCCGCGCAGGCGATGGAATAGCCCAGCATCGCCGGAACCGGACGACAGGCCGCCAGCGTCGAGACGTTCACGATCGCGCCGGCCTGCACCAGATCGGTCTGCCCCTGGGCCTGCCGGATCATCCGCTTGGCGACCATCTGCGACAGGCGCAGGCCGGCAACCATGTTCTGGCGCAGCATCTCTTCCAGAACGCCGGGGTCGGTATCCAGCGGATCGGAATCCTTCACGAAGCGATGCGCGTTGACGAGGATGTCGATCCTCTCGAATGCATCAAGCGTGGCGGAGATCATGTTGGCCATCGCCAGCTTCTCGGAAATGTCGCCGGCGAATTTCAGCACCTGCGAGCGGTCGTCGCCCCATTCCGCGAGGGCCGCGTCCAGCGCCCCCTCGTCGGCACCGGCAAACATGACGTTCGCGTCGCGCTCGACGAAATGCCGGGCGATGGCCAGGCCGATGCCGCGCCCGGCGCCGGTCACGATGGCGGTCTTTCCCTGGATGGACAGGCTCATCCGCGGCCTCCTTTTCGGATCGCGCCCCGGCCCGCGCCGCTGGCCTCGATGATCTTGTAGCGGCTGTCGCCGCCGATTTCGGCGACCTGCGCGAAATGGCCCGCCAGCACGGTTTCGTAGGGAAGATGGCGATTGGCGACCATCCACAGCCGACCGGCGCCGGTCAGCAGCCGTGCCGCGGTCGCGATGAAGGCCGCGCCCAGCTTCGGATCGGCCCGGCGCCCCTCATGAAAGGGCGGGTTCATGATCACCCCATTGACCGGTTCGGGCAGCGCGAAATCGCGGGCATCGGCCCAGTGAAAGCGCGCGCGCGGATCGGTGATGTTCTCGCGCGCCGATTCCAGCGCCTCGTGACCGGCCTCGACCAGATGCATCACCTCGACACCGGGATGGCTCAGGGCCTGCGCCGCCAGCCAGCCCCAGCCCGCGCCCAGATCGACCATCCGGGCCGGCAGCCGCTCGGGCAGATGCCGCGCCAGCAAGGCCGAGCCGGGATCGATCCCGTCGGCCGAGAACACCCCGGGACGGGTGACGAAGCCCGGCGCGGCCTCGTGCGCCTGCGCCGCCCAGTCCGTGGGCAGCCAGTCCCCCTCGGGCAGCGTGACGCGGAAGATCTTGCCATGCGCCTTGCTGTGCACCTCATCGATCGGGGCAAGGCTCCGCAGATCCTTCAGCATCGAGTCGACGCCATCGGTCTTCTGCCCGTCGATCCACAGCGCCGCCCCCGGCGCCAGCCGCGCCGCGGCATCGGCGATCCGTGCCCGCGCCTCGGGCTTGGCGCGCGGCAGCACGACCAGCGCCGTGTCGAACCCGCCCTCGACCCTCGGCGCGACCTGAAAGCCGCGGGCGGTGAGGGCGCGGTGATCGGGAAACTGGCCCTGCTGAATCACCGTCATGGCCGGAACCAGCGGCAGCAGGTCATCGCCCGCAAGCGCACCGACGATCAGAAGACGGCCCTCGGGCTGGCCGTCGGGGAAGGCCAGCGCTAGTCTCGATGCGGACACGGGGCTACTCTTTTTCCATGGTGCATTGCAGCGGATGCTGCTGGCGCCGCGCAAGTTCCATCACCTGCGCGACCTTGGTTTCGGCGACCTCGTGCGAAAAGACCCCGACCACCGCGACGCCCTTGCGGTGCACGGTCAGCATGATCTCGATCGCCTGCGCATGCGACATGCCGAACAGCCGCTCGAGCACATGCACGACAAACTCCATGGGCGTGAAGTCGTCGTTCAGCATCAACACCTTGTACATCGGTGGACGCTGCGGCCGGGTATGCGTCTTTACGGCCAGATCCGACTTTTCGTCGGGCTTGTCGTGATCGGTCATCCAATGCGTCATCGGGTCTCGGGCCTGGCCTGCCGGGGCGGGCGACTACGGTTCGTGCCGCAATTCCTGCGACCGCTGCAAAGCGGAAATATAGTCGATTCTTGCCTGGATGAAAGCCCCGCCGAAGATCGCGGTCAGCGCGGTGAAATAAGTCAAATGCCCGGTTACATGCGAAAACGTCCCGTGCTATTATCCACTTATTAAGGACGGGTGCGCGATAAATGATGCGCCCGCACGAGGCAGAGAGACCGCGACAGTGACCCGATTTTCCCAGACAGCCCGGCTGTGGGCGTTTATCCTGTTGGCCGCTCTGGCGCCCGCAGGCCTGTCGGCTGCCCCCTTCGCCGCCTATGTGATGGACGCGCGAACCGGCCAGCCGATCTACAAGCAGAATGCGGATACCAAGCTGCATCCTGCTTCGCTGACCAAGATGATGACACTCTACATGGCCTTCACGGCCATCGAGCGGGGGCAGGTCCGGCTGGATTCGAGGTTCCCGATCTCGTCCAATGCCGCGGCCGAGCCGCCCTCGAAGCTGGGCCTGCGCGCCGGGCAAAGCATCGAGCTGCGCTATCTGATCCGGGCGGCGGCGATCAAGTCGGCCAACGACGCCGCAACCGCGATCGGCGAGGGGCTGGCGGGATCCGAGCCTGCCTTTGCCCAGCAGATGACCGCCATGGCGCGGGCACTGGGCATGCGCAACACGCAGTTCCGCAACGCGAACGGGCTGACACAGGACGGGCACTATTCGACGGCCCATGACATGACCATCCTAGGGCGCCGCCTGTTCTATGATTTCCCGCAATATTACAACCTGTTCTCGCGCCGCGAGGCGGATGCCGGCATCGCCAAGGTTTCCTCGACCAACAAGCGGTTTCTGGACAACTATCCGGGCGCCGACGGCATCAAGACCGGCTATACCCGCGCGGCGGGCTTCAACCTGACCGCCTCGGCCCAGCGGGGTCGGAAGCGGCTGGTCGCCACCGTTTTCGGCGGCACCTCGACCGCGCAGCGCAACCAGGTCATGGCGCAGCTTCTGGATGCGGGCTTCAGCCGCGTGCCCAGCCGCGCCCGCGAGGTGCGCCCGGAACCGCCGCAGCTTCTGGCACAGAAGGTGGTGCGGCGCGCCAAGGTCGAGCCGACGCCGGCGGCGACACAACCGAAGACGCTGGTTCTGGCCGCGTCCGAGCCGCCCACGCGGGCGCAGCGCGCCTCGACCGCCGCCGTGGCATCTGCCGCCAACCCGCGCGATCCGCTGGCCGACGCGGTCCGGCAGGCCCAGGCGGCGCCGCTTTCGGCCAGCGCGCTGCGACTGACCTCAAGCGCGCGGCCGAGCCTGCGCCCAGCGGCCCGTGGCGGCGCGGTCGAACAGGCCATCGCCAGCGCCGTGGAAACGATCGCACCGGCCGCGCAGTCGGCCAGCCTCGCGGCGCCGGTGCTGGCGGCCTCGTCGCGCCCGCTGCCCGCGCCACGTTCCCGTGCCGGGCAGGCCAGCACCGCCTCCGTCGCGCAAGCCGGCACTGACAGCGCCGATGCCATCGCGGCGGCGGTTGCCGAGGCCAATACCGGATCGCTGTCCCTGCTGGCCTCGCCCGCGCCGAAGCCGCGCTCAGACACCGTGATCCTCGCCGCGATGGGCGAAGGCGATATCTCGAACCCCGAGGCGCTGGAGATCGTGTCGCGACCGGGCGGCAGCGGCCGCAACTGGGGCGTGTCGCTGGGGCTCTATCGCTCGCAGGTCGAGGCGAACAAGCTGCTGCTGCGGACCGCGCTGCAGGACGGCACGGTGCTTGGCGGCGCGCAACGCCATGTCGCCGATACCAAGCGCGGCTTCGAGGCGAATTTCGTCAACCTCACCAGGGCCGATGCGCAGCTTGCCTGCGAGCGGCTGCAGGCGCGCGCCCAGACCTGCACGGTCACCGGCCCCTGAGAACCGCATCTTCGGAAACCGACCAGAACGGGGCGGGACCGCAAGGACCCGCCCCGTTTCCTATCGACCGGGCGTCCCGAATGCCGGACCGGATTGCGATCACCCCGACAGCGCGGGCATGGCTCAGTCCGGGCGCGGATGATCGTCCCATTCATCGCTGAGGATCCGCTCGGCATCGCCCTTGGGATCCTCGAACTGCCGCGAGCGCAGCGCCCAGACGAACGCCACCAGCCCCAGGGCCCCAAGGCCCAGAGAAACCGGAATGAGGATCGTGAGGATTTCCATGTCCGTTCCCTTCAGCGGCGCAGGCGCAGCGCGTTCAGCGTCACCGTGATCGAACTGACCGACATGGCGAGGGCCGCGATCAGCGGCGTCGCAAGGCCGGCCATGGCCACCGGGACGGCGACGATGTTGTAGAGGATCGAGATCGCGAAATTCTCGCGGATGCGGGCGGTGGCACGGCGCGCGGTGACCAGCGCATCGGCCACCGGCGACAGGTCCTGCCCGGTCAGCACCATGTCGCTGGCCACCCGCGCCGCGTCCAGCGCCGAAGCCGGCGAGATCGAGGCATGGGCGCGGGCCAGCGCCGCCGTGTCGTTCAGCCCGTCACCGACCATCAGTACATGCGCCCCCTCGCCGGCCAGCGCCTCGACCGCCGCCGCCTTGCCAAGCGGGTCCACGCCGGCGCGGTATTCGGCGATGCCCAGACGCGCGGCCAGATCGGCGACGGCGGCGGGACGATCGCCCGACAGCAGGATCACCCGCTTGCCATCGGCATGCAGGGCGGCCACGCAATCCTCGGCGCCGGGGCGCAGCCGGTCGGTGAAATCCAGCCGGATCGGTGCCTTCTCCCCGACCGAAAGCCAGGTGGCGCTGCCGGCCCGGCCGGCCTCATCGTCGCGCACCCCCAGCCAGTCGGCGCGGCCCAACCGGACCTCGCGCCCCTGCCAGCGGGCAGAGACGCCATAGCCCGGATGCTCCTGCTGGTCCTGCAGCGGCGCCGGGGCTTCCCCGGCCAGCGCCGCCGCCAGCGCCCGCGACAGGGGATGGGCCGATCCCTCGGCCAGGGCCAGCGCCACCAGGCGCAGTTCCACGGGCAGCCCCTCGGCCGAGACCAGCCGCGGCTGCTCCATGGTCAGGGTTCCAGTCTTGTCGAAAACCACGGTATCGACCTGCGCCAGCCGTTCCAGCGCGGTGCCGTCCTTGATCAGCAGTCCGCGCCGGAACAGCCGCCCGGATGCCGCGGTCGCCACCGCCGGCACCGCCAGCCCGAGGGCGCAGGGACAGGTGATGATCAGCACCGCCGCGGCGATATTGACCGCAAGGCGCAGATCGCCCGTCGCCCAGAGCCAGCCCGAGAAACTGGCCAGCGCCAGCAGATGCACGACCGGCGCATATCCGCGCGAGGCCCGCTCAGCCAGCGAGGTATAGCGCCCGCGCGCCGCCTCGGCCGCCTCGACCAGCGCGGTCAGGCGCGCCAGCGAACTGTCGCGCCCCGCCGCCGTCACCCGCAGGGTCAGCGGCCCGGTCAGGTTCACTTCGCCCGCCGACAGCATCAGCCCCGGCGCCGCGGCCACGGGCAGCGTCTCGCCGGTCAGCAGGGCGCGGTCGATCTCGCTGCGGCCTTCGGTGATCTCGCCATCGGCGGGCACGCGGTTGCCGGGGCGGATGCGGATCAGGTCGCCCGGGCGCAGGCTGGCGACCGGCACCACCTCTTCGGCGCCATCCCGCAGCCGCGTGGCGCGCGGCACCTCGAGCGCGGTCAGTTCGGCCGCGGCGGATCGCGCGATGGCGCGGGTGCGATGGTCGAGGTAGCGGCCGACCAGCAGGAAGAAGCACAGCATCACCGCCGCGTCGAAATAGGCATGCTCGCCCGAGGCGCTGGTCTCGAACAGCGAGATCGCGGTCGCCAGGATCAGCGCCAGCGAGATCGGCACATCCATGCCCAGCCGCCGCGCCTTCAGCGCCGCATAGGCGCTGGAAAAGAAGGGCTGGCCGGCGAAGGCGATGGTCGGCAGGGCGATGGCGGCGCTGATCCAGTGGAACAGGTCGCGGGTCGCGGCCTCGGCCCCCGACCAGACCGCGACCGACAGGATCATGATGTTCATCATCGCAAAGCCCGCGACGCCGATCCGCATCAGCAGGTCGCGGCCCTGCCGGTCGGCGGCGGTGGCGCTCAGTGCCTCGGGGTCCAGTTCATGCGCCTCATAGCCGATCCGGCCCAGGACCGGGATCAGGTCATCGGCGCCCAGTCCCGGCGCATCGACCGTCACCCGCCGCAGCGTCAGGTTCACGCGCGCCGAACGCACCCCGGGCAGCCCGATCAGGGCGCGCTCCACATCCGAGATGCAGGTGGCGCAATGCGCCGTGGGCAGCGACAGGATCAGCGTGCCATCGGCCTGCGCCGCATGGGCCGCGGGATCGGCCAGACGTTCGGCGAGGGGCGCCGCATCGCAGGCAGGACAGGCACTGATCCGGGCAAGGCCGACATCCGTCATGTCACTTCACCACCGAGCCGGCATAATGATCCAGCCGCTGCCGGAACTCGGTCCCGTCCGGGGCGGTGGCAGTGACATGGATGTTCCAGATCCCGGGCTCGAGCACCAGCGGGGCGCGGAACAGCCCGCCCTCGAAGGTGAAATCCGGGCTCAGATCGGCGCGTTCATGCGTCGGCCGGCCGATCGTCGCGGCAAGGCTTTCGACCGGTGCCGGAAGGCCCTCGTCATCGGTCACCGACAGGGTCAGTTCCCGGCCGTCGTAATTCGGCGTGACCGTCCAGCCAAGCGCGTCCTGAGCGGCCCGTTCCCTGTCGAAGCCTTGCGAGGCGACATAGGAATTCTTCACCTCCAGCCCCGGGAAGGTTCCCACCGCCATGAACGCCATGACCAGGTTGACGGCGATGATCACCCCAAAGGCGGCCAGCGTGATCGCCAGCACATGCCGGCCGGTCAGTTCGCGTCGCATTCCGTCAGTTCCTCCCATGGAACACCGTCCCGACCGAGGCGCTGCCCTCGCCCGAGCGGTCCTCGACGGCAAGATCGACGCCGCTGCTCTGCAGGCCGGTCAGCGGTGATCCGGCCGGGGCGGTCAGATACAGCCGCGCGCTCAGCGTCTCGTCGGCGGGGACCTCGACGATATTGCCCTCGACCCCCTCGATCGCCAAGACCAAATCCCCGGCATCCGCCCCGGAGACGGTGAAGGCATAGTCCCGGTTCTCGTGCCGCTTGTTGCGCAGCCGGACCTCGTAGGTGTTGCGGATGGCGCCGTCGGACATGGTCACGAACAGCGGGTTGCGCACCGGCGAGACGTTCAGATCGACGGGCGAGCGCATGAACAGCGCCACCACCAGCGCCACGCCGATCCCCGACCAGAGGGTGAAATATAGGATCGTGCGCGGCCGCAGGATATGCTTCGTCAGCGGCTTGGGTGCGGCGCCGGCGCGTTCGGCCGTCTCGTCCTTCAGCGCCATGTAGTCGATCAGCCCGCGCGGCTTGCCGACCCGGTCCATGATCTCGTCGCAGGCATCGATGCACAGCGCGCAGGTGATGCATTCCAGCTGCTGGCCGTCGCGGATGTCGATACCCATCGGGCAGACATTCACGCAGGCCATGCAGTCGATACAATCGCCATGCGCCGCAGCATCGGCACCCTTGCGCGCAGCACCGCGCGGCTCGCCCCGCCAGTCGCGATAGGCAACGGTCAGGGTGTCCTCGTCCATCATCGCGGCCTGGATGCGCGGCCAGGGACAGGCATAGATGCAGATCTGCTCGCGCGCGAAGCCGCCGAAGAGGAAGGTCGTGGCGGTCAGGACCGCGATGGTCGTATAGGCGACCGGATGCGCCTGCCCGGTCACAAGATCGCGCATCAGCGTCGGCGCGTCGGTGAAATAGAACACCCAGGCCCCGCCGGTGCCCAGGGCGATCAGCAGCCAGACGGTGAACTTGACCAGCCGCAGCCGGATCTTCTGGCCGTTCCATTCCTGCCGGTGCAGGCGGATGCGGTTGTTGCGGTCACCCTCGATCCAGCGCTCGACAAGAATGAAAAGATCGGTCCAGACCGTCTGCGGGCAGGCATAGCCGCACCAGACCCGCCCCAGGGCCGAGGTGAACAGGAACAGCCCCAGCCCCGCCATGATCAGCAGACCCGCAACGAAATAGAACTCCTGCGGCCAGATCTCGATCCAGAAGAAGAAGAAGCGCCGGTTCGCCAGATCGACCAGCACTGCCTGATCGGGCATGTTCGGGCCGCGATCCCAGCGAATCCAGGGCGTGACGTAATAGATCGCCAGCGTGATCGCCATGACGATCCATTTCAGGTTCCGGAACCGGCCCTTGACGCGCTTGGGGAAGATCGGCTCGCGCGCGGCATAAAGGCTGGGCGGGTCCAGCTGAGGTGTGGACATGGAAATCGCTCCTGTTTCGCACCCTTGCTTTAGGGCTGGGGTCGGGAAACCGCTTTGACCTGTATCAAGCGATGGCGCGGCTATATTCCATAGCACGAATTCATGAACTCCGACAGGTTGTCGCAGCGGCCCGGCCGGGGCTTTGCGATCAACCGGCTTTTCCTCGTCACGCGCGGCCGCTAACCTGCCCGCCTGCAGGACAGGACATGTTGGTAAGGACCCCGCCATGCTGACCATTCACGGCGTCACCCGCTCGCGCGCCTCGCGCATCATCTGGCTGTGCCACGAGATCGGCCTGCCCTTCCGGCAGGTTCCGGTGATCCAGGCCTATCGCCTGCCGGCCCCGGATGCCCCCGACGCGCCCCTGAACACGCGCTCGCCGGCTTTCCTGAAACTGTCGCCCGCCGGCGCCATCCCGGTGATCGAGGATGACGGGCTGGTGCTGAGCGAATCGATGGCCTGCACGCTGTATCTGGCGCGCAAGCATGGCCAGCCCTTCGGTCCGGCCGACAGCGCCGAGGACGCGCTGATGCTGCAATGGAGCTTTTATGCCACCTGCGCCATCGAGGCCGACGCCCTGACCATCCTGTTCCTGCACAATCCGGGCAAGACCCTGAACGGCAGCGACGCCGCCGCCGTCAGCACCGCCGCCGAACGGCTGCTGCGGCCGCTGGCGGTGGTCGAGGCGCATCTGTCGGCCCAGGGCCACATGGTCGGCGGGCGCTTCACCGTCGCGGACCTCAACATGGCCGAGGTGCTGCGCTATGCCCAGCCCTACGCGCCCCTGATGGACCGATTCCCGACGCTGCGCGCCTGGCTGGAGGATTGCCAGGCCCGCCCGGCCTTCCGCAGGATGTGGGAGGCGCGGCTGGCCGAGCCGGAATAGACATTGAAATGCATATTCCAAAGTGCGATATTATTGGTATCTGAAAGGACGATACCATGACGCGCCTGCTGACCAATCATATCTGCACCATGACCGAACTGCGCGAACCGCATAAGGTTCTGGAACGTTCGGGTGGCAAGCCGGTGGCGATCCTGAAGAATTCGCAACTGGTCGGTTATCTGGTGCCGGAAGAGGCGACGGATAAGGGGCAACATCGTTACGCGACTCGGGAAGAGGTAATGGCCTCGCTTGAGCGGACGCAGGAACGCGCGCAGCCTGTCCTCGACTATCTGCGCGACAAGTAAGCCGTGTCCGAATGGTTGTTGCCCTCGGCCGAAATGGTCGAGATCATTCACGATGCCGTTCTGAATCCGGGCGAGTTGACCGGCACGGCGCTGGACAAATCGCTGGAAGGTGCGCTGGCCCGGGTCGAAAACCGGCTGGCCTTCGGCATGATCGACGATGTATTTGCGCTGGCCGCAGCCTGTGCGAAGGCCGTCGCGCAAGGACATTGCTTCAACGACGCCAACAAGCGAACCGCCTATCGCGTCATGCTGATCGTGCTGGACATGAACGGAGCGCGGGAACCAGGCGTGCCCGAGGATATAATCGGCCAGAAAATCATCGCACTCGCCCAGGGCAAGATCGAAGACGGCGATTTGGCGGATTGGCTGCGCGATCCCCGCTGACCGCTATCCCTTGCGGCGGGGATAAAACCCTCCACCATCACTTGCGCCGTGCCCCCCTGACATGAGATAGTCCGCCGAAGCACGACAAGACAAACGAGCAGCGCCCGATGGCCGACGACCTCCTTTCCGCCGCAGATGTCCATGCGGACAGCTATTCCGCCGCCTCCATCGAGGTGCTGGAAGGGCTGGAGCCGGTCCGCAAGCGCCCCGGCATGTATATCGGCGGCACCGATGAACGGGCGCTGCACCATCTGGTCGCCGAGATCCTCGACAACTCGATGGACGAGGCGGTGGCCGGACATGCCAGCCGGATCGAGGTCGAGCTGCAGGCCGATTTCAGCGTGGTGATCCGCGACAACGGGCGCGGCATCCCCATCGACCCGCATCCGAAATTCCCCGGCAAGTCGGCGCTGGAGGTGATCCTCTGCACGCTTCATGCCGGCGGCAAGTTCTCGGGCGATGCCTACCAGACCTCGGGCGGGCTGCATGGCGTCGGCGCCTCGGTGGTGAACGCGCTGTCCGACAGCATGGTCGTGCAGGTCGCCCGCAACAAGGAACTGTTCGAGCAGCGTTTCTCGCGCGGGATCCCCGAAGGCCCGGTGGTGAAGATCGGCGCCGCCCCCAACCGGCGCGGCACCACCGTCACCTTCCATGCCGATGAACAGATCTTCGGCCATCACCGTTTCCGGCCCGCCCGGCTGCTGAAGATGGTGAAATCAAAGGCCTATCTGTTCTCGGGCGTCGAGATCCGCTGGAAATCGGACATCGACGACGGCGAGACGCCGCTTGAGGCCACGTTCCATTTTCCCGGCGGGCTGGCCGATTACCTGTCCGAGACGCTGAACGGCACCACCACCTATGCCGACCGCCCCTTCGCCGGCAGCGTCGATTTCAAGCGCTTCAACACCCCGGGCAAGGTCGATTGGGCGATCAACTGGACGCCCTCGCGTGACGGCTTCATCCAGTCCTATTGCAACACGGTGCCCACGCCCGAGGGCGGCACGCATGAGGCCGGGTTCTGGGCTGCGATCCTCAAGGGCGTGCGCGCCTATGGCGAGCGGGTCAGCAACAAGAAGGCCGCCCAGATCACCCGCGAGGATCTGCTGACCGGCGGCTGCGCGCTGGTCAGCTGCTTCATCCGCGAGCCGGAATTCGTCGGCCAGACCAAGGACCGGCTGGCCACGACCGAGGCTGCGCGGCTGGTCGAGGGGGCCGTGCGCGACCATTTCGACACCTGGCTGGCGGCGGATACGAAATCCGCGGGCGCGATCCTCGATTTTCTCGTCCTGCGCGCCGAGGAACGACTGCGCCGCCGGCAGGAAAAGGAAACCGCCCGCAAATCCGCGACCAAGAAGCTGCGCCTGCCCGGCAAGCTGGTCGATTGCTCGGCCACCAACCGCGACGGCACGGAACTGTTCATCGTCGAGGGCGACTCGGCGGGCGGTTCGGCCAAGATGGCGCGCGACCGCACCAATCAGGCGCTGCTGCCGCTGCGCGGAAAGATCCTGAACGTGCTGGGTGCGGCCTCATCGAAGCTGGGCTCGAACCAGGAGATCAACGATCTCTGTCAGGCGCTTGGCGTCGGCATGGGCAGCCGTTTCAACGTGGACGATCTGCGCTATGACAAGGTCATCATCATGACCGATGCCGATGTGGACGGCGCCCATATCGCCAGCCTGCTGATGACCTTCTTCTTCACCCAGATGCGGCCGCTGATCGACAAGGGGCACCTGTATCTGGCCTGCCCGCCGCTTTACCGGCTGACGCAGGGCGCGCATCGCATCTATGTCGCCGACGATGCCGAGAAGGAGCGGATGCTGGCCAAGGGTCTGGGCGGCAAGGGCAGGATCGACGTGCAGCGCTTCAAGGGCCTGGGCGAGATGGACGCCAAGGACCTGAAGGACACGACGATGAACCCGAAGACGCGCAAGCTGATCCGGGTCAGCATCGACGACGAGGACGGCGGCGAAACCGGCGATCTGGTCGAGCGGCTGATGGGCAAGAAGCCGGAACTGCGCTTCGAATACATCCAGGAAAACGCGCGTTTCGTCGAGGAACTGGACGTCTGATCCTGGGTCGGAACAGGCTTGGCAGCGCTGTCCGGGCGGCAACTGGAACACCGCCGCGCCGGGATGGACGCCCCTTGCCCGGCCTGACGCGGTGACATCATCCCTGCAGGTCAGCCGGCCGCAGGGCCGTTCCCTGCGCCGGCGGATGGATCGCGCCGGAACACCCGCAGCCAGACGCCCCCGTGCGGCCGCAGGGTCAGGATCATCCGCGGCTCGGGTTGGCGGTCGGGCAGCGGCTCGAAACGAAAGCGGGCCAGCAGGGTGGCCAGGATGATCACCGCCTCCTGCAGGGCGAAGCTTGCGCCGATGCAGATCCGGGGGCCGGCGCCGAAGGGCAGGAAGGCAAAGCGGTCGGGTGCAGTCACAAAGCGGTCGGGGTCAAAGGCGTCGGGGCGGTCCCACAGCAGATGGTGGCGGTGCAGCGCATAGATCGGCAGCATCACCGTGTCGCCGGGCCGCACCTCGCGCCCGCACAGCCGGTCATGCGCCCGGGCAGTGCGCGACAGGAAGGCCGCCGGAGGGTAGAGACGCAGGGCCTCGTTGACAATCCGGCCGGTGAAGGACAGGGCACCAAGATCGGCGGCAGTGGCTGCCCGGTCGCCAAGGGCTGCCCGCGCCTCGGCGGCCGCACGCTCCTGCACGGCCGGATCGAAGGCGCAGAGATAGAGCGCCCAGGCAAGCGTCAGCGCCGTCGTCTCGTGGCCGGCGACGATGAAGGTCAGCAGATTGTCGCGCAATTCGTCGCGCGTCATCCGGCGCCGGGTCTCGGGATCCTCGGCGTCCAGCAGCAGGTCCAGCAGATCGGGTGCGCCGGCGCGCGGATGGCTGGCGCGGGCGGCGATGGCCTGATCCGCGATCCGCTTCACCCGCCTGAGATCGCCGCCCGCGAAAATCCGGCCCGGGCGCGGCAGCCATGCCGGCAGACCCAGCACGTCCATCAGCGAGACCCGGGCGGTCTGGGCGATATAGCCGTCGATCGCGTGATGCACCGCCGCCCGGTCGAAGGCCGCATCGCCCGACAGGGTGACATCCGAAATGACCTCGAAGGTCGCCGCCACCGTTTCCTCGAACAGGTCCACCGGCCCGCGGGCCGCGGCCAGCCTGCTGCTGGCAGCCTCGGCGGCGGCCGTCATCACCGGGCCGAGGGCGGTGACATGGCGATGCGCGAATGCCGGCGCCAGCGCCCGGCGCTGCCAGCGCCAATGCGCGCCCTCGGCCACGAACAGGCTTTCGCCCACCGCCGGCTTCAGGATCAGCTTGGTGGCGACCGATTTCGGATAGTCCTCGACCCGGTCCTTGAGGATATGGCGCAGGCTTTCGGGATCCATGACCATGTGCCAGCGGATCCCGGTCCGGCCCGAGATGATCGGCTGGCGCAGCGCCAGCCCGGGGATGATCCCCAGCAGGTTGCGCCGGGCGATCGTCACGGTTTCCAGAATGCCCGTCGGCCGGATGGCCAGCGGCACCTTGACAGGCTCGGCCATGCTCATGCCGCAAGGATAGCCGGCACCGGGCGCCGCCTCAATCCGTCCCGGACTCGCGGCCATGTGACGATCTGTCAGTTGATTCAGCGGCGGCATCCACCTGTCAGTTGATTCAGCGGCGGCATCCACGCATTCTGCGCCCCGGACGTGTTTTGACGGAGGAGCCGGCCGGGCATGCGGCTGATCCTGATCCTGCTGACGGCCCTTGCGGTCTCGATCGCCTCGCTCGGGGCGGCATCGGTCGTGGTCAAGGCAGGCGGTCCGACAGTCACCCATCAGGTTTCCGAAGGCATCCAGACCGGGCATCCCTGCTGTCCCGAGGGCGAGGCGGGCGCCGCCGCCCATCCCTGCGCCGTCTGTGCGCCGGTGCTGACGCAGCGTGCGGCCTTCATCCCGGCTGCCGATCCGCCGCGGCGCCCCGCCCCGGCGCCGGACGGCGTCGGCCTGATGTCGCGGGCCGCCGAGGTTCCATCTCCACCGCCGCGGGCGGGCTGATCGCACCACGCCGGGGCCCTGCCCCGTCCTGACGAACAGTTCAAGGAGATACCAGATGAACCACACAACTCTGAACCGCCGCCATTTTCTGGGCGCAACCGCAATGCTGGCCGTGCTTGGCCCGATGGCGGCCCGGGCCGCGACCGACGCCCCGGCGATGCATGTCGTCAAGACCCCGACCTGCGGCTGCTGCGGCGCCTGGGTGGATCTGGCCCGCCAGACGGGCTTCGAGGTGACGGTGACCGACACTGATGATTACGACGGCATGAAGTCCGCCCAGGCGGTCCCCGAGGCGCTTTGGTCGTGCCATACCGCCACCGTCGCAGGCTATGTGATCGAGGGTCATGTGCCCTTCGCCGCGATCCGCAAGCTGCTGTCGGACCGGCCCAGGATCACCGGGCTTGCGGTGCCGGGCATGCCCGGCGATTCGCCCGGCATGGCGGGCGGTGCCGATGCGGTGGTCCCGGTCGTCGCCTGGGGCGGCGATGCCGGCGACGCGGCTCCGTTCAGCTTCTGACGAAAGCACGCGGCAGCGCATGGCAAGGGGCGGCGGTCGATTGACAATGCCGTCCCGACGCCGCAAAGGCGCCCCTGGACGGAACAAGGGACGCGCGGACGGGCAATGACCGCAAAGATGCTGAGCGACGACTGTTCGCGCTGTGCGGCGCTGTGCTGCATCGCGCATGCCTTCGACAAGGGGCCGTCCTTCGCCTATCACAAGCCTGCCGGCCTGCCCTGCCGGAACCTGTCCGATGACGGAAACTGTCGCATCCACGACCGGCGGACGGCTGCGGGCTTTCCCGGCTGTGTGCGCTACAGCTGCCACGGCGCGGGCCAGCGGGTGACGCAGGAGGTCTTTGGCGGCCGGTCCTGGCGCGACCATCCGGACCTGACCGAACGGATGATGCAGGCGTTTCAGCGGGCGCGGCAACTGCATCTGTGGCTGTTGCTGCTGGCCGAGGCGGCGAAGCTGCCCCTGTCACCCGAACAGCGGGCCGAGGCGGGCCGGCTGACCCTGCTGCTGACCCCGGCGGGCCGGCTGTCCGAAGCATGGCTTCGTGACACCGTCCAGAAGACCACCGAGGCCGGAATCACCGCCTTCCTGACCTCGCTGCGTCAGGTGGCTGCGGCACGGCGGCATGCGGCGTCAGGGCAAGGCGCCTTCCCGCACTGACGGATAGGCGCGGTGCCGGGGCCGTTCATCGGCCCCCGGATCAGGCGAACAGCTTCGATATGGTCGCGCTTGCGCCAGCGATGGTGGCCAGCTCGGGCAGAATCCCGACCAGCCCATCCCAGGACCGCCGCAGCAATGATTTGCGCGGCTCGGGGCTGGCCAGTTCCGCGTTGAACTGATCCAGCAATTCGCCCGCCTCGGCATTGCCCGAGGCGGCGACAGCCTCGGCCACCTGCATCAGGGCCTCCGACGCCTCGGGACCGCCGATATTGCCGGCCGCGATCATCGCGTTCTCGACATGTGAGCGGTTCACGATGGTCGCGTTGTTGATATTCGCGAATGTATCACCCATGAAATTCCCCCTTCGTTGATCGACATAGCGCTGGTCCACGGTCTCGGCGAACAGGATCTGCTGGCGGTTGTCGGCCTCGGTCGTGGTGATCTCCATCAGCCCGGCATGCCCCGACAGGCCGAGGATGCGCGCGTTCAGGTCGTGCATCTGTTCGAGGTCGGCCCGCAGCGCCATCGCCTGCGCGCGGGCGGCCCGGCGCAGATCGTCCAGCCGCGCAGGCTCCACCCCCTCCAGCATATCGCCAACCTCGTTGACGCAGGTATGAACGCGCAGGATGATCTCGCCCTCGTATTCGTTCAGCAGCACGAACACCTCGGCCCAGGGGCCGGTCGCGATACCCTGTTCGACGACGATCGGCTCGATCGTCTCGGCATACATGGCTTCCAGATGGCGCAGGCGCGAACAGATCTCGGCCGCGTCGCGGAAATGGCTCTTGGCGAGGATCAGGTCCAGTTCCTTGCGCAGTTGCAGCGGGCGGTCACGGGCCAGATCCTCATTCGTCAGATAGGCAATGTCGATCAGCAGCGCATAGACCGGCTCGAAACACTGATCGACGACCTGCACGACCTCGCCGACGAAACGCAGGATCCGGCGCAACTGGAAGGAATCGGCGCCAGAGCCTGCGGCAGACCGGGCCATCTCGCGCAGGGCGCGCGCAATGTCCTGAATGGGACCGCCTGCTGTTTCGGGCATCGGCATTCCCTTCGCTGCGACCAGGGCGGAACGGCACGGAAATCGGCCTCGCCCGGTCATGTTGAAGGGAATATTCTACCCGACTGGGCGTCCATCGGCCAGTGGCACCCCCATGCCCCCGGTGATGCGCCGGGTCAGACGACCTCCAGACAGCAAAAAGGCCCGCCGGGGCGAGCCTTTTTCCGTCCATGCCTGTCGCCCGGTGTCAGGCGGCAGCCTTGGCCTTCTCGACGATGGCGCCGAAGGCTTCGGGTTCGTTCACGGCCAGATCGGCCAGAACCTTGCGGTCAACCTCGATGCCGGCCTTCGCCAGCAGGTTGATGAAACGCGAATAGGTCATTTCGGCATCGACCGCGCGCACCGCGGCGTTGATCCGCTGGATCCACAGGGCGCGGAAATTGCGCTTGCGGTTCTTGCGGTCGCGGGTGGCGTACTGGTTGGCCTTGTCGACGGCCTGCGTGGCGGTGCGGAAATTGCGCGACCGGGCGCCGTAATAGCCCTTGGCCTGGTCCAGCACCTTCTTGTGACGGGCGTGGGTGACCTTGCCGGATTTAACTCGTGCCATGTGTCAGTCCTCCAAGATCAGCGGTTATAGGGCATGTATTTCTTGACGATCTTGGCATCCGCGTCCGACAGGACGGTGGTGCCGCGCGCGTCACGAATGAACTTCGTGGTGCGCTTGATCATGCCGTGGCGCTTGCCGGCCTGGGAGGATTTCACCTTGCCCGAGGCCGTCATCGAGAACCGCTTCTTGGCGGCCGACTTGGTCTTCATCTTCGGCATTTTCATCTCCTTCGTTCAGAGTGAACGCGCGACTCGGCAATGCCATTCCGGCCGGCCGCGCGGGTAGGAAGCGCGCCATATAAGCGGGCGCGCGGGGATTGGCAAGGGGTCAGGGCGCGGGCGCGGGCGCCCCGGATGCAACGCGGTCCCAGGCGGCGCCGATATCCTGCAGCTTGAACGGTTCGGGCTGCAGATAGGCGGCGGCGAAGATCGCCACGATGCCCAGGATCAGCGTGATCATCGCCGCGCGCGGCGGCTGCGCCTGCAGCAGCTGGACCACGGCATAGATCAGCGAGAGCACGCACAGCGCCACGCCGCCCAGCAGCAGAAAGTCGATCATGGGAGCACCTGCTTTTCGTTTGCCTGCAGGGTTTTATTCCGGATCGGTCGCGTAAATCAACCGCTCGTCGCAAGGGGCGATGCGCAGGATATTGGTCGTTCCGGGCACGTTGAAGGGCACACCGGCCATGACCACCACCTGCCGGGTCTCGTCGGCAAAGCCGAAATCGCGGGCGGCGCGGGTCCCGTTGACCACCGCCTCCTTGAACCGGTGCAGCCGCGGGGTGACGACACAATGCGTCCCCCAGGTCAGCGTCATGCGCCGCAGCACCGGCTCGAGCGGGCTGAGCGCGATGACCGGAACCCTGGGACGTTCGCGCGCCACCAGGCTGACCGTCTTGCCGGACTGGCTGAAGGCGCAGATGGCGGCGACATCCGTCGTCTCGACGATCTCGCGCGCGGCGGTGACGATGGCATCGGCCACACTGTGCAGCTTGGCGACGCGGGACGCCTCGATGATGGTGCGATAGTTCGGGTCGGCCTCGACCGAGCGGGCGACGCTGTCCATCGTCGTCACCGCCTCGACCGGGTAGGAACCGGCCGCACTCTCGGCCGACAGCATCACGGCATCGGCGCCCTCATAGATCGCATTGGCCACGTCGCTGACCTCGGCCCGGGTCGGCATCGGGCTCTCAATCATCGATTCCAGCATCTGGGTGGCGACGATCACTGGCTTGGCCGCCGCACGGCACAGGCGCACCAGCCGTTTCTGGATCGGCGGCACCGAATGCACCGGCAGTTCGACCCCCAGATCGCCGCGTGCGACCATGATCCCGTCAGAGACCGCCAGAATCTGATCGAAGGCGCGCACGGCGGCGGGCTTCTCGATCTTCGACAGGACGGCCGCCCGACCCTGCGCCAGGGCAATGGCCTCCTCGACATCCTCGGGACGCTGCACGAAGGACAGGGCCAGCCAGTCGACGCCCAGTTCGCAGGCGAATTCCAGATCGTCGCGGTCCTTCGCCGACAGCGCCGCCAGCGGCAGCACCACATCGGGCACGTTCACGCCCTTGCGGTCGCTGATGGTGCCGGCCACCGTCACCGTGCAATCGGCGAAATCGTGGCCGCAGCGGTCCACCCGCAGGCGGATCTTGCCGTCATTGACCAGCAGTTCGCTGCCCTCGGTCAGCGCCTCGAAGATCTCGGGATGGGGCAACTGCACCCGCCGGGTATCGCCCGGGGCGGAATCGAGGTCGAAGCGGAACCGATCGCCCACCGCCAGTTCCTGCGGGCCCGAGCCGAACTGGCCCACACGCAGCTTGGGCCCCTGAAGATCGGCCAGGATCGCGATCGGACGGCCGGTTTCGGCCTCGATCTCGCGGATCTCGGCATGGCGGGCGCGGTGGTCGTCATGGCTGCCATGGCTCATGTTCAGGCGAAAGACATCGGCCCCGGCCTCGAACAGGGCGCGGATCATCTCCTTGCTGCCGGAGGCCGGCCCCAGCGTCGCCACGATCTTCACATTGCGATGTCGTCTCATTCTCTCGTCCCCTCGTCCCGGCCGCGCCCCGGCCACCCATGGTTTAGCGCTATCAATGCCACAAGCGCCCGCCCGCGGCAACTGGCCTCTGGCGCATCTCTGACATAGACAGACTGCGACATGAAGGATGACAGGGACATGAATGAGCGCGCCTTCCGGATCGCCGGCGAAAAGCGGCCGTCGCGCTGGCTGATCACCTGCGATCACGCAACTAACCGGGTGCCCCACTGGGTCAATGGCGGCGATCTGGGCATCGCGGCGGCGGACATGTCCCGCCACATCGCCTATGACATCGGTGCCGCGGGGCTTGCCGAGCATCTGGCGCGGCGGCTGGATGCGGCCGCGATCCTGTCCGATTTCTCGCGGCTGGTGATCGATCCGAACCGTGGCGAGGATGATCCGACCCTGCTGATGCGGCTTTATGACGGCACCGTGATTCCGGCCAACCGGCAGGCAGGCCCGGCCGAGCGTCAGCGCCGCCTTGAACGCCTCTACCGTCCCTATCACGCGGCGCTGGAACACCTGGCCTCGCAGCGTCCGGCCTGCTGTCTCTGCGCGGTACACAGCTTTACCCCGCAGTTGCGCGGGCGCCCGCCCCGGCCCTGGCAGGTCGGCATCCTCTATTCGCACAAGGATGCCCGCCTCGGCCCGGCGATGGTTCAGGCCTGCCGCGATGAAGGATGGGTGACCGGTGACAACCAGCCCTATGCCGGCCATCTGGACGGGGATTCGATCGACCGCCATGCGCTGGCCCAGGGACGCCCCAACATGCTGATCGAGATCCGCAACGACCTGATCGCCTCCGAAGCCGGCCAGATCGAATGGGCCGGCCGCCTCGCCCCGGTCATCACCCGCGTCCTGGCGGCAACCGGCCTCTGAGCGTCACTCTGGCCCAAACTGAAAAGGCAGGCGCCCAGCCTTCTGTGAAGGCGGGGCGCCCGGTTCTTCTGTGCGGTTCCTATTCGGCCGGCTGCGACGGCACGACCTCATCGTGCAGTTCCCGCTCGCGCCCCGGAAGGACCAGGTTCAGCACGATGGCGACGACCGCACCGGCGATCAGGCCCGAATCCAGCATCGCCCTGACCCCTTCCGAGGCACCCGCATACAGATCCGGCTGCGCCTTCAGACCGAGGGCGACCGCAATCGACACGCCGGCGACGACCATGTTGCGCTTGTTCAGATCGACCAGCGACAGCATCTTGATCCCGGCCGAGGCGATCATGCCGAACATGATGATGACGGCGCCACCCAGCACCGCGCTCGGAATGGTCGTCACGATGGCGCCGACTTTCGGGAACAGGCCGGCAAAGACCAGGAACGCGCCGCCGATGGCGACGACATAGCGGCTGGCGACGCCGGTCAGCGCGACAAGGCCCACATTCTGGCTGAAGCTGATCTGCGGGAAGGCGTTGAAGATGGCGGCAAAGCTGCTGCACAGACCGTCAGCCATCACGCCCCCGGACAGTTCCTTCGAGGTCGGCTCGCGGTTGGCGCCGCCGATGACGGTGCCGGCGATGTCACCGATGGATTCCGCCGTGGTCACAAGCGACATGACGACCACGCTGATGATCGCCACCGGAACGAATTCCAGACCGATCGCGAAGGGCCTGGGCAGTGCGGCCCAATCGGCCTGCGCGACGCCCGAAAAACTGATCAGCCCCATCGGAAGCGCCACCAGATAGCCCACGATGATGCCCGCGAGGATCCCCATCTCGGACATGAAGCCCTTGAAGAACTGGTTCACGCCGAGGGTCACGACCAGGACCAGAAAGGCCAGCCACAGATGCCGCGCGTCACCGAAATCCGCGGCGCCGAAGCCGCCGCCGGCATAGGCGAACCCGACCGGCAGCAGAATGATCCCGGTCAGCAGCACGAAGGTGCCGGTCACGACCGGGGGAAACAGGAAACGCACATGGCGGATGAAGTAACCCACCAGGGCCATCGCCAGACCGCCGGCGAAACAGGCCCCCATCGCGGCGGGCAGGCCGCTGTTCTGCGCGATCGGGATCAGGACCGGGACGAAGCTGAAGCTGGTGCCCATGACGATGGGTACCTTGGCGCCGACGGGGCCGAGGCCCAGCGTCTGCACCAATGTGGCGAGACCGGCGACGAACATCGCCGCCTGCACCAGAAAGACCGTCATCTCGGGCGGTGCGTCGATGGCGTTGGCGATGATCAATGGTGGGGTGACGTTGGCGACGAACATCGCCAGCACATGCTGAATACCCAGGGGTATCGCCTCGAATAGTGGCGGCATGTAGTTGACGTCGGTCGCATGTTCCTTGCTGTGCTCGTGCGAAAACACCTCTGGCTCTCCCCAGTTTTGCTACGATCCTCAGCTTTTATACTCTGTGCAGGATTCCAATTATGTGCGATGTATTGAAAGAGTTTTAGGCGCCCTGCCCGGGACCTGTTGCATTTTCCCGTCAGTGTGGCCGGCAGGATACCTTGCGCGCCCGTCGTCGACGCCTGAGAGAACACCGTCTGCCGGACCTCTATCTTCCCGCGCCGGCGTAAAGTGCCGCCGGACTTCCGCGTCCCCGGCCCCCTCTTCTGCGTGGCTTCCCCGCCATGTCGTTTCGCCGTCATGTCGTCGCGTGTAGTCGATATCGGGCAACGACCGCACGGCGGTGTTGAACCCGTCCCTTTTATGTAGAAATCCCCGATAACTTGAGGGCAAACCGTTCCTTATCCAGTATAACTTGCTTTACAGAAATCGTATCGGAAACTGTCGAAATGATTTTTTCTCTAAGATCTTTCGCAATCCCGCAACCACATATAATTTCGACTGGCTTCAAGCTTTCCACCCTCACGTAACCGCTGGCACGATGATTAATAATCCTCCACTCTCTTTCATACGACCACTCCACTGACTTCGTAAGCCAAATCGATTTAAAGACACGATCAGAAACCTCGGAATCCTTAATTACAGACAGACGAGAACCAAACCTCAATATATCAGTTTCTGCAATTAACGGCCTCTCTTCTGCATATCGCACCCGAACTGGGTTTAGAAAATCCCCTCTCTGAATAGCAGAATCGTCAAATTCATATACCATTACAACGCCTTCGTGCGCGCCGGCATAATGTGCCCACATCAATAATGAATCTGATACCTCTGAAAGGCAGATCAGACTATGCTTGTTCCTGATCTCATGGAACAGCTTTCTGGTGGTTTTCTTTAGTTCACGAGCGGCGTTAACAGAAGACCTAAATCTTTTATTGTAAGCGGCCTTGCGCCGCTTGTTATTACGTCCCGAAAGATCAACCGCCGTTCCAGTAAGGAGGGTATTTTTCCCTCGAACGCTCGCACATATTCAACAAGTTTTTTTATATCGACCAGCTTACTGTCGACGCACTGTGGTTGCGCCTCAAACGGATCATTCATACTACTATAGGTTGAAAAATATATATTCCTCTTAACCGCTTGCGCCAGCTCTTCTAGAAAGTATCCGGTGCGAGCGGATCTATACCGATACAGGCGTTTTGGTGGACGATTCAGAATTTCCACCAAAAGCTCTCACTCCATCTTCAGTGCCTGAATGAAGGCCGTCTGCGGAATCTCGACCTTCCCAAACTGGCGCATCTTCTTCTTACCGGCCTTCTGCTTCTC
Source organism: Paracoccus marinaquae (assembly GCF_018860165.1). GTDB lineage: Bacteria > Pseudomonadota > Alphaproteobacteria > Rhodobacterales > Rhodobacteraceae > Paracoccus > Paracoccus marinaquae. The sequence continues at coordinate 55,301 of NZ_JAHKNG010000019.1, forward strand.
CAGCAGCTTTTTCTTCCGCGTGGCGTCCCCGCCATAGCATTTGGCGGTCACGTCCTTGCGCATCGCCGACAGCGTTTCGCGGGCGATGACGCGGGACCCGATGGCCGCCTGGATCGGGATCTTGAACATGTGCCGCGGGATCAGTTCCTTCAGCTTTTCGACCATGACCCGGCCACGCGCCTCGGCGCGGTCGCGGTGGACCATGATCGACAGCGCGTCCACGGGTTCGTCATTCACGAGGATCGACATCTTGACCAGAAAATCCTCGCGGTATTCGCTGATCTGATAGTCGAACGAGGCATAACCCTTGGTCACCGATTTCAGCCGGTCGTAGAAGTCGAACACCACCTCGGCCAGCGGCAGGTCATAGACGACCATGGCGCGCGACCCGGCATAGGTCAGGTCCAGCTGGATGCCGCGCCGGTCCTGGCACAGTTTCAGCACGTCGCCCAGGTATTCGTCGGGGACCATGATCGTGGCCTTGATGCGCGGCTCCTCGATATGATCGACATGGGTCAGGTCGGGCATGTCGGCGGGGTTGTGCAGGTCGCGCACCTCGCCGTCGCGCATGTGCAGCCGGAACACCACCGAAGGCGCGGTGGTGATCAGATCCAGATCGTATTCGCGTTCCAGCCGGTCGCGGATCACCTCGAGATGCAGAAGGCCGAGGAAGCCGCAGCGGAAGCCGAAGCCAAGCGCGGCCGAGGTTTCCATCTCATAGCTGAAGCTGGCGTCGTTCAGGGCCAGTTTCTCGATCGCGTCGCGCAGCGCCTCGAAATCGTTGGCATCGACCGGGAAGAGGCCGCAGAAGACCACCGGCTGCGCGGGTTTGAAGCCGGGCAGCGCGGCGGCGGCGGGCTTCCTTTCGTGGGTGATGGTGTCGCCGACGCGGGTGTCGCGGACCTGCTTGATCGAGGCGGTGAAGACGCCGATCTCGCCGGGGCCAAGCTCGTCGATATCCTTCATGGCGGGCGTCAGCACGGCCAGCTTGTCGAGGCGATAGGTGGCGCCGGTCTGCATCATCTTGACCTGATCGCCCCTGCGGATCACGCCATCCATCACCCGGATCATGACGACGACGCCCAGATAGGAGTCGTACCAGGAATCGACCAGCATCGCCTTCAGCGCCGCGTCGCGGTCGCCCCTGGGCGCGGGCAGGCGCTGGACGATGGCCTCCAGCACCTCGGGGATGCCGAGGCCGGTCTTGGCGCTGATCTCGACCGCGCCGCTGGCATCGATGCCGATGACATCCTCTATCTGGGATTTCACCCGCTCGGGCTCGGCCGCCGGCAGGTCGATCTTGTTCAGGACAGGGACAATGTCGTGATCGGCGTCGATGGCCTGATAGACATTGGCCAGGGTCTGCGCCTCGACCCCCTGCGTGGCATCCACCACCAGCAGGCTGCCCTCGACCGCGCGCATGGACCGGCTGACCTCATAGGCAAAGTCCACATGGCCCGGCGTGTCGATCAGGTTCAGGACATAGGTGCGCCCGTCCTTCGCCGGATAGGCGATGCGGACGGTGTTGGCCTTGATGGTGATGCCGCGCTCGCGCTCGATATCCATGCTGTCCAGCAGCTGCGCCTTCATGTCGCGCTCGGCAACGGTGCCGGTCAGCTGGATCAGCCGGTCGGCCAGCGTGGATTTGCCGTGGTCGATATGGGCCACGATGGAGAAATTGCGGATCAGGTCAAGGTCGGTCATGGCCGGGCTATACAAGGGCGCAAGGGGCGCGGAAAGAGGGATTTGCAGGGCCGTCCGGGCCGCATGCGGCGGGGCGCATGGCCCCGCAGCCTCGCCCGCCCCCTCGATGGGGGCGGGCGAGGCTTCCGCGGGCCGGGACGGAAACCCTGCGGCGGGCGGGATCAGGGCAGGCGCGCGTCGCGCAGAACCGCGGCCAGCTGATCGGCCTCGACCTCGTCGCTGACGAAAGCCTCGCCGATGCCGCGGGCCAGAACAAAGCGCAGCTGCCCGTCGACCACCTTCTTGTCCTGCCCCATCAGCTGGATCAGCCCGGCATCGTCCGGCAGATCGCCGGGGATCTGCGACAGCCGCGCCGGCATGCCCATCTGCCGCAGATGTTCCAGCACCCGGCTTGGCGCCTCCTGGCTGCACAGCCCCATCCGCGCCGACAGATCGAAGGCCAGCGCGCAGCCGATCGCCACCCCCTCGCCATGCAGCAGCCGGTCGGAATAGCCGGTCGCGGCCTCCAGCGCATGGCCGAATGTATGGCCCAGATTGAGCAGCGCGCGCTCGCCCTGCTCGGTCTCGTCGCGGGTCACGATCCCGGCCTTCATCGCCACGGAATGCGCCACCGCCTGCTGGCGCAGTGCCATGTCATCGCGCAGCTTCGGTGCATTTTCCTCAAGCCAGGCGAAGAACCCGGCATCTCCCAGAAGCCCGTATTTCGCCACCTCGCCATAGCCGGCCAGGAAATCGCGCGGGCGCAGCGTGTCCAGCACCGCGATATCGGCCAGCACCAGCGCCGGCTGGTGGAAGGCGCCGATCAGATTCTTGCCATGCGCGCTGTTGATGCCGGTCTTGCCGCCGACGCTGCTGTCCACCTGCGCCAGAAGGGTCGTGGGGATCTGCACGAAACGCACGCCGCGCCGCAGGATGGCCGCCGCAAACCCCACCAGATCGCCGATCACGCCGCCGCCGAAGGCCAGGACGATATCGCGCCGCTCGACCTTCTGCTGCAACAGCCATTCCACCGTGCGGGTCAGATGCGGCCAGCTCTTGGTGGCCTCGCCCGCCGGCAGGGCCAGCGCCTCCGAGTCGATCCCCCCGGCCGACAGCGCCCGGCAGAGCCGCTCCAGATGCAGCCCCGCCACCGTCTCGTCGGTCACGATGGCGACGCGGGGGCGGCGCAGCAGCGGCGCGATCTCTGCGCCCGCGCGGTCGATCAGCCCGGCGCCGATGCGGACATCATAGGCGCGATCGCCCAGGGGAACGTGAACGGTGACGGGATCGGTCATCTCTGCTCCAGCAGTTCGGGTTCGGCGGCGTGAATGGCCTCGATCAGACGGGTGGCCGAGGTCTCGACACTGTCGGCCGGGCGGGCGGGAAAGTTCAGATCGGCCCTGGCATAGACCGGATAGCGCTGCTCGATCAGCGCGGCCAGCGTGCCCTTGGGATCGGCGGTCTTCAGCAAGGGCCTCGTGCTGCGCTGCCGGACCCGGTGCCACAGCGTCTCGAGATCGCAGTTCAGCCAGACCGACAGCCCGTGGGCGCGGATCAGCTCGCGGTTCTCGCCACGCATCCAGGCCCCCCCCCCGGTCGAGACCACGCCCGGCGGACCGCCCAGGACCCGGGCCAGAACCTGGGTCTCGCGGTCGCGGAAGAAGGCCTCGCCATCGCGGGCGAAGATCTCGCTGATGGTCATAGCGGCGGCGGCCTCGATCTCGGAATCGACATCGGTGAAGGGCACGCGCAGGCGCCGGGCCAGTTCCGACCCGACCGCCGTCTTGCCCGCCCCCATCATGCCGATCAGCACGATATGGCGCCTCAGCCGCTGTTTCATGCACGTCCCCTTCCGCCGCATGACTGAATGGCGTGATCTTTCCGGAATTGCCATATATATTCCGCCCCAACCGGCGGGCGAAGCGCCGGAAAGCAACGAAATCCGGGCGAGCGAGGCAAATTCGATGCGGTTGATCAAGGTTCTGGTGGTGCTGATTCTGGCGGGGCTGATCGGCCTCATCGGTTATGCCTATCTGGGCGATATGGAGCCCAGGCGGCAGGAGGTGCGCAGCCCGATCGCCGGCACCGTGACCGCGACGGACGGAGATGCGGGTGACTGACCGCCCTGCCCCTTCAATGCGCGGGACGCGCCGGGTGATCCCGGCGCTGGCCCTGACCTGTGCGGCCCTGTCGGGCGGACTGGCCCTGCCCGTCGCCGCGCGGGAACCGCTGTCGGCCAGCGACTGGCTGTCGGGCAGCGTGCAGGCCCCGCAGCGCGAGGCCTCGGCATGGCGGCCCGGGCAGCGCCCGCCGCGCATCCCCGAACGGACCCAGCCGGTCGCGGCCAGCGGCGCGGTCGGTCCGGTGCAGGTCTCGCGGCTGGACGGCGGCAACCCGGATGCGGCGGGCACAATCACCGCGCGCAGGGCCGGGCTGCCGATCGGGCTGTGGCAGGGCAGCGATGCGACCGGCCTTGCCGAACAGATCCTGCGGACCCCGGCGCGGCTGCCGGCGATGAATGCGCTGCTGCAACGGGTCCTGACCGCGCAGCTGACCCCGCCCACCGCGGATGGCGGCGCGCGCGGCGCGCTGTTTCTGGCGCGGGCCGACCGGCTGCTGGACATGGGCGCGCTGGATCAGGCGGCGGCGCTGCTGCTGACCGCCGGGCCCGGCGATGCCGAGGTGTTCCGCCGCCTGTTCGATATCGCGCTGCTGCAGGGCGACGAGGCCCGCGCCTGCGGCTTCATGGACAGCAGCCCCGGCGTCGCGCCCAGCTTTGCCGCGCGCATCTTCTGCCTCGCCCAGACCGGCGACTGGGCCGCCGCCGCGATCAGCCTACGCGGCGCCGAGACCCTTGGCCTGATCGACGCGCATCAGGCGCTGCTGCTGACGCATTTCCTGGACGATACCTTCGTCGATGGCGGCGACACCCTCACCCCCGCGCCGCGCATGACGCCGCTGGAATTCCGCATCCACGAGGCCATCGGCCAGCCGCTGCCAACCACGCCGCTGCCGCTGGCCTTCGCGCAATCCGACCTGCGGCTGAACAATGGCTGGAAGGCGCGGCTCGAGGGGGCCGAGCGGCTGGCGCGGGCCGGCGCGATCCCGGCCACGCGGCTGCGCCAGATCTATGCCGAACAGAAACCCGCCGCCTCGGGCGGGGTCTGGGAACGAGCCGGCGCCATGCGGACGCTGGAGGCGGCCATCGCGGCGGGCGATCCCCTGACCGCCCTGCCCCGCGCCTTCGACGAGTTCCGAAAGGCCGGCATGGCCGATGTGCTGGCGGCGATGATCGCGGCCGACCTGCCCGAGACCGGCTCGGCCGGGGATGAGGCCGGCGCGATCGCCAGCCGGCTGCGGCAATGGCAGGGCCTTGTGGTGCCGCAGCCCGAACCGGTGCTGCCGGAACTGCAGGCCGACACGCCCGCCCCCCCGGCCGAGCGGCAGGGCGAGGCGCTGCTGGCGGCGCTGACCGATATCGATGCCGGGATCGAGGGCGATCTGGCGCGGGCGGCGCGCGGTCTGGCCATGCTGCACGCGCTCGGGCTGGCGGATGACGCCGATCTGGCCGCGACGCAGCTGTCGCTGCGGCCGCAGATGACCGGGACGCCCTGACCATGGCCCTGCCCGATCACCGCGCCATTTCAACCTTTCTGGACGCGCAGGCGGCCGAGTCCGGTGCCGCGCAGAACACGCTTTTGGCCTATGGCCGCGACCTGCGCGACCTGTCGGACTGGCTGTCCGGGCGCGGCGCGGCGCTGGCCGATCTGAGCCGCGAGACGGTCGAGGACTACCTCGCCCATTGCGACGCGCAGGGCCTGTCGCGGGCGACGCGGGCGCGGCGGCTGTCCTCGATCCGGCAATTCACCCGCTTCGCGCTGGAGGAAGGCTGGCGCGAGGACGACCCGGCGATAAGGATCACCGGGCCCGGCCGGGCGCAGCGGCTGCCCCAGACGCTGTCGCGCGCCGAGGTCGAGGCGATGCTGGTGGCCGCGCCGAAGATCGGCCGCAACACCGAGGAACGCGCCCGCAACCTGTGCCTGATCGAGATGCTTTATGCCACCGGCATGCGGGTCAGCGAGCTTGTGGCCCTGCCCGTTGCAGCCTGCCGGGGCGATCCGGCGGCGCTGCTGATCCGTGGCAAGGGCGGCAAGGACCGGATGGTGCCGCTGACGCCACCCGCGCGGCAGGCGCTGGCCGCTTGGCTGGCGCTGCGCGATCAGGCGCCCGGCAACAGCCGGCTGGGCCGGCTGGTCGCGGGGCGCGGCGCGCGCTGGCTGTTTCCGGCCCCAGCCGCCGGCGGCCACCTGCCGCGGCAGAGCTTTGGCCGGCTGCTGAACGACATCGCCGTTGCCGCCGGCGTCGATCCGGCCCGCGTCACCCCGCATGTGATCCGCCACGCCTTCGCCACCCATCTGCTGGAGGGCGGCGCCGATCTGCGCAGCATCCAGACCCTGCTTGGCCATGCCGATCTGGGCACGACCGAGATCTATACCCATGTTCTGGACCAGCGCATGCGCGATCTGGTGCTGAACCATCATCCCCTGGCCCGGCCCCGGATGCGGGACGGGTCACCCACCGACCGGAACCGATAAGGACCCATGGACGATCCCTCGACTGTGTTCGACGCCGCCTTCTGGACCACCAGCGCGGCGATTCTTGTTCTGCTGCTGCTCTCGGCCTTCTTTTCCGGCTCGGAGACAGCCCTGACCGCCTCGAGCCGCGCCAAGCTGCGCGTCCGTGCCGACCGCGGCGATCCCGGCGCGATCGCGGCGGTGCAGCTTACCGAGGACAGCGAAAGGCTGATCGGGGCGATCCTGCTGGGCAACAATGTCGTCAACATCCTTTCGGCCAGCCTTGCCACGGCACTGTTCACCCGGCTGCTCGGCTCGAGCGGAGTGGCAATCGCGACGCTGGTGATGACGGTGCTGGTGCTGATCTTTTCCGAGGTGATGCCCAAGACCTATGCCATCTCGGCGCCCGAGGCGGTGGCCACCCGCGTCGCCCGGCCGATCCGCTGGGTCACGCTGATCCTGTCGCCGATCGTCGCCGTGGTAAGGCTGATCGTGCGCGGCATCCTTGGTCTCTTCGGGCTGAAGACCGATCCCGGCTCGCATATGTTCTCAGTCCATGAGGAAATCGCCGGGGCACTGTCCATCGGCCATGCCTCGGGCACGGTGCAGAAGGAGGATCGCGACCGGCTGCTGGGGGCGCTGGATCTGGGCAACCGCACGGTCGAGGAAATCATGCGCCACCGTTCCGGCATCGAGATGATCGATGCCGCCCTGCCGGCGCCGCAGATCCTCGATCTGGTGCTCTCCAGCCCGCATACCCGCCTGCCCGTCTATCGGGGCGAGCGCGAGAATGTCGTCGGCGTGGTCCATGCCAAGGACCTGCTGCGGGCCGTCAACAAGGCGGTGCGCGAAGGCGCCGACCGCGCCGCGGTGCTGGAGGATTTCGACATCATGGCGGTGGCGATGAAGCCCTATTTCGTCCCCGACACCACGGCGCTGGACGAACAGATGCGCGAATTCCTGAAACGGCGGACGCATTTCGCGCTGGTGGTGGACGAATATGGCAGCCTTCGCGGGCTGCTGACGCTGGAGGATATCCTTGAAGAAATCGTGGGCGAGATCACCGACGAGCATGACACCGACGCCGACCAGACCCTGATGCCGAACGCGCAGGGCGATTACAGCGTCGATGGCGGCATGACCATCCGCGACCTGAACCGGCAACTGGACTGGAACCTGCCCGATGACGAGGCCAATACCGTCGCCGGCCTGGTCATCCACATGGCCCAGTCGATCCCGGAACCGGGTCAGGTCTTTTCCTTCCACGGCTATCGCTTCGAGGTGGTCACCCGGCGCGAGAACCGCATCACCCGCCTGCGCATCCGGCCGCTGCAACCGGCCGGCGGCACCCGCGACTAGCCGGTCCTGCGCGGGCGCGGCGCGGTGCTTGCAACGGCGCGGCTTCGCCCCTAACAGGGCAGCAAAGCCTCTCAGCCCGAAGGAGCCGCCATGGATATCGACGCCCGCCGCAAGGCCGACCCCGACCACTGGAAACTGGCCAGCGCGATCCGTGTGCTGGCAATGGATGCGGTCGAGGCCGCGAATTCCGGCCATCCGGGCATGCCGATGGGCATGGCCGATGTCGCCACGGTGCTGTTCCGGAACCACCTGAAATTCGACGCAAGCGCCCCGCACTGGTTCGACCGCGACCGCTTCGTGCTGTCGGCGGGCCATGGCTCGATGCTGATCTACGCGCTGCTGCACCTGACCGGCTACAAGCAGATGACGATGGAGCAGATCCGCAACTTCCGTCAGCTTGGCCATATCACCGCCGGCCATCCCGAATACGGCCATGTCGAGGGGGTCGAGACCACCACCGGCCCGCTGGGCCAGGGCATCTCGACCGCCGTCGGCATGGCCATGGCGGAAGAGGCGATGCGGGCCGAATTCGGATCGGAGCTCTGCGATCACCGCACCTGGGTCATCGCCGGCGACGGCTGCCTGATGGAGGGCATCAGCCAGGAGGCCGTGGGCCTGGCCGGCGCGCAGAAGCTGGGCCGGCTGATCGTGCTGTGGGACAATAACGACATCACCATCGACGGCCGCGTCAGCCTGTCGGACCGGACCGACCAGAAGGCGCGTTTCGCCGCCTCGGGCTGGCGGGTGCTGTCCTGCGACGGTCACGACGCCGCCGATATCGACCGCGCGCTGCGCGAGGCCGCGCAGGATGACGGCCGCCCGGTGCTGGTCGACTGCAAGACCGTGATCGGCTTCGGTGCCCCCACCCGCTCTGACAGCGCCAAGGCGCATGGCTCGCCCCTCGGGGCCGAGGAAATCGCCGCCACCCGCCGCGTCTATGGTTGGACCGCCCCGGCCTTCGAGATCCCCGAAGGCATCGCCCGCGACTGGCGCGCGATCGGCGCCCGCGGCGGCGAGACGCGCGCCGCCTGGGAAGCCCGGGTCGCCGCGCTGTCCAGCGACAGCCGCGACGAGTTCAGCCGCCGCATCGGCAACGGCGCGAACCCGCATCTGTCCCCGACCATCACCGCGCTGAAGACCCAGAGCGCCGAGGGCAAGCCCAAGGTCGCCACCCGCAAGGCCAGCGAGAACGTGCTGGAAGTGCTGAACCCGCATATGCCCGAAAATTTCGGCGGATCGGCCGACCTGACCGGCTCGAACAACACCAAGACCGGCGACATGTCCGCCTTCGGCCCCGAGAACCGGCTGGGCCGCTATGTCCATTACGGCATCCGCGAACATGGCATGGCGGCGGCGATGAACGGCATCTGGCTGCATGGCGGCTTCCGCCCCTATGGCGGCACCTTCCTGACCTTCACCGATTATGCCCGCGGCGCGATCCGGCTGTCGGCACTGATGGGGCTGCCGGTCGTCTATGTGATGACCCATGACAGCATCGGCCTCGGCGAGGACGGCCCGACCCATCAGCCGATCGAGCATCTGGCGATCTGCCGGGCGACGCCGAACATCCTGACCCTGCGTCCCTGCGATCAGGTCGAGACCGCCGAGGCCTGGGAACTGGCGCTGTCGCAGACGGATCGCCCCTCGGTGCTGGCGCTGTCGCGACAGAACCTGCCGACGCTGCGCAGCAGTCATCACGACGAGAACCTGTCGGCGCGCGGCGCCTATGTGCTGCGCGAGGCCTCGGGCGGCAAGCCCGCGGTGGTACTGATGGCGACCGGCTCGGAGGTCGAGATCGCGGTGACCGCCCGCGAGGCGCTGGAAGCCGACGGAACGCCGACCCGCGTCGTCTCGGTTCCCTCGATGGAGCTGTTCCGCGCCCAGGCCCGCGCCTATCGCGAGGAGGTCCTGCCGGACGGCACGGTCCGCGTCGCCATCGAGGCGGCCGTGCGCCAGCCCTGGGACTGGTTGCTGCTGGGCGAGCGCGGGCGCGAGGAAAAGTCGGATTTCGTCGGCATGACGGGCTTTGGCGCCTCGGCCCCGGCGCCGGCGCTGTACAAGGAATTCGGGATCACCGCCGAAGCCGTTACCGGACGCGCCAAGGCATTGCTGTGAAAGAACTTTCCGCCTCCGGCGGGGATATTTTCATGAAGAAGAAGCGGCCGGGTGCAGATCCGGCCGTTTTTGCCGGTGGGCGGTGATGCGGCTGCTGCGGCGCGCCGTCGCCTTGATGGGACAGGAACAGGACGGATTGCGTCGTCCGGGCGCGGATCAGACGACCGGGATCGTGCTGATCTGCCTCGCGATCCTGTCCTTCACGCTGATGGATGCGACGGCCAAGCACCTGACCCAGAACTATTCACCCGTGCAGGTCGTCTGGGCGCGTTTCATCGGCAATATCGTCATTGTCGCACTGATCTACCGGGGCGGTATTCCCGCGCTGATGCGCAGCCGCCAGCCCGGGCTGCAATTCCTGCGGGCGCTGACGCAACTGGCATCGGTCGGGCTGTTCTTCACCTCGCTGCAGTTCATCGGGCTGGCCGAGGCAACCGCGATCATGGACACCAACCCGGTGCTGATCACGCTTGGCGCGGCGCTGTTTCTGGGTGAGAGGATCGGGCTGCGCCGTGTCCTCGGCATCGCCGCCGCGCTGGCCGGAGCGATGATCGTCATCCGTCCCGGGCTGGGGGTGTTCCAGCCGGCGGCGCTGCTGCCGATGATCGGTGCCTTCACCTATGCCTCGGGCGCGTTGCTGACGCGGGCGGTGCGCAGCGATTCTACGGCCACCTCGATCCTGTGGTCGGCCTTCGTGGGCGGTGCGCTGACCTCTCTGGTGGTGCCGTTCTTCTGGCAGCCGGTCGCGATTGCCGATCTGTGGGCCTTCGCCGTTCTGGGCCTGTTCGGGACGGTCAGCCAGGCGCTGCTGATCCGCGCCTTTTCCCTGGCCGAGGCGGGCGCGCTGGCGCCCTTCGGATATACCGGCCTGATCTGGGCCGGTCTCTGGGGCTGGCTGTTCTTCGGTCAGTTGCCCGATCGCTGGACCATCCTCGGCGCGGCGATTATCGTGAGCGCGGGCCTCTATGTCTGGTCGCGCGAAACCCGTGCGGCACGGAAGGATCGATGAGCGGCAGGAACGGCGACGAGAGGACGAAGGACCGCGCCAGCGCGCCGCCGCTGCGCGACCGTCTGGCCAATGCCGCCTTCCTTGCCGTGATCCGGCTGGCCCGGATGCTGCCCTATCACCGCAGGCTTCCGGCGGCCGGCTGGTTCTTCGCCCGGATACTGGCGCCGCTGGCAGGATGGCGGCGGCGGATCCGCGAGAATCTGGCGCTGACCCGCCCGGATCTGGACCGGACCGAAATCGAGCGGCTGGTCCGCGCAGTTCCCGACAATATCGGCCGCTCGATGATCGAGACCTATTCCGGCGCGGAATTCGTCCGCCATACCCAGGAAACCGCCCGGATGGAGGGACCCGGCCTGGCGGCGCTGGAGGCGGCCTTTGCCGAAAAGCGGCCGGTGGTGCTGGCCTGCGCCCATATCGGCAACTACGACGCCATGCGTGCGGCGATGGTCGGGCGCGGCTGGCCCTTTGGCGGGCTGTACCGGCCGATGAACAATCCGCTGTTCAACGCGCATTATACCGAGGCAATCACCTCGATATCCGAGCCGCTGTTCCCGCGCGGCCGGCGTGGTCTGGCCGCGATGCTGCGGCATCTTCGGGCCGGTGGCTGGCTGGCCATCGCCATCGATCAGGCGTCCCGGGATGGCGAGATGCTGACCTTCTTCGGCCAGCCCGCCAGAACCGCCCTGACCGCGGCCGACCTGGCGTTGCGCCATGACGCGCTGCTGCTGCAGGCCGCCGCGATCCGGCAGCCCGACGGGCTGAGATTCCGGATCCTGATCGATGACCCGATCGCCCCGGGCGAACCGGCGGCGATGATGCAGGAGCTGAACGACAGGCTCGAGGCATTGGTGCGCCGGCATATGGATCAGTGGCTGTGGGTTCACCGGCGCTGGAAATAGCCCGGGCCTTGTCTCAAAGCCTGATCGGAATGGGTTGAGTGATTTCAGTTGGTTATGATTCTGTTTGTTTGTGAGAACGAACGGAGATCATGATGGCCTGGACCGAAATCATCCGGAAACGATACGAACGCAAGGCGGATCGGTATGCAAGCGATTTGACCGACGCGGAATGGCCGGTGGGGCTTGATGATGTGACCGCCCCCCGACGGCATTGATGTGCCAAGGAGGGTCTGCGATTATCCACAAGGGAGGACGGTCATGTCGGAGATTATCACGGTCGGGCTCGATCTGGCGAAGCATGTGTTCCAGGTGCATGGGTGTTGATTGCCACTGAGAATTGACCCGGCAACCGCCAAAATTGTCATTGAGAATTGACCCATGTGCAACCCTGCCTCGGCTTGAAGCAGCTGGAGGCATACGGAGTGATCGACATGGGATTTTTGA
>NZ_JAHKNG010000001.1 GCF_018860165.1 Paracoccus marinaquae
TCGAGAGCCTGAACCGCGTGATCCGGAAATCCATCAAGACGCGCGGATCGTTTCCGACGGACGATGCCGCGACCAAGCTGATCTATCTGGCGATCCGCAGCTTCGAGAAAGACGGCCGAAACGTCCGGGAAGGGTTTGCGGCCCGCAACCAGTTCGCCATAATGTTCGGCGAGCGCTTCGCCGCTTGAGTATCTGAAACTGCATGGGCCGGATCAGATACACAGAGTTCCTGACACTCCCGCCGCGCCATGTCACCGCCGCGATCGACTGGTTCTGGCTTTTCGCTTTCGCGTCCGGGTGGGCGATCCTGTGCTACTTCATGGTGCAGGGGATGATCGAAATCCACGAATATGGCGATCGCACCACACTGATGTCTCTGCCGTTGTGGTGGGCCTATGCCCCTGCAGTGCTGGGATCGGCCGGAGCAAGCCTTATCGCATTTGCACAAGTTCTGGTCCCATCGACATTCACGGCAGTGGAAGGCTGAGCCATGGAACCCACCACACTTGCAATCATCCTTATCGTCGTTCTGCTGATTGCCATCATCCTGCGGGCGCCCATAGGCCTGTCCATGGCCGTTGTCGGGTCCGCAGGCTATATGCTGCTGTCCAGCCCCGCCGCGCTGACGGCTTATCTGCAATCCGCCTGGCCCGATCGCTTCATGTCCTATGACCTTGCGATCATTCCGCTTTTCATCCTGATGGGGCATCTGGCGACGCGTACGGGCATCTCTGCCGCCCTGTTCGCCGCATCCAATGCGTGGATCGGTCACTGGCGCGGCGGGCTTGCCATGGCCTCTGTCGCAGGTTGTGCGATGTTCGGCTCGATTTCCGGCTCTTCAATCGCAACTGCCTCGACGATGGCCAAGGTCGCCCTGCCCGAAATGCAGAAGCACCGTTACAGCGGCGCGTTGTCCTCCGGCTCACTTGCGGCAGGCGGCACGCTGGGCATCCTCATCCCGCCTTCGGTCGTGCTGATCATCTATGCGCTGCTGACCGAGCAGAATATCGTCAAGCTGTTCCTCGCCGCCATGGTGCCCGGAGCTTTGGCGGTGCTGGGCTTCATTATCGCAATCGCCATCTATGTCCGGCTTTTCCCGAACTCGGCCCCTCTGCAGGAACGTGCCGGCTGGCGGGACAGGATGCACAGCCTGCGTAATATCTGGCATATTGTCGGCATCTTCGTGATCGTGCTGGGCGGCATCTATGGCGGGTTCTTCACACCGGCCGAGGGCGCGTCGGTCGGGGTGGTTCTGACGGCGGCAGCCGGTCTTCTGGGACGCACGCTGACCCTCGAAAGCCTGGTCGACAGCCTCGTGGATACCGCGTCGGCCAGCGCGATGATCTTCGTGATCATTTTCGGGGCGGATATCTTCAACGTGGCGATTGCGCTTTCGCGGATGCCCACGGCATTGGCGGACTGGTTCATGGCCGCGAATGTTGCGCCGATGACGGTATTGCTGCTGATGGTCCTGTTCTACCTGATCATGGGTTGCGTCATGGACAGCCTGTCGATGATCGTTCTGACCGTTCCGGTGTTCTTCCCGACGATCATGAGCTTCGATTTCGGGCTTTTGCCGCAGCAGCAGGCATTGTGGTTCGGCATCCTGACCCTTGTCGTGGTCGAGGTGGGGATGATCACGCCGCCGGTGGGGATGAATCTGTTCGTCATCTCAGCGATTGCCAGGGATATCCCGGTCGCTCAGATCTTCCGCGGCACCGTGCCTTTCATCATGGCGGAGTTTGTGCGGATCATCCTGCTTCTCATGCTGCCGATCCTCAGCTTCGGACTTGTCGACTGGTGGCCGAGTTGACCATGTTGCGGTGGGCTTCGGCCCACCCTGACCTGCACACAGGCAGGCTTGCCAAATCGTCAAGGGCATTGCCCGAGATCCAGGGACCATCCGATGACCCATAAGCTTCCTGAAATCCGCAGCGTCCAGAATGGCGATGCCGTGATCGCCTATGCGGTCACCGGTCCGGCGGATCCGGCGTCGCGCACCATCTGCCTTATCGCATCCACGGGCCGGGGGGCCGAGGATTTCTTTCATCTGGCCGAGCATCTCGCCGCTGGAGGCATGCGGGTCGTGATGCCCTAGCCGCGCGGCATGGGCGGCAGCGAGGGGCCGCTGGAAGGGATCGATTTCCACGATCTCGCCGCAGATGCTGCCGCCGCACTTCGCGCGGAAACGGGCGAGGGCGGGGCCGTGGTCGCCGGTCACGCATATGGCTGCTGGATCGCACGCACCATGGCGCAGAATTTTCCCAGCATGATCGATGGTCTGATCCTGCTTGCGGCCGGTGCGGGCAAATGGCCGGACACACTGACCGAAGCGATCAATACCGCGATGAACACCGAAGCGCCCGAATATGACCGCCTGGCGGCCCTGCGCACGGCATTTTTCACCGGGGACCACGATCCCCGCCCGTGGCTGGAGGGATGGAGCGGCAAGGTCGTGCACGCACAGCGCGCGGCCCGGACCCGGACAGACCGGGACAGCTGGTGGTCCAGTGGCCGCGCGCCGATGCTGGACATTGTCGGGTTACAAGACCCTTTCCGGGCCGAGCAGGATCGCGACTTCTATCTGCGCGAATTCGCTCCCCGGCTGGAATTGAAGCTGGTTGACGGTGCAAGCCATGCCCTGCCCGACGAGAAACCGGAGGAGGTCGCGCAGCTGATGCTGGACTGGATCGATCGCCGGTTGGGCAAGCCGGACGGGCAACCAACCGTGTCACGTCGAATTTCCGGGGATCAGGTCTGAGGCCGCACCCAAACAGAAGGAGAGCAGATTATGGAACTCGAAACGCTCAAGGTTTCGGTTAACGACTACTTTGCCACCGTCACCATCGCCCGACCTCCGGTCAATGCGCAGAATAACAGGCTGCGGGAAGAGATTCAGGTCGTGATGGACAGTCTTGGCGACCGTGCGGATGTGCGGGCCATCATCCTGACCGGCGAAGGAAAGGCGTTTTCAGCAGGCGCCGACCTGTCAGAGCGCCCGACCCAGGACCCCGGCAACTATACGGCCCATAACCGTCGCGTCAGGGCCAGTTTCGACTGCATCCTCGAATGCCCCAAGCCGGTGATCGCCGCCGTGAATGGCGCGGCCATCGGTGCCGGCTGCGTGTCTGCGCTGTGCTGCGACATCCTGATTTTTTCAGACAAAGGCTATCTGCAGATGACCGAGGTGAATGTCGGGCTTGCCGGTGGCGTCGCCCATGTTCGCCGCCATCTGGGCGAATCCGATGCCCGCCTCATGCTGTTGACCGGGCGCCGCATCTATGGCCCCGACCTGCTGCAAAAGGGCGTCGCTTCGGCATGTGTCGCGCCCGAGGCCTTGATGGATACCGCGACCGAGATCGCCCGCGACATCGCCAAAGCCAGTCCCTCGGCGATACGCGCGGCCAAATTGGCGTTTCAACTGACCGAGAACCTGTCGCTCTACGAAGGCTACCGCTACGAGCAGGGCAATACCAAGGCCCTGTCCACGACCAAGGATTCCGCCGAGGCAATGGCCGCCTTCCGTGAGAAGCGCCCGCCCGTTTTCAAGCCCTGATCGCGGCGTCGATATGTGGCAGCGTGGATCCTTCCTGAACCGAGTCCCGTGACAACGCCCATGAATATGCGAAACGGATTGCGGAACTTTGCCCGATCCTCACATGGCGGGAGGGGCATTCCAGTGAAAGATACCTATAAAACAATGTGGTGCGGGTGGAGGGACTTGAACCCCCACGCCTTGCGGCGCCAGAACCTAAATCTGGTGCGTCTACCAGTTTCGCCACACCCGCATGGTCATTTCGGGCGCACGGAACCGGGCCCTACTCTTGACGGTCGCGGTTGCGGCGGGGACCGCCGCAAGCACAAGCGACACCGTCGGGTAGATAGCTCTCTTGTGTGAGCCGGTCAACGGGTCAGCGTTCATCCGGCGCCAAGGATCGCCCGACCCGGTTCCGGTATGGATCCGGGCACTTTGCCGGGAGCGTTGCCGCAAATGCAAACCCCGCCGAAGCGGCGGGGTTTGTCGGTCTTCCGGGTCGCCCCGCGGGGCGGCAGCTATCTTGACACTGCGCCTTATTCCGATCCGAAGAGCGCGTATTTCGCGATGAACATCGCCGCGATGATCCAGGTCGCCAGATGCACCTCGCGGGCGCGCCCGGTGAACAGTTTGATCACCGCATAGCTGATGAAGCCGAAAGCCAGGCCGTTGGCGATGGAATAGGTGAAGGGCATGGCCAAGGCGGCCAGAACGGCAGGCGCGGCCTCGGTCACGTCGTCCCATTCGATCTCGGACAGTTCGCGCACCATCAGCGTGGCGACATAGAGCAGCGCCGGCGCCGTTGCATAGGCCGGAACCGATCCGGCCAGCGGGGCGAGGAAGGTCGCCGCCAGGAACAGCCCCGCCACGACCAGTGCGGTCAGCCCGGTGCGGCCACCGGCCTGCACGCCCGCCGCGCTTTCGACATAGGCGGTGGTCGAGGAGGTGCCCAGGAACGAGCCGACGGTGATCGCGGTGGAATCCGCCATCAGCGCCCGGCTCAGGCCCTTGTTGGTATGCGCGGGTCCCTCGGTCAGCAGGCCGGCGCGCTTGGCCACGCCGATCAGCGTGCCGGTGGCGTCGAAGACCTCGACCAGGACCATGACCAGAACCACCTGGATGATGCCGAAACCCAGGGCGCCGGCAAGGTCAAGCTGCATGAAGGTCGGCGCGATCGAGGGCGGCATCGAGACGATTCCGCCGAACTGGCTGGCGCCCAGGGCGATCGAGGCCACGGTCACGGCCACGATCCCGATCAGGATTGCGCCGGGGACTTTCAGCGCGTCGAGGGCGGCGATGATGAAGAAGCCGACGATGGCCAGCAGGGTGGTGGTCGCGGTCAGGTCGCCGACACCGACGAGGGTCGCCGGGTTGTCCACCACGATGCCTGCATTCTTCATGGCGATGATCCCGAGGAACATCCCGATGCCGGCCGCGATCGCGCTGCGCATCGAATGCGGGATCCCCGAGATCAGCCAGCGCCGGAGGCCGGTGATCGACAGGAACAGGAAGATCATGCCGCTGATGAAGACGGCGCCAAGGGCCTGCTGCCAGGTGAATCCCATGCCGGCGACAACGGTGAAGGCGAAGAAGGCGTTCAGGCCCATGCCCGGCGCCATGCCGATGGGCCAGTTTGCCCACAGCCCCATGACGGCCGAACCGATGGCGGCCGCGAGGCAGGTGGCGATGAAGACCGCATCGCGGTCCATGCCCGTTGTGGACAGGATGTCTGGGTTGACAAAGATGATGTAAGCCATGGTCAGGAATGTCGTGACACCTGCGATGATCTCGGTGCGGACATTGCTGCCATGCTCGGCAAGCTTGAAGTAGCGTTCCATAAATATCCTCCGCGCGGCGCTCCTCAGCCGCTCATTGCGGAACTTTACGTAGCCACCGAACAACTTAGCAATAACTGCTAACCCGGAAGTCTTTCAATATGTCATTGAAACCCGCGGCGAGTTTCGTCGATTTGTATATACAGAATTTCAATCTCGACGGCTTGTTCATTGGGCGCTGACGCTGTTTTCTAGGCGGAACCCAAGCCAGGCCGGAGGAGAGGCAAGATGCGCTACAGCCGCGACATGCGAGGATATGGCGAAACCACCCCGGATCCGCAATGGCCCGGCGGGGCCCGGATCGCCGTGCAGATCGTGATGAATTACGAGGAAGGCGGCGAGAACAGCATCGAACATGGCGACGCCGCCTCCGAGGCGTTCCTGTCCGAGATCATCGGCTGCCAGCCCTGGCCCGGCCAGCGTCACTGGAACATGGAATCGATCTATGACTACGGCGCCCGCTCGGGGTTCTGGCGGCTGCACCGGCTGCTGAAGGATATCCCGATCACCGTCTATGGCGTCGCCACCGCACTGGAACGCGCCCCCGAACAGGTCAGTGCCATGCAGGCCGCCGGTTGGGAGATCGCCACCCACGGGCTGAAATGGATCGACTACCGCGACGTGCCGCGCGAGATCGAGGCCGATCACATCGCCCAGGCGGTCGAGTTGCATCGCCGTGTGACGGGTGAGCGTCCCTATGGCTTCTACCAGGGCCGCACCTCGATGAACACGGTCGAACTGGGCTGCGAGGAGGGCGGCTTTGCCTATCTCGCAGACACCATCGCCGACGAACTGCCCTATTGGCATGTGCATCAGGGCCGCCCGCAGTTGATGGTGCCCTACACGATGGACGCCAATGACATGCGGTTCTCGTCGGGGCAGGGCTTCGGCACCGGGGTCGAGTTCTTCGACTATCTGCGCGACAGCTTCGACGTTCTCTACGAAGAAGGTGCGGCCGGTGCGCCGAAGATGATGTCGATCGGGCTGCATTGCCGCCTTGCCGGCCGGCCGGGCCGGGCGATGGCGATCAAGCGCTTCCTCGAGCATGCCCGCGCCCATGAGGGCGTCTGGTTCGCCACCCGGCTGGACATCGCCCGCCACTGGGCCGAGACCCATCCCTACCAGCCGCGCCCGCGCCCCAGCCAGATGGAGCGGGACGCGTTCGTCACCAAGTTCGGTGGCATCTACGAGCATTCCCCCTGGATCGCCGAGCGTGTCTGGGACGCCGAGATGGGCGCCATCCATGACAGCGCCGCGGGTCTGGCCGGACGGATGGCGCAGATTTTCCGTGCTGCCAGCAACGAGGAACGGCTGGGCGTGCTGATCGCCCACCCCGACCTGGCCGGCAAGCTGGCCGAGGCCAAGCAGTTGACGGCCGAAAGCACCTCGGAACAGTCCAGCGCCGGGCTTGACGCGCTGACCGATGCCGAGAAGGCCGAGTTCACGCGGCTGAACGATGCCTATACCGCGAAGCACGGCTTTCCCTTCATCATCGCGGTGCGCGATTATGACAAGCCGGGCATCCAGCGCGCCATGCAGGCGCGCGTGGACAACGACACCCTGACCGAGCGCAGCGAGGCCGAGAAACAGGTCATGCGCATTGCCGAACTTCGTCTGAAGGACGTCCTGAAATGAACAAGATCGCCCCCAAAACCTCGGCTGCCGGTTCCTATGCCGGGCCGATCGCCGGCCTGCCGCCGCAGACCGACCTGACCACCGACACGGCCGTCTTCACCGAGGCCTATGCGGTGATCCCGCGCAGCACCATGCGCGACATCGTGACCAGCTTCCTGCCGGGCTGGGACGGGATGCGGATGTGGGTCATCGCCCGCCCGCTGACGGGTTTCGCCGAGACCTTCAGCCAGTATATCGTCGAGCTGTCCGAGGGCGGCGGCAGCAGTGCCCCCGACGACGACCCCGAGATCCAGCATGTGATCTTCGTCACCGATGGCGAATTGCGGGTGACCATCGACGGCACCGACCACCGGCTGACCTCGGGCGGATACGCCTATGTTCCGCCGGGAACCGAATGGTCGCTGCGCAATCTGGCGTCGGGCAAGACCGGGTTCCACTGGTGGCGCAAGCGCTGGCAGCCGGTCGAGGGGCTGAGCCGCCCCGATCCCCTCGTCCTGCAGGAGCAGGACATCACCCCTGCCTCCATGCCCGACACCAACGGCGCCTGGGCCACGACCCGCTTCGTCGATCCGGCCGACCTGCGCCACGACATGCATGTCACCATCGTGACCCTGCAGCCCGGTGGCTCGATCCCCTTTGCCGAAACCCATGTCATGGAACATGGCCTCTTCGTGATCGAGGGCAAGGCGGTCTACCGCCTGAACCGCGACTGGGTCGAGGTCGGCCCCGGCGATTTCATGTGGCTTCGGGCCTTCTGCCCGCAGGCCTGCTATGCGGGCGGCCCCGGCCCGTTCCGCTATCTGCTCTACAAGGATGTGAACCGCCACGCCCCCCTTTGGCCGAACCGGTAACACGAGGCACCGGGCCATGCCCACCGGACATGATACGAGACCAGGAAGGGGGCGATCCGCATCGCCCCCTTCCTGCTGTCGGAGGGCAGGCGCACCGTCTGCGGGCATCGGGCGGGCGGGCAATCTGGTGGACAGTCTTCGCTGAAGCGGCGGCGCGGGAACGCGAAAGGCCGCCCGGATGGGCGGCCTAGGGAAGCGGCGCGGATTGTCCCGTCAGGCGGCTTCGGATTCCGCCTCTGCGGCCATGCGGCGTTCGCTTTCCTCGCGCGACAGCGCGACCGAGGTGCGCACCCCTTTCGAGACGAATTCCATCAGCCCCTTCACCACCCGCTCGTTGGGGTCGATGCCGGCGCAGCTCAGCACTTCGCGCCCATCGCGCGAACGCGCCCAGCGGGCGATCTGCTCGGGGCCGTTGCCATATTTCTTGTCATCGGCAATAGCGTCGTCCAGTGCGGCCAGAACGACTGCTGCAAACAGCTTGCGGGCCCGCTGCCCCTGTTCGAAATTGAAAGCCGAGCCGTCAACAAAATCGCGCATCTTATTCGTCCATCTCATCTGCCCCCGAAGGTCAGCAGGGGCCTTTGCGGGAAGAAACGACTTCAACCCCGCGTTTTAATTTCCGTTTCTCTGACGGTGCCGTATGCCTTAGACCATGTCGGCGCCGATTCGATATTCCCCTAACCGCATGGCTGCCATGCATTATCTGCATTTCATGTGAAAATCAGGTAAAATCTTCACCACTGCCGGATTTTGAGCGGCCTTCTGCCGCGGCTCGCGACTTGACAAGCCCGCAAACCCGTTACGGTTGCCTAAGATCGCACGCCCCGATATAGGGACGCGGCAACGCCGTTCAACGCCCGGACGGTCGAAAAATTCCGCAAACCCGAAGAGTTCATCCATGCCCAAGATCAACGGCAACGAAATCCGCCCCGGCAATGTGCTGGAGCATGACGGCGGCCTCTGGGCCGCCGTGAAGGTCAACCATGTAAAGCCCGGCAAGGGCGGCGCCTTTGCCCAGGTCGAATTGAAGAACCTGCGCGACGGCCGCAAGCTGAACGAGCGCTTTCGCAGCGAGGACAAGGTCGAGCGGGTCCGTCTGGACCAGAAGGACCAGCAGTTCCTCTATGAAAGCGACGGCAAACTGGTCTTCATGGACAGCGAGACCTTCGAGCAGACCGAACTGGACGCCGAACTGCTGGGCGACCGCCGCCCGTTCCTGCAGGACGGCATGACCGCGACCATCGAATATTACGGCGAAGAGGCGCTGTCGGTGCAGATCCCGCAGAAAGTCACCTGCAAGATCGCCGAGACCGAGCCGGTGGTGAAGGGCCAGACCGCCGCCAACAGCTACAAGCCGGCGATCCTCGACAACGGCGTGCGCATCATGATCCCGCCCTTCGTCGGCGAGGGCGAGGATATCATCGTCAATACCGAACTGTTCGAATACAGCGAACGCGCCTGACGGCGTCAGGCGCTTCTGTGCTGCCAGTCAACGCCCCGAAGGTCCTCCGGGGCGTTTTCATCTCCAGCGGCCGGTTGCGGGCGCGGAAAGGCACGGGATCACTCAGGAACAGTTGCTCCGGGGCCCTTCATCCGCACCCGGGTCCGCGTGGTGGCCAAGTCCGCTTGGGTCCGCGCATCGGCCATGGGTCGCCCGTATCGGGCAACGCGGCCCGATAAGTTCAGAGTGCCGCCAGAATGCGCTCGGCTTCGGCCTTGCAGGGGGTCAGCGGAGCGCGATCCTCGCCCGGGAAGAACCGGGCGCGCAGGGCGGTCGGCATCCCGGAGGGCTCGGCGATCACCACGCGCGGGCCGAGGCTGGCCGTCTCGGCCTGCCAGCTGCGGGCCAGGGCGATCTGCGCCGCCTTGGTCGCGCCATAGGCGCCAAAGAACTTCGCGCCGCCGCGCGGGTCATCGAAGAACAGCGCCGTGCCGCCGCGCGCGCGCAGCAACGGCTCGAGAAGCGCCATCAGCCCGCGCACCACCTCGACGTTCAGCAGCAGCGATTTCGCCCAGTCCTTGCCGTCGATATGCGGCGCGGGCGAGAGGGGCGCGGCGTGGATCGCCGTATGCGCCCAGAAATCCAGCCCGCCCCAGCGACCGGCGATGGCTTCGGCCAGTTGCTGCATGGCCGGCGCCTCGGTCACATCCATCGGCGCCAGCGTGGCCGCGCCACCTGCGGCCCGGATGCGATCATCCAGATCCTCCAGCCCGCCCACCGTCCGGGCCACGGCCAGAACGTGATAGCCGCGGGCGGCCAGTCCTTCCGCCAAGGCCGCGCCGAGGCCCCGCGATGCGCCGGTGACCAGCGCCAGTTTCTGTTCTGTCTCGCTCATGCCCGTCCCTTGCCACCAGCCCCGCCCCGGCGCAAGGGGCGCAAGCAAAAGGGGCCTCCGAAGAGGCCCCGGAACCGATACCACAATCCGTTCGGATCAGCGCCGGTCCAGATCGACATAGTCGCGCTTGTCGGCGCCGACATAAAGCTGGCGCGGGCGGCCGATCTTGTTCTGCGGATCGTCGATCATTTCCTTCCACTGCGCGATCCAGCCCACCGTGCGCGACAGCGCGAAGATCGGGGTGAACATCGAGGTCGGGAAGCCCATCGCCTCGAGGATGATGCCGGAATAGAAATCGACGTTGGGATAGAGCTTCTTCTCGACGAAATACTCGTCCTCGAGCGCGATCTTTTCCAGTTCCTTGGCGACCTGCAGGGTCGGGTTGTCGTGGATGCCCAGCAGATCCAGAACCTCGTCGGCCGATTCCTTCATCACCTTCGCGCGCGGGTCGAAGTTCTTGTAGACCCGGTGGCCGAAGCCCATCAGCCGGAACGGATCGTCCTTGTCCTTGGCGCGCCGGATATATTCCGGGATGCGGTCCACGCTGCCGATCTCGCGCAGCATTTCCAGACAGGCCTGGTTGGCGCCGCCATGCGCGGGCCCCCACAGGCAGGCGATGCCCGCTGCGATGCAGGCGAAGGGGTTGGCGCCCGAGGATCCCGCCAGCCGCACGGTCGAGGTCGAGGCGTTCTGCTCGTGATCGGCATGCAGCGTGAAGATGCGGTCCATGGCGCGCGCCAGCGCCGGATTGACGTTGTATTTCTCGGCCGGGACCGAAAAACACATGTGCAGGAAGTTCGAGGCGTAATCGAGATCGTTCTGCGGATAGACGAAGGGCTGACCGATCGAATATTTATAGGCCATGGCCGCGATGGTCGGCAGTTTTGCGATCAGCCGGATGGCGGCGACTTCGCGCTGCCAGGGATCGCCGATATCGGTCGAATCGTGATAGAAGGCCGACATCGCGCCGACCACGCCGACCATCGTCGCCATCGGGTGGCTGTCGCGGCGGAAACCGCGGAAGAAATAGTGCATCTGCTCATGCACCATGGTGTGGCGGGTGACGCGACCCTCGAAATCGACCAGTTGCTCATTCGTCGGCAACTCGCCGTAGAGCAACAGGAAGCAGACTTCCAGATAGTGCGACTTGGCGGCAAGCTGCTCGATCGGATAGCCGCGATACCACAGCTCGCCCTTGTCGCCGTCGATGAAGGTGATGGTCGAATCGCAGCTTGCCGTCGAGGTGAAGCCGGGATCATAGGTGAAGACATCCGCCTGGCCGTAGAGCTTGCGGATATCCAGGACATCCGGTCCCTTGGTGGGGCTCAGGATCGGCAAATCATAGGAGGAGTTGTCGAGAAGCAGTTTGGCGGTCTTCGGATCGGCCATCCAAAACGTCCTTTCAGGCTGGGCCGGGTCAACCGTCGTTTGCGGCTCGGGGCAACCCTGGCAAGTGAGGGCAGGCGTTAACCTGCCAATTCCGTCTGGTCCTGAAGCCGGGCCAGCGATTCCTCGCGGCCTAGCGCCGTCATCATGTCGAACACGCTGGGGGTGGCGGTGCGGCCGGCCAGAGCGGCGCGCAGGGGCCCCGCAATCTTGCCCAACCCGACGCCGTTTTCTTCGGCAATCCGCTTGGCCGCCTGTTCCAGCTCGTCTCGCGCCCAGCTAGCATGCTGCATCGCGGCAGTCAACGATTTCAGCATACCAAGGGATACCGAATCCAGCGCCTTGGCGGCTTTCTCATCCACGTCCACGGGCCGGTCGATCAGGGCAAAGCGTGCCTGTTCCAGCAGTTGCGGCAGGGTTCTGGCCTTTTCCTTCAGCGCCGGCAGGGCCGGCAGAAGGCGTTGCTTCTGGCTTTCGGTCAGTGGCCGGGCGCCGGTTTCGGCAAGATAATGCTCCAGCGTCGCCAACAGCGCCGCGTCATCCATCGAGCCGATGTGATGGCCGCTGACATGTTCCAGCTTCTTGAAGTCCAGCCGCGCCGGCGCCCGGCCGATTCCCGGCAGATCGAACCAGTCGCGGGCCTGCGCGTCGTCGAACAACTCGTCATCGCCATGGCTCCAGCCCAGCCGCGCCAGATAGTTGCGCATGGCCGCCGGCGGATAGCCAAGCGCCGCGAATTCGTGCAGGCCGACCGCGCCATGCCGCTTGGACAGCTTCTTGCCGTCCTCGCCATGGATCAGCGGGATATGGGCGAAGACCGGGCGCGGCCAGCCCATCGCGTCATAGATCTGGATCTGGCGGGCGGTGTTGGTCAGGTGATCGTCGCCCCGGATCACATGGGTCACGCCCATGTCGTGATCGTCCACCACCACCGCCAGCATATAGGTCGGCGTGCCGTCGCTGCGCAAAAGGACCATGTCGTCAAGCTGGTCATTGGCCACCCGCACCTCGCCCTGCACCGCGTCCGCGATGACCGTCTCACCCTCGCGCGGCGCCCTGAGGCGAATCGCGTAAGGGGCATCGGGCAGGTCCGAGGCATCGCGCCATGGGCTCTGGAACGGCTGGCGCGGATGCGCCTCGCGCCATTCCGCGATCTCCTCGGGCGTCGAGAAGCATCTATATGCCGCGCCCCGGGCCAGCATCTCGCGCGCGACCTCGGCATGGCGATCCTTGCGGGCGAACTGGCTGATCGGCTCACCATCCCAGTCCAGCCCCAGCCATTCCAGCCCCTTCAGGATCGCCGCTGTCGCCTCGGGGGTCGAACGGGCGCGATCGGTATCCTCGATCCGAAGCAGGAATTTCCCGCCCCGTCCGCGTGCGAAAAGCCAGTTGAACAGCGCCGTCCGCGCACCGCCGATATGCAGATAGCCGGTCGGCGAGGGGGCAAAACGGGTGACGATCTGGGCAGGGTCGGACATCGGGGCCTTCTCGGACGGGCTTCTCGGGGGCAGGCCGGGTCGCGTTAACGCTTTGGTAAGCAGCCCATGCCATCTTCGTGAGGAAGACATAGAGAAGCGCGTCAGAAAGGACAAGAATGACTGCCCCGGCCGGGACCACGCCGTCGGGTCAAGTCCCGGCGGCCGCTGCGGTGCCGGTGCCGGTCGCACTGCCGGGATTTGCTCCGTCCCGGCTTCGTGCGCCCCGGCCCCGGTCCGCCGCCCCCGCCCGCCCGGCCGCTGCCGGACGGGCGGGGCTATTCGCCTGGGTTCCGGTCTGCCTGTCGGCCGGCATCGCGCTGTGGTTCGTGCTGCCGGCGCAACCGACCATGGGCCAATGGCTGCTTCTCGCCGTCATCT
Organism: Paracoccus marinaquae; assembly: GCF_018860165.1. Taxonomy (GTDB): domain Bacteria; phylum Pseudomonadota; class Alphaproteobacteria; order Rhodobacterales; family Rhodobacteraceae; genus Paracoccus; species Paracoccus marinaquae. Next base: position 13,435 of record NZ_JAHKNG010000001.1, read on the forward strand.
CCTGCGCCGGCCTCGCCATATCGTACGCGGCCCCTCGGATTGCCCAGGGGGGGCGCATCAGTTGGGGGGCGGCTGACGCCTTGCGGATGGGCGGGCTGGCCCTGGCCCTGATCGCGGCAGGGATCGGGCTGGCGGGCTGGCGTTCGGCCAGCGTTGCTGCACCTGTGCTGGAATGGCGCTATTACGGCCCGGTCGAAGGCCGCCTGGTTGGCATCGACCGTTCGGCCCGCGACCGGATCCGGCTGACACTGGACGATGTCGTGCTGCGCGATCTGCCCCCGGATCGCACCCCCGGACGGGTCCGGCTGTCGCTGATGGATCAGGCCGCCGAGGATCTGCCCGAACCGGGCGCGCGGGTGATGCTGACCGGCCATCTTGGCCCGCCGCCCGGCCCGGCCTCGCCCGGAAGCTTCGATTTCCGCTGGCACGCCTGGTTCGAAGGGCTTGGCGCGGTCGGCTATGTGCGAACGCCATTGATGACCGTCGAGCCCGCCAGGGGCGTATGGCAGTTGATGCCCCGCGTCCGGATGGCGATCAGCGCCGCCATCCGGCAGCGCATCGGAGGCCAGGAAGGCGCGGTCGCCGCCGCACTGATGACCGGCGATCGCTCGGGGGTCGAGGAAGCCACGAACGAGGTGATGCGGGCGGCAAATCTCTACCACATCATCTCGATTTCGGGCCTGCACATGAGCCTGCTGGCAGGCTTCGTCTACACGGCGCTGCGACTGTCGGCGGCCGGAATGCAGGGGCTGGGTATCGCCCCCGCGCTGCAAATCCACAAGTTCGCCGCCCTCGTCGCCCTGCTGGCCGCCGCCGGCTATCTGTGGCTGTCCGGCGGCGGGGTGGCGACCGAGCGCGCCTTCGTCATGGTCGCGGTGATGCTGGGCGCGATCCTGGCTGACCGCCGCGCCATCTCGCTGCGCAGCGTCGCGCTGGCGGCCACGATCATCCTTGTCTACAGCCCCGAGGCGCTGACCTCGCCCGGCTTCCAGATGAGCTTTGCCGCCACCGTCGCGCTGATCCTGGTCCACGGGCCCTGGTCGCGCATCTCGCCGCATCTTCCGCCATGGCTGCGGCCGCTGGCGATCCTGCTGCTGTCGTCCCTGGTTGCCGCGCTGGCCACCGCGCCGATCGCGGCGGTTCATTTCAACCGGATGGCCCAGTACGGCTTGCTGGCCAACCTGCTGGCGGTGCCGGCGATGGGCCTGTTGGTCATGCCGGCGGGCGTGATCGGCGCGCTTCTGGCGCCGGTCGGGCTGGCCGGCCCCGCGCTCTGGGTGATGGGGCTGGGCACCGGCTGGATGCTGCGCGTGGCCGAGTTTGTCGCCGGCCTCGACGGGGCCACGACCGCCATTCCCCTGCCGCCGGCGGCCGTGCTGCCGCTGATGGGTTTCGGGGCGGTCCTGATGGTACTGTGCTGGCGGCGATCCGCCATGCGCGGGCCGACGCCCCTGACTGCCGGTATTGCCGCCGGATTGGCCATGCTGGCCGCGGCCTCTGCCCTGTGGTTGACGGTCGAAAGGCCGCTGCTGCTGATTGCATCCGAAGGCGATGCCGTCGGCCTGATGACGCCCGAGGGACGCGCCTTGTCGAAAGCCAAGGGCGGCGCCTTCAGCGTCAGGACATGGCTGCTTGAGGATGGCGATGGCGCGAGTCAGTCTGCCGCCGCCGCCCGTCCCGGCTGGTCCGGTGATCGCCGCGACCGGCGGGCCGATCTGCCTTACGGCTGGCAGATCTGGCACGTCACCGGCAAGGGCGCGGGCCTGCGCGCCGCAAGGGTCTGCCGGGCGCGACGTATCGTCGTCGCCACTGAACCGGTTATTTCTCCGTCGGGCGGCGGAACCTGCCTGATCCTCGATCCGCCCAAGTTGCGCCGGACCGGCGCGATCGCCATCGACATGACCGCCTTCGGCCCGCAACTCCGCACTGTCGCGGATACTCACCCAACGCCCGGTCGGGGGCCGTGACCCGGGACAACCTAGGTGGCGCCCCTGGACCGGTTGGACGTCCCGCCTCTCGCGCTCTTTCCAAATACCTCGGGGTGAATTGGCCGCAGGCCAAGAGGGGCGGCGCCCCTCTGCCCCATTCGGCTCAGGCGACCTCGGCAAAGACCCTGTTCAGCGCCAGTTCCAGCTTTTCCAGCATCTCCTCCATCTGTGCCTCGGTCAGGATGAAGGGCGGGCACAGCACGATTGATTGCCCCAGCGGCCGGCAGATCAGCCCCAGATCGGTGCAGGTATTGGCGATCCGCTCGCTGACCGACAGCGACCCATCGAACGGCGTCTTCGTCGGCTTGTCCTTCACCGCCTCCAGCGCCCACATGAAGCCGATGCCGCGCAGCTCGCCGATATGGTCGCTGCGCTCCATGATCGCGCGCAGCCCGGCCTCCATGCGCGGCGCGAGGCGGCGGACATTGTCGGCCAGCCCCTCGTTCATCACCACGTCGATGGCCTTCAGCGCGATGGCGCAGCCGACCGGGTGACCCGAGGCGGTGAAGCCATGCGGAAACTCCTCGATCTCCTCGATTGCCGCCTGCAGCCGGTCGGCCAGATCCGGCCCGAGGATGACCGCCCCCATCGGAAACAGCCCGGCGGTCAGGTTCTTGGACGAGATGATCGCGTCGGGCATGAAATCATAGGTCTCGCAGCCCCAGGTCTGGCCGGTGCGCCCGAAGCCGCAGATCACCTCGTCCGAGATCATCGGGATGCCGTGCCTGCGCAGGATCGGCAGCACGGCCTGAAAATAGCCCCTCGACGGTGGAATGACCCCACCCGCGCCCATGACCGGTTCGGCGAAGAAGCCGGCGATGGTGTCGGCGCCCTCGCGCCGGATGGTTTCCTCCAGCTCCCGCGCCAGCCGGGCGGTGAACTGCTCTTCGCTCTCGCCCGCCTCGCCATGGCGCCAGTAATGCGGGCAGGTCAGGTGGATGAAGCCGGGCAGGGGCAGTCCGAAGACCTCGTTATAGGGCTTGCCGGTCATGCTGGCCGAGACCGCGGTGACGCCGTGATAGGCGTTCCAGCGGGTCAGGATCTTGCGTCTCGCGGGGTCGCCCTCGCTGGCGTGAAGGAACCACAGCATCTTGACCATGGTGTCGTTCGCCTCGGAGCCGGAATTGGTGTAGAACACCTTGCCGCGCGCGAAGGGCGAGATCTCGACCAGCTTTTCCGACAGCATCACCGTCTGGTCCGACATCCGTCCGAAAAAGGCGTGATAGCCGGGGAAGCGGTCGTATTGCGCCTTCGCGGCCTCGGCCAGACCCTTGTGGTCGAACCCCGCGACCATGTTCCACAGCCCGGAATTCGCGTCCAGGTAACGTCTGCCATTCACATCGACGACATAGGGCCCCTCGCCATGGGTCAAGACGACGGTGCCGCGTCGGTGCACGCTTGGCAGATCGGTGAAACCATAAAGCGAATATTCCTCGGCGCGGGCTTCCCAGCTTTGCGGCCTGTCCATCTCCACTCCTCCCGAAACGGTTCCCGTCCCGAGGCTATCCGCGTGCCGAAAGCGCCGCAATGGCAAGGGCAGGGCGCGGGCGATCTGCGTACCGCCCGCGCCTGGCGCATCCGGTTCTGCCGCACAGGGCGCGCGAGATGCGCCCTGCCTTCAGGCAGCCGATTTAGGCGGCGGCCTCCAGTGCCGCGATGTCGATCTTGTGCATCGTCATCAGCACCGGCCAGACCTTCGCCGCATCCGGCCCGCCCAGCAGCTCGGTCGCGCGGCGCGGCACGATCTGCCAGGACAGGCCGAAACGATCCTTCAGCCAGCCGCATTGCGACTCGGCCCCGCCATCGGCGGTCAGGGCCCGCCACAGCCGGTCGGTTTCGGCCTGATCCTCGGTCTGCACGCTGATCGAGGCCGCCTCGGACAACTGGAAATGCGGCCCGCCATTCAGCGCCTGATAGGGTGTTCCGGCCAGCGTGAACTCGACCACCAGCACCTTGCCCGGCTGAGCCATGTCCTGCCCCTCGGGATAGCGGCTGACCTGGCCGATATGGCTGTCAGGCAGCAGCGAGACATAGAATTCGGCCGCCTCCCGCGCCTGATCGTCGAACCACAGGCAGGTCTTGACCTTGGGCGCGGCACTCATTGTCCCGGCGCCTTCGATCCGCCGAAGCTCAGCATCCATGGTGTGCCGAACCGGTCGCGGAACATGCTGAAGCGCTCTGCCCAGAAGGTTTCGGCGGGCGGCATGGTGATCGCCTCGGCATCCTTGGACAGCGCTGCGAAGATACGCTCGAACTCGGCCAGCGAGGTCGGGTCGATGACGACATAGAAGCCCTGCGGCTTGTCATACATGTCATCGGAATTGTCCGAGGCCATGATGCTGGTGTCGCCCAGCCGCATCGACATGTTCATCACCATCTCGTCGCCGCCTGGCATCCGGTCCTCGGGGGCGGCGTCGCCATTGCGGAACACGCCATCGATCTGACCGCCCAGCGTATCGGCATAGTGGGTCATCGCCTCAAGGCAGTTGCCCTTGAAGAACAGATAGATCATCGGTTGCATGTCATTTTCCCTCACAGCGATTTCGCCAGGTCTTCCAGCTGGTCGGCGGCCTTGCCCCAGCCCTCGTGGAAGCCCATGGCCTCGTGTTCCTTGCGGGCCTCTTCGGTCCAGTGCATGGCGCGCGCGACGTAATGCGTCCGGCCCTCGCCGGCGTCCTCGAAGCTGACGTCGGCCACCATGAAGGGCCGCCCCGAGGGGCGCCAGCCCGGAGTGAAGGCGTCGGTAAAGACCAGCTTGCGGCCCGCGACCACCTCGAGGCAGACACCGGTATTCGGGAATTCCTCGCCCTCGGGACCATGCATCACGGTCGAGAATTCGCCACCGGGCCGCAGATCCAGCACCGCGTCGGTCACATGCCACGGCTTGGGGCAGAACCACTGCTCCAGCAGTTTCGGTTCGGTCCAGCAGCGCCACAGCCGGTTGCGTTCAGCATTCAGAATGCGGTCCAGGACCAGATCGTTTGTCACATCCTTCATGTCGTCCTCCCATTGGACGGGGTTGGAAACAGCAGCGTCAGATAGCGTTTCAGGTGATCGACGCTGTCGATGGCGACGGACGGGTCGTCCGCGGCCTTGGCAAGAATGAAGGCCCCCTGCAGCACCGCCTGAGTATGGGCGGCGAGGCTGGCGGCGCTGAAGCCCGTGACCCCATGCGCCTGCATGGCCGCGGCGATGTCGGGTTCGATCGTGGCGGCGTGGCCGAAGATCGATTCGGCACAGGCCCGCCGGATCGCCGGATGCGCGTGATAGACTTCCTGCGTCATCGTGCCGACGAGGCAGGTGAATTCCTCGATCTCGCCGGCGATGATCTGGCGGCGGAAATCGACATAGGCCAGCACGCGTGCCAGCGGGTCGTCATGGTGGTGATAGGGCGCGGTGGCAAACAGTGCCCCGGTCGTCTCGGCCCAGTATTGCGCGGCCGCCACGCCCAGATCCTCCTTGCTGGCGAAGTGATGGAAGAATGCCCCCTTCGTCACCCCCGCCGCGCGGCACAGCTGATCGACGCTGGTGGCCGCAAAACCCCGAGCGCGGACCATGTCGCGCGCGGCCTCCAGCAGCCTTGTGCGCGCATCACCGCCCTCGGGGTTCGATTTGATTCGTCTTCCCATATAAAAACATACCAACTGGTTGGTATGTAAATCAAGAAGAATCTGCTGCACCCACCGAGCGACAGTCACAAGGCTTGCCTCGCCACGATGGACGGAGCCGGTGAGGGGAAGGTTCTGGGGCACGATGCCACGCGCCCGCCAAGGCCCGGTGTCCGATCCATCAAGGGAGTTCAGACCCGACCCGGCGGCAGGCATCCGCGAATGCGCCGCGAAAGGCGGATCAGAGGCGGGTGACCACCCGTTCGGCGTAAAGACGGTCCACCTCGTCGCGGTGGCACAGCTCGGTCGCCGGGGTCATCACCGCCGCCGATGCCGCGGCGGCGCCAAGCGCAAGCGCGTCTTCGACCGGGCGGGACTGCGCCATCGCCAGGACAAAGCCCGCGACGAAACTGTCGCCCGCGCCGACCGCGCTCACCACCGGAACCTTCGCCGCCTCGGCATGCCAGGCTCCATCCGGCCCGGCGATGACCGAGCCATCCGCGCCGCGCGCCACGATCACGGCCTTCGCCGCCCCGTCCTTGACCAGCCCGGCGGCGAAAGCGGCGCTGTCGCCGCGCAGGGGCAGGGGCCGGCCGGCCAGCCCCTCGGCCTCGTGGCTGTCCATGCGCAGTACATCGACCGCGATCGAGGACCCGGCCATGGCCCGCAAGGCCTCGCCCGAGGTGTCCACGACCAGCTTGGCGCGCCCGTCCTTCAGGCGCACCGTCAGCATCTGCTCGAATCCCGGGGCGACGCCGGGCGGGTTCGAGCCGGAGACGACCACCCAGCCACCGGCCCGCGCGGCCTCGGCGATGGCCGACATCATGTCCGCCACCTGCGCCATGTGCCATTCCGGGCCGGGCAGGACAAAGCGGTATTGCCCGCCGGTCGATCGGTCGGTGACGGCCAGCGACTGGCGGGTCTCGCCCGGCGCGGTCAGGCGCATGAGGGACAGCCCGTCGGATTTCAGCATCTCGGCGATACGGGCGCCGGTGGCGCCGCCAAGCGCGACCATCGCCGTCGATTGCCCGCCCATGATCTTGATCGCCCGGCTGACATTGATGCCGCCGCCGCCGGGATCGACCACCGGCTTGTCGCAGCGCAGCTTCAGATCCGGGCGCACCTCATCGGCGGCCGTCGACAGATCCAGCGCCGGGTTCAGGGTGACGGTCAGGATCGGCGCCTGAGAGGTCATTCCCACCACCGGTCGATGCTGGCGATATCGTCGTCCGACCAGCCGAAATGATGCGCCAGTTCATGCGTGACGACATGGCCGACCAGTTCCGCCAGCGTCACATTCCCGCGCGCGGCCCATTCGTCCAGCAACGGGCGGCGGAACAGCCAGACGATATCCGGGCCGCCCGGCTGGTCGCTGACCGATTTTTCCGTCAGCGGAATGCCGTCATAGAGGCCGGTCAGGTCGAACGGGTCATCGATCTGCAACTCGTCCAGCACATCGTCGGGCGCGAATTCCGCCACCCGGATCGCCACGTCCTGCGCATGGCCGGCGAATTCGACCGGCAGGCTGGCCAGTGCTGCGCGGGCCAATGCCTCGATCGCGGCCGCGTCGGGCGCGCGCAGTCCTTCCCAGTCCGTCATCCGCACCTCCTGCGACTCGTCCCTGATATGGACAAAAAACGCCGGCTGTGAAAGAGCAGCGGGCAACAGGAGACGCCCATGACCATCACCCGCTTCGCCCCGTCGCCCACCGGCCATATCCATGTCGGCAACCTGCGGACCGCGCTGTTCAACTATCTGATCGCGCGCAAGGCCGGGGGCACCTTCATCCTGCGGCTGGACGATACCGACCAGGAACGGTCCAAGCAGGAATATGTCGATGGCATCAAGCGCGACCTCGACTGGCTGGGCCTGCACTGGGACCGCGAGGAACGCCAGTCGCTGCGGCTGGACCGCTATGCCGAGGCGGCCGATCAGCTGCGCGGCGCGGGCCGGCTGTACGAGGTGTTCGAGACCCCGACCGAACTGGATCTGAAGCGCAAGAAGCAGCTGAACATGGGCCGTCCGCCGGTCTATGACCGCACCGGGCTGGGCCTGTCGGAGGCCGACAGGGACCGGCTGCGGGCCGAGGGGCGCGAGGGGTACTGGCGCTTCCTGCTGGATCAGGAACGGATCGAATGGCCCGATGGCATCCTGGGCGATATCTCCATCGATGCCGCCTCGGTCAGCGATCCGGTACTGATCCGCGCCGACGGGCAGGTGCTTTACACCTTCGCCAGCAGCGTCGATGACACCGACATGGCGGTCACGCATATCGTGCGCGGCTCGGACCATGTGACCAATACCGCGACCCAGATCCAGATCATCAAGGCGATTGGCGGCACCCCCCCGGCCTTTGCCCATCACAGCCTTTTGACGGGCGCGAAGGGCGAGGAACTGTCCAAGCGCATCGGCGCGCTGTCGCTGAAGGATCTGCGCGAGGCTGGCGTGGCGCCCGAGGCGCTGATCTCGCTGATGGCGCGGCTGGGTTCGGGCCAGCCGGTGGTGCTGTCCAGCCTTGACGACCTGGCCGAACAGTTCGACCTGTCGCAATTCGGCGCCTCGCCGACCAAGTTCGATGCCGAGGATCTGTGGCCGCTGACGCGCGAGCGGAACCAGTCGCTGCCCTTTGCCGAGGTCAGCGACCGGATCGCGGCGCTTGGCGTGCCCGCGGGGCTGGCCGAACGCTTCTGGCGGGTGGCCAGCCAGAACATCACCGTGCTAGAGGATCTGGCCGGCTGGTGGACGATCTTCAGCCAAGGGGCCGAGCCGCAGATCGACGCCGAGGACACCGATTTCATCGCGCAGGCGATGCAGATGCTGCCGCCGCCGCCCTATACGGATGCGACCTGGGGCGAATGGACCGCGCGGGTCAGGGAGGCCACCGGCCGCAAGGGCAAGGGCCTGTTCATGCCGCTGCGCAAGGCCGTGACCGGGCAGGCGCACGGGCCGGACATGTCCGATGTCATGCCGCTTCTGCAGGTGGTGAAGGCGCGGGGCTGATCAGGCGTCCGGGGCGGGCTTCGCCGCGGGCGTCTGGTCGTCGCTGCCGAACAGCCCGCGCAATCCGCGCGCGACGAGGTTGCCGACCTTGGGCCGCGGCTGGGCGAGGAAGGGCAGGGGGCGACAGACCTCCATCGCGGCGATGCCGACGCGCGCGGTCAGCGCGCCATTGACCACGCCCTCGCCAAAGCGGCGCGACAGTTTCGCCAGCACGCCGCCGCCGGCGACGGTGTGAATGAGGTCGTCGCCCGCCGCCACCGCGCCAGTCGCCACCAGATGCGTCATCACCGTGCGCGCCAGCCGCCAGCCGCCGACGGCGCCGGCGCGGCCGCCATAGATTTCGGCCATGCGCCGGATCATCCGCAGGTTAGCCGCCAGCGCCGCCGCCACATCGGCCAGCGCCAGCGGGATCAGCGCCGTGGCAGCGGCGACGGTGCGGGCGGCGGCCTCGATCTCGCGCCGTGCCTCCTGATCCAGGCCGGCCAGCAATTCGGTTTCGGCCATGGTCAGCAGGGTGCGGGCGTCGAAGGCCTCGCCGCGCGCATCCGACAGCCGCCTGTGGTTCCATTCCAGTTCCGGGCGCCGGCGGTAAAGGGCCAGAAGCTGGTCGGTGACCTGGCGGGCCTTGTCCATGCTGTCCTCGGTCAGCGCCGTGCCCGCCTGCCGCTGGATCGCGTCGATGCGGGCAAAGCGCGCCCAGGCCCGGTATTCGCGCCAGGCCATGCCAAGGGCGGCCAGCGTGAACAGCGCGAACAGCGTCACCCCGAGCCAGCCGAGGACCGGATAGCTGTCCATCAGCCGGTTGATGAAATCCAGCGCCGCGATCGACAGCAGAAAGGTGAACAGCGCCACCCCGGAATTGATGAAGAACCGGGTCAGCCGCGACGGCGGCCGCCCGACCAGCCGCGTCACCATCTCCATGGTGCGGGGGCGGGGCAGTTGCAGCCCGGCCTCGCCGATGGGCGGGGCATCGGCGGGGCTGGGGGCCGCATCCTCGCGGGATTCCTGCCGGGGGCCGGCGGTCTCGGCCCGGGCCTCGGGTTCCAGTTCGACCAGCACGGGGCCACGCCTGCGTTCGGTCTCGTCACTCACAGCCGGTCTCCGATCAGGAATTCTGCGGCGCGGTCCAGCCGGATATGGGGCGGGCCGTCGCCGGGGCGGGCGGTCATCGGGGCGGGGGCGAAATTCATGATCGCGTAATCGCCGTCCAGCCATTGCCCGGCGCCCTCGCGGGCCGGGTGCAGCAATTCTGCGGGATCGGCGGGCAGTTCGCCCGGATAGAAGGCCGCCTGCCGCCCGTCCAGCAGCCGTCCGCGCACGGCGGGCAGCTCGTCGTCCTTCTGGCGGATCACATCCTCGGTCGTGGCACGCAGGGCGGCGATGGCCATGGCCTCGGTCCGCGCGCCCGAGAAATCGGCCCGGTCGCGGGCCTCGCGCAGCATGGCCGAGAGGATCGCGGTCAGGCGGTTGTGCTGGACATGGTGCAGGTGGTCGGCCTTGGTGGCGGCAAACAGGATGCGCTCGACCCGCCTGGTGCCCAGAAGCTGCCCCAGCCAGCCGGCGCGGCCGGGGCGGAAGGCGGTCAGGATATCGGCCATGGCGCGGCGCATGTCCTCGACCGCCCGCGGGCCCTGATGGATCGCGCCCAGCACATCGACCAGCACCACCTGCCGATCGATGCGGGCGAAATGGTTGCGGAAGAAGGGCTTCACGACGCGCGACTTGTAGGCGTCGAAGCGGCGGCGGAACTCGCGCCACAGCCGGCTGTCGCGCAGGGCCTCGGGCAGGGGTGCGAAGGTCAGAGCCGGCGATCCGGCCATCTCGCCCGGGATCAGGAACCGGCCCGGGGTGCAGTCCGAAAACCCCGCCTCGCGCGCCGCCAGCAGATGCGCGGTATAGGTCTCGGCCAGCGACTGGGCCAGAGGTTCGTTAAGACGGCTGCCGTCAAGCCCCTGCAGCGCGGCCAGATAGTCGGCAGCGCCGGGGCGGCCCTGCATCCGGTCCAGCACTTCGGTCGACCATTCGCCGAAATCCTTTTCCATCAGCCGCAGGTCCAGCAGCCATTCGCCGGGATAGTCGACGATATCCAGATGCAGCGTGCGCGGCCCGGAAAGGCCGGAAAACAGCCCCTTCGGCTCAAGCCGCAGCGACAGGCGCAACTGGCTGACATGGCGGGTGCCGTCGGGCCAGCGCGGCTCGGGGCCGGTCAGCGCGGCCAGATGACGCTCGAAATCGAAGCGAGGCACGGTATCGTCGGGCTGCGGCTGCAGCCAGGCGGCCTTGAGACTGCCATCGGCGGCGGCGCGCAGCGCGTGCATGCGGCCGCGATCCATCAGGTTGGCGACCAGCGAGGTGATGAAGACGGTCTTGCCCGCCCGGCTGAGACCGGTGACCCCCAGCCGGATCACCGGATCGCCAAGGCCCAAACCCGCCATCAGATCGCTGCCAATACCCATTCTGCCTGCCGTCCTGTTCTTGTGGCCCTGAAGATAGGGCGCGCGCAGGGGATTTCATAGATGGGCAAAGGCTTTCGCGGGTCCGCCGGCTCTGCCATAACCGCGGCGATGTCGGATCGCCTGCCCATTGACGATGCCCTGCCGGCGCTGCGCGAGGCGCTGGCCGCGCATGGCCGCGCGGTTCTGGTGGCACCGCCGGGGGCGGGCAAGACGACGCGGGTGCCGCTGGCGCTGATGGATCGGGTCGCCGGCCGGATCGTGATGCTGGAGCCCCGCCGGCTGGCGGCGCGGGCCGCAGCCGAGCGGCTGGCCGAGGGGCTGGGCGAGAAGGTCGGCGCCCGCGTCGGCTATCGCATCCGCGGCGAGGCGGTGCCGGGCAGCCGGATCGAGGTCGTGACCGAAGGCATCCTGACGCGGATGATCCAGTCCGACCCCTCGCTGGAGGGCATCGGTTGCGTGATCTTCGATGAATTTCACGAGCGCAGCCTGAATGCCGATCTGGGGCTGGCGCTGGTCTGGGAGGCGCGTGGCGCGCTGCGCGAGGATCTGGCGGTGCTGGTGATGTCGGCGACGCTGGAGGCCGAGCCGGTGGCGGTGCTGCTGGACGGCGCGCCGGTGGTGCGCTCCGAGGGGCGGGCCTATCCGGTCGAGACCCGCTGGCTGGACCGGCCCCTGCCGGCAGGCGCGCGGCTGGTCGATGAGGCCGTGCGGCTGATCCTGGAGGCCGAGGCGGACACCCGTGACACCGGCGGCACGCTGCTGGCGTTTCTGCCCGGCGAGGGCGAGATCCGGCGGGCGATGGCGCGGCTTGCGGCCAGCGATTGCGAGGTGCTGCCGCTTTACGGCGCGCTGGACGCGAAGGCGCAGCGGGCGGCGCTGGCGCCGCCGGGGGCGCGGCGGCGGATCGTGCTGGCCACCTCGATCGCCGAGACCTCGCTGACCATCCCCGGGGTGCGGGTGGTGGTCGATGCCGGGCGCGCGCGGCGGGCGCGGTTCGACCCCGGCAGCGGCATGTCGCGACTGGTGACCGAGCGGGTCAGCCGCGCCGAGGCCGATCAGCGGCGTGGCCGCGCCGGGCGGGTGGCGCCGGGGATATGCTATCGGATGTGGGCGCGGGCCGAGGAGGGGGCCCTGCCCGGATTCGCGCCGCCCGAGATCATGGTGGCCGATCTGGCCGGCCTGGCGCTGGAGCTGGCGGCCTGGGGGGCGTCGCCCGCGGATCTGGCCTTCCTGACGCCGCCGCCCGAGGCCGGGCTGAGCGAGGCCCGGGCGCTGCTGTCGGATCTGGGTGCGCTGGATGATGCGGGACGGACCACCGACCACGGCAGGGCACTGGCCCGGCTACCCATGCATCCCCGGCTGGGGCATATGCTGCTGTCCGCCGGCCCCGCCGCCGCCCCGATCGCCGCGCTGCTGTCCGAGCGCGACCCCATGCGCGGCGCACCCGCCGATCTGGCGTTGCGGGTGGCGGCGCTGCGCGATCCGAAGGGGTTTGCCGCCCTGCACGGGGTCGAGATCGACCGCGCGGCGATCCAGAGGCTGCGCGATGAAAGCCGCAGGTTGCGCCGCCTGGTTGCGTCCCGCGACGGCGGGGGGGCTGTCTGCCCCCCCGTGCCCCCCCGAGGATATTTTCCTGAAGAAGAACGGGATATCGACCTGTCGGTGGGGGCGATGGTGTCGCTGGCCTATCCCGACAGGATCGGGTTGCGGCGCCCGGGCGATGAGGCGCGCTTTGTCCTCTCGGGCGGCAAGGGGGCGGTGCTGGAGGCCAGCGATCCGCTGGCCGGGCAGCGGCTGATCGTGGCGGTGGATCTGGATGGCGACAGCCGCGAGGCGCGGGTGCGGATGGCGGCGGCACTGGATGAGGCGGATCTGCGGGCGCTTCATGGCGGGCGGATCCGGAGGCTGGCCATCTGCGAATGGTCACGGCGCGAGGGGCGGGTGCTGGCCCGGCGGCAGGAGCGGTTCGGGGCCGTGATCCTGTCGGACAGGGCCTGGGCGGAGGTGCCGGAAGAGGCCGTCGCCCGGGCGGCGCTGGAGGGGTTGCGGCAGGACGGCCTGCCCTGGACGCCGGCTGCCGCGCGCCTGCGGGCCCGGATCGCGCTGGTCGAGGGGTTGGGCCCGGTGGATGACGCGCGCCTTCTGGCCGATGGCGACTGGTTGCTGCCCTGGCTGGGGCGGGTGCGGGCGCTTGCCGATCTGCGCGGGCTGGATCTGGTCGAGCCGCTGAAGGCGCGGATCGGCTGGGACGGGCAGCAGCGGCTGGCCGCCGAGGTGCCGGCGCATTTCACCACGCCGCTGGGGCGCAGGGTGCCGATCGACTACGATCACGAGACGCCGTCGATCGAGCTGCGCCTGCAGGAGCTGTTCGGGGTCACCAGCCATCCCGTCGTGGGCGGGCGGCCCCTGCGGATCAGCCTGCTGTCGCCGGGCGGGAAGCCGGTGCAGGTGACCACCGATCTGCCCGGTTTCTGGCGCACTTCCTATGCCGAGGTCAGGAAGGAGATGCGCGGCCGCTATCCCCGCCATCCATGGCCGGAGGATCCGGGCGAAGCCGATCCGACGATGCGGGCGAAGCCGCGGGGCAGTTGAGGCGGGCGTTTCTCGCGCGTCGTGTTTTCCCCCGGCTCTGCGGCTTCGGGCGGCGGAAAATCCGGCTGTTCCGGACCTGCACCGGGGAGACACAGGCTGTACACCGCTGCGCGTGGCGGGGGCACCGGCCTGGGCCTGGAAGTCAGTTGACCGTTGCCGGGGGCGAGGCGTAATCTTGGGCCATGACCACATCGTTTCTGTCCCGCATGCCGGGGTCCGCCCGGCCGACTGGCGCGGTGGCGCGCAGCCGCCGTGGCGGGGTTTGGCATGACCCGGACGCGAGCGGCACGGGGGTGCCATCTGCCGCGCTGGACCGGCTGAAGGGGCTCGCGGCGCGCAGTCCCGCGGTCGCCAGGGTGCAGCTTCTGCAGCGGCTGGCCGACCAGTCGGCCCGTGCCCTTCCGGGCAAGGGCGTGGTGCAGCGCGCGCCCGTCAAGGTTTCGGGCGGGGTCTTCAAGGACGATCAGTACGAGCCCTACAAGGACGGCAGCACGACGGTCGGTCTGGGCGGAGCGGCCGCAGCCGCCACCTCGGTCGGGGCCTCGATGGGCAAGCTGTCCTTCACCCCGTCGCCGGACCTGGACGCGCAGGAGGTGCATCTTGTCCAGATCGTCCGCGAGAGGCGGGGTGCGGCACCCGTCGATCCGGGCGAGCGGCAGGGCAATCTGGGTTTCGGCGAACGGCAGGTGCCGAAGGGTGACCATGCGGGCTGGGGAATCGATGCCGAAACCCACGCGCCCGCATCGCTTGGCCTCTTTCGCATCGGAGAGGCGCGGAAGGGCCATCCGGAAGCCTATGACAAGCTGGTCGATGATCTCTATCACAAGCGCCGCAGCGACCAGCCGGCGGTTCCGCTGACCAGCCGCGATCCGCGCTATGCGCAGCAAAGACTGTCGGCCGCGACGCCCGCCTATGCGCCGTCAAGCCCGCCCACCACCGGGCATACGGGCTATGCGGCGGTTCGCGCGGGCGGCGAGACGGTGGTGACGAAGCAGACCGCGAAGGGCTTCGAGAAGGTCAAGCTGCAGGATGCCCATGGCGCCCCCCTGCTGAAATGGGTGCCGCCGGCGGCGGTGCTGCGGGATCAGCCGGCGGCGCCGATCGCCTCGAACCTTCTGGGCATGGAGTTCGAGGTGACCGCCCTGGCGACCGGCGGGGCGATGAACGACAAGTATCTGGGCTCGGTCAGTTGGGGCTGGACGCGCGCGGTGGGCGGCCGCGAGGCGAAGCTGCTGCCGCTGAGCCTGGTGTCGATGGGGGACCCGAGCGCGGCCTTCGCCGCGGCGGCCGAACACTGGAACGCGCTGACCGTCGAGGGGGCGCCGCTGATGCCTTTGCCGGTGCCGGATCACACCGATTGACAGGCGCCCGGATCCGTCAGTCGATGCTGCGGATCAGCTTCTTGTCCAGGACCTTCAGCACCTGCGGCAGATCGTGGCCGCGCTTGAGGATGCGGCCGTCCATGCCGATCACCGCATAGGCGCCCTGAACCGTGCGCAGCCTCGGGCGTTTCTCGATCCGGTAGAGCGGGTGTTCGGTGGCGCGGCGGAAAACGCTGAAGATGGCGGCATCGCGCAGGAACGACATGGCATAGTCCCGCCATTCGCCCGCGGCCACGAAACGGCCATAGACCGAAAGGATCGCCGCCAGTTCCTTCCGGTCGAAGACCACGCGGTCGGGATCGGCGTGAAAGGGCGGGGCGGCGTTCATCATGACGGGATGGTGACATCGCGCCGATGCCAAATCAATCTGAAAACCGCCCGCGGCGGTCCCGCGGCCGGCCATCCGTCGCGGGGCGCATCGCCCTCAGTCCTCGGAAATCAACCGGTGCCGCGGCGGATAGAACTGCCGCGCGAAGGACACCGGGGTGGCATCGCTCCAGTTGGTGCGCTCGATCGTCAGCACCGGGGTGCCGTTCGGAACCTGCAGGTTGCGGGCGCAGTCGCCGGTCGCGCCTTCGGCCAGGATCGAGAACCGGCCATGGGTCAGCGGCACGTTGCGCGCCAGCCACTCATGCGCGGGCTGGGCTTCGACGGCCTCGCGCGACAGCGGCGGCAGGGACCTGGGGTTGAGCCAGATCGCCTCGCAGCAATGCGGCAGGCCATTGGCCAGATATTGCGCCTTGATCAGGATCAGTTCGTCGTTCGGGCCGACCTGAAGGGCGTGCATCGCCGCGTCGGTCGGCAGGGACTGTTCATAGCCGGTCAGGCGATAGCCATAGCCGGCGCCGAGGGCCTCGATCTCGTCGCGGATCACCGGCATTTCCAGCGTGGTCCGGCGTGACGGCGTCGTGGTCACGCGGGTGCCGACCTTCCGCCGGCGTTCGATGATGCCGCTGTCGGCCAGTTCGCGCAGCGCCCGGTTCACGGTCGCGCGCGCGCAGCCCAGCTGAACCGCAAGCTGCTGTTCGGTCGGGATCAGTTCACCGGGGGGCCATTCGCGTGACCGGATACGCTCCATCACCTCGGCGCGGACCGATTGCCAGGTGTTCATGCGCCGGCTCGTCCGCTCGGGAGTGGCAGGCCGCAACGAGCGGGCGACCTTGCTTGGCAGTTTCGTCATGGTTACTCAAACTCGGAATCTTTTACCTTCTCCAAGTATCGGGCGGCGCCCCGGATCTGGGAACCTGTCGAAATAGGCAAAATGGGGTATTTCGGCAGAGACCTGTTCTTAAAGACAATTCTTGTATCGTTCTGGTTGTGTCGATTGAGCATTCTCAATTTGTCTGCACAGTGCTAATTGCACGATGAGCAAGGAAACGATTTCAGGGCGGAAGGTCGATGGCGGTGGATCGGCAGGGCGTCACTTCGGATATCGCGGCGGATATGGGCACGGCCGGAACGATGCGGGCCGCGACGACCGCCTGGCCGGTGCTGATCGCCATCAGCATGTGCCACATGGTCAATGACGTGATGCAGTCGATGCTGGCGGCGATCTATCCGCTGCTCAGGGCCGAATTCGCGCTGAGTTATGCCCAGATCGGGATCATGACCTTCGCCTTCCAGGTGACGGCCTCGCTGTTGCAGCCGCTGATCGGTGCCGCGACCGACCGCCATCCGCAGCCGCGCTCGCTGTCGCTGGGCATGGCCTCGACCTTCTGCGGGGTGCTGCTGCTGGCCTTCGCGCCGCAATACGGGCTGCTGCTGGCCGGGGCGATGATGATCGGCATCGGCTCGGCGGTGTTCCATCCCGAAAGTTCGCGCGTGGCCCGGCTGGCCTCGGGCGGGCGTTTCGGCACGGCGCAGTCGCTGTTCCAGATGGGCGGCAATTTCGGGCAGTCGCTGGGGCCGCTGCTGGCGGCCTTCATCGTCGTGCCGCTGGGCCGGCCGGCGGTGGCCTGGTTCGCGGTAGCCGCGGCGCTTGGCGTGGCGACGCTGTGGCAGGTGGGCACTTGGGCCGAGGGCCGCCGCCGCGCCCATGCCGCCCGGCGCGAGACCGGCCCTTCGCTGCCGCGCGGGGTGGTGATCCGCGCCATCGTGGTGCTGGCGCTGCTGACCTTTACCAAGAACATCTACAACGCCGCGATGAACAGCTATTTCACCTTCTTCACCATCGAGAAGTTCGGTCTGGGGCCGCAGGGGGCGCAGATCATGCTGTTCCTGTTCCTCGCCGGCATGGCCGGGGGGGTGATGCTGGGCGGGATCGTCGGCGACCGGATCGGGCCGTTGCGGGTGATCTGGTTCTCGATCCTCGGCGTGCTGCCCTTCACGCTGCTTCTGCCGCATGTTGGGCTGGTGGCGACCGGGGCGCTGGCGGTGGTGATCGGGCTGATCCTCGCCTCGGCCTTCCCGGCCATCGTCGTCTTTGCGCAGGAACTGGTGCCGGGCCGGACCGGCATGATCGCCGGGCTGTTCTTCGGCTTCGCCTTCGGCATGGGTGGAATCTCCGCCGCCGCCCTGGGCGTGCTGGCCGATGCCAAGGGGATCGAGACGGTGTTCCTGCTCTGCTCGTTCCTGCCGGTGCTGGGGATCCTGACGATCTTCCTGCCGCGGCCGAACAGGTTGCGGGGGATGTGATCGTGGCGCCGGCGTTGAAACTGTCTTAACCGCGGCCGCCGCATTGACCTGTCGACGCGGGCGCCGTCCCGCGCTAGATGGCTGGATGGCAGGCAGGAGGAGCCCCCATGACCACGATCCGCGTCGAACCGATCACCGCCGAGGCTTTCGCCCCCTATGGCGAGGTGCTGGCCCCCAAGGCCGCCGCTGACAAGATGATCAACGAGGGCCGCTGCGAGCGGCACCATGCCCTGGCCACGGTCGAGCGGCATGGCGGCGAGGCGATCATCTCGATCTTCCGCTCGGAACCGGTCAGCCTGCCCTATGCCTGCACATTGCTGGAGCGTCATCCGCTGGGCTCGCAGGCCTTCATGCCGATGGGCCCGGATCAATGGCTGTCGGTGGTGGCCCCCGACGAGGGCGGCAAGCCCGGTGAGCCGCGCGCCTTTCTGGTGCCGGCGGGCACCGGCGTGAACCTGCGCGCCGGGGTCTGGCACGGGGTGCTGACGCCGCTGGACCGGCCGGCCGATTTCCTGGTCGTCGACCGCGCGGGCGAGGGCGCGAACCTTGAAGAGGTTCGCATTTCCGCTGTAACCATCACCGCGTGAGCGGACCGGATTTCAGTTTCGAGAGCGCCGCGCTGGCGCGTGGCGCCCGGCGCGTCGCCGGGGTCGATGAGGTCGGGCGCGGGCCGCTGGCCGGGCCGGTGACGGCGGCGGCGGTGGTTCTGGTGCCCGGCGACATCCCCGAGGGCCTGAACGATTCCAAGAAGCTGAGCGCGCCGCGCCGCGAGGCGCTGGCCGGGTGGATCATGGCGCATTGCGACTGGGCGGTGGCCCATGTCGGCGTGGCCGAGATCGACGCCCTGAACATCCATCACGCCGCCCATCTGGCCATGTGCCGCGCCATCGCCGGGCTGCGCCAGCCGCCCGGCCATGTGCTGGTTGACGGCAATCGCCTTCCGCGCGACCTGAACCTGTCCGCCGAGGCGGTGGTCAAGGGCGACGCCCGCTGTCTCAGCATCGCCGCCGCCTCGATCGTCGCCAAGGTGTTGCGCGATCGCATCATGGTGGATTTGGCGCAACAGCATCCCGGCTATGGCTGGGAGGCGAATGCCGGCTATCCGACTGCGGTCCATAAACAGGCGCTGCTAGATCTGGGTGTGACCCCTCATCATAGGCGTTCGTTCCGGCCCATCCACAATATCTTGTGTAAAGACTGATCTACAAGCCGTTGATTCAAAAAAGAAATTGACGGCGAATCGCCTCTGACTCATCCTTGGGCACAGCAGATCGGCCCGAAGCCGGCAGTTCCAGAGGCAGAGATGACGAAGATCAAAGACCAGCGCGCGGCCACCGCGCGGCCCCTTCCGCTGAACCAGATTCTGGCCGGCGACTGTATCGAGACCATGCTTGCGCTGCCCGAAGGCAGCGTCGATCTGATCTTTGCCGATCCGCCCTATAACCTGCAACTAAAGGGCGATCTGCACCGCCCCGACAATTCCAAGGTCGATGCGGTGGACGATCACTGGGACCAGTTCTCGGGCTTCGCCGCCTATGACCGGTTCACGCGCGACTGGCTGGCCGCCGCGCGCCGGTTGCTGAAACCCGACGGGGCGATCTGGGTGATCGGCAGCTATCACAACATCTTCCGCGTCGGCGCCGAGCTGCAGAACCAAGGCTTCTGGATCATGAACGACGTGATCTGGCGCAAGTCGAACCCGATGCCGAATTTCCGAGGCAAGCGGCTGACCAATGCGCATGAGACGATGATCTGGGCGTCGAAATCCGAAAGCTCGAAATATACTTTCAACTACGAGGCGCTGAAATCGCTGAACGAGGGCGTGCAGATGCGCTCGGACTGGGTGATCCCGATCTGCAATGGCGGCGAGCGGCTGAAAGACGCGCAGGGCGAGAAGGCGCATCCGACCCAGAAGCCCGAGGCGCTGCTGCATCGCGTCATCGTCGGCACCACCAATCCGGGCGATGTGGTGCTGGATCCGTTCTTCGGCACCGGCACGACCGGCGCGGTCGCCAAGATGCTGGGCCGCGACTTCATCGGCATCGAGCGCGAGGCCGCCTATCGCGAGGTGGCCGAGAAACGCCTGTCGCGCATCCGCCGCTTTGACGCCGAGGCCATCGCCACCACCAAGGCCAAGCGGGCCGAGCCGCGCGTGCCCTTCGGTCAGGTGATCGAACGCGGCATGCTGCGCCCGGGCGAGGAACTGTATTCGATCGGCAGCCGCCACAAGGCCAAGGTCCGAGCCGATGGCAGCCTGATCGGCAATGACGTCAAGGGCTCGATCCACCAGGTCGGCGCGGCGCTGGAGGGCGCGCCCTCGTGCAATGGCTGGACCTATTGGCATTTCCGGCGCGAGGGCAAGATGATCCCCATCGACATCCTGCGCCAGCAGATCCGCGCCGAGATGGAGGGCGAGGTTTCCCGTCCCAACTGATCCGACACCGGTTTCGCCGTAGTCCTGCCGCCAGCCGCGCGGCCGGGACCGCCTTGCCCCGCCATGTCCGCATGGCGGGGCCTTTTCATGACCGGGTGCGCGTGCATATGTCTGTCACCATGTCACATCCCTATTCAGACCTTCCCCCTTCCGCCTTCTGGCGCCCGGCAGTGGCGCGGATGCGCGCCGACAGGCTGGAACGGCTTTACGACCCCAAGTTCCGGCTGACGGTCAACAGCGCTGTCGCGACCGCCGGCAGCTGTTTCGCTCAGCATCTGGGCCGCGCCCTGCGCCGCGCCGGTCTGGCGGTGCTGGATGCCGAGCCGGCGCCGCCGGGTCTGGGGGCCGATTTCCTGCAGGGGCATGGCTTCAATCTCTATTCCGGGCGTTACGGGAATATCTACACCGCGCGGCAGATGCTGCAGCTGCTGGAGGAGGTGGTGCTCGGCCGGCCCGACCCGGCGCAGGTCTGGGAACGGGACGGGCGCTGGTACGATGCGCTGCGCCCCGGCGTGGATCCCGGGGGGCTGGACAGCGCCGAGGAGGTGCTGGCGATCCGGCTGGGGCATCTGCAGCGGCTGGCGCCGATGCTGGCCAGCGCCGATGTGCTGGTCTTCACGCTGGGCCTGACCGAGGCCTGGCGCTGCCGCCGCAGCGGGCGGGTCTATCCGACCTGTCCGGGGGTCATCGCCGGCAGCTTTGATCCCGGGCGGCATGAATTCGTGAACTTCACCTATCCGGAGGTGACCGAGGATCTGCACCGGCTGCGCCGCGTGCTGCATGGCTTCAACCCGGCGATGCGGCTTCTGCTGACCGTCTCGCCGGTGCCGCTGGCGGCCAGTGCGACGGGCGGGCATGTCCTGCCCGCGACGCAATATTCCAAGGCGACGCTGCGCGCGGCTGCCGGCGATTTCGCCTCGGCCTATGCGGATGTGGACTATTTCCCGTCCTACGAGATCGTGACCAACCCCGCGGCGCGGGGCGGATTCTTCGCCGGGGATCTGCGGCAGGTGACGCCCGCGGGTGTGGCGGCGGTCATGCGGGTCTTCCTCGCAGCCCACGGGTTGAAGGGCCGGAAGGCCGCCGAGGTGGCGGCAGAGGATGCCGAGGAACTGATCTGCGAAGAGGCGCTGCTGGAGGCGTTCCAGCGATGAGTGCCGCCCGCCTCCGCCTGCTATTCATCGGCAATTCGCATATCGGCGCGCCGCGGCTGGCCTATGCCGCCGATCCCCTGCGCTGGCCGGATTGGGAGATCGACTTTCTGGGCATGCTGGGCGGGAATTTCGCCCGGCTCGACCTGGTCGGCGGCGCGCTGGTGCCGACGAACGAGAAACTGGCGGCCGAGATGCAGTATTACAACATGGTGCGCCGGCTGGAGGTCGGGGGCTATGACGCATTCGCCATTGTCGGTGGCCTGGGCTGGACCGGGATGGCGGCGCTCTGTGCGGCGCATCGCAGCCTTGGTTTTCCCTCGGTCATGGCCGGCGCGACCGGGGTTCAGTTGGTCGGGCGGCAGTTTCTTGACGCGGCGCTGCGCGAACGCTTTCGGAAATCGGCGGCCGGGCGGCTGCGGCAACGGCTGGACAGCCTCGGCAAGCCGGTGCTGATCCTGCCCGAGCCGATGCCATCGGCGGAATGCACGGCGGCGCGGGCGAGATACGCAGCCTATGTCGATATGGTCGAGCGCGGCGATGCGCAGTTCTGGCGCGACTGGTTCCGGCGCTGCGCCGAGGCCGAACTGGGTCGCGCCGCGCAGGTGCTGTTCTGGCCCGAGGCGGCCGCGATCGCCGGGGCCTATACCCGGCCCGAACTGATGCGCGGGGCGATGCGGCTGACGCCGCACCGCGACCAGCCGCAGCCCGAGACCGATTTCGCCCATGGGAACGCCGGATACGGGGCAATGATGATGGATCAGATCATGGCGGCGCTGCCGCGCTGAAGCGGCGTTATGGCGCGTTGCGCGGCAGCGGCAGGTCGCCCTTGTCATAGGCCGACCAGTCGCTGATGCCGGGATAGAACCGCCGCCGCCACGCCCGCACGCGCGGGTTCATCCGCCGTCGCCACAGGGGCGGCACCATCGCCACGAAGGTCATCGCCGGATAGCCCATCGGCAGTTGCGGCGCCTCGTCCGCGCCATAGGTCTGCAGCAGCGGAAAGCGGCGGTCGGGCTTGTAATGGTGGTCGGAATGGCGCTGCAGGTTGATCAGCAGCCAGTTCGAGGCGGTATGGCCGGCGTTCCAGCTGTGCCGGGGCATGATATGCTCATAGCGGCCATCGCCCAGATGGCGGCGCGTCAGGCCGTAATGTTCGACATAGTTGGTCAGTTCCAGCTGCCAGATGGCGCCGAAAGCCTGAAAGACGAACAGCAGCAGCCCCTGCGTCCCGCCGAGGATCAGCGCCAGCGCCAGCATCCCCAGTTGCAGCCCGGCGTAGCGCCAGAACGGGTTGCGCCGGTCCCACGGCCCGCGCCCGGCCCGCGCCAGCATCCGCGTCTCGGCCCGCCAGGCGCTGCGCGGACAATCCCGCATGACCCGGCGGAAGAAGCGATAGAAACCCTCGTTATAGCGGGCCGAGACCGCATCGCGCGGTGTCCCGACCCAGGCATGATGGACCAGCAGATGTTCGCTGCGGAAATGCGAATAGAGGACCGATGCCAGCAGGAGATCACCCAGCCAGCGTTCCAGCGGCGATTTCTGGTGCAGCAACTCATGCGCATAGACGATGCCGATGGTGCCCGACAGCACGCCGATGCCGAAGAACAGCCCCAGCTTTTCCAGACCCGACAGGTGCCCGGACTGGGTGACATACCAGATCGTGCCGAAGATCGCGGCGAATTGCAGCGGGAACCAGATGATGGTGACGGCCCGGTGCCAGAACAGCCGCCCGGTGGCGATGTCGGGGGCGGGGTTTTGTTCGTTCAGCCCCAGAACGCCGTCCAGCGCCATGGTCAGATACCAGGCGTAACCGGGCAGCAGCAGCCACCAGAGACCGCCCCGCATGGCCGCCAGTGCCACCAGCGGCAGCATCAGGACCGACATCCAGAAGGGGGCGGCGGGCGGCAATCTGCTGAAACGGTCGCTCATGGCCGCGATGTTACGCCGCGATCTCGGGGCGCGCCATATCCCAGACCTTGCGCATCAGCCCCGGCAGGGCGTCACGGTCGATTTGCCGCAGCGGCACCAGCGCGCCGCGTTCGGGATTGCCGGTCAGATCGCCCAGCATCACCCGCAGGGACAGGTTGAAATGGGTGAAGACATGGCGCACCTCGCCCAGTTCGCGCCACTGGGCCGCGCCCGGTGGCGGCAGTTCGCGCCCGTCCCACCCGGTCGAGGGGAAGGCCAGCGTGCCGCCCAGCAACCCTTTGGCCGGGCGCTGTTCCAGCAGCAGCGACTGGCCGTGGCGGGCGACCCAGGCGATGCCACGGCGTTCGGGCCGCGGGGCTTTCGGAGCCTTGCGCGGCAGATCGGCGGCGATGCCGCGCGCGCGGGCGTCGCAATCGGCGATCAGCGGGCAGATGCCGCAGGCCGGGCTGCGCGGGGTGCAGATGGTCGCGCCCAGATCCATCATCGCCTGCGCGTAATCGCCGGGCCTCTTGCGCGGGGTCAGGGTCTCGGCCAGCGCCGTCAGTTCGGCTTTCGCGGCCGGAAGGGCAGTCTCGACCGCAAAGAGCCGCGCCACGACCCGCTCGACATTGCCATCGACCACGGTTTCGGGCTGGTCATGGGCGATCGCGGCGATGGCCGCCGAGGTATAGGGACCGATGCCGGGCAGGGCGCGCAGCCCGGTGCGCGTGTCGGGAAAGCCGCCCGTCTCGGCCACCTTGCGGGCGCAGGCCAGCAGGTTGCGGGCGCGGGCGTAATAGCCAAGGCCCGCCCATTCGGCCATGACCCGCGCATCCTCGGCCGCGGCCAGATCCTCGATCCGCGGCCATAGCGTGGTGAAGCGGATGAAATAGTCTTTCACCGCTGCCACGGTGGTCTGTTGCAGCATCACCTCGGACAGCCAGACGCGATAGGGATCGGCCCGGCCCGTGCCGGGCGGCAGCCGCCAGGGCAGCACCCGCGCATGGCGGTCATACCAGGCCAGAATCACGGGCGCGATCACCTTGTCGTCACGCAATTTTCAGCCTCCGTTGCCCGCAGCGCGCTTTCATCCGGCCACCGGGCTGATTAAGGATATGAGGGTGATAACCGATCAGGCAAAGATGGCACAGAGGCCCGACAGGACGACCAGCCCGCCCCGCCGCCGCCGGCGCGGCTTCGAGGCAGCGGCCTCGCTGTTGGGCGAGCGGGTGCAGAAGGCCGCCGAAGGGCGCGGCTTCGCGGTCTCGCGGCTCTTGACCCATTGGCCCGAGATCGCCGGCGAGGATCTGGCCCGCGTGACCCGCCCGGTCCGCGTCAGCCACAGCCGCGGCAGTTTCGGCGCGACGCTGACCCTGCTGACCACCGGGCCGATGGCGCCGATGGTCGAGATGCAGCTGCCGCAGCTGCGCGAGCGGGTGAATGCCTGCTATGGCTATAACGCCATCCAGAAGATCACGCTGACCCAGACCGCCGCCAGCGGCTTTGCCGAGGGTCAGGCGCAGTTTGCCCCGGCTCCGCGCCGGGCGCCCGCAGCCGACCCGCAGGCCGAGGCCGAGGCGCGCGCGGTGGCGGCGCAGTTCGACGACGGCGCGCTGGCCGAGGCCATGGCCCGGCTGGCGCTCAATCTCTCATCCCGAAGGAACCGAAAGGACAATCCATGCTGATCCGCTCTGCCGCCATCGCCCTGACCCTCGGGCTGGCCGCGCCCGCCCTCGCTCAGGATGCCCCGGCGGCTGATGCTGCGACCGAGGCCACCGAGGTCCAGATCCTGCCCGATATCGCGATGGGGGCCGAGGACGCGCCGCTGACGCTGATCGAATATGCCAGCTTTACCTGCGGGCATTGCGCGAATTTCTATGAACAGAACTGGCCCAAGCTGAAGGCCGAATATGTCGATACCGGAAAGGTCCGGTTCATCCAGCGCGATGTCTATTTTGATCAGGTCGGGCTGTGGGCGGGGATCCTTGCGCGCTGTG
Organism: Paracoccus marinaquae; assembly: GCF_018860165.1. Taxonomy (GTDB): domain Bacteria; phylum Pseudomonadota; class Alphaproteobacteria; order Rhodobacterales; family Rhodobacteraceae; genus Paracoccus; species Paracoccus marinaquae. Next base: position 38,588 of record NZ_JAHKNG010000001.1, read on the forward strand.
GTGGCGACGACAAGTATTTCGCCGTCTCGGACATGCTTCTGGGCGAGCAGAAGAAATGGCTGGGCGGTGGTTCGGGCGACGAGATCGCCGCCGGGCTGCGCAAGATCGGCCTCAAGGCCGGCATGACCGAAGAGCAGATGACCGCCTGCTGGGACGACAGCGCCAAGGCCGAACAGCTGATCGCGACCTTCCAGAAGAACGCGACCACCGATCAGATCGAGGCCACGCCGACCTTCATCATTGGCGGCGAGAAGGTGATGAACCAGCCCTGGGACGACATGAAGGCCATCATCGAGGCCAAGCTGGCCGCGGCGCCGGCGGGCCAGTAAGGCCCCGGTGGGAACCGGCACCGGGGCGGGGCGCGTGCGCCTTGCCCCGGTGATCCTCGATCCTACCCAAATGTTGGTGTTGGCGCTTTCGGTCAAGCCGACTAGATTTGCCCCGTTGCGCGAACCCGCGCCTTAACCACAGGGGCAAAAAAGTATCATGCTTAAGGAATTTCGAGAGTTCATTGCCCGCGGCAATGTCATGGACATGGCCGTCGGGATCATTATCGGGGCCGCTTTCACGGCCATCGTCACCTCGCTGGTGGACGACCTGATCAACCCGATCATCGGTCTCATCACCGGCGGGATCGATTTTTCGAACAAATATGTCGTCATGTCCGGCACGGTGCCCGACGGCGCCGGCCTGCAGGTGGCGCGCGATTCGGGGGCGGCCATCTTCGCCTATGGCTCGTTCCTCATGGCGGTGCTGAACTTCCTGATCGTGGCCTGGGTGGTGTTCATTCTGGTCAAGTCCGTCAACCGGATGAAGGAAGCGGCGATCGGGAAGGAAGAGGTGGTTGAAGCTGCCCCCGCCGGCCCCAGCCAGGAGGAACTGCTGTCCCAGATCCGCGACCTTCTGGCCGCCCGCGCCTGAGCGCCTGCGTCAGCACGAAACATGCGGCGCGCCCGGCAGGGCGCGCCGTTTTCGTTTCACCTGTGGGAAAGGGATTTCAGCCGGCCAGCAGCTGATCGGGCGAGATTGCCTCGATCGCCAGTGCCTCGCCCACCGGCAACGAGGTCAGCCGGCCCTCATGCGTGGACAGGCCGGCGCGCAGATGCGGATCGTCGCTGACCGCCCGCCGCCAGCCCTTGTCGGCCAGCGCCAGCAGGAAGGGCAGGGTGGCGTTCCCCAGAGCCTGGGTCGAGGTGCGCGCCACCGCGCCGGGCATGTTGGCCACACAGTAATGCACCACGCCATCGACCTCGTAGACCGGATCCTGATGGGTGGTCGGACGCGAGGTCTCGAAGCAGCCGCCCTGATCGATGGCGACATCGACCAGAACCGCGCCCTGCGGCATGGTGGACAACTGATCGCGCGACACCAGTTTCGGCGCGGCGGCGCCCGGGATCAGCACGGCGCCGATGACCATGTCGGCGGTCTGGATCCGCTCGGCCGTGGCCGAGGCGCTGGAAAACTGGGTGGTCAGCCGGCCCATGAACACATCGTCCAGATAGGACAGGCGCGGCACCGAACGGTCCATGACGGTGACATTCGCGCCCATGCCCACCGCCACCCGTGCCGCCGCGGTTCCCACAACCCCGCCGCCGATGATGACGACATTGGCCGGCCGCACGCCCGGCACCCCGCCCAAGAGCACGCCGCGCCCGCCATTGGCCTTCTGCAGCGCCCATGAACCGACCTGCGGCGCCAGCCGCCCCGCGACTTCGGACATGGGTGCCAGCAGCGGCAGGCCGCCACGGGCGTCGGTGACGGTTTCATAGGCGATGGCGGTGACGCCCGAGGCCAGCAGGTCGCGGGTCTGGTCGGGATCCGGCGCCAGATGCAGATAGGTGAACAGCACCTGGCCTTGGCGCAGCATCTGGCGCTCGGGCGCCTGCGGTTCCTTGACCTTGACGATCAGGTCCGACGTCCCGAAAACCGTGGCAGCGTCGGGCGCGATCCCGGCGCCGGCGGCCTGATAATCCTCGTCCGTGAAGCCGGATCCAAGGCCCGCGCCGGTTTCGACCAGAACCTCATGGCCGCGCAGGAGCGCCTCGGCGGCGGCGGCGGGCGTCAGCCCGACCCGGAATTCCTGCGGCTTGATCTCTTTCGGGCAACCGATCCTTGTCATTTTTCCCCTCCCTTTTCCTTATGATATCAGTGTGCCAGCCAAATGCCGCAATGTGTTGCGAAGCTGCCGGTTGGCGCAACCCCGGGATCGAAGAAATTTCTGGTGCGGGTGCCTGCGATCGAAGATCATCCCGCCATGGCCGAACTTGACGCAATAGACCGCCGGATCCTTGCCCTGCTTCAGAAGGAGGGGCGAATCAGCAATGCCGAACTGGCGGTCAGAGTGCATCTGTCGCCCTCGGCCTGTCACCGGCGGGTGCAGCGGCTGGAAGAGGCCGGGGTGATCTCGGGCTATGTCGCGCTGCTGAACGCGCGGGCGCTGCGGCGCCAGACCACGGTCTTCGTCGAGATCACCCTGTCGGGGCAGGCCGATGAGTTGCTGGAGGCTTTCGAGCGCGGCGTGCGCGCGATCCCGGACGTGCTGGAATGTCACCTGATGGCCGGCACGGCGGATTACCTGCTGAAGATCGTGGTCGAGGATACCGACGATTTCGCGCGCATCCACCGCCAGCATCTGGCCCGCCTGCCCGGCGTGGCGCAGATGCATTCCAGTTTCGCGCTGCGCACCGTGTTCCGGACCACGGCGATCCCGGTGTGATCGGCTGTGGTCGGGGACGGCTGCTTTCAAGTTGCCCGGTCAGGCATCCGCGCGCTTGGGATCGAAGACCCGGCAGAAATGCCGCTGAACGATCCAGTCGGGATGGGTATTTGCCCAGTCCGCCACCAGGAACTGTGCGCTGGTCATGCACTGGAGCAGCGAAAGATCGGTCAACAGCCGTTCTTCGGTTCTGCAATCGCCGGGGTCTCCGGCCAGACATGCGATCAACACGAACTCGATCATGATGGCCTCCTGTCCGACGCGACATGGACGGGCCAGAGGCCTTCCGTTCCGGTGGGTTTCCGGCCGCGCCGTCGCCGGCTGGCGGCGGCAGCGTTGCCCGGCGCTGCACGGGCGCGTAAAAGCTGGGTCATCATCCTCTCCGATTGGCTGGTCTTGTCTGGCTGGTCTTGCGAGACTTGTGGGTATTCGGGTCAACAGGCTACAATTCGGGCGAGAGCGGCGTCTTGAAACGAAACTGAAATTTCGTGAAAGCCATCTGAAGTTTCGTGAAAGCCGCTTGGCCGCCGGGGAGGGTTTCACATGGGAATGATCGATGTCGGCGAGGCGCGGTTCGACAGCGACAGCCGCGTGCTGAGGCGTCTGTCGGGGGAAGAGCACACGCTGAGACCGCAGGCCGCTCAGGTCCTGGTCGAACTGGCCAGATCATCGGGAAAGGTTGTGTCCAAGCGTGACCTGATGGACGCGATCTGGGGCGATATCGCCGTCACCGAAAGCAGCCTGACGCAATGCGTGGCCGATATTCGCCGCGCGCTTGGCGATGACGACCGCCGGATCCTGCAGACGCATCCGAAATCCGGCTATCGGCTGGTCGTGCCCGGCGGGATCGCGGCCGCGCATGAGGCGGCACCGGTCGAACCGCTTGACGATGAGCCGATCCGCTTTGCCACCTCGGCGGATGGCGTGAGGCTGGCATGGACGGCGTCGGGGTCAGGCCCACCCATGCTCAAGGCGCCAAGCTGGATCTCGAATATCGAGATGGAGGCGCAGAGCCTGATCTTCAGCCGGTTCTACCGCTGGCTGGGCGAGCGGGTCCGCCTGATCCGTTTCGACCAGCGCGGCACCAGCATGTCGGACCGCGTCGAGGGCGTCCTGAGTATCGACGACATGGTCGAGGACATGCGTGCGGTGGCCGATGCGGCGGGCGTCGAGCGGTTCTTCCTGTTTGGCCCGTCGCAGGGCGCGGCCTTCGCCATCGCCTTCGCGCGCAAATACCCCGAGCGCGTCATCGGCATCGTCGGACGGGGCGGTTTCGGCCGTGGATGGCTGGTCAGCGGCGACGAGGCCGAGGTCCGGAAATACGAAGGCAGCAAGGCGTTGATCCTTGCCGGCTGGAACGACCCCAATCCCGAATACCGGCGGTTTTTCACCGCCCGCCTCATTCCCGACTGCGGCGCGGCGGCTGCGCGCGAATTCGACGAGATGCAGCGTCGGGCTTGCGACGCGGCCGCGATCCTCGCCAATCTGGAACTCATGGTCGGCATCGATATCGAGGATCTGGCGGGAACGGTCGCGACGCCCGCGCTTCTGCTGCACTCGCGGGGCGATCGTTCGGTCGCCGCCGAGGAGGGACGGCGACTGGCCGCCCTGATGCCGAATGCCGAATTCGTCCTGCTTGACGACGACAATCACATCTTCCTGCCCGGCACGGCGGGCTTCGATCAGGCCACCCGCGCCATCGACCGGTTTCTGCATCGGATCGGGCCGGCGGTCCTGAACTGACCCGGGCCGCCCACGGCAGACCGGCCCCGGACCAAACGAAAACCCCCCGCCGAAAGATCGGCAGGGGGCTTCCTGATAACGCTTGATCGCGTCGTCTTACAGCGCGCCTTCGCGCTGGGCCTTTTTACGGGCCAGCTTGCGGGCGCGGCGGACGGCCTCGGCCTTTTCACGGGCTTTCTTGACCGACGGCTTCTCGAAATGTTGCCGAAGCTTCATCTCGCGGAAGACACCTTCGCGCTGAAGTTTTTTCTTCAGGGCACGAAGCGCCTGTTCGACGTTGTTGTCGCGAACATTGACCTGCATGTGGTTGTCACCACCTTCCTAGGTTAGAGTTGCAAAGATTGCAGGAAGCGCCCCAATAGCAGCGCCGGGCGTGTTTGTCCAGAAGAGGTCGAGATGAGCAAGAATCAACGTGAAAACCTGCTGGAGGCGGCGCTGATCCATGTGCCCTTCGACGGGATGAACGACCGCGCGCTGCTGGCCGGCGCCCGCGATCTGGGCATTCCGGAGGCGATGGCGCGGGTTCAGTTTCCGCAGGGCGGGGCCGGGCTGGCCGCCGCCTATCACCGCCGCGCCGACGCGCAGCTGCGCGACTGGCTGCGCGCCGCGCCGCCCGAGGGCAGGTTCCGCGACCGGGTCGCGGCGGCGGTCTGGCACAGGCTGTCGCTGGTCGAACCGGAACTGGTGCGGGCCGGCGCGGCGACCCTCGCGCTGCCGCAGAATGCCGGGCTTGCCGCGCGGCTGGTCTGGGAGACGGCGGATATCATCTGGACCGGGCTTGGGGATCGGTCCGAGGACGCGAACTGGTATTCCAAGCGCGCGACCCTGTCGGCGGTGATCGGCGCGACCGTGCTGTTCTGGCTGGGCGACGATTCCGAGGGCCGCGCGGAGAGCCGCGCCTTCCTCGACCGCCGCATCGACGGGGTGATGCGCTTCGAGGGCGTGAAGGCCCGCCTGAACAAGCTGCCCGGTGCCGGCCTTCTGGGCCGCGCCGCCTTTGGCTGGGTCCGGGCGCCGCAGGCCCGCGACCTGCCCGGCAAGACGACGACCTGAAGCAAGGAGAGACCATGTTCCCCGACGCGATGAACGCCATCGAGATCGCCGCCCCCGGCGAGGCCGATCAACTGCAGATGACCCGCCGCCCGGTGCCGGTGCCGCGCCATGACGAGATCCTGATCAAGGTCGCCTATGCCGGGGTCAACCGCCCGGACGTGCTGCAGCGGCAGGGCCTGTACGCGCCGCCGGCCGATGCCTCGGACCTGCCGGGCCTCGAGGCGTCGGGCGAGATCGTCGGCCTCGGTGCGGGCGTCACCCGCTGGCGCAAGGGGCAGCAGGTCTGCGCGCTGCTGCCCGGCGGCGGCTATGCCGAATATGTCGCCTGCCATGCCGATCACGCGCTGCGCATCCCGCGCGGGCTGTCGCTGCGCGAGGGGGCCTGCCTGCCCGAGACGGCCTTTACCGTCTGGTCGAACGTGGTCACGCGGGGCGGGCTGCAGGGCGGCGAGCGGTTTCTGGTCCATGGCGGCACCTCGGGCATCGGCATGATGGCGATCCAGGTGGCCAAGGCCCTGGGCGCGCGGGTCTTCGCCACCGCCGGCAGCGATGAGAAATGCGCCGCCATCACCGCGCTTGGCGCCACCGCGATCAACTACCGGGCCGAGGATTTCGTGAAGCGCCTCGCGCCCGAGGGGGGCGCGGATCTGATCCTCGACATGGTGGGCGGCAGCTATATCCCCCGCAATGTCAGGACCCTGGCACCCGACGGCCGGCTGGTGATGATCGCCTTTCTGGAAGGTCCGAAGGTTGAACTGAACTTCGCCCAGATCATGGTCAAGCGGCTGACCGTGACCGGCTCGACCCTGCGCCCGCAATCGGACACGGCCAAGGCCGAGATCGCCGACGAGGTGCGCAAGAAGCTGTGGCCGCTGGTTTCGGCCGGTGCGGTGAAGGTCACGATCGACAGCGAGTTCGATCTGAAGGACGCCGCCGAGGCCCATCGGCGCATGGAAAGCAGCGACCATATCGGCAAGATCGTCCTGAAACTGGCGGACGACTGATCCGGCCTGCCCGGGTGATGACTTTTTCGTCAGCCGGCGGGCCTGCGGGCCGTAAATCGGGGTGGGGGCAGGAAAATCCGGCCTGCGATGCGCGGTGGCTGCGGCACCGCGACGCTTTCGGTCGGGCGGAAAGCGCACTAATGCTGGGGCAACCGGAGGAATGCGATGTTCTGGATACTCTGCTTGGTGCTGGCTCTGGGTGTGGCCGCGGCAATTCTGGCGCCGGTCTGGCGCGGGCGCCAGACCGGCGCGGCGGCCCGGCCCGCGGCCGCCTATGACCTTGAGGTCTATCGCGACCAGCTGCGCGAGGTGGAGCGCGATCTGGAGCGCGGCGTGATCGGGGGCGAGGATGCCGCGCGGCTGCGCACCGAGATCGGGCGCAAGGTGCTGGATGCCGACCGCCGGCTGGCCGAGGCGGCGCCGGCCGCACGCGGCGGCACCGCGCTGGTCGCCGCCGTGGCGCTGCTGGCGGTGCTGGCCGGGGCGGTATTCCTGTATCTGCGCGAAGGGGCGCCCGGCGCCCCCGACCTGCCCATGGCCGAACGCCTCGCGCTGGCCCAGCGTGCCTATGACAGCCGCCCCGGCCAGGCCGAGGCCGAGGCCGCGGCACCCCCTCTGGCGCGGGCGCAGCCCGAGGCCGATCCCGAATATCTTGCCCTGGTCGAACAGTTGCGCGCGGCCGTCGCGGAAAAGCCCGACGATCCGCAGGGCATGGCCCTGCTGGCCGCCAACGAGATCCGGCTGGGCAACCTCGCGGCGGCGCGCGAGGCGCAGCAGCGGCTGGTCGAGTTGCGCGGCAGCAATGCCAGCGCCGAAGAACTGATGCAGCTTTCTGCCCTGATGATGGAAGCCGCGGGCGGGCTGATCACGCCCGAGGCCGAGGAGGTTCTGGCGCGTTCGCTGAGCGCCGATCCGCGCCAGCCGCAGTCGCGCTATCTTCTGGGGCTCTTGCAGCTGCAGAATGGCCGGCCCGACCGCGCCTTTCCGATCTGGCGCGAATTGCTGGAGCAGGGCCCGTCGGATGCGCCCTGGGTCGTGTCGATCCGCCCCAATATCCGCGATCTGGCATGGCTGGCGGGCCATCCCGACTATATCCCCCCCGAAGCCCCGGGCGCGTTGCCCGGCCCGGATGCGGATGCGCTGGCGGCCGCCGGGGACATGACGCCCGAGGAACGCCAGCAGATGGTCGGCGGCATGGTCGAACGGCTTGAGGCGCGGCTTGTCGCGGAAGGTGGCACACCCGAGGAATGGGCGCGGCTGATCTCGTCCCTCGGGGTGCTGGGTCACACCGACCATGCGCGCGAGATCTGGGGTCAGGCGCAGGCCCGTTTTGCCGCCGCGCCCGAGGCGCTGGCGCAGCTGCGCGCGGCGGCAGAAGCCGCGGGGCTGGTGGAATGATCCACGAGGACATGGCCGGTTTCGCCGCCTCTCTGCCGGGCGCGGGCGGGCTGGCCGGGCTGGACCTCGGCACCAAGACCATCGGCGTCGCGGTCAGCGACGGGCTGCGGCAGGTGGCCTCGCCCTTAAGCGTGATCCGCCGGCGCAAGTTCACGCTGGATGCTGCCGACCTGTTGCAGATCGTGGCCGAACGCGGGCTGGTCGGGCTGGTCCTCGGGCTGCCGCGCAACATGGATGGCAGCGAGGGGCCGCGCGCCCAGTCCACCCGCGCTTTCGCCCGCAATCTCTCGGCGCTGACGCCACTGCCGATCGGGTTCTGGGACGAACGCCTGTCGACCGTCGCCGCCGAACGCGCGCTTCTGGAGGCCGATACCTCGCGGCGCCGGCGGGCCGAGGTGATCGATCAGGTCGCGGCGGGCTATATCCTGCAGGGGGCGCTGGACCGGCTGCGGTATCCGGCCTGCTGATCCGCGCCCGGCACAGCCCTGCGGCGCGCCGCTGTCCGTTCCCGCGCCAAAGCGTCGCTTCCCGCCTTGCAGGGATTTGCCGCCCTGCTAGATGTTGGCGTCATGAACGACGCCGCCCCCATCTGGACCCGTGACGAGCCGCAGAGTCCCTGCATCAATATCTGCGTCATGCATCCCTACGAAGGGATCTGCGTCGGCTGCTATCGTCGCCTCGACGAAATCGCCGCCTGGGGCAGCCTGCCCGCCGAGACGAGACAGCAGATCATGGCGGAACTGCCGGGGCGCAAGCCGCTGTTGAAAAAGCGCCGGGGCGGAAGGAACGGGCGCCGCGACGGGTGATCCGCTCAGCCGCGCAGGCTGCGCCACAGGGTCAGCACCGCATCGGCCATGTCGCCGCCGCGCGCCAGCAGATGCTCGCGCGCCAGCCCCGAGGCATCCGCCTGCCGGTCAAGCCGCGCCAGCAGGCGCATCAGGCGCCGCCGGTGGATGCCGGTCCAGCGTTGCACCGGATCGGCCAGAATGCCGGCGAAGGCCGTCACCAGCGAGGCCGCAACCGTCAGCAGGATGCCGGTGACAAGGATCTGGAGCGCGGTCGGCTCGGCCGGAAACCAGCCGTTCCACAGCCGCCCCAGCCCGCTGCCAAGCGCGAAATCCTCGATCGCGCGGCTCTGGGCGCGCAGCTCCGCGACCGGGCCGGCCAGCGAGATCACGCCCGGCGTCGCCGCGCCGAACATGGCCACGCCGAAGGTCAGCACCAGCAGCGAGGTGGTCAGTTCGGCGACGGCATTGCGGGTCTCGGTATAATCCGCGACCGCGCGGCGCAGGGTCTCGGGCGGGGTTCGGGACAGCAGCCCCTCGGCTTCCAGTGCCTGCAGGAAGGCGGTCAGGTCGTCGTTCAGCAGCCGCGCGAGATCCGAGGTCAGAAAGATCCGCCGCGCGGACAGCCACCGCGCCGCGCCGCTCAGCCCGGCCTTTCCACAGAGCCAGGCCCCCAGCCGCGACAGCAGAAAGACCGGGGCAAGGGCGACATTGACCGGCGCGCGCAGCAGATCGAAACCCAGGGCCTCGCGGTGCAGCCGCAAAGTCCCGCGCAGGCCGTAGCGCGTGCGCACAAAGCCCTCGACCGCCCGCCGGCGCGCCGCTTCCAGATCAGCCGTCTCTGCCATCCCCGCCGCCCCGCTCAGCCGTCGCGGCAGATAGATAGGCAGGGCCGCACCATCTTTCCAGCATCGACCGCGGCGCGCTGGCACCGCGACCGGGTGTCAGAGCAGAAAATCGCCCGCGGACAGGCGCGACACCCCGACGACGAGGATCTCGAAATCCACGAAGGGATCGCTGTCATTATCCCCGCGCACAAGCATGTTCGCGCCCTGCTTGACCACCCAGACCGCATGATCCCCGGCCCGACCGCCGGTGAAATCGAAGGCCTGATTGCCACCCACCTGCCGGTTGGCGTCGATGCCGCGCAGGTCGATATCGTCCACGCCCGGACGGAAATCGTAGATCCTGTCGCGCGCCGCCCCGGCCCGGCTGTCGGTTTCCGAGCGGAAGATGAACACGTCGCGCTGCGTGCCGTCGAGGCCGCCGTAAAGCAGGTCAAGCCCCGCATCCCCCTGCAGCCTGTCCGTTCCGCGCCCGCCCAGCAGCACGTCGTTGCCAGTCCCGCCCAGCAGCAGATCGTTGCCGGTGCCCCCGTCCAGCCGGTCGTTTCCGCCCCGCCCGTCAAGGATATTGGCGCCGGCATTGCCGGTCAGCCGGTTCGCCAGCCCGTTGCCATTGCCGCGCAGATTGGCCCCGCCCAGCAGGGTCAGATGCTCCAGATTGCCGCCGAGGGTCATCGTGTGCCGCGCCTCGACCGTGTCGATGCCGCCGTTCACCCCTTCGACAATCGTGTCCAGCCTGTCGATCACATAGCGGTCGTTGCCGGTGCCGCCGATCAGCCGGTCGCGCCCGCCGCCGCCGATCAGGACATCGTTGCCGCCCCGTCCGTCAAGGATATTGGCGCCGGCATTGCCGGTCAGCCGGTTCGCCGCCGCGTTGCCATAGCCGCGCAGACTGGCCCCGCCCAGCAGGGTCAGGTTCTCCAGCACCGGGGCAAGGGTCATCGTGTGCCGCGCCTCGACCGTGTCGATGCCGCCATTCGCCGCCTCGACGATCACGTCCAGCGTGTCGATCACATAGCGGTCATTGCCGATCCCGCCGACAAGCCTGTCGCGGCCGGCGCCGCCGATCAGGACATCGTTGCCGGCCGCGCCAAACAGCGAATCGTTGCCGCCGCCGCCCGCCAACCGGTCGTTGCCGACGCGCCCGTCAAGGATATTGGCGCCGTTATTGCCGGTCAGCTGGTTCGCCGCCGCGTTGCCATTGCCGCGCAGATTGGCCCCGCCCAGCAGGATCAGGTTCTCCAGATGGGTGGCAAGCGTCATCGTGAAACTGGCCACCACCGTGTCGATGCCGCCATTCGCCCCTTCGACGATGGTGTCCAGCGTGTCGATCACATAGCGGTCATTGCCGATCCCGCCGACAAGTCTGTCCCGCCCGGCCTCGCCGTTCAGCAGATCGTTGCCGGCCTGACCGTGCAGCGCATCATTGCCCGCGCCGCCATAAATCTGGTCGTTGCCGACACCCCCCACCAGAATGTCATTGCCGCCAAGCCCGCGGATCAGGTCATTGCCGCCAAAGCCCTCGATCCGGTCGGCGAAGACGGTGCCGGTCAGCCGGTTGGCGGCGTCATTGCCGCGGATGGTGCCGTCGAGGATGGTCGTGGTTCCAAAGCTTGAAACCGCGCTTGCTGCCAGTTCGGTCGGGAAGGGCGGGATGACGCGCAGCCGGAACTGCTCGCTGCCCTCCAGGGCCAGGTCATAGCGGACCGGAACCGCGATCTCGGCGCGGGTCTGCCCGGCCAGGAAGGTGACGTTGCCGGAACGCGCGTCATAGTCCTGCCCCGCCTTGGCGGTCCCGTCCAGCGTCTGGTAGCGCAGCGTGATATCGGTGTCGGCCTGGCTCGACAGTTCGACGGCAAAGACGGCCACGCGCCCGCCCGGCCCCTCGCGCAGCTCGGTCCCGACTACCGCCACGGTCCGGTTCAGCCCCGGCCCGTCATCGTCCAGAACCCAGCCGTTCGAGGACAGGGTGCGGATCGATCCGCCGAAGCCGGCCCCGACCGGGTCGTAGAGCTGGACGATGAAGTTCTTGTCCAGTTCGTCCAAACTTTCCCAGCCGGATCGCAACCAGATCTGTTGTGTCGTCTGGCCGGGGGCGAAGGTGATGGTGCCGTTCAGCGGATCATAGCCATTTAAGTCAGTGCCCACGATCGCCGAGCCGGACAGTGTTCTGTAGCTGACCGTGACGGCATCCGCCGCGGGTTTGGACAGACGCACGGTAAAAAGCGGATGCTGATACTCGGGCGCGCCCATGCTTTCGATCGAGATGATTGGCTGGGTGGAATCGTCGTCCATGATCAGGGCATTGCCGGTGGCACCCTTGACCTGATGTGCCTCGCGGATGGCCAGTCCGAAATTCTCGCCGGCCTCGGCCACGCCGTCATTGCGCAGATCGACCTCGACGAAGGCTTCGGTCTGGCCGGCCTGGAAGGTCACGGTGCCGGTCTTGGCAATGTAGTCGTTGGCTGATGTGGCGCTGCTGTCGAAGGTCGCATAGTCGAAGCTGCGGACATCGTCGAAGGCTTCAGAGAGGCTGACGGTGAAGATGGCCTTGCCACCGGCGGCCTCGTTCACGACAATATCCGACACTTCGATGGCACGGTTAAGGCCGGGCCCATCATCGTCCAGAACCCAGCCGACCGCGCTCTGCGAATGGAGGTTTTCTCCGAAGGTTCCACCAACGGGATTCGACAACTGCACGAAAAAGCTCTTGTCGAGTTCGTCCAGGCTCTCCCAATCGGCCCGCACCTGGATCGTCTGTGTGGTCTGGCCGGGGGCGAACGTGACCGTTCCCGCGCCCCCGTTTGCAAAATCGACGCCCCGGATCGCCGTTCCGGACAGGGTGTTGAAATCGACCGTGACGGCATCCGCCGCAGGCTCGGACAGGCGCACGGTGAAATTGAGATACTGGTACTCGGTCGCCGCGACCCCGTCGATCGAGATGACCGGTCGGCTGGTGTCATCATCGGCGATCTGCGCGGTTGCCGTCGTTCCGGTGACCTCATGGGCGCCGGTAATCGACAGGCTGAAACTCTCGGTCCCTTCCGCGAGGCTGTCGTTCAGCAGATCGACCTCGATTGGCTGTTCGGTTTCGCCGGCGAGGAAGGTGATCGTGCCGCTTTGGGCGACGTAATCTGATCCCGCCTTCGCCGTGCCGTCATGGGTCTGGAAGGTGAAGGTGGTATCGGTGGCAAAAGGTTGGGACAGGCTGACAACGAAGGTCGCCTTGCCGGCATTGGCTTCCGATACGATCGGGTTCGATATGGCAATCGCGCGATTCAGCCCGACGCCGTCATTGTCCAGCACCCATCCGACGGTGGAAAGACTGTGGATATTCTCACCGAAGCTCGCGCCAGTCGGATCGAACAGTCTGACGAAGAAGCTTTCGTCCCGTTCGTCCGCGGTCTCCCAGTTGGCGCGCAGGACAATGGTCTTGGTGGTCTCTCCGGGGGCGAAGGTCAGGGAGCCCCGCAACGGGCTTGTGCCGCCGATGACATCCGTGTTCCGCTCGGCGGTCCCCGAGAGGACCTCATATTGGATCGTCACCGCGTCCAGCGGCGCGTCGTCCAGGGTTACCTGGAAGGTGATGTACTCAAATTCCACGGCCGAGGCGGGTTCGATGGTGATGAAGGGCATGGGACAGGCTCCACTTGGAACGGGACAGGATTGTCGGCTGGCAGGGCCGAGACGGGCGGTTCGTTCCATTAGGGGGGCAGTCATTCCGGCGGGCAACGAATTTGGCACCGCCGGGCTGGAAACTGACCAAAAGGGGAGGGGGTCACCGGGCGCGTCACATCCCGTGGCTGTAATTGAACGATCGTTTCCTTGCGATGGTTGAATTTATCGAACGAATCGATGACGTTGACCCGCAGGATGCTGTTTTCGCCCGAAAACCGCCGGCCCACCGCACCCGCGGCTGGCCGGGCCATCGCGCTGCGGAAACGCCCGGATCCGCCCCGGTGGACCCGCGCCGCCCCGCAAGGACGTTTTGACACGCAAGGAGTGGCTTTCGCAGCGGCGGCAAGGGCGGCTATGGTCCCGCCAGACGGGCGCCGGGCAGGGCTGCCGGGCGTCATCGACCCATGGACAAGGAGGCCGGCCATGAGCCAGCATTACCAGGACCTGATCGACCGTTGCGGTCCACTGCCGCCCCTGCGGACCGCGGTGGTCCACCCGGTCCGCCATTCGGTCTTCGAGGCGGTGACCGAGGCGGTCGAGGCCGGGCTGATCGAGCCGGTGCTGATCGGGCCGGCGGCGCGGATCGCGGCGGCCCTGACCGAGGCCGGGCACGACCCCGGGGGTTATGAGATCGTCGATACCGAACACAGCCATGCCGCCGCCCGGACCGCCGCCCAGATGGCCAGCGCGGGGCAGGTCGGCGCCATCATGAAGGGCTCGCTGCATTCGGACGAACTGCTCGAGGCGGTGATCGACCCGGCCTGCGGCCTGCGCACCGAACGGCGGATCAGCCACGCCTTCCTGATGATCAGCAAGGACTATCCGCGGCCCTTCATCATCACCGACGCGGCGGTGAATATCGCCCCCGGTCTCGCGCACAAGGTCGATATCGTCCAGAACGCCGTCGCGATGTGGCGGGTGCTGTGGGGGCCGGAGCGGCCCCGGGTCGCGATCCTGGCGGCGGTCGAGACGGTGAACCCGCAGATGCAGGCGACGCTGGATGCCGCCGCCCTGTGCAAGATGGCCGACCGCGGCCAGATCACCGATGCCCGGCTGGACGGCCCGCTGGCCTTCGACAACGCCGTCAGCCAGCAGGCCGCGCGCGAGAAGGGCATCGTCTCCGAGGTCGCGGGCCTCGCCGACATCATGCTGGTGCCCGACATCGAATCCGGCAACATGCTGGCCAAGCAGCTGATCTTCATGGGCGGCGCGGATGCGGCCGGACTGGTGCTGGGCGCGCGCGTGCCGATCATGCTGACCAGCCGCGCCGATTCGGTCCGGGCGCGGCTTCTGTCCTGCGCGCTGGCGGTGCTGATGGCCGAGGGCCGGCGCAAGGGGCAGATCAAATGATCCCGACGATCCTGACGCTGAACGCCGGTTCCTCCAGCCTGAAGTTCCGCCTCTTCGCCCGCGATGGCCTTGCCCTGCTGGCGCGCGGCGCGGTCAGCCGGATCGGTGCCGATGCCGAACTGAAGGCCAGCCTGACCGGCGGCCCCGAGACCCGCGAGGCGCTGGCCGCCGGCACCGATCACGCCGCGGCGCTGCGGGCGCTGCTGGGCTTCGTGCGGGCGCATGACGATGGCTGGCGGATCGAGGCCGTCGCCCATCGCATCGTCCATGGCGGCACGGGCTATGACCGCGCGACCCTGATCACGCCCCGGGTGATCGAGGATCTGACCGCGCTGGTGCCGCTTGCGCCGCTGCACCAGCCGCATAACCTTGCCGCCATCGCCGCCTCGCGCGGGCTGGTCGGAGAGGTGCCGGACGTGGCCTGTTTCGACACCGCCTTCCATGCCGGGCGCGATCCGCTGTTCACCCATTTCGCGCTGCCGAAGGACTATTACGACAGGGGCATCCGCCGCTATGGCTTCCACGGCCTGTCCTATCAATGGCTGTCGCATGTGCTGGCGCAGGACCGGCCCGATCTGCACCGGGGCAGGGTCATCGCCGCGCATCTGGGCAACGGCGCCAGCCTTTGCGCCATGCGGGACGGGCGCAGCGTCGATACGACCATGGGGATGACGGCGGTGGACGGTGTGCCGATGGGCACCCGCTCGGGCGCCGTCGATCCCGGCGCGATCCTGCTGCTGAAGCGCACCTTCGGCATGGCGCTGGAAGAGATCGAAGAACTGATCTACAACCGCGCCGGGCTTCTGGGCCTGTCGGGCAGGTCGAACGACGTGGCGGCCCTTCTGGCCGACGGCACCGAGGCCTCGCGGTTCGCGCTGGACTATTTCGCCATGCGCTGCGCGCAGGCGGCGGCGGCCCTGACCGTCTCGCTGGGCGGGATCGACGCGCTGGTCTTCACCGGCGGCATCGGTGAGAATGCCGGCCCCGTGCGCGAGGCGATCCGGAACCGGCTGGCGCATCTGGGCCGGTTCGAGACGCTGGTGATCCCCGCCAACGAGGAACGCATGATGGCGATGGAGGCCATCGCCCTGCTGCGGGCCGGCTCCCCGCAAGGCGTCCCCCCGGCAGCCTGACCGGCCCCGGCCGCCCCCACCCGGGCGGCCCTTCGCCCGAAGCCCGGTCCTCGAGTGTCACCGAAACCTTCCCCGTACCGGTGGCAGATCAGCGAAATGGGATCGCGTTCGCGCAGCAAGGCTTCCTCACCGCAGACCTTCGCTGCTCTGGCAGATATTCAGAAGCGGGTATCCGGCACCCCGGAGCCTGCTGCGATGGCCCGGTTCAACAGCGCTCAGCGTTGATCGGGATCTCTGACACTGGTATCATCAAGTCCTGAAAATGGCAGTTATACCCGTATCCAGATGAGAGCATCATCCGACCCCATCCCAGCGAATGCGCGTCGGAGGGTGCCGACTGAATCCGAGGTGCCTGTCGCGGCCACAGACCGGCGCCCGGAAGCGAACCGACTGCGCCAATTGCAAAGCGCGGCCGAGGCCTCGCCGCAGGCCCGAGCGCTGATGAACCTGCAGCGGTTGGCCGACGCCCGTGCGCCGTCTGTCGACGGGTCCGCGCCGGTTCAGGCGAGGGCGCGCGAACCGGTACAGCGGGTATACACCGGCATCAAGAAGCTGCGTATCGGAGTCATTCATTCCAGCAAGAGTGCTGGCGTGACAGCAAACGCACTGCCCGCGCACACCTACGTCTGGATCCTGTCCAACGAGACTGTAGATAAAGACACCTTTCCCGGCATTGATGCGCGTCAAAAGCAGGCCACACCGGACGCGCTGGTCACTGCGAATGCGGGAAACGTCGGCACCTGGCTGATGCAGGACGAGAACCGATCGGGGGGCGAGGTGGTCGCCCGCATCTTCCAGTCGGGCCCCTTCCAAATCCCGAGGCGGCAGAAGCCGACAAATCGCAACGAACTGGATTTCGCGTTCTGGCGCTATGCTGCGTTCAAGTCCTACATCGCTTGGCGCAATGCCGTGGGCGCGGCCCTCGGCTGGCCCGACCCGACCTCGAACATGACGCTGGTGGAAACGATCGACAGCGACACCACCGGCATCTCCGGTGCGACCAACGAAGGGCGCACCGAAGGCGAAGGGCAGAAGAAGACTGTTTCAGCCGACTGGCTGGCCGAAGCCGGCGTCTATCGATGGGACTGGCGGGACGTGGCGGGCCACGAATCCATGAAGGGGCTTTTCGGCGACGATACCGCCAGCCGGGATGCTGCCTTGCAGGAATTCACGCAGCAGTATCTCGAAGCCGAGATCAATGCCCGCAGCAGCATGGCCACGGACATGTTCAACATCTACTTTCCGGAACCCGCGACACGCCTGTCCGGTGCCGCCGTCGCGCTGCTGGCGAATTCCGGATTCGGCTCAATCGCGATCACCAAGGGTGACCAGATAGGGCACAAACGCGAGAGCATCGGCCTGATCGCCGGGCTGGTGCATCTGGATGTACTAGCCGGAACAAATCTCTCCCGCGCGAAGACGAAGCTGAAATTCGCTCCCAATTACGTCGCGACAACCGGCTTGGGTAACCGTGACGGGGACTTCGTGCGGCTGTTCCATGAGTGGTATGCCAAGGCCAGGACGGCAAGCGGCGGGTTCGCAAAGGTCAATTTCCTCGATCTCCGCGAAGCGAAAAATTTTGACCAGTCCTACCTCGATCCGGGTCAGGCGGCGCGGGTGAACAGCTGGCATACCAACACCTATGACACGATGACGCAGGACGCAGCCAAGGCGGGTGCAAGCTTCTTTCATCCCAAAGCCAATTGAAAGGATCGGATGCCGGGCGAGCGGCGACCTTTGAGGGTCCACCGTTCACCGTGTCGCTTTGCGTCATGCCAGAGCGGTTGGCTTCCGCAATAGCTCTGAATGGGACTCAGCGACGATCGGAATTGCAGGGTTTCCACCCGAACCATACGAAACCCTGCAGATCAAGGCGAACAATTCTTCATCTTTATTATATGAAATCAAATGGTTATTTTCCGTTCAGCTCCGCCTCAATAGGCTGCGCTGCCGCTGCCTGCGGGCAGGGCGCCATAGGGCAGCCAGATCGTCTTCCACTGTGTCGCGTGGCGCAGGAATCTTTCGCCCTGCGCCTGTCCTCCGGTCCAGTCGCGGTTGACGGGCGACCAGACCGGCTTGAGATTGCCGCCGGCGGCGCGTTCGACCCGTTCCAGCCCCGCGGACGGGCCGACATACCACATGGCGGCGACCTCGTCATGGGCGGCCAGAACCGGGGCAAGTTCGTCCCGGGCGCCGGTGACGATATTGACCACGCCGCCCGGCAGGTCCGAGGTGTCGAAGACCTGATACAGGTCGGCGACCGCCAGCGGATCGTCCTGCGCCGGGATCACCACCACGCGGTTGCCCATGGCGATGGCGGGCATGACCAGCGACATGAACCCGGCCAGGGGCTGCGTGTTCGGGCAGGCGATGCCCATGACGCCCCAGGGCTCGGGGATCACGTTCAGCAGATGGCCGGGACGGGCCTGCAGGTTGCGCCCGTCGAACTTGTCGGCCCAGGCGGCATAGTGGAAGGCGCGGGCCACGGCGGCCTCGGCCTCGGCCTTGCCGGTCAGATCGGCGAAGTCGCCGGTGCGGGCGGCAAGGTTCTCGGCGATGTAATACAGCACCTGCGCCCGCGCATGCCCGCCCATCCCCGCCCATGCGCCGGCCTTGGCCGCAGCCTCGACGGCGTTGCGGATATCCTTGCGGTTGCCCAGCGGTGCCAGCCCGCCCGGCACCGCGTAGGAGGCGCCGCCATCGGGGCGTTTCTGTGCGCCGCCGACATAGAGCTTGGCGGTGCGGTCGATGCCGCCGGCCTTGCCGGCCTCGCCGCCGGTCGCGGCCATCGGGGCCTGCGCCTTCGGCTCCTTGACGGATTTCACCGCCGGTTCGGCCAGATAGTCCAGCATGCCGGCCCGTCCGCCCTCGCGCCCGAAGCCGCTTTCGCGATAGCCGCCGAAGGGGGCGGCGGCGTCGAACAGGTTGGCGCAGTTGATCCACAGCACGCCCGCCTTGACGCGCGCGGCGATGTCGGTGGCGACGGCGGCACTTTCCGACCAGACCGAGCCGGCCAGCCCGTAGCGGGTGTTGTTGGCCAGTTCCACCGCCTCGTCGGCGGTGCGGAAGGTCGAGAGCGTGGCGATGGGGCCGAAGATCTCCTGCTCCATCCCCGGATTGGCCGGGGTGACGTTGCGCAGGTAGCCCGGCGCGATGAAGCAGCCGTCGGCCGGCTGGCCGCCGATCAGCTCCGCCCCGGCATCGGTGGCGGCGCGGCAGATGGCGGTGATCCGGTCCTTCTGGACCGGATCGACGATGGCGCCGATATCGGTGGACTTGTCCAGCGGCGCGCCCAGCCGCAGCCTTGCCATGCGGGCGTTCAGCAGCGCCTCGAACCGCTCGGCCACCGCCTCGGCCACGAGGATGCGCGAGCCGGCGCAGCAGACCTGGCCCTGGTTGAACCAGATCGAATCCACCACGCCCTCGACCGCCGCATCCAGATCGGCATCGGCCATGACGATGAAGGGCGACTTGCCGCCCAGTTCCAGGGTCAGCCTGCGCCCGGTCCCGGCCAGCGTGGCGGCGATGGCGCGGCCCACCTCGGTCGAGCCGGTGAAGGCGATCTTGTCCACATCCGCCCCGACCAGCGCCGCGCCGGTCGCGCCGTCGCCGGTGACGATATTGAACACGCCGGCGGGCAGGCCGACCTCCTGGCAGATCCCGGCGAAGGCCAGCGCCGTCAGCGGCGTATATTCTGCCGGCTTCAGCACCACCGTATTGCCGGCGGCCAGCGCCGGCGCGATCTTCCAGGCCAGCATCAGCAGCGGGAAGTTCCACGGGATGATCTGGCCGCAGACGCCCAAGGGCGCATGGCCCGGAAATTCGCTGTCGCGCAGTTCCGCCCAGCCGGCATGGTGATAGAAATGCCGCGCCACCAGGGGGATGTCGATGTCGCGGCTTTCGCGGATCGGCTTGCCGTTGTCCAGGGTCTCCAGCACCGACAGAAAGCGTTCGCGTTTCTGCACATGCCGGGCGATGGCATAAAGATAGCGCGCCCGTTCCCCGCCCGAAAGCTTCGCCCAGCCGGTCTGCGCCTTGCGCGCGGCCCTGACGGCTGCGGCCACGTCGTCGGCCGTGCCCTGCGTCACCTGCGCCAGCGCCTCGCCGGTCGAGGGATCGCTGGTGACGAATGTCTGCCCCGGCTTGATGAATTTTCCGCCGATGAAATGGCCGAAGCTGCCGCGCCCGGCCAGCCAGTCGCGGACCGCGCCGCTGTCCTCGACCGAGGGGCCGTATTCCATGCTTTCCATGATCTTGCTCACGCTGGACATGTTCCCCTCAGGCGATGGCTTGGCGATGGGCGGCGGCATAGCGGCCGGTGACGTGATGGCTGATCTGGCGTTCGATATCGCCCAGAAGGCTGCTGGCGCCGATGCGGAACAGATCGGGCGCCAGCCAGTCGCGGCCCAGTTCCTCGCGCATCAGCACCTGCCAGCTGATCGCGTCCTTGGCGGTGCGCAGCCCGCCGGCCGGCTTGAAGCCGACCCGGTGGCCGGTCTGCGCCTGATAGTCGCGGATCGCCCGGCACATGACCAGGCTGACCGGCAGGGTGGCGTTCACCCCTTCCTTGCCGGTCGAGGTCTTGATCCAGTCGCTGCCCGCCTGCATGGCGACATGGCTGGCGCGGGCGACGTTCTCCAGCGATTTCAGGTCGCCGGTGGCAAGGATCGCCTTCATCCGCGCCGGCCCGCAGGCCTCGCGCATGGCCCGGATCTCGTCGTAAAGCGCCGCCCAGTCGCCGCGCAGCACATGCGCGCGCGTGATCACGATGTCGATCTCATCGGCGCCCTGATCGAGGGCAAAGCGGATCTCGGCCAGCCGCAGATCCAGCGGCATCAGCCCGGCGGGAAAGCCGGTGGCGACCGAGGCCACGGGAACGCCGGAATTGCCAAGCGCGCGCTTGGCCGCGGCCACCATGGTCGGATAGACGCAGACCGCGCCCGTGGTCAGCCCCTCGACCCCCATCGCCGCCAGCAGGTCGGGTGCCACCGGCTGCATCGCCTTGGCGCAAAGCCGCGCGACGCGGTCCTCGGTGTCGTCGCCGGCCAGCGTGGTCAGGTCGATGCAGCGCACCGCGTTCAGCAGCCATGCCGCCTGCCAGTCCTTTTTCAGACTGCGCCGCACCGGCAGGGTGGCCGCGCGGCGCTCGACCGCCGGGGTGTTGATCCGGATATCGGCGAACCAGTCGGGGCGCAGATCGGTGCCGGGATTTCGGGTGCCGGGATTTTTTGGGGTGGGGCTCATGCGGACCTCGGCCAGACGGGTCCGCTCACGGTAGCGCCGCCGGCACCCTGCGGCAAGCCGTCCGGCCCGCCCGCCGGCAGGCATCGACGCCGCCGGCTGCGCGGCATGTCGCATTTTGCCCCGATCTGCCGCATCATGCCTTGAGCGGGGCGGGACACCCGGCCATTCTGACCGCGATCAGAGCCGGGGGTTCCTCATGCCGACTGCGACGCGTTCAGGCCGCTATTCCGTATTCGCCATCGCGCGCGAGGCCCTGCGCCAGCATCGGGGCTGGGCGCGCGCCTGGGCCAGCCCCGAGCCGCGCGACCGCTACAAGGTGGTGATCGTCGGCGCCGGCGGTCACGGGCTGGCGACGGCCTATTACCTGGGCCGCAACTTCGGCATCACCGATGTCGCGGTGATCGAGAAGGGCTGGCTCGGCGGCGGCAATACCGGCCGCAACACCACCATCATCCGCAGCAACTACCTGCAGGACCCGTCCGCGGCGATCTACGACAAGGCGCTGAAGCTTTACGAGAACCTGTCGCAGGACCTGAACTACAACGTCATGTTCAGCCCGCGCGGGCTGATCATGCTGGCCCAGACCGAACACGAGGTCAGGGGCTACCGGCGCACCGTCTATGCCAATCACCTGCAGGGTGTCACGACCGAATGGATCGAGCCGGCCCGGGTCAAGGAACTGGTGCCGATCATCAATCTGGACGGGCCGCGCTATCCGGTGCTTGGCGGGCTCTACCAGCCGCGCGGCGGCACGGCGCGCCATGACGCGGTGGCCTGGGGCTATGCCCGGGCCTGTTCCGACATGGGCATGCATATCATCCAGAACTGCGAGGTCACCGGTATCGAGACCGAGGCCGGGCAGGTCCGCGCCGTCAATACCGGCAAGGGCCGGATCGGCTGCGACAGGCTGGCGCTGGTCGTCGCCGGCCATTCCTCGCAACTGGCCGACATGGCCGGCTTTCGCCTGCCGATCGAAAGCGTCGCCCTGCAGGCGCTGGTCAGCGAGCCGGTCAAGCCCTGCATGGATGTCGTGGTGATGGCCAACACCGTGCATGGCTACCTGTCGCAATCCGACAAGGGCGAGATGGTGATCGGCGGCGGCACCGACGGCTTCAACAACTTCACCCAGCGGGGATCGTGGCACCATGTCGAGGAAACCGTCCGCGCGCTGGTCGAAACCTTCCCGATGATCTCGCGGCTCAAGATGCTGCGGCAATGGGGCGGGATCGTGGACATGACCGGCGACCGCTCGCCGATCCTGTCGGCCACGCCGGTCGGCGGCATCTTCGTCAATTGCGGCTGGGGCACCGGCGGCTTCAAGGCGATCCCCGGCTCGGGCTGGGCCATGGCCGAACTGATCGCCAATGGCCGGCCCGGCCCGCTGGCGGCCGAATTCGGGCTGAACCGCTTCCGCGAGGGGCGTTTCGTCGACGAATCCGTCGCCGCCGGCGTGGCCCACTGAGCATGGTTCCGCCGATGCCCGAAAATGCCGGAACCCGCGCCACATGGCGCGAATTGCCTTGCCGTGACCTCGCTTCGCGAAAGGAATCGTCATGGCGAACGGAACCGGTAACAATCGACTCTATCTCATCATCGGCGCGGTCGTGGTCGTCGTCGCGCTGCTGTTTTTCTTCATGGGCGGCGACGGGGATGTTGCGACCGACACGGCGGCCCCGGCCGGCGATGCGACCAGCGCGCCCGCCGAGCCCGCACCCGCAGAACCCGCGCCTGCAGAACCCGCACCTGCCGAGGCCGAGCCGGCCCCGGTCGAAGGCGAACCCGCACCGGCCTCGAACTAGGCCGGCCCGTCCCGGGGCTGTGGCGCAGGCGGCCCTGTCCCGGGGCACCCATGCCCATCCACCGAAGACCGGGGGCGGGCTGTCCCCGGCCTTCGCCTGCGCGGGGCGCAGGCCATGACCCGCGATCCCGGTCTCGAGGCGCAGCTGGCCGAGGATTTCGGCCATCCGGGCAGCCTGTCCGGCCGGGCCATGTTCGGCGGCTGGTGCTTTCTTCTGAACGGCAACATGCTGGGCGCCGCGCGCGCCGGGCGGGCGATGTTCCGCGTCGGCCGCGCGGCCGAGGCCGATGCCCTGACCCTGCCCGGCACCCAGCCGATGTCGCAGGGCGGCCGCGCCAGACCCGGCTTTCTGTGGCTGTCCGGCCCGCTGCTCTCCGATGACGGCATCCGCCGACGCCTCGCCGCGATGGCGCTGGCCCATGTCTCCACCCTCCCGCCCAAGGATGCCTGAATGCTGATCCTGACCTGCCCCTGTTGCGGCGTCACCGCCGAGGAAACCGAGCTTCACCCGGGCGGCGAGGCGCATCTGGAACGCATCGGCCCCGGCGGCTCGGACGCGGCGTTCGAGGCCTATCTCTTCGCCCGCAGGAACCCCCGCGGCGTGCATTTCGAACGCTGGCGCCACGCCCATGGCTGCGGCAAGTGGTTCCTCGCCGCCCGCGACACCGCCACCCTGCAGGTCTTCGGCACCTACAGCGCCCAGACCCCGCACCCGCCCGCGCAGATCGTCGCCGCGATCCGCCGCGCCCGCCCCGACTGGCAACCCCACTGGACGCAAGCCGAATGACCCACACGCCTTCCTTTCGCCTCGCTCGCGGCGGCCGCCTGATCGACCGCGCCCGGCAGATCCCGTTCCGCTTCGACGGCCGCCACCTGCGCGGGCTGCAGGGCGACACGCTGGCCTCGGCGCTGCTGGCCAATGGCCAGATGATGATGGGCCGGTCCTTCAAGTATCACCGCCCGCGCGGCCCCCTCGCCTCGGGCGCCGAGGAACCCAACGCGCTTTTCGGTCTCGGCCAGGGCGGCCGGTTCGAGCCGAACCAGCGCGCCACCACCACCGCCCTGCTGTCCGGCATGGTGATGCAGAGCCAGAACTGCTGGCCCTCGCTCGATGCCGATATCGGCGCGGTGAACGGCTGGCTGTCGCCGATGTTCCCGGCCGGCTTCTACTACAAGACCTTCATCCATCCGCGCGCCTTCTGGAAACACCTGTTCGAGCCGGTCATCCGCCACAGCGCCGGGCTTGGCCGGGCGCCGAGCGATCCCGATCCCGACCGCTATGAACAGGCCTATGCCCATACCGAGACCGTGGTCGTCGGCGGCGGCATCGCCGGGCTGACGGCGGCGCGCGAGGCGGCCCGGGCGGGCGGCCGGGTGCTGGTCCTCGAACAAGGGCCGGTCTGGGGCGGGCGCACGCCGGTCGATCACCGGGACGGGCAGGCGCGGATCGAGGCGCTTCTGGCCGATCTCGGCGCCCGGCCGAATGTCACCCTGCGCCGCAACTGCATGGCCACCGGCCTCTACGATCACGGCTATCTGCTGGCGCGCGAGGCGCTGGCCGATCACGACCCCGATCAGGGCATCCCGCGCCAGCGGCTGTGGCGGATCCGAGCGCGCCAGGTCGTCACCGCGACCGGCGCGCTGGAACGCCCGCTCTCCTTCGCCATGAACGATGTGCCGGGGGTGATGCTGGCCTCGGCGGTGCGCGACTTCATCCTCGATTACGGCGTCGCGCCGGGCCGGCGCCTCGTGGTCGTCACCAATAACGACGACGCCTATCGCACCGCGCTGATCGCGCAGGAGGCGGGGCTCGAGGTCGCCGCCATCATCGACGCCCGGCCGCGTGCCGGGGGCGATCTGGCGCAGGCCGCCCGCGCCGCCAACATCCCGGTCCTGACCGGAACCGGCATTGCCCGGGTCAGGGGCGGCCGCCATGTCGAGGGCGTCATCCATTGCGACCAGTCGGGCGAGGGCAGGCCCACGGGCGCGATCGACTGTGATGTGGTCGCCATGTCGGGCGGCTGGTCGCCGGTCGTGCATCTCTACAGCCATTGCGGCGGCAAGCTGATCTGGGACGAGGCCGAGGCGATGTTCCGCCCCGATCCCGCCCGGCCGCCGCTGGGCGCGGACGGGCAGGGCAATGTCACCGCCACCGGCGCCGCCAATGGCGATCTGCGCTGCGCCGGCGATCTGGAACGGGCCGAGGACGCGACCATGCCGGTCTGGTGCATGCCGCAGAACGCGCCCTACAAGCTGCGCAGCAAGATGTGGCTGGATTTCCAGAACGATGTGAAGGTCTCGGACGTGCAGCTGGCCGCCCGCGAAGGCTATGCCTCGGTCGAACATACCAAGCGATATACCACGCTGGGCATGGCCACCGATCAGGGCAAGCTCAGCAATATCAACGGCCTTGCGGTGCTGTCCGAGGCCCTGAGCCAGCCGATCCCGCAGACCGGCACCACCACCTTCCGCCCGCCCTACACGCCGCTGACGCTGGCGACCATCGCGGCGGATGCGCGCGGCGACGCCTTCCAGCCGCTGCGCCGCACGCCGATCCATGACTGGCACGCCCGCAACGGCGCCGCGTGGGAGCCAGTGGGCCAGTGGCGCCGCCCCTACAGCTATCCCCGCGCGGGCGAGGATCGCCACGCCGCTGTCAACCGCGAAATCCTCGCGGTGCGCAAGGGCGTGGGCACGCTCGACGCCTCGACCCTCGGCAAGATCGTGGTCAGGGGGCCGGATGCCGGACGTTTCCTCGACATGCTCTATACCAACATGATGTCCACGCTGCCGGTCGGCAAATGCCGCTATGGGCTGATGTGCAGCGAGAACGGTTTCCTGATGGATGACGGCGTGGTCGCGCGCCTGACCGAGGATAGCTGGCTCTGCCACACCACCACCGGCGGGGCCGAGCGGATCCACGGCCACATGGAGGACTGGCTGCAATGCGAATGGTGGGACTGGCAGGTCTATACCGCCAACCTGACCGAGCAATATGCCCAGATCGCCGTCGCCGGCCCGAAGGCGCGCGCGTTGCTGGAGCGGCTGCCCGGCAGCATCGACCTTTCGCAGCAGGCCTTGCCCTTCATGCAATGGGCCGAGGGCGAGGTCGCCGGCATCCCCGCCCGGATCTACCGGATCAGCTTCTCGGGCGAACTCAGCTACGAGATCGCGGTGCCGGCCGGGCGCGGGCTGGACCTGTGGGAAAGGCTGCACGAGGCCGGGCACGACATGGGCATCACCCCCTACGGCACCGAGGCCATGCATGTGATGCGCGCGGAAAAAGGTTTCATCATGATCGGGGATGAAACCGACGGTACGATCATCCCGCAGGATCTGGGGCTTGGCTGGGCAATCTCGAAAAAGAAGGCGGATTATATCGGCAAGCGCGCCCAGTCCCGCAGCTTCATGACCGACCGCGCCCGCTGGCAGCTTGTGGGGCTGGAAAGCCTCGATGGCCGGGTCATCCCCGATGGCGCCTATGCGGTGGACGCGGGCAGCAATGCCAATGGCCAGCGCAAGATGCAGGGGCGCGTGACCTCCAGCTATCATTCGCCGACGCTGGACCGGCCCATCGCCATGGCGCTGGTCCGCCACGGACCGGAACGGATGGGGCAGGTGCTGGATTTTCCGCTGCCCTCGGGCGAGGTGATGCAGGGCCGGATCTGCGACCCGGTCTTCTACGACAGGGAAGGAGGCCGGTTGAATGGCTGACGCACTCGCCACCATCACCCGCCGCGACGGGTTCGGCATGGTGACCATCCGCGCCGATCTGGACCGCTCGGGCGATGCCATCGCCGAGGCCGCGGGCCTCGCCATCCCCGGCGTGACCCGCATCACCTCGGATGGCAGCCGCAGCCTCGGCTGGATGTCGCCGGATGAGTTGCTGCTGATCCTGCCTGCGGCCGAGACCGGCGCCGCGATCGCCGCGCTGACCGGGGCGCTGACGGGCGAACATGCGCTGGTCGTCGATGTCTCGGATGCGCGCGCGGTCTTCGACCTGACCGGCCCCCATGCCGGCGACGTGATCGCCAAGCTCAGCCCCGCCGATCTGGACGCGCTGCCCGCGGACGGGTTGCGCCGCTCGCGCGCGGCCCAGACTGCCGCCGCCTTCTGGCGCATCGAGGGCGGCTTCCGCCTGATCGGATTCCGCTCGACCGCCCAGTATCTGGACCTGATCCTGAGGAACGCGGCCCTGCCCGGCAGCCAGCTGGCCCCGCGCTGACGCAACAGGGCGTGCGCACGCGGTGTACAGCCTGTGCACGGGCTGTGCAGCCCCGGTGTACGGGTCGTGCGGCGAAAAACCCGGCAATTGCGGGGCGGACCGTGCCTGCCGTCATTTCCGTTGCGCGCCGCAACGCCCGCCGCCCCGCAACAGCTTTGCCCCCGTCGGGGACGGCCTGTCGCCTCGCCCCGCGCCGGGAACCAGCCTCGCCCCCTTGCGCTGGCCCGGCGAATGCGGGACTGTGCGCCCGACGCGGAGGTTCACCCTTTCAGAAAGGACAGGAAAATGGCTTTCACTCTTCCCGATCTTCCCTATGCCCATGACGCGCTGGCCGCCGGCGGCATGTCCAGGGAAACGCTGGAATTCCACCACGACCTCCACCACAAGGCCTATGTCGACAACGGCAACAAGCTGGTCGCCGGCACCGAATGGGAAGGCAAGTCGCTGGAGGATATCGTCAAGGGCACCTACCAGTCCGGCGCGGTCGCCCAGAACGGCATCTTCAACAATGCCAGCCAGCACTGGAACCACACCCAGTTCTGGGAAATGATGGGCCCCAATCCCGGCGCCATGCCCGGCGAGCTGGAAAAGGCGCTGACCGAATCCTTCGGCTCGGTCGACAAGTTCAAGGAAGATTTCGCCGCCGCCGGTGCCGCGCAGTTCGGCTCGGGCTGGTGCTGGCTGGTCAAGGACGGCGACGGCAGCCTGAAGGTCACCAAGACCGAGAACGGCGTGAACCCGCTCTGCTTCGGCCAGACCGCGCTTTTGGGCTGCGACGTGTGGGAACATTCCTATTACATCGACTTCCGCAACAAGCGCCCGGCTTACCTGACGAACTTCCTCGACAAGCTGGTGAACTGGGAAAACGTCGCCTCGCGGCTGTAAGTCCGGCGATGTGACCGGGGATCGGGCCTGCCGGAACCAGCTTCCGGCAGGCTTTTTCTTTCTTCTCTCACCCCCGGCGAGGGCCGCCATGACGACGCCAGGCGGAATCGGCTGTCCGGTCCAGACCGGACCGGGCTGATTGCCGGCCGTTGACCGGCGGCATTGGCAATCCCCGTTGGCGCGGTATATGACTGCCTGCGACGGAAAAACTGCGGAAGGCGCCGATGGCCCACGAAAATGACAGCTTCATCGACGAGGTCACCGAGGATCTGCGCCGCGACCGGATGTTCGGGCTGTTCCGCCGCTATGGCTGGATCGGGCTGGCGCTGATCCTGTTGCTTGTCGGCGGCGTGACCTGGCGCGAATACGCGCAGGCGCGCGAGCGTGCCGAGGCCGAGGCCTGGGGCGACGCCGTGCTGACCGCCGAGGCCACGGGCGATCCGGCCGCGATCCTGAAGGTCGAGACCGGCGATTCCGAGGGGCGGGCGGCGCTGGCTGGCCTGCTGGCCTCGGCCGGCTGGGTCGAAAAGGGCGGCACCGAGGCCGCCGCCGATGCCCTTGAAGGCGTGATCGCCGCGGGCGATGCCGGGGCGCTGCTGCAGGAACTGGCCGACCTGAAGCTGGTGATGCTGAACGGCCCGGCGATGGACCCGGCCGAACGCGACGCGGTGTTGACGCGGCTGTCGCGCGCCGGCGCGCCGTTCGAGCTGCTGGCGCTGGAACAGAAGGTCGTGGCGCTGATCGAGGCGGGCCGCCGCGACGATGCCGCCATGCTGATTCGCCAGATCCAGAAGAAGGAGGGGCTGAGCGAAGCCTTGCGCCTTCGCCTGTCCGAGATGATGATCGCGCTCGGGTTCGAGACCGAGCCCGCCGAAGAAGTTCAAGCCGGCTGATCCAAGACCGGCTGATGACGAAGACGAGGGAGAGGCGAGGATGACCGCCACGCTGCGACTGACCTTGGCCCTTGCGGCCGCGTTGAGCCTGTCGGCCTGCGGCGAGCGCGAGGTGATTCTGCCGGGCGAGAGGCTCGATCCGCTGGCGGCGCTCACGCCCGGCGAAACGGTGCTGGAAGGTCCGGCCCCGGTCGGCCCGAGGGCGCTGGCCCTGCCGGCGCCGCAGGTGAACGGCGAATGGACCCATCGCGCGGGTAACGCGGCGCATCAGCCGGGCCATGTCGCGCTTGGGACCGGCACCACGCTGGTCTGGTCGAACCGCATCGGCGAGGGCAACGACCGCCGCCACCGGATCGCGGCCGACCCGGTCGTCGGCGCGGGGCTGGTGTTCACCCTCGACAGCCGTGCGCGGGTGACCGCGACCACGCTGTCGGGCGCAAGCGCATGGTCGACCGATCTGACCCCGGCGCTTGAAAACGCCAACAGCGCCTCGGGCGGCGGCGTGGCCTATGATGCCGGGCGGGTCTTCGCCACCACCGGGTTCGGCGACCTGGTGGCGCTGGACGCCGCCTCGGGCCGCATCCTCTGGCGGCAACGGGTCGAGGCGCCGGTCGGCGGTGGCCCGGCCGCAGCCAATGGCACGGTCTATGTCGCCGCGCGCAACAATGTCGGCTGGGCGGTGCGCGCCAGCGATGGCCGGGTGCTGTGGCAGACCTCTGGCCTGACCTCGCCCTCGGGCGTCATGGGCGTCTCGGTGCCGGCGGTTCAGGGCAGCACCGTCGTCTTCCCCTTCTCCTCGGACCAGTTGCTGGCCGCGGATACCGAAACCGGCCTGACGCAATGGGTGGCCGAAATCGCCGGCAGCCGCGTCGGCCGCGCGATCACCGCGGTCCGCGACATGACCGGCGATCCGGTGATCTCGAACGGCGTGGTCTATGGCGGCACCTCGGCCGGCCGCATCAACGCCATCGACATGGGCACGGGCCTCGAGGCCTGGTCGTCGCGCGATGGCGCGAACGGCCCGGTCGCGGTGGCCGGCGGCTCGGTCTTCGCGGTCAACGAACAGGCGGAACTGATCCGTCTCGATGCCGCGACCGGCGGGGTGATCTGGCGGGTCGAGCTGCCCTATTACACCGATGAGAAGGTCAAGCGGCAGGATCGCATCCATGCCCATTACGGGCCGGTTCTGGCCGGGGGACGGCTGTTCGTCGCCTCGTCCGACGGGGTGCTGCGGGTCTTCGATCCGGCCTCGGGCGGGCTGGTCGGACAGGCGGCGATCCCGGGCGGTGCTGCCTCGGCACCGGTCGTGGCCGGCCGGACCCTCTATGTGCTGTCGCGCGACGGCCAGCTTCTCGCCTTCCGATGAGCTTTACCCTCGCCATTGTCGGCCGCCCCAATGTGGGCAAGTCGACCCTGTTCAACCGTCTCGTCGGCAGGAAGCTGGCACTGGTCGATGACCAGCCCGGCGTGACCCGCGACCTGCGGGAAGGGGCGGGCCGGCTGGGCGATCTGCGCTTCGTGGTGATCGACAGCGCCGGGCTGGAAATGGCCGAGGATGACAGCCTTCAGGGCCGCATGCGGCGCCTGACCGAGCGCGCCGTGGACGAGGCCGATATCTGCCTGTTCGTGATCGATGCCCGCGCCGGCGTGACCGCGGCGGACGAATATTTCGCCGATATCCTGCGCCGCCGCGCCCGGCACGTCGTGCTTGCCGCTAACAAGGCCGAGGGCCGTGCCGGCGAGGCCGGCGCGATGGAGGCCTTCGCACTTGGCCTCGGCGAGCCCCTGCGCATCTCGGCCGAACATGGCGAGGGCATGGACGATCTCTATGCCGTGCTGGCGCCGCTGGCCGGACGGATCGAGGCCGAGCGCCCGGCACCGATTGCGGCCGAGACGGATGTCGACCTTTCGGACGAGGACGCCGAAAGCGGCGAGGGGGCCGAGGACTGGCGCCCCTCCGCGGCCCGTCCGCTGCAACTGGCGGTGATCGGCCGGCCGAATGCCGGAAAATCGACGCTGATCAACAAGATCATCGGCGAGGACCGGCTGCTGACCGGCCCCGAGGCCGGCATCACCCGCGATTCGATCAGCGTGACGGCTGATTTCATGGGCACGCCGATGCGGATCTTCGACACGGCGGGGATGCGCAAGCGCGCCAAGGTCACCGACAAGGTGGAAAAACTGTCCGTCGCGGATGGCCTGCGGGCGGTGCGTTTCGCCGAAGTGGTGGTGGTGCTTCTGGACGTGGCCATTCCCTTCGAGCAGCAGGATCTGCGCATCGCCGATTTCGCCGAAAGCGAGGGCAGGGCGGTCGTCGTCGCCGCCAACAAATGGGATCTGGAAGAGGAAAAGCCACAGAAGCTGAACGAGCTTCGCGCGAATTTCGAGCGCCTGCTGCCGCAGTTGAAGGGGGCGCCGCTGGTGACCGTCTCGGCGCGCACCGGCAAGGGGCTGGACCGGCTGCATGCGGCGGTCCTGAAGGCGCATGAGGTGTGGAACCGCCGCGTCTCGACCGCGCGGTTGAACCGCTGGCTGGAGGCGATGACCGAAAGCCACCCGCCGCCGGCGCCGGGCGGGCGGCGGATCCGGCTGCGCTACATGACGCAGGTGAAGACCCGGCCGCCGGCCTTCATCGTCAAGGCGACCCATACCGACAAGATCCCCGACAGCTATCAGCGCTATCTGGTCAACGGATTGCGAAGCGATTTCGACATGCCGGGCACGCCGATCCGGCTGTTCTTCCGCGATCAGGGGGCCGACAATCCCTATCGCGAGAAGGCGAAGAAGATCAGCCAGTCGGGTGCGCTGTCAAAGCACAAGAACCGGCAGAAGCCGAAGGGCGGCTGAACCCCGGCTTGCCCGCCGGATCAGTGCGGGGTCGTCTCCGAGGGGAAGCAGGTGATCAGCCCCATGGGGTTGCCGTTCCAGGAATCGCGGTCGAAGATCGCAACGATATAGGGCAACTCGTCCGGGTCGACATTCGCATGGCCGGGATGCGGCGGCATGGGGTTGGCGTATTGGTGCCAGTCCGGGCGCTTCTGTTTGCGCCGGCCGCGGACCTCGACCTCGTCCGGCCGATAGGACCACATGGACAGACGGTCCTCCTCGCTGTTCTCGAACCAGTGATTGATCTTTTGTTCGTTGACCGTGATCACGTCCTTGGCTGCACGGAACAGATCGTCGCGGGTCTCGAAGGTCGTGGCCAGTGGAATGTTGCGGTCGTCCAATTGTTGCGTGGTTCGCCCCGCATGCCGTTCTTCGGCATGTCCGTAGCCGTCAACCCAATCGTGCAACTGCTTGTCCAGCGTTTTCTCGACCTTTTCCGCCTCGCGCCGCTGCTTGTCCTTTTTCTTGTAGGTCCGGCCATGCGCGGTGACCAGGCCGCCGCGGGCAAGCTGCAACGGCCCTGCCGCCTGCTGCAGTGCCATCAGCCGGGCGACCGGGCTGCCGGCATCCGCGGCCTGCTGCAGCGTGACCAGGCGGTCATGGCCGGGACCCGCAGCCGCGAGGCCCCGGGCACGGGTGGCGGCCCGACGCTGCGCAGGCTTTCGTGCGACGGCAGGATGCTTCATGGGCTTGATCGCCTTTCGATTGATTACGATGAATACAAAACATCTTTTAGATGACCTTCGGCAACCGATAAAGGGTCTTGAGCGCAAGGCCGGACATCTGCCCGGCCTTTGTCGCCCGGCTGGCCCTCCGGCGCGACATGCCGCCTGCCGTTCATGTGGCGA
Organism: Paracoccus marinaquae; assembly: GCF_018860165.1. Classification (GTDB taxonomy): domain Bacteria; phylum Pseudomonadota; class Alphaproteobacteria; order Rhodobacterales; family Rhodobacteraceae; genus Paracoccus; species Paracoccus marinaquae. Next base: position 71,072 of record NZ_JAHKNG010000001.1, read on the forward strand.
CGCTGACGAGGACGCCGGCCATGGCCGCGATGCCGAGGATCGCGGCAAGGGCGATCACCGGATCGACGCCCATCGTCGTTGCCGCAACGCCGCAGAAGGCCCAGATCACGGCGATCGAAAAGCCGATCTCCCGCCCGATCCGCAACTGGGCAGCGACCCCGAGGATCGCGGTCGGAAGCATGGTCAGGATCGCCACCTGCGTCATCGGCAGGCCAATGGCGCGGGCAAGCGGGATCGCATTGGCGGCAGCGGCGACGGCGAGGCTCCATCCGGCGAAAAAGCCGATCGTCGGCCGTCTCTGGCCGCTGCCGCGCAGGGCGGCGACGAAGGCGGCGCCGGCGGCAGCGGTGGCGCCGGCGGCGGCGATCCAGGGCGCCGGTGCCAGAAACCAGGGCCAGATCGCCGTCAGCGCCAGCGCCATGGCCAGCGGCGGCCAGGCCGGCTGCCCGGCAGAGGGGCCGTGCAGCCACTGCCGCAGACCGGCATCGGACGGGTCCAGCCACTGGCCGGCAGCATCAAGCGCCAGCAGGATCCACAGCGCGACCAGCAGCGCCCACATCACCGGGTTGGCGGGATTGAGGAACAGATAGGTCAGGTTCGGCTCGTCCAGCGGCAGGATGGCCCTGGGGTCCAGCGTCAGCATCACCCCGCCATGCCCGTTCAGCGCGGCAAGCTGTGCCTCGCTCTGCGGATCAAGCGCGAATGCGATGCCGCCGACGATGAATGCCGCCGTCGCGGCGACATGGATCAGGTTGCCAGACCGTGCCATGAAGCTGCAACGCCGGCCGGGCGGCGGCGGTTTCCACCACCGGGCGCGGGGTGGCGGGCTGGCCGCCCCGGCGCCGGCAATCAGGCCAGTACGCCCTCGGCCGTCAGCCGCGTTGCCCCGCCCAGGTAGGGATGCAATGCGGCGGGCAGATCGACCGCGCCATCCGCCTGCTGCCCGTTCTCAAGCACGGCGATCAGGGCGCGGCCGACCGCCAGCCCCGATCCGTTCAGCGTATGGACGAATTCCGGCTTGCCGCCACCCTCGGGGCGATAGCGGGCATTCATCCTCCGGGCCTGGAAATCGCCGCAATAGCTGACGCTGCTGATCTCGCGATACTTGTCCTGACCGGGCAGCCAGACCTCGATGTCATGGGTGATGCGCGCCCCGAAGCCCATGTCGCCGGTGCACAGCACAATGGTCCGGTAGGGCAGATCCAGCGCCTCCAGCACGGCTTCGGCGCAGCCGGTCATCCGCGCGTGTTCGGCAAGTCCGCTTTCGGCATCGGTGATCGAGACCATCTCGACCTTCTCGAACTGGTGCTGGCGCAGCATGCCGGTGGTGTCGCGCCCGGCGCTGCCGGCTTCCGAGCGGAAGCACTGGCTATGCGCGACCATGCGCCGCGGCAGGCTGGCCTGATCGACCAGATCGCCATGGACCGTGTTGGTCAGCGTCACCTCGGCCGTGGGGATCAGCCAGTAACCCTCGCGCGTCTGATAGCTGTCCTCGCCGAATTTCGGCAACTGGCCGGTCCCGACCATCATGTCCTCCAGCACCAGGACCGGACTCCAGGTCTCGTCCAGCCCGTGACGGGTGATGTGCAGGTCGATCATGAACTGCGCCAGGGCGCGGTGGATGCGCGCCACCGCGCCTTTCAGCATCACGAAGCGGCTGCCCGACAGCTTGGCGGCGGTTTCGAAATCCATGCCGGGCCTGACGCCGGCGATCTCGAAATGCTCGACCGGGGCAAAGTCGAAGCCGCGCGGCTGGCCCCAGCGTTTCAATTCGACATTGTCGTCCTCGTCGGCCCCGTCCGGCACCGAGTCCAGCGGCAGGTTGGGAATCCCCATCAGCATCTCGCGCAGCCGCCCGTCCAGCATCGCCGCCTCGGCCTGCATCCGGGCGATATCCGCCTTCGTCTCGGCCACCAATGCGCGCAGGCGCTGAAATTCGGCCTCGTCGCCCCGACCCTTGGCGGCGCCGACCTCCTTGCTGGCGCGGTTCTGTTCGGCCTGCGCCGTCTCGGCGGCCGAGATCTTGCCGCGCCGCTCGGCGTCCAGCGACAGAAGCTGGCCCGACAAGGCCTCGCCGCCGCGCCGTTTCAGGGCGGCATCGAAGCCTTCGGGATTTTCACGAATGGCGCGAATGTCATGCATGGCAGTCACCGGTCAGCAGGTTCAGTCGCCGACTGACTAGCGCAAGGCGCGGGGCGACAAAAGCCCGTGCCGGCCTTCGATGCGGAAATATCCCGCTGCGGCGGGCTCAGGCGGTGCGGCCATGCACCGGTTTCCCGGGGCCCATGCTCAGCCGGCGCAGAACAGACGATACATCAGCCCGACGACTTCGGCCGCGCGCGGATCCGCAACCGAATAGAGCCGCGCCTTGCCGTCGCGCCGGCAACTGACCAGCCCCTCGGCGCGCAGCCGGGCAAGTTGCTGGCTGACCGCGGCCTGTCGCTGGCCAAGCAGGTTTTCCAGCTCGGTCACCGTCTTCTCGCCCGCCGACAGATGGCAGAGGATCATCATCCGCCCCTCATGCGCCAGCGCCTTCAGGAAGGCAGAGGCTTCGGTGGCGCGTTGCATCATGTCGTCGGCGGGGATCGTGCTGCAATCGCCGTCAGAGGTTTGCGCGCGGGTATATGGTCCGGCGGCAATACCCGCCTCTCGTTCAAGCCGCGTCATCCGCCAGACCTCCCTCCCTCGACCCCTGTCCCCGCCTTCCGCAGCATCGCCGCGACCCGGGGATAAAAGAACTGCTCGCCCGGATAGCCCTCAATCCGGTCCAGTTCCATCCCCCTGCGCAAAAGAACGAAGGTCGGTGTCACATTCGGACGGCGGCCCAGCACGATGCCATCGGGCCAGGGGCCGCCGAAATCCACCAGCAGCAACGGTGCTGCCCGACCCACGGGCGAGGCTGCGTAGCCGCCGCCGATCTGGCGCCGCCAGGCGGCGCTTTCGTCGCAGTCCCTCGCCTCGACCATCAGCAGCCGCATCGGCGCGACCCGCCAGTCGATCCGGTCCGGCGCGATGTGCGAGGCTTCGATGGCCAGAACCGGCCCCGGCCCGAAGGCCGCAAGCCCGCCGGCCAGCGCCGCCGCGCCTGTCAGCAGAACGGACCGTCTGGGGACGGCAGATGGCATCGGCAGAACTCCCTCCGGGGCTGCAATCATATCACGATTCCCGCTATCTAGTTATCCCGCGCGGAACGGACAAGCGCGGGGGCGCCGCCGGCCCGGTCCCGGTTGCCCTTGGCAATCCGCCCCGGGGCACATATCCACGGGTCCCGTGGGCGGCCGGCCCTCGTTTCCTGCGGGGTGACATGACAGATCTTCTGGAACCGCTGATCCGGGGCGACCGACGCGCGCTGTCGCGGGCCATCACGCTGATTGAATCGACCCGCGCCGATCACCGCGCCCGGGCGGTCGAGTTGCTGTCGCGGCTGCCCGACCGGCAGGCGCTGCGGATCGGGCTGTCGGGCACCCCCGGCGTCGGCAAATCCACCTTCATCGAGGCCTTCGGCCTGATGCTGACCGGGCAGGGGCTGAAGGTCGCAGTGCTGGCCGTCGATCCCTCATCGGCGCGCTCGGGCGGCTCGATCCTTGGCGACAAGACCCGGATGGAGCATCTGTCGCGCGACCCCAACGCCTTCATCCGCCCCACCCCCTCAAGCGCTGAACTGGGCGGTGTCGCCCGCCGCACGCGTGAGGCTGTCCGGCTGTGCGAGGCGGCAGGCTATGACGTGGTGCTGATCGAGACGGTCGGCGTCGGCCAGTCCGAGACGCTGGTGGCCGAGATGTCGGACCTGTTCGTGCTGCTGCTGGCGCCGGCGGGGGGCGACGAATTGCAGGGCGTCAAGCGCGGCATCATGGAAATGGCCGACCTGATCCTGGTGAACAAGGCCGATGGCGATCTCTTGGCGACGGCGCGGCGCACCGTGGCCGATTATGCGGGCGCGCTGCGGCTGCTGCGGAAACGGGCGCAGGACCCGGCGGGATTCCCCAAGGCGCTGCCGGTCTCGGCCACGACCGGAGAGGGGCTGGACCAGGCCTGGGCCGAGATGCAGGCGCTGATGGCCTGGCGGCGCGGACAGGGCCATTTCGACGCCAGCCGGGCGGCGCAGGCCCGCCACTGGTTCATGGCCGAGTTGCGCGCCGGTCTTCTGGCCCGGCTCGACCGGCCCGAGGTGAAGGCCTGGCTTCAGCAATTGGGGGATGCGGTGGCTTCGGGCCAGATCGCCCCCGGCGCCGCCGCCGCCGAAGTGCTGGACCATCTGGATGCCCATGACTGAAGGGGCGGAATAGACGCCCGATTTCGCGCCCCGAAGCGCGCCCGAATCAGGTAGAAGAAGGCATGACAAAGGACGAAGCCATGCTTGATCTGCCCGCAGCCGAGACGCTTTACGCCGCGCTTCTGGCGCGCGACCCCGCCTATGAGGGGCGCGCCTATGTCGGCGTCACCACGACCGGCATCTTTTGCCGCCTGACCTGTCCCGCCCGCAAGCCGCGCCCCGAGAATTGCCGGTGGTTCAGCGATCCGCGCGCCGCGCAGGTCGCCGGCTTCCGGCCCTGCCGGCGCTGCTGGCCGCTTGGCCCGACGGCCGAGGGCGACAAGGTGGTGACACGCCTGACGGCGCTGCTGGACGAGGATCCGGCCCGGCGCTGGACCGAGGGCGACCTGCTGGCGATGGGGCTTGACCCCTCGACCGTGCGCCGGGCCTTCCGGCGGCATTTCGGGCAGAGCTTCCTGCAGATGGCGCGGGCGGCGCGTCTGCGCGGCGGAATGCAGACACTGACGAAGGGGGCGGCGATGATCGAGGCGCAACTGGATGCGGGCTTCGATTCGGCCTCGGGCTTTCGCAACGCCTTCGCGCGGCTTTTCGGCCATCCGCCGCACCGCATGCGGGGCGGGGCGGATCTGCGCGCCGACTGGATCGACACGCCGCTGGGCGGGATGATCGCCATCGCCGATGATGCGGCGCTGCACCTCCTGGAATTCATCGACCGCAAGGCCCTGCCCGAGGGGCTGCACAAGCTGTCGGGCCATGTCGATGGCCGCATCGGGCTGGGCCGCAGCGCCGTGACCGACCAGGTCGAGACCGAGCTTGCGGCCTATTTCGCCGGCCGCCAGCCGCGTTTCTCGGTGCCCGTCGCGTTGCACGGGACCGAGTTTCAGCGCCGGGTCTGGCAGCGATTGCGCACCATCCCGGCGGGCGAGACGCGCAGCTATGCCGGGCTTGCTGCCGAGATCGGCCAGCCCACCGCGACCCGTGCCGTGGCCCGTGCCAATGCCACCAACCGGATCGCGCTGGTGGTGCCCTGCCACCGCGTCATCGGCGCCGATGGCAGCCTGACCGGCTATGCCGGTGGGCTGTGGCGCAAGGAAAAGCTGATCGAGGTGGAACATGCCTATGCCGCCTGACGCCTTTCGCGCCCTGCACCGCCCCGGCCGGCCGCTGATCCTCTACAATATCTGGGACGCGGGTTCGGCCGTGGCGGTCGCGCGCGCCGGTGCCGTGGCGCTGGCGACCGGCAGTGCCGCGGTTGCCGGGGCGCTTGGCTATCCTGACGGCGAGGCGGTGCCGCTGGATCTGCTGCTGACCGTGGTGGAGCGGATCCGCGCCGCGTCCGACCTGCCGCTGAGCGTCGATTTCGAGGCGGGCTATGCGACCAGCCCGGATGGCGTGGCCGCGAATGCCCTGCGGCTGGCGAGCTTGGGCGTCGCCGGGATCAATCTGGAAGACGGGATCCCGCCCGAACGGGGCATCCGGTCCGCCGCCGATCATGCCATGCGAATCGCGGCCATCCGGAAACGGACCGGGCTCTTCATCAATGCCCGCACCGACCTGTTCCTGCAGAATCCCGCCCCGGATCACGCCGCCCTGCTGCCCGAGGCGCTGCAGCGGGCCGCGCGCTATGCCGAAGCCGGGGCAGACGGCTTTTTCGCGCCGGGGCTGACCGATCCCGGCCTGATCGGCGCGCTGTGTCGCGATTGTCCCTTGCCGGTGAACATCATGGCCTCGCCCGCGGCCCCCTCGATCGCCGATCTGGCGGGTTTGCAGGTCGCCCGCATCAGCTTTGGCCCGTTTCCATGGCGTGCGGCCATGGCGGCACTCGAGGCGGCGGCGGCCGAACAGGTCCGGCCGGGGGCTTGACGCCGCCGCGTCCTCGCTGTAACCACCCGCGAACGGTATTCCGGGCGCTGCCTCGCGGCGCCTTTTCACATTGGGCCGCACCCACCCGCCGGGGACGCCCTCGAAGCTTGAGACGAAGGATAAGAACCATGTCGCGCGTCTGCGAACTGACCGGCAAAGGCCCGATGACCGGGAACAATGTCAGCCACGCCAACAACAAGACCCGTCGCCGGTTCCTGCCGAACCTGAACGATGTCACCCTGACCTCGGAAAAGATGGGCCGCGGCTATTCGCTGCGCATCTCGGCCGCTGCCCTGCGCTCGGTCGATCACCGTGGCGGTCTGGACGCGTTTCTGGCCAAGGCGAAGGATTCCGACCTGTCGGACCGCGCGCTGAAGATCAAGCGCGAGATCGCCAAGAAGGAAGGCCCGGCCGAACTGCAGGCCTGATCGCCTGCCGCAGCCCTGCGCCATGCCCCGCTTCGGCGGGGCTTTCGCGTTTCGGGCGCCGGCTTGTCACGGCCGTCATCCTGCGGCTATAGACCGGGCAAGGAAAGGCCCGCCATGCTGCATGTGACCACCACCTGCCCCGATCTCGATTGCGCCCGCAGGCTGGCGCGGCAGGCGCTGGAGCAGAGGCTGGCGGCCTGCGCCAATATCACCCCCGGCATCGTCAGCCTGTTTCACTGGCAGGGCCGAATCGACGAGGAGCCGGAACTGCAACTTGCCTTCAAGACCACCGAAGCGCGCCGCGAAGCACTGGTCGATCTGATCGGCCGGCTGCATCCCTATGACCTGCCGGTCATCTGGTGGGAGGCCGTCGGTACGACCGCGACTGCGACCGAATGGTTGCAGACAGAGACGCGCTGATCGCGCCATGCTGCCCTTCATGAAAGCGATCGCCCGCCTTGCCCTGATCCTCTGCCTGATGCTGACCAGCATCGGGTTGGGGGCCGCGCGCGGGATCGTGCAGATAGATGGCCGGATCGTGCTGTGCACGGGCGAGGCCATTGTCGTCACGCAGGCGGCGGACGGCCGGCCTGCCGGCCCGGCGCATCTCTGCCCGGACATGGCCCTGTCGCTGCTGGCGGCGGTGCTGTCCGCGGATGCCGCGTCCACCCCGCCTCCGGTGCCGCAGCGCCTTGCCGCGGGAACGCATGACCGGGCCGTCCTGACCTTCGATCCGCCGCGGGCCATCGCCCGCGCGCCCCCGGGACTGGCGTGACATCCGATAGAGAACTGTCCGTCAATTCCGAACAAAGTGACCAAATCATGAAAACGACGATATTTGCCGCCCTGGCGGCCCTGATACCCGTGGGCGCGATGGCGCATGACGGGGTGGGTGTCTCGGACGCCTATGCGCGCAGCGCCAACCCCGTAACCGGTGCCGCCTTCATGGTGCTGAGCAACCACCGCGACGTGGATTGCAGCCTTGTCGGCGTCGCCTCGGACGTGGCCGAGCGGGTTGAACTGCACACCACCCGCGAGGTGGATGGCGTGATGAAGATGATCAGGATCGAGGAGCCGATCGAGATCGCCCCCTATGCCAGCCACGCGTTGCAGCGTGGCGGCGACCACGTCATGTTCATGGGCGTCAAGCAGCCGCTGAAGGATGGCGACATGATCCCGCTGACGCTGGATTTCGGCGATTGCGGGACCGAAACCGTCGAGGTTCCGGTCGACAATCAGCGGATGCCGCAGCCTGCCGGCGGGACGGGCGAAGGGGCGATGCAGGGGCATTGATCCCTGCCGGCCCCGCCGCGGCCACGGATCATTCCGCGGCCGCGGCGGTATCGTCCAACTGCCCCAGCAGCGTCTCGACCTTCGGGCCCAGTGCCTCGACGATCAGCCGCACGCCTTTCGCGGACGGATGCAGACCGTCCCGCTGCAGCATCTGCGCCAGTTCATCGGCCGGCAGCGCGACAAGCGGGGCATAGAGATCGGGCAGCAGCACCACCTCATGCTGCCCGGCAAGGCGCGGCCAAAGCTCGGCCCAGGCCTGCCGCCAGGCCGCGTCGCCGGGCGGGGCCTGGATGCCGACCAGCAGGACCGGGCGTCCGTTCGCGCCGGCGCGGCTCAGGATCGCGTCCAGATTGGCCTCGGCCTGTTCGGGGCCAAGGCCCATCAGCATGTCGTTGCCGCCCAGTTCGACCATGACCGCATCGACATTCTGGTCCAACAGCCTGTCGATGCGGTCGCGGCCGCCCGAGGTGGTATCGCCCGCCTCGCCGGCATTCAGGATCTCGACCCTGCGCCCGCGCGCGGCCAGCCAGTCCGACAGGACCGGCACCAGCCCGTCACGGGGCTCAAGCCCCGATCCCCCGGTCAGGCTGTCGCCGAGTGCCAGCAGACGCGGTGGAGCAGGATCCCCCGTCGCCTCTGCCATGGCCTGCGTGATGCCTCGGGTGGCCAGCGTCAGTGCGGCAAGCGCCAGCAGGCGGCGGCGCGCGATCATGATGCCGCCCGCCGCAGGCGCAGCGCGTTGCCGACCACGAAGACCGAGGACAGCGCCATCGCGCCTGCGCCCAGCATCGGTGACAGCTGCGGGCCGCCGAAGGGCACCAGCACCCCCATCGCCACCGGGATCAGCGCGGTGTTGTAGGCGAAGGCCCAGAACAGGTTCTCGCGGATATTGCGCATCACCGCCCGCGACAGGCGGATGGCGCGGACCACGCCCGAGGGATCGCCCGACATCAGCACCGCGTCCGCCGATTCGATGGCGATATCGGTGCCGCTGCCGATGGCGATGCCGGTGCCTGCGGCGGCCAGTGCCGGAGCGTCGTTGATGCCGTCGCCGACGAAGACGGTCCGCTCGCCCATGGCCCGGATCGCAACCAGCTTGTCCTCGGGGCGCAGCCCGCCCTGCACCTCGTCGATGCCCAGCCGGCCACCGACCGCCTGCGCCGTGGCTGGCATGTCGCCGGACAGCATGGTGGTCGACAGGCCCAGATCATGCAGGGCGCGGATTGTGCCCGCGGCTTCGGGGCGTTCGGGATCGGCCAGGGCAAAGCTGGCCACATGCCGCCCGCCGGCGGCAAGATGCACCGGCGTGGCGCCTTCGGCCGCGGCCCTTTCGGCGCGCACGGCGAGGGTCGGTTTCAGGGTCAGCCCGGCCCCTTCCAGCGCCGCGCGGTTGCCGATCAGCAGGTCCTGATCCTCGACCCGGGCGGTCAGCCCCAGCCCGGCGGCAGCGGTCACATCGGCCGCCTCGGGCGGCGTCAGGCCGCGGTCCTGCGCCGCCCGGACGATGGCGGCGGCCAGCGGGTGTTCCGACCGTGTCTCGGCGCCGGCCGCCAGACGCAGGGCCTCATCCTCGGCTATGCCCTCGACCCACAGATCGACCAGTTGCGGATGGCCAAGCGTCAGCGTGCCGGTCTTGTCGAAGGCCACGGTTTCGGCCTCGGCCAGCCGTTGCAGCGCGTCGCCGCGCCGGAACAGCACGCCCAGTTCGGCCCCGCGCCCGGTGCCGACCATGATCGAGACCGGCACCGCCAGCCCCATGGCACAGGGACAGGCGATGATCAGGACCGCGACCGCGGCGACGACCGCCTCGGCCAGCCCCGGCCCGAAGCCCAGCCACAGAAGGAAGGTCAGCGCGGCAAGCGCCATCACCGCCGGCACGAAGACCCGGGTGATGCGATCGACCAGCGCCTGCACCGGCAGCTTGGTCGCCTGCGCTGCCTCGACCATCGCCACGATCCGCGAAAGCGCGGTGTCCCCACCGGTCGCAGTGACCTGATAGGTCAGCGCGGCCTGGCCGTTCACCGTGCCGCCGGTGACGGCATCGCCCGGCTGCTTGACAGCCGGGACCGGTTCCCCGGTCAGCATGGATTCGTCGATATGGCCGCGGCCCTCGGTGATGACACCATCGACGGCCACACGCTCGCCCGGGGCGAGGCGGATCAGGTCGCCCCTGGCCAGTTCGGCGACGGGAACCTCGACCGGCTCGCCATCGCGCAGGACGGTGGCATGGTCCGGGGCCAGTTCGATCAGCCGCCGGATCGCCTCGCCGGCCTGGCCCTTGGCGCGCGCCTCGAGCCAGCGCCCCATCAGGATCAGCGTCACGATGACCGCCGCGGCCTCGAAATAGACGAAGCGCGATCCTTCGGGCACGATCCCGGGCATGATCGTCACCGCCGCCGAATAGAGGAATGCGGCACCCGAGCCGAGGGCCACGAGGCTGTTCATCTCGGGTGCGCCGCGCAGCAGGGCGGGCAGGCCGACGGTGAAGAAGCGCCGCCCCGGTCCGGCCAGAACGGCCGCCGTCAGGACCATTTCCGCGACCCACAACGCCCGCGTGCCGATCAGCCCGCTGACCCAGTGATGCAGGCCGGGAACCAGGTGACTGCCCATCTCGACCAGAAACAGCGGCAGGGTCAGCAGCAATGCCAGCAGGAACTGACGGCGCAATTCGCGCGCCTCGTCGCCGTGATCATGCGGGGCAGGGGCGGAATCGGCGATGACGGGCCGGGCGGGATAGCCGATGGCACTGACGGTTTCGGCCAGCGCCTCGGGGCTGACGCCGGGGGCATGGGTGATGCTGGCGCTGTGCGTGACGAGGTTGACGACCGCCTCGGTCACGTCCGGGCGGGCGCTCAGCGCGCGTTCGACCCGGCCGACGCAGGACGAGCAACTCATGCCCTCGATCTCAAGCCGGGTCGTGGTCAGTTCGGGCGGATAGCCCGCCTCGCTCAGCGCCGCGTCGATCTGCGGCAGGGCCGCGCCCTCCAGGCGCAGATGGGCGCGCTTGGTGACGGGGTTCACGCTGATGTCGCTGACGCCGGTCAGCGGGGCGAGGGCGCGTTCGACACGGGCCGCGCAAGAGGCGCAGCTGATGCCGGGAATGGTAAGGTCGAGTTCAGTGGCTGAGGTCATGTCCGTTCTCCCTGATCATGCCATATGGATGCTGCATGGTCGGGAAGAGCGGTGGCGCCTGTGGTCGGGCTGGCGGCGCCTTGGGAAGCTGCGGCTGCATGCGCGCCCGGTTGCTGCGCAGCCGTTCGGGCCGCAGCACCGGCCGGGCCAGATCCGGCCGTGCAGCAACATGGCATCGACAGGCGCGGTCGCCACGGGCGCGGCACAGATGCGCTGCCCGTCTGGCGGGTTTGCGGGGCGTTCTGCGAGGGCAGCCGCCCGTTCGGGGATGGTTCGCCTGAGCCATGGCCCGAGAAATGTGGCCGATTGCCGCCATATTCAAGTGGAAACGTCGCCCATACGGTCTCTTGAGTTGCATGACCGCCATGCTGTCCGGTATTTTGCGCAGCACAGAACGATACGGACAGTATACAGGACAATCGAAGCATGAACCGTCGTCAGATGATGTCGCTGGCCTTGCCGCTGATCGCCGCCCCGTCGCTTGCCCTTGCGCAGGCGGCGCCGGCCCCGGCCAAGGCGCGCGATCCCTATGCCCCCACCGAGGTTGCGATCCGGAACGATTTCGAGGTTGGCAGCATCGTCGTGGTCAGCAGGGATTTCTTCCTCTACCACGTCATCGCGCCCGGCAAGGCGGTCCGCTACGGCGTTGCCGTCGGCAAGGACGAACTGGTCTGGAAGGGCCGCGCCACCATCGGGCGCAAGGTCGAATGGCCCAGTTGGACCCCGACGCAGGACATGATCAAGCGCAATCCGGGCCAATACGCGAAATACGCCAATGGCATGCCGGGCGGGCCGACCAATCCGCTGGGCGCGCGGGCGCTGTATCTCTACAACGCCAAGGGGCAGGACACGGCGATCCGCATCCATGGCACGACCGAGCCGAACTCGATCGGCCGTGCGGTCTCGAACGGCTGCCTCCGGATGCGCAACGAGGCGGTGATGAGCCTGTTCGACCAGGTTCCGATCGGAACACCGGTCTACGTTTACTGATCCGGGCGGCCGGACGGCACCTGCTGCAGGCCCCGCTTCGGCGGGGCCGTTGTTTTCTGCGGGGTCGCCCGATTGTGAACCTGCCGGTTCGCCTCCGGGTTTAGGCTGTTGTCGGATGCAACAGGAGGATGGCCGATGACCCGGATGACCGCGAAGGACTTTCCGCAGGAACTGTTGGAACTTTACGACTATTACGCGCATGGCAGGATCACCAAGCGCGACTTTCTGGACCGTGCTGCGAAATTCGCCGTGGGCAGCGTGACGGCGGCGGTGCTGCTGGACATGCTGAGCCCGGATTACGCGCTGGCCGAGCAGGTCAGTTTCAACGATCCCGATATCCTGGCGGAATATGTCACCTATGCCTCGCCGCAGGGTCATGGCGAGGTGCGCGGCTATCTCGTGCGGCCCGCCATCGCCGAGGGGCCCTTGCCGGCCGTGCTGGTCATCCACGAAAATCGCGGATTGAACCCCTATATCGAGGATGTGGCGCGGCGGCTGGCCAAGACCGGCTACATGGCGCTGGCGCCGGACGGGCTGAGTTCGGTCGGCGGCTATCCGGGCAATGATGCCGAGGGGCGAAAATTGCAGCAGACGGTGGATGGCACGAGGCTGATGAACGATTTCTTCGCCGCGGCCGAACATCTGATGACGCGCGAGGATTCGACCGGCAAGGTCGGCTGTGTCGGCTTCTGCTATGGCGGCGGGGTCTGCAATGCGCTGGCCGTGGCTTATCCGGAACTGGCGGCCTCGGTGCCCTTCTACGGCCGTCAGGCCAGTGCCGAGGATGCGCCGAAGATCAAGGCGCCACTGCTGTTGCACTATGCCGGACTGGACGAGCGCGTCAACGAGGGCTGGCCCGCCTATGAGCAGGCGTTGCAGGCCGCCGGGGTGACCTATGAGGGGCATATCTATCCGGGCGTGAACCACGGCTTTCACAACGATTCCACGCCGCGCTATGATCAGGCGGCGGCGGAACTGGCCTGGCAGCGTACGCTGGACTGGTTCGGGCGCTACCTGTCCTGAGCCTCGCGCAGAAAGCGGCGCAGCACGGCCTCGAGTTTCGAGGCGCCGATCGGGGCCATGGCCTTGGTATGGTCATGGCTGATCGCCTCGTCGCTGAGCCCGGCGCCCATATTGGTGATGACCGAGATGGCCGCGCAGCGCAGCCCGAGAAAGCGGCCAAGGATGATCTCGGGCACGGTCGACATGCCCACGGCGTCGGCGCCCAGTATGCGCGCCGCGCGGATCTCGGCCGGGGTCTCGAAGCTGGGCCCCGAGAACCAGCAATAGACGCCTTCCGCCAGTTCGATCCCCTCGGCCTGGGCCGCGGATTTCAGTGCCGCCCGCATCCGCGGGTCATGCGCGTCGGTCATGGGCACGAAGCGGGCATCGGTCCTCTCGCCGATCAGCGGGTTGGTGCCGGCGAATGCGATGTGGTCGTCCAGCATCATCAGCCCGCCGGGCGGAATATCGGCGCGCAGCGAGCCGGCGGCATTGGTCAGGATCAGCTTCCCGCACCCAAGCGCGGCGAGGGTTTCCAGCGGCAGCCGCATGGCGTCGGCGCGGCCCGATTCATAGTAATGCGACCGCCCGCCGAAGACCGCGACACGGCGCCCCTCCAGCTGCCCGATGACCAATTGCGGCACATGGCCCGACACGCCGGCATGCGGAAAACCCGGCAGATCGTCATAGGGGATGGCCACGCCCGCGACATGGGCCGACAGATGCCCCAGCCCCGAACCGAGGATCAGCCCGTATTCCGGCGCCGCGTCGCCTGCGCGGTCGCGGATCAGGGCGGCAAGCTCAGCGCTCTTTGACATAGGGTTCTCCGCCCGCGCGCGGCGGGATGGCGCGGCCGACGAAGCCGGCAAGGATGATGACGGTCAGGATATAGGGGAGCGCGTTCATGAACATCGACGGGATGGTGATCGGGCCGATCTCGAGATTGGGATAGCGGTTGGCGATCGCTTCGAGCAGGCCGAAGAGGAAGGTGGCGAACAGCGCGTTCCACGGCCGCCACTTGGCGAAGATCAGCGCGGCCAGCGCGATGAAGCCGCGGCCCGCCGTCATCTCCTTCACGAAGCCCGCCGACAGGCCGGTTGCCAGATAGGCGCCGGCCAGCCCGCAGAGGATGCCGCAGATGGCGATGGCGGCAAAGCGCAGGCGCGTGACCGACACGCCGGCCGTATCGACCGAGGCGGGGTTCTCGCCCACCGCGCGCAGCCGCAGCCCGAAGCGGGTGCGAAACAGCACCCACCATGTCAGCGGCACGCAGAGAAAGGCGACATAGACGAGGATCGTGTGCCCCGAGATCAGGTCGGCATAGATCGGCCCGATGAAGGGCACATTCCGCAGGCTGTCGGCGAAGGGCAGGGTGATCTCGCCAAAGCGGCCGCCGCCGGTCAGCGACGGGGTGCGCCCGCCGAGGCCGAAGATCTTCTGTCCCAGCAGCACCGTCATGCCCGAGGCAAGGAAGTTGATCGCCACACCCGAGATCAGCTGGTTGCCCATGAAGGTGATCGAGGCGAGGCCGTGGATCAGCGACAGCGCCATCGACCCCGCGATCCCCGCCAGCAGGCCCAGCCACGGGCTGCCAGTGACGAAGGCGACCGCCGCCGAGGTGAAGGCGGCCATCAGCATCTTGCCTTCCAGCCCGATATCGAAGACGCCCGAGCGTTCGGAATAAAGCCCGGCCAGACAGGCCAGCAGCAGCGGCGTCATCAGCCGCACGGCGCTGTCGAGGATCTGGATCGCGGTAGCGAAATCCATCAGCTGTCCCCCCGTTGGCGCAGCGACAGGAACAGCCTCTCCAGCGGCATGCGGACCATGTTGTCCAGCGCCCCGGTGAACAGGATGACCAGCGCCTGGATCACGATGATCAGTTCGCGCGGGATCGAGGTCCACAGCGCCAGTTCGCCCCCACCCTGATAAAGGAAACCGAACAGAAGCGCGGCCAGAAACACGCCGACAGGGTGGTTGCGTCCCATCAGCGCCACGGCGATGCCGATGAAGCCCGCGCCCTCGACCGCGTTCAGCAGCAGCCGCTCGGCCTCGCCCATGACATTGTTGATCGCCATCATCCCGGCCAGCCCGCCCGAGATCAGCATGGTGACGAGGATGATCCGCACCGGCTTGATGCCGGCATAGATCGCCGCGGGTTCCGAACGGCCGAGGGCGCGGATCTCGTAGCCGAGGCGGCTGCGCCAGATCAGCAGCCAGACCAGCAGGCAGGCGGCGATGGCGACGAAGAACGAGATATTGACCGGCGTGTTGCGGCCCCAGTCGATGCCGATGGCCGCCGCCATGTCGGTCAGGGCGGGCAGATGCGTGGCCTCGGGGAACCGGGCCGAGGACGGGTCCATGCTGCCGGGGGGGCGCAGGATGTTCACCAGGACATAGTTCAGCGTCGCCGCGGCGATGAAGTTGAACATGATCGTGGTGATGACGATATGGCTGCCGCGTTTCGCCTGCAGCCAGGCCGGGATCAGCGCCCAGGCCGCGCCGAACAGCGCCGCGCCGATCATCGCCACGGGCAGCGCGATCGACCAATGCGGCAGCGGCAGATAGAGCAGCACCAGCGCCACCCCCAGCCCGCCCATCGCCGCCTGCCCCTCGCCGCCGATATTGAACAGGCTGGCGTGATAGGCGACCGCGACCGCAAGGCCGGTAAAGACGAAATTCGTGGTGTAATATAGCGTGAAACCCCAGCCATAGCTGGAGCCGAGGGCGCCCTCGACCATGGTGTTCAGTGCAAGCCAGGGGCTTTCGCCGATGGCAAGGATCACCAGCGCGGAAATCGCCATGGCCAGAAACAGCGAGATCAGCGGCGTCAGGATCACATCCGCCCATTTCGGCATCTTGTCCATCAGCCGCGCCCTTCCGGTCGGTCCGTGCCCTGCTGGCGCGCGGGCGGGGTGCCGGCGGCGTCGGGCACGGGTCCGGTCTCGGTGACGCCGGCCATCAGCAGGCCCAGTTCTCCGGTCGTGGTCTGGTCGGGCAGGCGTTCGCCCATGATGCGGCCGTCGAACATCACCGCGATCCGGTCCGACAGCGACAGGATCTCGTCCAGTTCCACGCTGACCAGCAGCACCGCCTTGCCGGCGTCGCGCAGCTCGACGATGCGCTTGTGAATGAACTCGATGGCGCCGATATCGACGCCGCGGGTGGGCTGGCCGACCAGCAGCAGGTCGGGATTGCGCTCGATCTCGCGGGCGACGACGATCTTCTGCTGGTTCCCGCCGGAAAAGTTCCGCGCGGCGAGGTTCGGATCCCGAGGCCGGACATCGAAATCCTCCATGTATTTCCCGGCATCGGCCTTGATCGCGGCGTTGTTCATCAACAGCCCGCGCTGATATTCCGGCTTGTCGTGATAGCCGAAGGCGACGTTCTCCCAGGCCGCGAAATCCATGATCAGCCCCTCGACCTGCCGATCCTCGGGGACATGGCCGATGCCGCGCCTGCGCCGCGTGGCGGCATCGGATTTCGTGCCGGTCAGGTCCAGCACCTCGCCATTCATGCGGATCGTACCGCTGACCTTGCTGCCCTTCTCGGGATAGCCGCCCAGCAGTTCCAGAAGCTGCGTCTGGCCGTTGCCGGACACCCCGGCGATGCCGAGGATTTCTCCCGCGCGGATGTCGAAACTGATGCCGCGCAGACGTTCCACGCCCTCGTCATCGACCAGCTTCAGGTCGCGCACCTCGAGGACCGGGGCGCCGGGATTGGCCGGGGCCTTGTCGATCTCCAGCAGCACCTTGCGGCCGACCATCAGTTCGGCCAGTTCCTCGGGGCTGGTCTCGGCCGTCCTGACCGATGCCACCATCTCGCCGCGCCGCATGACCGACACGTTGTCGGTGATCTCCATGATCTCGCGCAGCTTGTGGGTGATCAGGATGATGGTCTTGCCCTCGGCCTTCAGCCCTTCGAGGATGCGGAACAGGTGGTCCGCCTCGGCCGGGGTCAGGACGCCCGTGGGTTCGTCAAGGATCAGGATGTCGGCCTGCCGGTACAGCGCCTTCAGGATCTCGACCCGCTGCTGGTGGCCGACCGACAGTTCCTCGATGGTCTCGTCCGGATCCACGTTCAGCTGATAATCCTTGGCCAGCTGTTTCAGCACACCGCGCGCCTTGGCCAGCGAGGGGCGCAGCAGGGCGCCGTCCTCGGCCCCGAGGATGATGTTCTCCAGCACGGTGAAGTTCTGCACCAGCTTGAAATGCTGGAAGACCATGCCGATGCCGGCGCGGATCGCGGTCTGGCTGTCCGAGATGGTCAGTGCCTGGCCATTGACGAGTATCTGGCCGCGATCGGGCTTGTAGAAGCCATAGAGGATCGACATCAGCGTCGACTTGCCGGCACCGTTCTCGCCGATGATGCCGTGGATCGTGCCCTTGGGCACCTTCAGGTCGATATTCCTGTTCGCCTGCACCGGGCCGAAGGCCTTGGATATCCCGCGCAGTTCGATGGCGGCAGGGGCGGCCTCATCCGGCCGCCCCCCGATCTGCTGCGCCGCCGCGGCCATCTACTGGGCCGCGCAGCTGTTGCCGGATTTCTGGTCGACGATCTTGATTTGGCCCGCGGTGATCTTGGCGGCGGCCTCGTCGATGGCGGCCTGCATCTCGGGCGTGACAAGCGCCTTGTTGTTGTCGTCGATGGCCACGGCGACGCCGGCGGCGGCCAGGTTCATCAGCTTCACCCCGGTTTCCAGATCGGCGCCGGCGCTGAAGGCGTCGAAAACCGCATTGTCCACGCGCTTGACCATCGAGGTCAGCACCTGACCCGGATGCAGGTGGTTCTGGTTGCTGTCCACGCCGACCGACAGGATGCCCTCATCCGCCGCCGCCTGCAGCACGCCGATCCCCGATCCGCCTGCCGCCGCATAGATCACGTCTGCGCCCTGCGCCTTCTGGGCCTTGGCCAGCTCGCCGCCCTTCACCGGGTCGTTCCATGCCGCGGCGGTGGTGCCGATATAGTTCACCAGCACGTTGCCGTCCGGCCGGACCGCCTTGAAGCCCTGCGCATAGCCGCACTCGAACCTGTGGATCAGCGGCACGTCCATGCCGCCGACGAAGCCCACGGTCCCGGTCTTTGACGCCGTCGCCGCCATCACCCCGGCAAGATAGCTGCCCTCGGCCTCGGTAAAGACCACCGACTGCACATTGGGCTGATCGACGATGGTGTCGATGATGGCGAATTTGGTGTCTGGATAGTCGGGGGCCACGGTGTTCAGAACGTCGCCGAAGGCAAAACCCGTCATCACGATCGGGTTGGCGCCGGTTTCGGCCAGCCGGCGCAGGGCCTGCTCGCGCTGCGCCTCGGACTGCATCTCCAGTTCCTTGTAGCTGCCGCCGGTCTCCTCGACCCAGCGGACGGCACCGGTATAGGCCGCCTCGTTGAAGGACTTGTCGAACTTGCCGCCCAGATCATAGATCAGTGCCGGATCGGCCAGCGCCGCGCCCGCGGCCAGCGTCGCCAGGGCAGAGCCCGCGAGAAGCGATTTCATCAAGGTCATGGTGAGCCTCATCCTGTTGGCGCGGACGATTCAAGCCGCCCGCCTGATGGCTCGATTAGGGCGCAACGCCCCGAACGGGTCAACCGTCTTCTTCGTGATTTCAAAGCGCAAGCCGAAGGACCAGCGCGTCCCTCCCGGCGCCGTAATAGCCCGGCCTGCGCCCCGCCTCGGTCCAGCCGAGCCCGGCATAAAGCGCCCGTGCGGGTCGGTTGTCCGCGGCGACCTCCAGAAAGGCCGTTCCGGCACCGCGCCCGGCGGCCGCGGTCGCAAAGCGGGCGGTCAGATCGCGACCCAGCCCCTGCCGCCGCGCCTCCGGGGCGACCGCGAGGGTCAGCAGTTCCGCTTCGTCGGCCACGGTCCTGCCCAGTAGGAAGCCCTCGGGCCGGCTCAGCAGGAAGCTGCCGCGAGCGGCCAGAAGGGCCGAGAATTCGTCCGCCGCCCATGGGCGGGGCGCCCCGGCAAAGCAGCGCGCGTGCAGCACCGCCATCTGTTCCGGTGTCACGGCAGGATGACCGGGGCGGGTTCGCGTGGCGGGGCCGCATCGGCTTCGCGCAGATAGATCGGCGCGGGGCGTGGCTGCGGATCCTGCCGCCGGGCCATGGCCAGATGCGCGATGGCTTCTGCCAGCGGCACCGCCGGCGCAGCCGGCGCCGGGCCGGGCGGCAGCGCGCCGGCCGCAGCCTGCTGCGGCCGGCTCCCTTCCTTCGATGCGTCGTCGGTGCCGAAATCCTGCCAGATCACCTGATCGCGCCGCGCCGGCAGCACCACCCGGCAGGGCCGCGGCAGCCCGAAGGCCGCGGCTTCGGTGGCGCTGACGCCGATCGCCGGAATCTCCAGGGACAGCGCCAGTCCGCGCGCGGCCGCGACCGCGACCCGGATGCCGGTGAAATTGCCGGGCCCGATGCCGACGCCGATCGCGTCGAGATCGGCCCAGTTCAGCCCGGCCTCGCGCAGAAGCTCCTGCAGCAGCGGAAACAGCCGCTCGGCCTGGCCACGCTCCATTGCCTCCTGCCGCGCGGCCAGAACCCGCCCGCCAGACAGCAAAGCGGCCGCGCAATGCGCGGCCGATGCGTCAAAGCCAAGCGCGACCGGTTCAGGCAACGGGGCGGACCTCGATCACCTCGGGGATATAGTGGCGCAGCAGGTTCTCGATCCCCATCTTCAGCGTCAGGGTCGAGGACGGGCAGCCCGCGCAGGCGCCCTGCATATGCAGATAGACCACGCCGCGATCAAAGCCGTGGAAGGTGATGTCGCCGCCATCCTGCGCCACGGCGGGGCGTACGCGGGTATCCAGCAATTCCTTGATCTGGCTGACGATCTCGGCGTCCGGCCCGTCATGCGCCGCATGGCCGGCGCTTTCCGGGGCATCGCCCTCGATGGCCGGGGCGCCCGACTGGAAATGCTCCATGATCGCGCCCAGGACCGAGGGTTTCAGATGGTCCCAAGGCATGTCCTCGGCCTTGGTGACAGTGACGAAATCACGGCCCAGGAACACGCCGGTCACCCCCTCGATGGCAAAGATGCGCCGGGCCAGCGGCGATTTCGCGCCGGCATCGGGGGTGGGGAAATCGGCCGTGCCGCTGCCCAGAACGGTTTCGCCGGGCAGGAATTTCAGCGTGGCGGGATTCGGGGTGGTCTCGGTCTGGATGAACATGCGCGGCGCTCCTTAATAGGCCTGATATGGCGACGGTGCCGGCGCGGGTCAAGGCGCCCCTTTGCCTCAGGTGATGGCCTCCAGCCGTTCCTTCGACAGGTCGCCCGGCACGATGGTGATCGGGCAGGCCAGCGATCCGGCCTCGCGCAGCAGCCGCGTCAGCACCGGGTTCTGCCCCGACTTGTCGTTGTTCAGCCCCATCACGATGACGCCGATCTCGGGATCCTCGCCGATCTGGGCGATCACCTCCTCGGCCGGGCTGCCCTCGCGGATGACCAGTTCCGGTTCGACCTTGGGTCGGGTCCGCATCCATTTCGCGAAGACTTCGAAATGCGCCTCGATCCGTTCATGCGCCTCGGCGCGCATGACATCGGCCACGCCAAAGCCGTGCTGGATTTCCGCGGTCGGGATGACCGACAGAATCACCACGCCGCCGCCGGTATTGGCCGCGCGCATCGCCGCGAAGCGCATCGCGTTCAGGCATTCGCGGCTGTCGTCGAGCAGCACCAGGAATTTGCGCATCTTTTGGCCGTCCGGGGTGGATTTCCGCCGACACAGTGGCCGAACTGCCATGCCTGCGCAAGTGTTTGCGGCAAAGTGCTGATGTGCGGTTTTCTTGTTGCATTTGATGTGTTACCGCGAAAAGCGACATAACCACGGGCCATTCGGACAGTATCGTGACGATCCACCACGACTGGAACAAGACCTACGCCGAGCGCCTGTCGACGCCGGCCTCCAGGCTGGGCTGGGTCCTGCGCGGTGCGGCGGGTGACGCGATCAATCCGATGCCTGTCTCGAAGCGGCTGGCCGACATCGTTCTGGCACTGATCCTGTTGCTGCCTCTGTCGCTGATCATGGGCGCTGTCGCGCTGACCCTGCTGATCCTGCAGGGACGGCCGGTCTTCTATTCGGCGCAGCGGATGAAATCTCCGACCAGGGCGTTCACGCAGCTGAAGTTCCGCACCATGCTGTGTCAGGACACCGATTCCGGCGCGACCGGCGCGCATAAGCACTGGCGCATCACCCCTATCGGTCATTTCCTGCGCCGCACCCGCATCGACGAGTTGCCGCAGCTGTTCAACATCCTGAAGGGCGACATGAGCTTCGTCGGGCCGCGCCCGCCCTTGCGTGAATATGTCGAGCGTTTCCCCGCCGATTACGCCCAGGTCCTGACCAGCCGTCCGGGCGTGACCGGCCTCGCCACGCTGATCTATCACCGCCACGAAGACCGTATCCTGGCCGATTGCCAGAGCGCGGAGGCCACCGAATCCGCCTATTATCGCCGCTGCCTGCCGGCCAAGCTGAAGATCGACCTGATCTATCAGCGGCGCCGCGACATGCGGCTGGATCTGTGGGTGTTGTGGAGCACTCTCAAGATCGTGGTTTCGCACCGCGACGAACGGCCCCGCCGTCACAAGCCGCTGGTTTCGGCCGACGCAGAGGTTGCGAACGGGTCTTCGCGGTAGCCCACGCCCATCAGATATAGTCCATGGGGCGGGCAGACCGGCCCGCAGGCGGCGCGGTTTCGTGCGGCCAGCGCCTCGACCACCCGCTCGGGCGGCCAAAATCGGGCGCCGACCCGCTCGAGCGTGCCGACGATCGAGCGCACCTGATTGTGCAGGAATGACCGCGCCCGAAGCGAAAAGCGGTATTCCCGGCCATGCGGGATCTCGACCTCGTCAATCTGGATCTCGTCCAGCGTCTTGACCGGGCTCTGCGCCTGGCAGATGGACGAGCGGAAGGTGGTGAAGTCGTGGCAACCCACCAGATGTCCCGCCGCGGTCCGCATGGCCGCCGTATCGAGCGGGTTCAGGACCTGCCAGACCTGCCCCTTCAGATGCGTCACGGGCGCCCGTCGCGCGACCAACCGGAACAGATAGCGCCGTTCGGTGGCCGAGAAGCGGGCGTGGAAATCGTCCGGCACCCGCGCGGTCGTCAGGATCGCGACGGGGGCGGGCTTGAGGTGGAAATTCAGCGCCTCGGCCAGCCGGAACGGGTCCCAGTCGCGTTGCAGATCCGCATGGGCGACCTGACCGCTGGCGTGAACGCCGGCATCCGTGCGCCCGGCGGCGGCGATCCGGGCGCCTGCCGCGAAGCCGGCATCCAGCCGTGCCAGTGCCGTCTCGACCGCCTGCTGAACCGAGGGCTGGTCGGCCTGCGCCTGCCATCCGGCGAAAGGGCCGCCGTCATATTCGATCTTCAGGGCGAAACGTGGCATTCGGGCCTAGGGCAGCTTTCGCAGGCTGTCGCGTTCGGGTGACAGCAACCCGTCCAGATCCCGTGCGTCGGGGCTGGCCAGCGGCGGACGGGACGCGGGATCTGCGGCCGGCCTCACGCCTTCCCGCACCAGTCGGTCGCGGAGGACCGAGATCTCGATCTCCAGATCGCTGCGATCACCCTCCAGCAGCTTGTCGGTCTGCGCGCCGAACCCCTTTTCCAGATCGTCGAGGAAGGTCTCGAAGGCGGCGCGGGTCTGGGGGTCCTCGGTGCGACCGTAGAGATCGGCGAATTTCACCGCGGCGTCACGGGCGCCGATCAGATAGATGCCCAGATAACGCCGGGCGGCGGACAGATCGCCCGGATTGTCGCGGACCTGTTCAAAGAGGTCGCGCACGGTCGCTGCGAAACCGGCAACCCGGGCCTCGAGGCGGCGGTCGCCGATCTTCTGGATCGCTTCCTGCATCTGCGACAGATGCGTCTCGCCCTCCTCGATCATGCGGGCGGCGCGGTTCTGCTGGAAGCTGTCGACGTCATCCATGCCCTTGTCGCGCATCGGATCAGCGCCGAAGGCCAGGAGATGCAGGGCAAACCCGGCCAGCCCGATCACCCCGGCGCCGGCCAGCGCGCCGGGTTCGGCCGCGCCCAGCCCGAGGCCCAGCCCGGCCAGCAGTCCGCCGAACAGCTTGCGCGGAAAGGCCGGCCGGCGGGCGACGCGGCGGGTGTCATAGGCAGCCTCAGCGGCCAGCCCCTCGCGGGTCAGCCACATCGCCAGCGCGATCAGCCCGAAGGCAGCCAGATCGGTCGCCATGCCAAGCGGCGACTGGAAGAAGGCACCCAGGAGGAAGGGCGTCGCCGCGACGGTCACCCATTTCGGTCGCGAGGCCAGATGATGCAGCATCGGGGCCGGCGGGGCCCGGCGGCCATCCGCAGTGCCCCGCCGGGCCTCGTCGGGTGAGTATCTGCCGCCATACCGGAAGGCCATCGCCGCGCCCTCAGCCGGCGCCGGCCAGGGACGCATAGAGCGTCAGCAGCACCAGCAGATAAAAGCTCAGCCTTTGCATGGCAGGGCGCGACATGCGGGTCCTTTCGGCGGGTTGGGCCCGGATCATGGCGGGCGTCGAGGTTTCTATATTGTGTCCCGAGGCCGAATTGCAAAGCCCCGCGGCTCAGCTCGTGGCGATCCGGCCGGGAAACAACCGCGTCAGGGCCGCCACCAGCGCCTCGGGCGCCTCGATCTCCAGTCGCACGGGCAGAACCAGGACCTTCGGGCGAAAGGATCGCGGCAGACGCACCGCGTCCTTTTCGGTGGTGACAAGCTGGGCACCGGTCATCCGGGCCTCGGTCTCCAGCCGGGTCAGCAGCGCCGGCGTGAAGGGCTGGTGATCGTCCAGCGCCTCGCCGCGCGCCAGATCGGCCCCAAGACCGCGCAGGCTGGCAAAGAACTTCTCGGGGTGGCCAATGCCGGCGAAGGCCAGAACGCGCTGATCCTGCCAGTCGATCCCGGTCTGCAGCGGCGCCAGCCGGCCGCGCAGATGCGGCGGGGCGCCCGATGGCGGGGCAAAGCCTGCCTGCGCCTCGTCGGCGCCGATCGACAGCAGCAGATCGGCGCGGGCAAGGCCCGCCGGAACCGGCTCGCGCAGCGGGCCCGCAGGCAGGCACAACCCGTTGCCGAAGCCCTTGGCGGCATCGACGACGATCAGCGACAGGTCATGGGTCAGCGCCGGGTCCTGAAATCCGTCATCCAGGATGACGGCCTGCGCGCCGGCTCGGGCCGCCGCCCTCGCGCCGTCCAGCCGGTCATCGGCCACCCAGACAGGACCGAAAGCGGACATCAGCAATGGCTCGTCGCCGGTCAGGGCAGCCTCGTGGCCGCGCTCATCCACCCGCAGCGGTCCCCGCGCAGATCCGCCATAGCCGCGCGAGACGACATGCGCGGCGATGCCGCGCGATTGCAGCAATTGCTGAAGGTAGATGACGGTCGGAGTCTTGCCGGTGCCGCCGGCATTCAGGTTGCCGACGCAGATCACCGGCACGTCGAGCCGCGCCCGTGCCCCCGTGGCCAGCCGCCGCGCCGTGGCGCGGGCGTAAAGCGCGCCCAGAGGCGACAGCGCGCGGGCGGCCAGCGCCGGCGGGCGGCGATACCAGAAGGCGGGCGCCCGCCTCATGCCCGCGCCTCGCGCAGGGCGTCGAGGACCGGCGCCGCAATGCGGATCGCGACATCGGCGCCACCGGTGCTGACGGTCCAGGCGCTGCTGGCAAGTGCAGCGACCAGATCGGGCTGGCTCAACTCGGCGATGGCGATGGCCAGCCCCTCGGCATCGGCGACCTGCCGCGCCGCACCGGCGCCGTCGAGCTGTTGCCATTCGGTCTGGTAATGGGCGATCACCGGACCGTGGACGATGGCGGACCCCAGGGCCGCGGGCTCGAACGGATGGCGGGCGGTGTCGTTGGTCCCGGTTAGGGTGCCGCCCATATAGGTGACCGGCGCCAGCCGGTACCACAGCCCCATCTCGGTCGATCCGTCGGTGATCATCACATGCACCTCGTCGGTCGGTTCCTCGTCGAGGCTGCGACGGGCGACCAGCAACCCCTCGGCCTCCAGCTTTTCGGCCAGCGGGTCGATGCGGGCGGGATCGCGGGGCGCCAGAAACAGCAGCGCCCGGTGTGACTGGCGCATCGCCGCGCGATGGGCGTTCAGTACCGCCTCTTCCTCGACCTGCGGAACCGTCGCGGCGAACCAGGCGTGGCGGCCGTTCAGCAGTTGCGCAAAGTTGCTGCGCTCGGCCTCGGTGCAACTCAGCGGTTCGCGGATTTCGGCGACGGGACCGGTCAGGACCACCCGCCCCGTATCGGCGCCCATGCGGATGGCGATGCGGTGGCTGGCCGAATCCGTGACCAGCACCGCGCGCATGTCGCGCAGCAGTTTCCGGCGCATCGCCGCCCGCAGATTGAGGCTCGTATCGTCAAGGCTGAACCGTGCCTCGGCCAGAATGATCGGCAAGCCGCGCTGTGTTGCCGCGGCGATCAGGGCCGGCGGCAATTCGGCGCCCAGAAGCAGCAGCGTCGCAGGTTTCGCCGTATCAAGCAGGGCTTCGGCGGCGGACATCTGGTCGGCAAGTTCCGGGTGGTCGCCGGCCCGGATCTGCAGGATGCGAAGCTGGGAACGGGCGCGGCGCAGGCGCTTGGTGACCTGCTCGGCCGCAGCCTGCGCCTCGGGCGACATGTGGACCAGCAAAAGCGGGCCGTCGCCCCCGGGCGCTTCGATCCGGGTGGGCGCGGCAGGGGGCTGGCCGCGCAGATGCAGCCACAAGCCCAGCCTGCCCAGCCCGGAGCCCGCCATCAGCCGCCCAGTTCCTCGGTCGGGCTGACCTCGGTTTCCTCGTCGCGCAGCCGGTGCAGATGGGCGATGAAATAGCGGGTATGGGCGCTGTCGACGGTGCGCTGCGCCTCGGCTTTCCAGGCGCTGTAGGCCTGTTGGTAGTTGGGGTAGATGCCGACGATATGGATATTGTCGGTATCGCGGAACTCGGTGCGCTGCGGATCGATCAATTCGCCGCCGAAGACGAGGTGAAGTCGCTGGCTCATGGAACCTCCTGACTGTGGGAACGGCCGGACCCTAGCGCGGCGGCGGCCCGAGATGAAACGGCTTTGTCTAAAACCCGGCGGGCTTTGCCTTTGCCTGCCGCGACCGGGGCGGATATGCAGGGTTCGACACGGTCAGAAGGCCGGGCTGAATCCCGTCAGGGCGCGTATTGGTGTGGGGCGCGTCGCGGGATGAAAGGTCCCGGTCGGCAGGGGCCGGGACCTTTCGTATACCAGATCCCGAAATGCCCTGCACGTTCGGGGCGTCCAGGTCAGAGACCGGCCAGTTCCATCACGACCGCCCATTCCGCATCGCTGACCGGCTGCACCGAGAGGCGGCTGTTGTTGACCAGCACCATGTCCTTCAGCCGCGGCTCCTCCTTGGCCTGATCCAGCGAGACCGGGCGCGGCAGGGGTTTCACCGCCTTCACGTCGACGCATTCCCATTTCGGGTCCGCAGCCTTGCTGTCGGGATGGGCCTCGGCGATGACCTCGACGATGCCGACGGCCTCCTTGCCGATGTTCGAGTGATAGAACAGGCCCAGTTCACCCTTCTTCATCGCCCGCATGTTGTTGCGCGCCTGATAGTTGCGCACCCCGTCCCATTCCTCGCCCCGGTCGCCCCTGGCGACCAGATGATCCCAGCCGAACACGTCGGGTTCGGACTTGAACAGCCAGTATGCCATCAGCCGATCACCTTCTTCCATTCGGTCACCTGCACGCTGTCGAAGAGGCCCGCCGCCCCGTAGGGATCGCCCGCCGCCCAGGCCTCGGCCGCCGCGAGGTCGGCTGCATCAAGGATCACCAGCGAGCCGCGCATCTCGCCCTCTTCGATCAGCGGGCCGGCCATGCTGACGATGCCGCTGTCGCGGATATGGGCCAGATGCGCCTCGCGCGTGTCGAGACGGGTCTGCAGCGCGCCGGGCTTGTCCCGGCAGATCACGGCGAAAAGCGGCATCTATTCCTCCTTCAGCGGTCGCGTCATCAGCATGTCTGCCGCCTTGTCGACCGAAACGCGGCCTTCGGCAAGGGCGGCGACCATGGCGGCGATCGGCATGTCCTCGCCGAGGCGCGCGGCCAGCGCGGCGACGGCGCGGGCGGTCGCCGCGCCCTCGACCGTCGTTGTGGCGTCCCAGTCGGCCGCCGCGCCAAGCGCGTGGCCGAAGCGGAAGTTCCGCGACTGCGGCGAGGTGCAGGTCAGCGTCAGATCGCCCAGGCCCGACAGGCCGGTCAGGGTTTCGGGCCGGGCACCGAGGCGGGTGGCCAGCCGGGTCATCTCGGCGAAGCCGCGGGTGATGATGGCCGCGCGGGCACTGTCGCCCAGCCCCGCGCCGATGACCACGCCCGCGGCGATGGCGATGACGTTCTTCAGCGCCCCACCCAGTTCCGCGCCGGTCAGGTCGGTGGTGCGGTAAAGGCGCAGCACCGGGGTCGAGAGCGCATGTTGCAGCGCCCGGCCGGTTTCGGCATCGGCGCAGGCCAGGGTCAGCGCGGTCGGTAACCCGCGGGCGATATCGGCGGCGAAGGACGGGCCGGTCAGCGTGGCGATGGTGGCAGCGGGGCAGGCCTCGGCCAGAAGCTGCGCGGGTCCGGTCAGCCGGTCGAGGTCGATCCCCTTGGCGGTGTTGACCAGCCGCCTGCCGTCCAGCGCCGGGCCGTGGTCGTCGAGAAACGGCCGCAGCGCCTGTGCCGGCAGCGCCAGCAGCAGGGTGCCGGCCGCCAGCGCGGCACCCAGGTCGTCGGTGACGGCGACGGGGGCAGGCAGGGTGACGCCGGGCAGGCGCGGGTTCTCGCGCCCCCAGCCGATGCTGCGCCCCCACAGCGTCACCGGGCCGTTCGCGGACAGGGCTACCGCCAGCGCCGTGCCGAAGGCGCCCGCGCCGAGGATCGAGATGGTCATGCCTTGGCCCCCTTCTTGCCGCCGCCCAGCATCGGTGCGGCATGGCGGTCCAAGGGCCAGCGCGGCCGCGCCGCCAGATCCATGCCGTCGCTATGGCCGAGGCGGAACCGTTCGATCCCCGCCCAGGCGATCATCGCGCCATTGTCGGTGCAAAGCCGCAGCGGCGGGGCGAGGAAGCGCGCCCTGGCCTCGGTCGCCACGGCTTCCAGCGCGGCGCGGATGGCGCCGTTGGCGGCGACCCCGCCGGCGACGGCCAGCAGCGGCACCCGGGCCTCGGCCAGCGCGCGGCGGGCCTTTTCGGCCAGGATCTCGGCCATGGCGGTCTGGAAGGCGGCGCAGAGATCGCGGCGGTCGCGCTGATGCAGCCCGCCCTGTTCGGCGATCAGCCGGTCGCGCAGGCGCAGCGCCGCCGTCTTCAGGCCCGAAAAGGACATGTCGCAGCCGGGCCGGTCCAGCAGCGGGCGCGGCAGGTCGAAACGGTCGGGATCGCCCAGGGCGGCCTCGGCCTCGACCGAGGGGCCGCCGGGCTGGGGCAGGGCCAGAAGCTTGGCCAGCTTGTCGAAGGCCTCGCCCGGCGCGTCGTCGATGGTGCCGCCCAGACGGGTGAAATCCTGCGCGCCATCGACCCGCAGGAACTGGCAATGCCCGCCCGAGACGAGCAGCATCAGATAGGGAAAATCGACCCCGTCGGTCAGGCGCGGGGTCAGCGCGTGTCCGGCGAGGTGGTTCACACCGACCAGCGGCAGGCCGGCGCCGGCGGCGATGCCCTTGGCGCACATCACCCCGGCCATCACCCCGCCGATCAGTCCCGGCCCGGCGGTGACGGCCACGCCCGACAACTCGCGCAGCTTCGTGCCGGCCTCGGTCAGTGCCTGCTCGACCGCCCGATCCAGCCGCTCGGCATGGGCGCGGGCGGCGATCTCGGGGACGACGCCGCCGAAATCCTCGTGCAGGTCGGTCTGGCTGCTGACCACCGAGGACAGGATCCGTCCCTCGCCGGTGACGATGGCGGCGGCGGTGTCGTCGCAACTGCTTTCGATGCCGAGAAAGATCAGGTCGTTCATGCTCTTGCCGCGCGGGGATGGGGCGCTTACCCCTGTGGCCTAACACCGGCCGGAGGGGATGCCAATGCCAAGGCGCGCAACGCCCACGCTTCTGCTGACACGGCCGGAGGCCGATTCGCGGCGCTTCGCGGCGATGCTGCCCGACCTGCCCCATGTCATTTCGCCGATCCTGCGCATCCTGCCGGTTGCCCATGACGCGGCGCGGCTGGCTTCGGCCGAGGCGCTGGTCTTCACCTCGCAGCACGCCATTGCCATTGCCGGGCCGGGCCGGGGGCGGACGGCCTTCTGCGTCGGGCCGCGCACGGCGGCGCTTGCGCGCGAGGCAGGGTATGCGGTGATCGAGGGGCCGGGCGATGCCGAAAGGCTGCAGCCGATGCTGGAAGCCTCGGACCTGCCGCTGCTGCATCCGCATGGCCGGCATGTCGCGCGCGAACTGCCGGTTGCGGGAATGGTCGTCTATGACCAGCTGCCGCTGCCGCTGAACGCCCGGGCGCTGGAGCTTCTGGCCGGCGCGGCGCCGGTGATCCTGCCGCTGTTCTCGCCGCGCTCGGCGCGGCTGCTGGCGGTCGAGGCGGCCGGGTCGGCCGCGCCTGTGTGGCTGGCGGCGATCAGCGGCGCGGCGCTGGCGGCCTGGCAGGGGCCTTTCGAGCAGGGCGAGATCGCGCCCACGCCCGATGCCCGGGGGCTTGCTGCGGCGATAGGCCGCCTGACCGGCGGTGAATTATCCTGATTGCTGCGGGTTGAGCCGAAGGCCCGGCCTCATTAGGCTGTGGCCGACGCTTTCGGCGGCATTGCCACCGTGGTACGCGAGGACGGGGACCAAACGTGAAAAAGCCAGACGAGACAAAGACCTCCAGCCAGGGCAAGGCCGCGGCTTCTGAAAAACCAGCCAAGGCAGCAGAAAAGCCCGCCGAATCTGTCAAGAAACCTGCCGCGCGACCGGGAACAGTGAAAAGCGCCGATATCGCTGCCGGCGACGGATCCGGGGCCATGGCGTCCGGTGGCGAGATCAGGCCGGTCGAATCGACCCTGCTGGGCGAGGGCAAGCAGGGACGCCCCGCCGCAGCCGCCAAACCTGCCGCCACGACGGCGGCGGCGGATGACAAGCCGGCAGATCGAAAGGTTGTCGAGGACAAGGTCGCCGAGGATGCGGCAAGGAAAGCCGTGCCGGACGATCGGCCGGCGGGCGCCGCGCCCGTGGCGGTATCGCAGGGTTCGTCGACTGTTCCGCAGGTGGCACCCCCCGCACAGCAGGTCACCGTGCAGAAGACCGGCTTCTGGCCGGTGGTGCTGGGCGGGGTGGTTGCTGCCGGTCTGGGGGCCGCGGCGACGATCTGGGCCCTGCCGCAACTGCCGGCCGGATGGCTGCCGGCGGCGCCCGGAGCCGAGGTTGATGCCGGGGCGCTCCGCGCCGAGGCCGTCGCCGCGGCCGAGAGTGCGGCGCGCCAGCAGATCGACGCGTTGCGCACCGAACTGCCTTTGTCCGGGGTGGATGCCACGGCGATCCAGGCCGATGCGGTGAGTGCCGCCGAGACGGCGGCGCGTCAGCAGGTCGAGGCGCTGCGGAGCGAACTGGCCGAGGCATCGCCACAGGCCGTCGCGCCGGCCGGCGATGGCGGGGCCCTAGCCCAGCAGGTGGCGGCGCTGCAGGCGCTGATCGACCAGCAGACGGCACGGATCGAGGAACTGGCCGCGCGGCCGGTGCTGGATCCGGGCGCGGCACAGAAACTGCAGACGCTGGCGGATCAGGCCGGCGCGCTGGAACAGCAGATCGCGGCAACCGCCGAACAGGCGCAGTCCAGCATCAGCGCCGCGCAGGCCGAGGCGCAGAAGCTGCAGGAGGCCGCCGAGGACAGCACCCGTCGCGCCGAGGCGGTGGCTGCCATTGCCTCGCTGCAGGCGGCACTGGATCGCGGCGTGACCCCGGATGAGGCCCGTCAGACGCTGGAGGGTGCGGGGCTTGAGACACCCGATGCACTGACCCGCGACGTGCCCAGCCTTGAGGCGCTGCAGGCCGGCTTTGCCGAGGCCTCCCGCGCGGCCTTGCGTGTCTCGCTGAGCGAGGACAGCGCCGGCGGCGGCAATGCGCTGACGAATTTCCTGAAGGCGCAGACCGGCGCGCGTTCGGTCACCCCGCAGGAGGGTGATGACACCGACGCGATCCTGTCGCGCGCCAATGCCGAGATCGCGGCCGGCAATGTCGGCGCGGCGCTGGATCAGATGACGGCGCTACCCGAGACTGCACGGAACGCCCCGGCGATGGCCGCGTGGCTGGCCGGGGCCACGGCCTATCGGGACGCGCAGGCGGCGCTGTCCGATCTTTCGGCCAGTTCGAACTGAGGGGGACGGTCATGTTTCTGTCATTGCTGAAAATCCTGTTCTTCTTCGCGGTGGTTCTGGCCATCGCCCTCGGCGCGATCCAACTGTCGGAAACCGGCCAGATGCTGCGGCTTGAATATGGCGGCGTCGAATATGTGCTGACCCCGATCCAGGCCGTCGTCGCGCTGGCGGTGCTGATGGTGCTGGCCTGGGTGGTCTTCAAGCTGCTGGGTCTGGGTCTGGCCTTCCTGCGCTTTCTGGCCGGAGACGAGACCGCGATCAGCCGCTATTTCGACCGCTCGCGCGAGCGCAGGGGCTTCGAGGCCCTGGGCGAGGGGATGCTGGCGGTAGCCTCGGGCGAGGGCAAGCTGGCACTCGACAAGGCCGCCAAGGCCGCCAGATTGCTGGACAAGCCGCATGTCACCAATGTGCTGACGGCACAGGCCGCCGAGGCGGCGGGCGATTCCGGCAAGGCCGAGGCAGCCTATCGCACATTGCTGGAAGATGACCGGACCCGCTTTGTCGGGATCCGCGGGCTGATGCGGCAAAGGCTGGAGTCGGGCGATACCGCGACCGCGCTGCTGCTGGCGCAGAAGGCCTATGCCCTGAAGCCGCGCCACAAGGAAATCCAGGACACGCTGCTGCAACTGGAGATGCGCGAGGGCGACTGGAAGGGCGCGCGCCAGCTGCTGAAGGACAAGCGGCGCCAGGGCGATATGCCGCAGGACCTGCATCTGCGCCGCGACGCGGTTCTGGCCTTGAAGGAGGCCAGTGAGGTTCTGGCGGCGGGCAATTCGATCAGTGCCCGCGAGGCGGCGATTTCGGCCGCCAAGGCCTCGCCCGACCTGATCCCGGCCTCGGTTCTGGCGGCGCGCAGCTATCTCGAGAAGCAGGATACCCGCAATGCCACGCGGGTGCTGGAAAAGACCTGGTCGGTGCGCCCGCATCCCGATGTGGCCGCAGCCTATGCCGAGATCGTGCCGGACGAGACTCCGGCGGCCCGGCTGACCCGGTTCGAGCGGCTGATCGCGAAGAACCCCTCCAGCGAGGAATCGCGGCTGCTGAAGGCCGAACTGCTTCTGGCCGCCGAGGACTTTCCCGGTGCCCGGCGTGCGCTTGGCGATCTGGCCGAGGCCCATCCGACGGTGCGTACGCTGTCGATCATGGCCGCGGTCGAGCGCGGCGAGGGCGCCGATGACAGCGTCGTGCGGGGCTGGCTGGCCAAGGCCCTGACCGCCTCGCGCGGGCCGCAATGGGTCTGCGACAACTGCCATAACGTGATGGCCGAATGGGCGCCGGTCTGCGACAGTTGCAATGGCTTCGACACGCTGACCTGGCGTGAGCCCGATACCCGTCGCTCTGCTCCGGCGTCGGGGGTGTCGGGGGCCGAGATGCTGCCGCTTCTGGTCGGCGCGCCGAAGCCCGAGGCTGTCGTTGCCGCGCCCGAGGTGGCCGGTGCATCGGCCGATGCCACGACGCCCAAACCCGATGCCGTTGTAGACGCGAAGCCTGTCGAAGAACCCGAGCCCGCCAAGGTCGAGATCGCGGATGTGGCGCCGGGCATGGTGCCGCGGGAAGAGGATTATGTCGCGGTTGCGTCAGGGGCGGCCACCAGGCCCAGACCCGTCGAGGACATATCCGAGCCGGTGCCGGTGCGCCCGGATGTCGAGCCTCCGGCGAACGGAAGCTGGACCGGGAAGGCACCAGGGCAGGGGTAACGGCTTCGGGCGAGGGGCGCAAAAAACCGACGCGACCTCTTTCCCTCTTGCGCCGAACCTGCTATCCGGCGCCGCACGATCCGATGCCGGTGTAGCTCAGCTGGTAGAGCACGTCATTCGTAATGATGGGGTCGGGGGTTCGAGTCCCTTCACCGGCACCAGGATCGGCGGAAACAAGACGGCCAGCCCTTGTGGCTGGCCGTCTTGCTTTTGACCTGGGCTGTCTGCGCCCGGCCCTTCTGCGGTTCCGGCA
The DNA here is from genome assembly GCF_018860165.1 of Paracoccus marinaquae. Taxonomy (GTDB): domain Bacteria; phylum Pseudomonadota; class Alphaproteobacteria; order Rhodobacterales; family Rhodobacteraceae; genus Paracoccus; species Paracoccus marinaquae. Next base: position 104,266 of record NZ_JAHKNG010000001.1, read on the forward strand.
CATTAACGACCATGGCAGGGGCGAGCCGCGCTTTTCCGATCTCGGCGGCGCGGCCCCGATCACATCCGGGCATCGAAGCCCGTTCGGCCTATTGCGCCTCGGCTGTTTGCAGCAATTCGGTGATCCGCCGCACCGAGGCCCGCCGGTTTTCGCGAATGTCGCCCTCGGCGCGGATTTTCGGATACTCCTCGCCATAGCCCTGCACGATCAGGTTTTCCGGTGGCACATCGAAATATTCGGTCAATGCCAGCGCCACCGACTCTGCCCGGCGATCCGAAAGTGCCAGGTTCATCGCGTCGGGGCCGACGGTATCGGTATGCCCTTCGATCAGAAAGATCTCCCGCGGGTTGCCGGTGACGGCTTCCGTGATGACCGAACCAAGCGCCGACAACTGCCGGGCCTGATGCGGGCTGATCGCCGCCGAGCCGCTGTCGAAGGTAATCGCGTCGATATCGACCGGCGGGACCAGCGCCCGGACTTCGGGGATATTGCGGATCTGGCCCAGCGTGAAATGGCGGTCGATATCGGGTTGCCGCTGCAGCGCCGCGCGCAGCGCGGCCTCGTCCATCGTGCCATCGAGATCGCGGACCGGGGCCGGCGCGGGCAGTTCTGCGATGTCCACCGGCGGCACGGCCTCGGTGTCGTCGATCAGCCGTGTCGTGCGCCCATCCGCCGCGATCAGGGTCCGCCGCAGCACCCGCAGATCGGCGTCGCGGATCGTCACCACCTTGCTACCATCCGGGCGGGTGACGACGGTTCGGGACGAGCCATCGTCGAAATCCTCGGTGGTGATGGTCGAACCCGGCTGCCTCAGCAGCGCAACCTCGTCCTTGACCACCTCCTGACCGCCATCGGGCCGCGTGACCACCACCCGGTCGGGGCTGCTGAGCGCGACCTGACGGTTGTTGTTCAGCATCGAGCCGACGGCGACCGCGCCAAGCCCCAGCAGAAGCGCCTTTGCCAGATCGCGCTTGTCGTCATCGTCGGATTTTCTGTCGGCGCGGGGCTGGTCCTGCCGCCGGGTCAGGGCATCGCGCAGGTCGCCCTGAAAATCCTGGGCCGAGGACCGGCGGTTGGCCTCGGTGATCTGCTGCCGGACGACGTTGCGGTTCTGGCGGGCCTGATCCAGCGCGGCGGCATTGGCCGCCCGGGTTTCCCGGGCCGCGTCACGGGCGGCCCCGCCATTCTGGCCGCCGTTCCCGGCGTTGCGCGCCACCATCTGCCCTTCACCGTTCACGCGATAAAGCTGGGCGCCCGCGGGGGCCAGCAGGTAGCGGCCGTTGGCATTCCGCTCGAGCACGACGCCGCGCGGCGTGACAAGCCGGCCGCCGGGGGGGCAGGGATAGACCCCGCCCGAAATGCAGGCCAGCCGCTCCTGCGGCAGGCCGGCGGCGATTTCCCGATCCAGTATCCGGCTCAGACCGCCCATGTTCCCGGCGCGGAGGCGGGCGGTTTCGGAACTGGCCCGCTGAACGGCGGCAGGTGTCGGGACATGCGCCTTCTGGACCTGACGCTGCTGCCGGGGAGGCGCCGCGTCATGTGGCCGCGGCTCTTGTCGTTGCTGGCCCTGCGCCTGGGGTTTCTGGGCCGGTTGCTGCGGCCGCTTCGTGTTGGCCTGCTGGCCGGGTTCGGCAGAATTCGCCTGTAGCGCCCCGTCCTTGCGTCCCTGCGGTTGCGCCTGTCGGACGGGTTGCGCCTGCTTGGGCGCCGGTTGTCCCTGCCGGACCGGCGGTTTCGCTTTCTGCGCCGGCCGGTGGCCTTGCTGTCGGTCGCCGCCGTTCTGGTCACCCTTCGTTTCGGCGGCGCGCCGGGCCTTGCGGCGTTCCTCCTCGATCACTTGCGGGTCGTTCTGGTTCCGGGCCTGCGCCAGAATGCGGCTCCCCGTTTCCGCCTGCTTCGGGCCGCCTGCCGGAGCCACGATGCCGGCGGCGGGCAAGGGGCCCTGCGCCAGCACGAATTGCGGCGCCAGCATCGACAGGCAGGCGGCGACTGCTGTGGTGTTACGAATGATTCCGCGCATCTGGCTTTCCTTCACTGGCTGGTCCGCATTCGCGGCTGCGCCAGAGTAACAGGCGCCGGGGCGCCGGGTTCCCAAACAAGCCTGTGAGCGGTTCGTGAGGTCGCGTCATGGCGGGGGCCAGCGCGAAAATCAAAAAAGGCGCGGAAGATGATCCCGCGCCTTTTATCCAGTTCTTGTATTCCGCGGTTCGTCCGTCAGACGCCGTCGCCGACGAAGGCCTTCTCGACCACGAATTCCTTCGGGTCGGAGTTCGCGCCCTCTTTCAGGCCGAAGCCCTCCAGCACCGCCTTCACGTCGATATTGAAGGCCAGACTGCCACAGACCATCGCCCGGTCGGTTTCGGTCGAGATCGGCGGCAGGCCCAGATCCTCGAACACCTTGCCCGAGGTCAGGTTGTCGGTGATCCGGCCCATCAGCGGCGTGTCCTCGCGCGTGGTGGTCGGGTAATACAGCAGCCGGTTGGCGAAATCCTCGCCGTAAAGCTCACCCAGCAGAGGGTCATGCTTCAGGTTCTCGACCAGTTCGCGGCCGTAATTAAGCTCGTCCGCGGTGCGGCAGGTATGCATCATCACCACCTGCTCATAGCGCTCATAGGTCTCGGGGTCGCGCATCAGGCTGGCGAAGGGCGCGATGCCGGTGCCGGTGGCCAGGAACCACAGCCGCTTGCCGGGCAGAAGCGCGTCGAGGACCAGCGTGCCGACGGGCTTGGGGCGCAGGATGATCTGGTCGCCCGGCTGGATATGCTGCAGCTTCGAGGTCAGCGGGCCGTCCTGCACCTTGATCGAATAGAATTCCAACTCTTCGTCCCAGTTGGGCGAGGCGATGGAATAGGCGCGCAACAGCGGCTTGCCGTTGTCACCCAGCAGGCCGATCATCACGAACTCGCCCGAGCGGAAACGCAGCGAGGCCGGCCGCGTCACGCGGAAGGAAAACAGCTTGTCCGTCCAGTGCTTGACGGCGGTGACGGTCTGCGCGTCGGGCAGGGTCTTCTTGGCGGTGATCGGGGCGGCGTCGGCCACGGTAAGGTCCAGCGTCATGTCTCAATTCCTGAATGTCTTAGGCGATTTGGCGGTGCAGCGAAACCCCTGCTCAGCCGGCAAGGCGCGACCGATGGTCCCAGTCGCGCCAGTCAGCGCGGGCCAGCCATTGCTCCTGCGGCTGGCGGGCGGCCAGTTCTGGGCCGATCTGCACCTCATCGAAGCCCACGCGCCGGGCCATGGCATATTGATCGGCGATCAGCTTGCCGGTGGCGCGCAGCCGGCCCTGATAGCCCAGCCCGCGCAGCCGCCGGGCAAGGCTGAAGCCGCGCCCGTCGGTGGTGGCCGGAAACTCGATGGCGACCAGCCCGCGCTGCAGGTGATCGGCCAGTTCTCCGACGGCGGTGTTGGCGGTCAGCGTGACCTCGGCCTCGCCATCCAGCGGGTGAAAGCCGTCGTCACGAACCAGGATATCGCCGCTCATGCCGGAACCTTTCCGCGGACCATGCGCCCGCCAATGAAGTGAATGCCGCATTCGGTCTTGTCGCTGCCGCGCCAGCGTCCGGCGCGCGGATCCTCGCCCGGCCTGACCGGCGAGGTGCAGGGCGCACAGCCGATCGAGGGATAGCCCCTGGCCACCAGTGGATGCCGGGGCAGGTTGTTCTCGGCCAGGTAGTCCTGCACGTCCCCGGCCCGCCAATGGGCCAGCGGATTGACGCGCAGCCGCAGCGGCGGCTCGGGCTCGAAGAATTCCAGTTCGGTGCGCTGGCCGCCCTGAAACCGTTTGCGGCCGGTGATCCAGGCGTCGAATTCGGACAGCGCGTTTTCCAGCGGCACGGTCTTGCGGAAGTCGCAGCAGGCATCGGTGTCGAACTGGTGCAGGGTGCCGTCGGGATCATGCCGCGCGACCTCGGCCGCGCCGGCGCGGATCACCCGCACATCGGTCAGTCCCAGCCTGGCCGAAACCTCGCGCTGGTAGGCCAGCGTCTCGGGAAACAGCATCTGCGTGTCGATGAACAGCACCGGCAGCCCGGGCGCCACCACGCTGACCATATGCAGCAGCACCACCGATTCGGCGCCGAAGCTTGACACCAGCGCCACCCGACCCAGGTCGGGGTCGCTGACGGCGCGGCGCAGCACGTCGATCGCCGCATGATGCCGGTAGCGGTCGTTCAGCCGTCCGGCGCGGCCGTCCAGCGTGCCATCAAGCATTGGCCACCTCGGGATAGAGCGCGGCCTTGAAGGGCGCGGGGCCGAGGCGGCGATAGGCGTCGATGAAGCGCTCGTTCTCGTCCTCGCGCACGTCCAGATAGGCGCGCACCAGCCGGTCGATGGCCGGCACGACCTCTTCGGCCGGGAAGCCCGCACCGGCGCGCTGGCCAAGGGTGGGGATGTCGTAGCCGTCGCCGCCCAGCGTGATCTGGTAGTTCTCGACGCCCGCGCGATCCAGCCCGAGGATGCCGATATGGCCCAGATGGTGATGGCCGCAGGCGTTGATGCATCCCGAGATGCGGATCTTCATCTGGCCGATGGCGTCTTCCAGCCCCTCGGCGCGGAAATGCGCGGCAATGTCCTTGGCGATCGGGATCGAGCGGGCGGTAGCCAGCGTGCAGTAATCCATGCCCGGGCAGGCGATGATGTCCGACACCTTGCCGGCATTGGCGGTGGCAAGCCCGGCCTCGCGCAGGATGGCATAGATCTCGGGCAGGTCAGACTTGTGCAGATGCGGCAGGACCAGGTTCTGGTCGTGGTTCACGCGGATGTCGCCATGGCCGAAACGTTCCGCCAGATCGGCCACCAGACGCATCTGGTCCGAGGTCATGTCGCCCGGCGTCACGCCCGGCGCCTTCAGCGTGATGATGGCGCTGGCATAGCCGTCGATGCGGTGCGGATGCAGGTTGGTGTCGGTCCAGGACCGGAAGCCGGGGCTGGCCTCGCGGGCGGCGTCATAGGCATCGATCGGCGCATTGCGGAAGGCGGGGGCGGCGAAGCGGGCGCGCAGTTCCTGCAGCACCTCCTGATCGACGCCCGAGAACTCGGCCCGGCGGCGGGTGAATTCCTCCTCGATCTCGGCCCGCATCACGTCGAGGCCGCGCTCGGCCACGGTGATCTTGATCCGCGCCTTCCACTTGTTGTCGCGCCGCCCGGTCAGGTTGTAGGTCGAGATGATCGCTTCCAGATAGGGCAGCAGATCGGCCTGGGGCAGGAAGTCACGCACCACCTGACCCAGATAGGGCGTCCGGCCAAGCCCGCCGCCGATCCAGACCTGGAAACCGCGCTGGCCGTCCTGCTCGACGATGCGCAGCCCGATATCATAGGCCGAGACCACCGCCCGGTCCTGCGTACCGGCCGACACCGCGATCTTGAACTTGCGCGGCAGGAACTGGAATTCCGGGTGGTCGGTGGACCAGCGGCGCATCAGCTCGGCCCAGGGGCGGGGATCCTCCAGTTCATCCTGCGCGGCACCGGCAAAGGCGTCGGCGGTGATGTTGCGGATGGTGTTGCCCGAGGTCTGGATCGAATGGATGCCGACCGAGGCCAGCGCCTCCAGTGCATCGGGAATATCGACCAGCTTGTGCCAGTGATACTGGATATTGGTGCGGGTAGTGAAATGGCCGTAGCCGCGATCCCAGCGGTCGGCGACATGGCCCAGCATCCGCAGCTGGTCGGGGGTCAGCGCGCCGTAGGGGATGGCCACGCGCAGCATGTAGGAATGCAGCTGCAGATAGACGCCGTTCATCAGCCGCAGCGGGCGGAATTCCTCTTCGGTCAGGCTGCCGTCAAGGCGGCGGGCAACCTGTGCACGGAACTGGGCGACCCGGTGGGGCAGATAGTCGTCCTGGCTGGTGCGGGCGTCAAACATTGGCAGCCTCTGCGAGATAATTGGTGGGGCCGTGCTGGCGGAAGGTTTCGCGGAAATGGGTGGGCAGCGGACCGTCGGGGCCGCGCTTCGCCTCGATCAGGTAGGGGCCGACGATGCGGTCCTGCTGGCCGATGGCGCGCAGCAGCGCCAGTTCGGCGATGGCCTCATCCTCGAACAGCGTGGCCTTGCGCGGATCGGCGGTCCAGCCGTCCTCGCACATCCAGATGTTATGGCCTTCGCGCAGATCGTTGGCGGTGATGACACCGGGTTTGGCTTGCGTCGGGATGAAGGCTTTGCTCATGGAATCGGCCCTTTCGTTTCTGCGCTTAATATAGAATTTTGTTCTGGCATTTTGCGATAGGGTCAGGAAAATAAGGATGTACGGGCAATGAGGGGCGCGATGTCGGAACAGGTTTCGCAGGATGCAGGTGCAGCACAAACATCCGTCCGTCTGGACGATGTGGACCGGAAAATCCTTGCGTTGCTGCAGGCCGACGCCACCTTGTCGCTGGACCAGATCGCCGACCGGGTGGGGGCCTCGAAGACCCCGGTCTGGAACCGGATCCGCAAGCTGCGCGAGGCCGGCGTCATCCGCCGGCAGGTGGCGATCCTCGACCCCGAGGCCCTGGGTCTGGAGGCCTGTTTCTTCGTGCTGATCCGCACGGCCGAGCATGACAAGGACTGGGCGGCAAGGTTCCTCAAGGCGCTGCGCGAACGGCCCGAGGTGGTCGAGGCGCATCGGCTGGCGGGCGATATCGACTATATCCTGAAGGTGCAGGTGCGGAACGCGCGGGCCTATGACCGGTTCTACCAGTCGCTGATCTCGGAGGTGAAGATTTACAACGTGACGGCATTGTTATCCATGGAAGAAATCAAGGCGACCTCGGCATTGCCGATTGCCGAGGCGGGGAGGTAAGGGGTCATGGCTGGCGAATGGATCATCTGGCACAATCCGAAATGCTCGACCTCGCGCTTCGTGCTGCAGGCGCTGCGCGATGGTGGCCTTGAGCCAGTCGTGCGCGACTATCAGAAGGACCCGCCGTCCGAGGCCGAACTGCGTGCGGTACTGGCCGCCGCGGGGATCCCGGCGCGCGGCCTTCTGCGGCGGAAAAGCCCGGCTTTCGATGAGCTTGACCTGGGCGGTGCGGCCCGAAGCGAGGATGAACTGGTGGCGGCGATGGCGGCCCATCCCGAGGTCATCGAACGGCCTGTCGTGATCATGCCGGACGGTCGGGCGCGCCTGTGCCGGCCGAAGGAGACGGTCTTCGCGCTGCTCGAGGCCGCCGGCTGAACCGCAGCCAATGTCCGGCGACTTCGCGCGACCGGCGCCTGCAGGCCCGCTGTTGTCCTGACCGGGCAACTGGCATCAGTGGCCGCGCGCGCCTGCAATTGCCGGATCCTCGCGGGCGACCATCGCGACGTCCTGAACCCATGGGGCTTGCGGGCCGGGCGGGTGTCACGGGCGGCGGTGCTATTGATAGCTGCGCACGAGGGCGCCGGCGATCATCGACCAGCCGTCGACCACGACGAAGAAGGCCAGCTTGAAAGGCAGGGACACGACCACGGGTGGCACCATCATCATCCCCATCGACATCAGCACGGCCGAAACGACCAGGTCGATGATCAGAAACGGCAGCGCGATCAGGAAGCCGATCTCGAAGGCCCGCTGGATTTCGGAAAGCATGAAGGCCGGGATCAGCACCGACAGCCGATCCGCGGGGGCAGTGGGATCGGGCGCGATCTCGGCCAGCCCGAGCAGCGTGTCCGGGTCGGTCCGGGTGGCCATGAAGGCCTGAAACGGGACGATGCCCCGCTGCAAGGCCTCACTCATGCCGATGGTTCCGTCGCGCAGCGGGGCGCCGGCGCTTTGCCAGGCATCGCGCAGCACCGGGTCCATGATGAACCAGGTCAGGAACATCGACAGGCTGACGATCAGCATGTTGGGCGGCGACTGCTGCAGGCCGATTGCCTGCCGCAGGATCGACAGCACGGTGACGATGAAGGGAAAGCAGGTGACCATGATGGCGATGCCGGGGGCAAGCGACAGCGCGGTCAGCGCCAGGACGATCAGGACCGCGTTCCGGCCCAGCCCTTCGCCCTCCGCCCCCATGATCGGCAGGGCCTGCGCGAAGGATGCTGCCGGAAGCAGCATCAATGCGCCGACCAGCACCAAAAGGATATGCGGCCTCACACCGCCTCCGTCGTGCCGATGATCCGCACGCAGAGCCGTTCGTCGGGCGAGCCGTCACCGGTCAGTTCCCCGCGGGCGATCACCTTGTCGCCCACGCAGATTTCGACCCCGTCCTCGATCGCCTGATCCAGCATCAGCACGTCGTCGGCCCGCAGGACGGACAGTTGCGCGACCGTCTGCCGGGACCTGCCCAGCCGGACGGTCACCTCGACCATGATGTTGTCGGTATCGATCAGGTGTTTCAGCGTGTCCATGTCGGCTTGTCCTCCTTGAGTTCCGCCAGCAGCGCGCGAATGTCCTCGGTGATCTGTCGGGGTGACAGCTCGATGCGGCCGCCCTGAAGCGACAGGCTGATCCGGTCGCTGTCGATATCCTCGACCTCGACCCCATCGATGCCCTCGGCGGCCAGGCAGCGTTCGACAAGGCCGCGCAGGCGCGGGCCGCAGGCGATGCGGGCGCGCAGGGGTGTGGCCAGCCGGGCGAGGCGCGAAAGCTCTTCGCGCAAGGCGGTTTCCAGTCGCTGGCTTTCGCCGGCCGGGGTCAGGCTGCCGACGATCGCATCCAGGACCGGCGCAAGGGCGGTGACGGCCTCCTCGCGCAACGCGGCCCGCCGCGCGCTGTCGTCGATCAGCGCATGGCCGAGGCGTTCAAGCCCGGCGGCCAGATTGCGCATCTGTTCATCTTCGCGACGCGCCAGCCCTTCGGTGAGGCCCCGGGCATAGGCCTGATCGAGGTCATCCGGGCCATAGACCGTGCCGGCCGCAAGGCCGGGCTGGGTGGCGGAAAATGATTCCAGCTTGAACAGGGCAAAGGTCATTGCGCAGTCTCCTTGTTCTTGATCCATCCGCCGAGGATCTTGGCGCTTTCCTCGTGCCGGTCGCGCATCATGCTGCGCAGGCGGGCCACCGGATCGGCCGAGGGCAGTGAAAGCTGCTCGGGGCGTTGCGGCTCGGCCGCGATCAGCCTTGCATCCTGCCCGGCTGCCGGATCGTCGCTGTCGATCGTGCCGGTCACAGCCTCTTGGACCGGGGTGCTGTCATCCAGCAAGGCGGCGGGTGGCGCCTGCACCGCCGCGCGCTGGCGCAGCATGGGGCGCAGGACAAGGGCCACGATGGCCAGAGCGAAAAGCCCGACCAGCAGGGTGCGCAGCAGGCTATCCAGCCTCAGCCGGTCCAGAAGGCCCGGCTGTGCAAGGGCACCATTCTCGCCGAGGGCTGCGAAGGGCAGGGACTTGACCGTGATCTGGTCACCGCGCGCCTCGTCGAAGCCGACGGCCGTTGCGACCAGTTCCCGCAGCGTCTCAAGCTCGGCCTCCGGGCGGGGCACAAGCTGCGCGTCGCCCTGGGCATCGGTTTCCACCACCCCGTTCACCAGCACCGCGACGCTCAGACGCCTGGTGGCACCCGGTTGCCGCGAGACCTCGCGCATGATCTGGCTGACCTCGTAATTGGCCTGCTGGCGGTTCTCGGACCGCGAGGCCTGCGAACTGTCGCCCTGGGCCTCGTCTGCATCGGGCAGGTTCGAGGCGGCGGTCACGACGCCCGAGCCGGTCGAGTTGCTTTGATCCGAGGTTTCCTCGGTCACCTGCGAGATCAGCGCGCGCTGATCGGGGTCAAAGCGCCGTTCGGTCAGCAGTTCGGTCTCGGTGACCAGATCCAGGTTCAGTTCGACGATCGCATTGCCGACGCCGACATGGGGTTCAAGGATGCGCTCGACATTGCGCTTCATCTCGTTGGCGCGGTCAAGGCCGTCCGCATCCTCGCTGGGCGAGATGATGCCGCGCCGGCTGTCGATGACGGTCACGCTGTCGGGTTTCATCCCGGGAACGCCCGACGACACCAGATAGCGCAGGGCCGATGCCTGTTCAGGGGTGATCTGCTGGCCATTCGTGGTCAGCGTGACCGACGCGCTGCCGGTGAAATCGCGGCGGTAGCCGCGGCCATTCTCGACGGCCAGGTGAACACGCGCGGATTGCACGTTCGGCAGCGCGAGGATCGTGCGCGCCAACTCGCCTTCCTTGGCGCGCCAATAGGCGGCGTCGAACATCTGCGAGGTGGTGCCGAATCCGGACATGCCGTCCAGCAGCTCGTAGCCCGCACTGCCGGTGGCCGGCAGGCCTTGCGCGGCCAGTTCCATGCGCAGCCGGTCGCGCTGCCTCTCATCGACCCAGATCGTGTCGCCGCGCACTTCGTAGATCACCCCCGCGCGTTCGATCCCGGCGATGACCTCGCCCGATTGCGCGGAATCCAGCGCGCCATAAAGCATGGCCATGCCGGGGCGGCTGGCTAGCCAGCCGAAGGCCGCGACGGCAAGGAAGGTGGCAAGAAATGCCGCCGCGAGGATGGTCTTCTGTCGAGAGCTTCGCTCGGTCCAATAGTCCTGCAGTTTTTGCAAAACCCGCCCTTTCGAATCAGCGTCATTGTTTCGTCAGGACCCTGATGACACGGCGGCGATTAATATTTGGTTAGTCGCAAGCTGCTATCTCGGTCCTGTCACGACGGAGAATCACGATGTCCGCAGCAGCCGAAATTCCCGACCAGGAACCGCCGAAAGGAAAGCGGAGGCTTGTTCCCCTGCTGGTCGTGCTTGTCCTTGGCGCAGCTGGTTTCGCCTCGACCTTCTTGGGCCTCTGGTCACCGGCTGCGTTGCTGGAAACGGTCTCGGATCGCGGGGCGGCCGAAGCCGCGCCGGAGGTGGTGTTCGTGGATGTCCCGCGGATCGAACTGAATATTCCGGGCGGCCGCGGGCGGGTTCTGGTGCTGTCGACTTCGATCGAAACCGATCAGGCGCAGCAGGGCGAGATCCTGCACCTGATGCCGCGTGTCAGCGACGCCTTCGCCACCTTTCTGTCGGGTATCGATCCGGGCGCCTACGACAAGCGCGGCGTGCTTGAGATCATCCGCGGCGAGTTGCTGACCCGGAGCCGATATGTGCTGGGCGAAGCGCCCGTGAAAGACCTGTTGATCACGGAGTTCCTGATCAGATGACCATTGAAACCATCCTCCAGGCCGCGCTGGTCGTGGCATCGGTCGGGCTGGCCGCCTTCTGCCTGATGCTGGCGCGCAGGCTTCGCCGCCTCAACGACTTGGAAACCGGACTTGGCGGCGCGATCGCCATCATGGCCGCCGAGGTGGACCGCCTTGAAAAGGCGATCCGCTCTGCCCGGGAAGAGGCGACCGAAGCCAGTGAAGGCCTTGCCGCCGAGATTTCGCAGGCACGCAAGGAACGGGCGCTGTGGGAGTTGCGGCAGCGTATTGGCGCGGCGGCGCAGACCGAACCGGCAGCGAACCTGCCGCGCCGGCTGCGCAAGCGGAAAGAGGTGTCCGGTGTCTAGATCAATCTTGCCGCTGCTGGCTCTGACCTTCTCGATTCCGGCGGCGGCCATGCTGTGGCAGTCGCAGGACCTGTCGCGCGTCTTTGCCGCATTCGCCGCCCCCAGCGGGTTGTTGCAGGGATGCGGTGACGTTCCCGAAGCCGTGGCCCTGGCGGAAGAACTGCGCGACCGCGCGCTGCGCATCGAGCGCTATATGGCGAGTATCGACGCCCGCAAGGAGGAACTGGTCGAAGCCGAGACCACCCTGCGCCAGCGGCTGTCGGAACTGAAGGCGCAGAAGGGGGGAACCCGCTTGCGCCGGGACACCGCATCCGAGGCGGTGCGCCAGGATATCGATCGGCTGGTGGCGGTCTATGATCAGATGAAGCCCGCCGAGGCGGCGGCGGTCCTGACCAACCTGCCGGCGGATTTCGCGGCCGAGATCCTGATGCGGGTCCGCCCCGAGACCGGCGCGCGGATCATCGCCTCGGTCGAACCGCGTCAGGCGGCGTTGCTGACCGCCCAGATGGGCGCGCGCAGCGTCCGCAAACAATAGGGAGCGATCGGCATGTTCGGCTTTGTGGGCATTTTCCTGACCGTCGCCATGGTGTTCGGGGGATATCTTCTGGCGGGCGGCAAGATGGGGGTCATCACCCATGCCCTGCCTTTCGAGATGATGATGATCGCCGGTGCGGCGATCGGTTCGTATCTGCTGTCGAATGACAGCCATGTGCTGAAGGCGACCCCGGGCGGGCTGGTCCGCGCGTTCAAGGGGCCGCGCTGGACCGCGCAGGATCATCAGGACGTGCTGTGTCTGATGTTCCAGCTGCTGAAGATCGCGCGCGAAAATCCGGTGGCGTTGGAACAGCATATCGAGAACCCGGGCGAATCGCCGATCTTCGCGGCTTATCCGCGGCTTCTGGCGGATCACGATGTTGTCTCGCTGATCTCGGACACGCTGCGCTCGATCAGCCTGAACTATGACGATCCCTATCAGGTCGAGGAAATGCTGGCGCGCCGGATCGCGATCCTGCGCGAGGAGGAGATGCATATCCCGCACGCGCTGCAAAGCGTGGCCGACGCGCTGCCCGCACTGGGTATCGTCGCGGCGGTTCTGGGCGTCATCAAGACCATGAGCGCCATCGATCAGCCGCCCGAGGTGCTGGGCAAGATGATCGGCGGGGCACTGGTCGGAACCTTTCTCGGCGTGTTTCTGGCCTATGGGTTTGTCGCGCCGCTGGCCAACCGGCTGGGGGGCGTGGTCAAGCAGGACATGGGCTTTTACGATGTCATCAAGTCGGTGCTGATCGCCGGCCTGCACCAGCACGCCACCAATCTCTGCGTCGAGGTCGGCCGGCAGGCCGTGCCCGAACACGTCCGTCCCAGCTTTGACACGCTGGAATCGGCGTTGCGAGACCTGAAGAAGGCCGCGTGATGTTGCTGCCGACGCTGTTCCTGCTGATGGAGGGGATGGGTGATGCCGCAACCGCCATGTCGCCCGAGATGACCGCCTTTGCGGACGAGGCATCCGCCTGGGTGCTGGAGGGGAAAAGCCTGCCGCCGGACTATCGGGTCCGGCTGTTGCGCATGGAGCCGGCGGTGCGGCTGCAACTGATCGTGTTTCTGCGGCGGGCCGGGCTTCTGACCGATACGGCGTGGAGCCTTGAGGACATTCTGAGACCGGCCGTCGCTTCGCAGGAGGGCATCGAATGAAAGCCATCGGTGCTGTCGGACCGAAGGCCAGTCGGCTGCTGGACGCGCCGCTGCTGGTCACCGGAGGCCTTGTCCTCATCGTCATCTCGCTGGTCATCCCCCTGCCGCCGGGGCTTCTGGACCTGGGCATCGCGCTGTCCATCGCCACGGCGACGCTGGTCCTGGTCATGGCCTCGCTGGTGGACAGGCCGACCGATTTCCAGGCCTTTCCCGTCCTTCTGCTGGTCAGCCTCGTCATCCGCCTGTCGCTGAACGTGTCCTCGACCCGGCTGATCCTGACCGAGGGGCATACCGGCACCGAGGCGGCGGGGCAGGTCATCAACGGTTTTGCGAATTTCGTCGCGGGCGGATCGCTGCTGGTCGGGCTGACGGTCTTCGCGGTGATCTCGGTGGTGAATTTCATGGTCATCACCAAGGGCTCGGGCCGGATGGCCGAGGTGGCCGCGCGATTCGCGCTGGATTCGCTGCCCGGCAAGCAACTGGCCATCGACGGCGATCTGAACGCCGGCGCCATCGACCATCAGGAGGCTAAGCGCCGCCGCATCCAGGAACAGCGCGAGATCAGCTTTTTCGGCTCGCTCGACGGCGCCTCCAAATTCGTCAAGGGCGATGCCATGGCCGGCATCGTGATCACGCTGATCAACCTGCTGATCGGGCTGAGTGTCGGTGTCCTCGCCCACGGCATGGAGATGGGCGAGGCGGTGAAGACCTATTCGCACCTGACCATCGGCGACGGGCTGGTCAGCCAGATCCCGGCGCTGATCACCTCGATGGCCGCGGCGCTGCTTCTGTCGCGGGGTGGGGCGACCGATACGACCGCCGATCTGATGTCGCGTCAGTTGACCCGCGACTGGCGGCCCGCGGCGGTCGTGGCCGGGGCGATGACGCTGATGTCCTTCGTGCCCGGCATGCCGCGCCTGCTGTTCATCATGCTGGCCCTGGCCCTGGCGGGCTTCGCCCTGCACCTCGCGCGCCGGCAGGCGGTCGAAGCCGTGCCGGACGACGCGCCGCCTGTCGAAGCCGCAGCGCGACCGGCGGCCCGGATCGGCGACGTGCTGGATACCGATGACATCAGCGTCGAGATCGGCTCTGACCTGATCGTGACGGCGCTGGATCAGGCGCGCGGTCTTGGCAGCCGGATCAGCAACCTGCGGATCCACATCGCGCGCGGCTATGGGCTGATCCTGCCGGATGTGCGGATCACCGACACGGACGAACTTCCTCCCGGCGATTACCGGATCCGTGTGCATGGCGTCGTGCGTGGCCGCGGCACGCTCAGGCCCGGCGAGGTCTTGGCCCTTGGGCCGGATCGGCTGCTTGAGCAACTGGCCGGGGCAAGCGTGCGCGAGCCGGTCTATTCCAGCCCGGCGCGCTGGATCTCGCGCGACGATCAGGACGAGGCGGTGCTGACCGGGGTGACCGTGGTGACCCCGATGGAGGTGCTGTCGACCCATCTGATGGAGGTGGTGAAGGCCAATCTCTCGGCCCTGATGACGCTGGCCGCCATGCAGCGGCAGCTGGACGAGATGAAGTCGCTGTCCGATCCCGGCCGGGCCGAGCGCAATCGCCGCTATCTGGACAGCATGATCCCCGACAAGGTCAGCCCCGAGCACCTGCTTGCGGTGCTGCGCGCCCTTCTGGAAGAGCGTCTGTCGATCCGCAACCTGCCCCTGATCATCGACGCGATCTACGAATTCCGCGGGATCGACTCGATCGAAACCGTGTACGAACTGGTTCGCAAGCGGCTGCGCGCCCAGATCACCCAGCAATATTCGGACGAGAGCGGCAGGGTCACGGCGCTGCAACTGCATCCGGCCTGGGAGGCCGAGTTCGTCCGCGCCGATGCCGAGACGGGCCGCGACGGGGGCGGGGCGCTGACGCCGGCTCTGTCGCACAAACTGCTGGAGGCGACGCGCCGGGGGCTGGCGATCCTGCAGCCAGGACTGCGAACGGTCATCGTCACCCCGGACCACCGGCGGCGGATGGTCCGGGCGGTGCTGGGGTCGAACGGGATCGCCGTGCCGGTGCTGGGGCTGGAAGAGATCGACCCAGCGGTCGACCTGCATCTGGTCGGCACCATCGAGGCCGCCTGATGTGGGATGAGATAGCGGCCCGCGTCCCCGGGCTCGATTGGCGCCTGGTGCTGGTCTATCTTCGGGCGCAGGCCTGTATCCTGATCCTGCCGGGGCTTGGGGAACGGCTGATCCCGGCCCGGGTCCGCGTCGGGGCGGCGATGGCCGTTTCACCGCTTCTGGCGGGGTTGGTCGCGCCGGTCGCCGCGCCGGACGGCACGATTGCGATGCTTGGCCAGGCCGCGGGCGCGATGATCGTCGGGCTGGCGGCCGGCGGATTGCTGCGCCTGCTGGCGCTGGCGCTGGACATAGCGACCACTGCGATCGCCGCCACCGCCTCGCTGTCGCAGATCATCGGGGTCCAGAACGAGGCCGCGCCCCATCCGATCGGCAACATGCTGCATCTGGGCGGCATGGCCGTGCTGATGGCCCTGGGGCTTCCGGTCATGCTGGTGCAACTGATCGCGGACAGTTTCGTGCTCTGGCCGGCCGGCGGCTGGCCCTCTGTCGACATGCTGGCCCCTGCGGCGGTGCGAATGGTCTCGGACAGTTTCCTGCTGGCGATGATGCTGGCCGCGCCCTTCACTCTGGGAGGTTTCCTGTTTCAGGCCCTGTCCGGGGTGGTCAACCGGGTCATGCCGGCACTGCCGGTGGTCTTCATCGGCTCGCCCGGATCGATCCTGCTGGCCCTGGCGGCGCTGGCGCTGCTGGCGCCGATGCTGGTCGGGCTTTGGGCCGATGCGGTGCTTGATTTCACCCTGCCGAGGTCGGGATGAGCGAGGAAAACGACGACAAGCCCTTCGAGGCGACCGAACAGAAGCTGCGCAAGGCGCGCGAGCGCGGCGATGTTCCGCGATCGACTGAACTGAACGCCGGGGCGATGTATCTGGGCGCATGGCTGGCCTTTGCCGTCGGGGCGGGTTTCGCGGTGCAGCAATGGCTCAGCATGGCCAGCCGCGCGATGGGGGCCGAGGGCTGGCCGGTCGAGCCCGTCTTTGCCCTGGCCGGTGCCCTGGGACGCTATGCCGGGATGGCGCTGATCGGGCTGATCCTGATACCGACATTCGCCATCGCCGTCGGGCTGATTGCACAGCGCGCGCTGATCTTTGCGCCGCAGAAGCTGGCCTTCGACGTGAACCGGATCAATCCGGTGAAGACGGCGGGGCAGAAATTCGGCGTCTCGGGGCTGATGACCTTCGCCATCTCGCTGGGGAAGGCCGCGCTGGTCTGCGTCGGCGGGTGGTATCTGTTCTCGTCCCATCTCGACCGTCTGGCGGGAAGTGCCATGACCGGCGGTGCCTGGGTCGGGGAACTGGGGTTTCTGCTGGCGCAGGTGCTGCTGTTGGCGGTCGCCGTCTCGGCGGTTTTCGCGGTCCTCGACATGCTGTGGAAATGGTTCGACCACCGTCGCAAGAACCGGATGACGCGCAAGGAGATGCTTGATGAACACAAGGATGCCGAGGGCGACCCGCATCTGAAGGCGGCGCGGCGCCAGCGGGCGGTCGATCTTGCGATGAAGCAGATGCTGGCCGATGTGGCGCGGGCCGATGTGATCATCGTCAATCCGACGCATTATGCCGTTGCTCTGGAGTGGAAGCGCGGCAGCGGCCGGGCACCGGTCTGCCTGGCGAAGGGCACCGACGAGGTCGCCGCCCGGATCAGGGATCGCGCCCGCGAGAGCAAGGTGCCGATCTGGTCGGACCCGCCCTGCGCGCGCGCGATTCACGCCACCGTCGGGATCGGGGAAGAAATCCGGCACGATCATTTCGCCGCCGTGGCCGCCGCGATCCGCTTTGCCGAAAAGATGCGCGAGAAGGCCCGTGCGGGATGGTAGCCGACCCGCGCAAGCTAGCCGCGCTGCAACGCATCGCCCGGTTGAAGGCCGAGCGCGAGTTGAAGAAATTCGCGGCCTTCAGCGCCCATATGGCCGCCGCCCGGCAACGCGCGGAGGCGTTGCAGGCAGCACTCGATCAAAGCTATCGCAGCACCGCGCCGCTGAATGTCGCGGCGGCGCGGATGGCCAATGCCCAGGCCGGCCGGGCCGCCCGGGAGCTGCAACGGGCCGATCAGGAAATCACCCGGATGACGCCCCGTTTCGAGGCGGCGCGGAAGGATGCCGCGCGCGAATTCGGTCGCGCCGAGGTCCTGCTGGAACTGGCCCGCCGACAGATGCACGAGCGGTTGAAAACGCGTTTCTAGGAGGTTGGGTGCTGCTGCCCGGCAAGGGGTGGGCGCGGGTCGCGCTCGCGACGCCGACGGGTTTCGCGCGCGACAGGTTGCCCGGATAGGCATTAGACAGAGCCCCGGTGAGGTGCTAGGGAACTCCGCAGCCATTCGAGGAGCAGCGTGATGCCCAACACCAGCCAGCGTGCCGATGCAGCAGCAAGCCGCGATGTCTGGACGGTCGAGGACGCCCGCGCGGTCCATGACCTGCCCTTCATGGAACTGCTGTTCCAGGCCCAGACCGTCCATCGCCGGCATTTCGATCCGAACCGCGTGCAGATGAGCCGGCTTCTGTCGATCAAGACCGGCGGCTGCCCCGAGGACTGCACCTATTGCAGCCAGTCCGCGCGCTATGATTCCGGGCTTTCCGCGTCGAAGCTGATGGAGGTCCAGCGCGTGATCGCCGAGGCCAGGCGTGCCCGTGACGCGGGCGCCACGCGCTATTGCATGGGTGCCGCATGGCGCAGCCCGAAAGAGCGGGACATGGCGCAGATCGTCGCCATGGTCGAGGGCGTCAAGGCCCTGGGGATGGAGACCTGCATGACGCTGGGCATGCTGAACGGCGATCAGGCGCGGCGCCTGAAGGCGGCGGGGCTGGACTATTACAACCACAATATCGACACCTCCGAGGCGCATTATTCCAACGTGATCACGACGCGGAGCTTTGCCGACCGGCTGGATACGCTGGCGCATGTGCGCGACAGCGGAATCAAGGTCTGTTCGGGCGGGATTCTGGGGCTGGGCGAGGGGGCGCAGGACCGGGTCGAGATGCTGGTGACGCTGGCGAACCTGCCCGAGCCGCCCGAGAGTGTGCCGCTCAACATGCTGATCCCGGTCGAGGGGACGCCACTGGCAGACGCCACGCCGGTCGATCCGATCGACTTTGTGCGCGTCATCGCCACGGCACGGATCATGATGCCGGAAAGCCATGTCCGGCTGTCGGCGGGCCGGACCGAGATGTCGGACGAGATGCAGGCGCTGTGCTTCTTTGCCGGGGCGAACTCGATCTTCGTGGGCGATACGCTTCTGACCAAGGACAATCCGGGGGAAGATCAGGATCTGCGGCTGTTCGCGAAGCTGGGCCTGCAGCCGATGGAGGTGCACGAGCACATGCCCGCGCCCGCCATGCCGGCCAGGCCGCGTGATGCCGAACCGGCAATTCCGATCCTGCGCTAGGCCGCCCGAACTCCGGACTTCTGAGGGTGTCTGACCGAAGATGAGCAGCGCCGACCGGCTGAAGCCCTATCGCGAGAACCTGGAGGGGCTGACCCGGCAGGGCCGCCGGCGTGGGCTGGCCGGACGGCAGGGGGTGGATTTCGCGTCGAACGACTATCTGGGTCTGGCCCAGTCGCCACGGTTGGTCGATGCCGTGCGGCGGGCGCTGGATGACGGCGTGCCGGTCGGGGCGGCGGGATCGCGGCTTCTGCGCGGAAACACCGCCGCGCAGGAGGCGTTCGAAGAGAAGGCGGCGCGGCATTTCGGGGCAGAGGCAGCACTGGGGTTCGGCGGCGGCTATGTGGCGAATTTCGCGGCCCTCACGACCTTGCCGCAGCGGGGCGACCTGCTGCTGATGGACGAGCTGTCGCATGCCAGCACCCATGAAGGTGCGCGGGCGGGGCGCGCCGCCGTGCAGAGCTTCCGGCATGGCGATGTGCAGCACGCAGCGGATGTGATCGCCGCGTGGCGGCAGGCCGGAAATCGCGGCGCCGTGTGGATCGCGGTCGAAAGCCTTTACAGCATGGATGGCGATATCGCGCCGCTGGATGATCTTGCCGCGCTGGCCGATGAGCATGGCTTCCTGCTGGTGGACGAGGCTCATGCGACCGGCATCTACGGGCCGGATGGGCGCGGCCTTGCGCATGCGCTTGAAGGGCGCGGGAATGTGCTGACGCTGCATACGCTCGGCAAGGCGATGGGGGGATCGGGGGCCCTGCTGTGCGGTGCCGGCTGCCTGGTCGATTTCATGGTCAATCGCTGCCGTCCGTTCATCTTTGCGACCGCGCCCTCGCCGCTGATGGCGGCCGTCGGCAGCGAGGCGCTGGATATCCTGCGCGAGGAGGCATGGCGACGCGAGGATCTGCAGGGGCATGTGCAAGCCTTCGGCGAGGAATTGCGCCGGCGGCTGCCGCACCTGCAATTCAGCGGCAGCCAGATCGTGCCGCTGATCGTCGGGCCGGATGTGGAAACCATGGAACTGGCGCGGCGGATACAGGAGCGGGGCTTCGATGTCCGGGGCATACGCCCCCCGACCGTGCCCGAGGGCACCTCGCGGCTGCGGATTTCGCTGACGCTGAACGCGACGCGGGCGGATGTGATCCGGCTGGCCGAGACCCTGGAGGAATTGTGGCCCGTTTCGTGATCACGGGAACCGGGACCGATATCGGCAAGACGGTCTTTGCCGCCGGGCTGTGCGGGCTGATCGGCGCGGATTACTGGAAGCCGGTGCAATCCGGGCTGGCCGGGAATTCCTTGGGGCCGATCCGCGCCGAATCCGGATGGGTCGCAGGGTCTGCGCCGCAGCCGGGCAGTGATGCGGCTGAGGTCCGGCACATGTCAGGGGCGCGCGTGCATCCCGAAACCTGGCTGCTGCGCGAGCCGCTGTCGCCGCATCGGGCGGCGGAACTCGAAGGGGTCGAGATCGATCCCGGCGCCCTGATGCCTCCGCCGGCCGACCGGCTTGTGATCGAGGGGGCGGGGGGCGTGTTGGTGCCGTTGACGCGCCGGACCCTGTTTGCCGACCTGTTCGCCGAATGGCAGATACCGGTCATCCTAGTTGCGACGACCGGGCTGGGCACCATCAGCCACAGCCTGACCGCGCTGGAAAGCCTGCGGGCGCGGCGGGTGCCGGTGCATGGCGTCGCCTTCGTGGGCGAGGACAATCCCGATAACATGGCGACCATCGGCCAGATCGGCGTGGTGAAGGTGCTTGGGCGGTTGCCGCGGCTGGTGCGGCTGGATCGCGAGACCCTTTCGACCGCGATGCAGGCGAATTTCGACCCGGAGGATTTCGGATGAGCGCGGTCTGGCACCCGTTCTTTCAGCACGCGACCGAGCCACAACCGCCAATGGCCGTGCGGACCGAGGGCGCCTTCATCGAGACCGCCGATGGCCGGCGGCTCTTGGACGGGATCGCAAGCTGGTGGGTGGTCACCCATGGCCATCGCCAGCCCGAGATCGTGGCCGCGATCACCGAGGCCACGGCACGGCTGGATCAGGTGATCTTTGCCGGGTTGACCCACCAGCCGGCCGAGGACCTGGCCGAGGCGCTGATCGGCATGGCCCCGAAGGGGCTGAGCCGGGTGTTCTTCAGCGACAGCGGCTCGACCGCGGTCGAGGTGGCGCTGAAGATGGCACTGGGATACTGGCGGCACGCGGGCGATGGGCGGCACCGGATCGCGGTGATCGAGGATGGCTATCACGGCGACACCATCGGCACCATGAGCGTGGGTGAACGCGGCGTCTTCAACGCGGCCTATGACCCGCTGATGTTCGCGGTTGATCGGCTGCCCTTCCCGGCGGGGGACGGGGCCGCGACCCTGGCTGCATTCGAGGAACTGGCCGCGAGCGGACACATGGCGGCGCTGATCCTCGAGCCGCTGGTGCAGGGCGCGGGCGGGATGCGGATGTACCGGCCGGAGGTGCTGGCCGGATTGCGCGCCATTTGCGACCGGCATGACGTGCTGCTGATCGCCGATGAGGTGATGACCGGCTGGGGCCGGACCGGGCGGCTATGGGCCTGCGATCACGCCGGGATCGCGCCGGACATCCTGTGCACCAGCAAGGGCTTGACCGGCGGCGTGGTGCCCTTGGCTGCGACACTGGCCAGCGAGAGGATTTTCCAGGCGCATTCCTCGATCGACCGGCGGCGGACCTTTTACCATTCCTCCAGCTATACCGCGAACCCGATCGCCTGTGCGGCCGGACTGGCTCAGGTGCGGCTGTGGCAGGCCGAGCCCATGCAGGCGCGGCTGGACGCGCTTGGCGCGATGCAGGCCGAACGGTTGGCCCGGCTCCGCGGCGATGACCGGTTCGAGAATCTGCGGCAATGCGGCACCATTGCGGCGATGGACCTGAAGGTGCGCGACGGCGGCTATCTGGCCGAGACGGGGCCGCGGATGCGGGCGCATTTCATGGCGAATGGCGTGCTGCTGCGGCCGCTTGGCAATACCGTCTATGTGCTGCCGCCCTATTGCGCGACCGGCGAGGATCTCGATCTGGCCTATTCGGCCATCGCCTCCTTCGCGGGCTGAAGGTCCAGATCGACCCAGACGAGGCGATGGTCCGAGGCCTGTGCGACGGCCTCGGCCAGGGGATCGCCCGGGGCGGGCCACAGAACGCCGCTGCCGGTGACGGACAGGGCGAGGGCCGGCAGGATGTAATCGACACGCAGATTGCCGGGCGCCTCATCGTCGAAATCGCCGGTATCCAGCGCCGGATCGCCACGGTGACGGGCATTGGCGCCGGTCTGCGGCGGCTGCCAGGCGCCGCGCGGTTGCGGATCCTGCGCGTGGTCCAGCAGCGCGGTCAGCGCCTCGGCGCGGCACTCGCCGTCAACCGGGTCGAGGTTGAGCGTGCCGATAAGGACGAAGGGCGCCTCGGGCAGGTGGCGCAGCCAGAAGGCCGCCTCGTCATGGTTGCGGCGGCCGTTGCGGTCCTCGTCCCCGTCGAAGACCGGCGGCGTGGCCGACCAGGCCAGCAGGCGCACGGGACCGGACGGGGTCTGCGCCGTCACGTCCCAATGCGCGGTCGAGGACAGACGCTGGATCGCCGCGATCTCGGGCGCGGTGTCGGGCATCAGGTTGCCGGGCAGATCGCGCCACAGCCGGTCGCTGTAGTCGATCACCGGCCCCAGCGGCAGGCGCGACAGAACCGCCATGCCGTTCTGGCCGGTGAACTGGCCCCAGCCCTGCGCGTCATCCGCCTCGCCCCGCCTGCCGTCGCCATCCAGATCCAGCCCGGCGGCCATGCCGCTGTTCGGCCGGGCGGCAAAGCGATGCGGCATCGCGTGGCCGGCCTGCGCCAGCGTCTCGGAAAAGGCCTCCAGTGCGCGGCCGTCGTGATCCCAGTCGATCCCGGTCAGCAGGATCACATCGGGCGCGGCCGCCGCGATCACCCGCGCCGCGGCCAGCACCTGCGGGTCACCCTTGCGGATATCGCGCAGCAGCAGCCCCGGCCCCTTGCGCGAAAGGCCGGGATCCCAGGTGGCGATGCGGATGGGATCGGCCGCCGCACCCGAACCGGCGGCGGCCGACAGCAGCAGGGCAAGCGCCGCGGGTCTCAGACCCAAGGGCGGGCCTGCGCCATCCGGTCCTCATAGCTGTCGATCGCCGGCGCCTTTTCCATCGTCAGCCCGATATCGTCGAGGCCGTTCAGCAGGCAATGCTTGCGGAACGGGTCGATGTCGAAATGAAACTCCTGCCCGTCGGAACTGCTGACTGTCTGGTTTTCCAGATCGACCGTCATGCGGGCATTGGCGCCTTTGCGCGCGTCCTCCATCAGCACGTCCACCGCCTCTTGCGGCAGCACGATCGGCAGGATGCCGTTCTTGAAACAGTTGTTGAAGAAGATGTCGGCAAAGCTGGTCGAGATGACGCAACGGATGCCGAAATCCAGCAGGGCCCAGGGCGCATGTTCGCGCGAGGAGCCGCAGCCGAAATTGTCGCCCGCGACGAGGATCCGGGTCTGGCGGTAGGCCGGCTGGTTCAGCACGAAATCGGGCGTCTCGTTGCCGTCGCGGTCATAGCGCAACTCGTCGAACAGGTTCACGCCCAGCCCCGAACGCTTGATCGTCTTCAGGAACTGCTTAGGGATGATCATGTCGGTGTCGATATTGACCAGCGGCATGGGGGCCGCGATGCCGGTGATGGTGGTGAACTTGTCCATGTCGGTCCTCGGGTGATTGGGTCTGGTCGGCCGCGCCGGCCTGCTGTTAGGCTGCATGCGGCGGCAGGGTGATACTGGTGTTGGTATGCAGGGTTTGATGGGCTGCGTGGCGGGGGCGTGGCAACCGCGGATCGGCGATCCGAATGCCACGGGCTGGCTGACCGTGATGGCCTATCTTCTGTGTTTCGTGCTGGCGGTACAGGTCTGGCGCAGGCTGAAGGCGCGGCCGGGCCGGGGCTTCTGGGTCCTGATCGCGGTCTTGATGCTGCTTCTGGGGATCAACAAGCAGCTTGACCTGCAAAGCGCGCTGACGGCCCTGGGGCGCTGCATGGCACAGGCGCAGGGCTGGTACGATGTCCGCCGCCCCGTGCAGATCCTCTTCATCGCTGGCTTGCTGATCGTGATGCTTCTGGCCTTTCGCGCCGGGCTGCGGGCGATGCGCGGCCAATTGCGCCAGAACGGCGTTGCCTTTCTGGGGCTGGTGGTCCTCTGCGCCTTTGTCGCCGTCCGCGCGGTGGGCTTTCACCTCGTGGACGGGCTGATCGGGCAGCAGGTCCTTGGCATCCCGGCCAATTACCTGTTCGAGAATGCGGGCCTGCTGCTGATCGCGCTGAACGCCATCGCGCTGCTGCGGCACGGCTGACGCCGCCCCGCATCTGCCGGTCCCCTCGGGTCGAAAGGCGGGCATCGCCGCCTCAGACCGTCGCGGCCATGAATGCGCGGATATCGGTCAGCCGGCCCGTCACCCCGGCCGCCGCCGCCATGGCCGGCGACATCAGATGCGTCCGGCCCTTGTAGCCCTGCCGGCCCTCGAAATTGCGGTTCGAGGTCGCGGCACAGCGTTCCTCGGGGGCCAGCTGGTCGGGGTTCATGCCAAGGCACATCGAGCAGCCGGCCAGCCGCCATTCGAAGCCGGCATCCTTGAAGATCTGGTCCAGCCCCTCTTCCTCGGCCTGGGCGCGCACGAGGCCCGAGCCGGGCACGACCATGCCGCGCACGCCGGGGGCCAGCTTGCGGCCACGCAGGACCTCGGCCGCGGCGCGCAGATCCTCGATCCGGCCATTGGTGCAGGAGCCGATGAAGACCGCGTCGATGGCGATCTCGGTCAGCGGCGTTCCCGAGGTCAGGCCCATATAGTCGAGGCTGCGCCGTGCCGCCTCGACCTTGCCGCCCGAGAAGCTTTCGGGCGCCGGCACCGAGGCGGTGATCGGCAGCGCGTCCTCGGGGCTGGTGCCCCAGGTGACGGTGGGGGCGATATCCTCGCCGCGCAGGGTCACGACCTTGTCGAAATGCGCGCCCTCGTCGGTCTTCAGCGTCCGCCACCAGTTCAGCGCGGCCTCCCATTGTGCGCCCTTGGGGGCGTGGGGGCGGCCCATGACATAGGCGAAGGTGGTCTCGTCCGGGGCGATCAGGCCGGCGCGGGCACCGCCTTCGATCGCCATGTTGCAGATGGTCATGCGACCTTCCATCGACAGGTTGCGAATGGCCTCGCCACCATATTCGATGACATGGCCGGTGCCGCCCGCCGTTCCCGTCTCGGCGATGATCGCCAGAACCACGTCCTTGGCGGTGACGCCGGGGGCGAGGCGGCCGGTGATCTCGACCTTCATGTTTTTCGATTTCTTCTGGATCAGCGTCTGGGTGGCCAGCACATGCTCGACCTCCGAGGTGCCGATGCCATGGGCCAGCGCACCGAAGGCGCCATGCGTGGCCGTGTGGCTGTCGCCGCATACCACGGTCATGCCGGGCAGGGTCCAGCCCTGTTCGGGGCCGACGATATGCACGATCCCCTGCCGGATGTCGTTGACCGGATAGTAATGCACCCCGAATTCGCGGGCATTGCGGTCCAGGGCATCGACCTGGATGCGGCTTTCCTCGTTGTCGATGCCCTTTTCGCGGTCCCAGGTGGTCGGCACGTTATGGTCGGGCACGGCGATGGTGCGTTCCGGGGCACGGACCTTGCGCCCGGTCATGCGCAGCCCCTCGAAGGCCTGCGGGCTGGTCACCTCGTGGACCAGATGCCGGTCGATATAGAGAAGGCAGGTGCCATCGTCCTGACGGTCGACGACATGGGCGTCCCAGATCTTGTCGTAGAGGGTCCGCGGCGCGGAGGCGGCATCGGGTTGGGTCATGGCTTGCTGGCTTTCGGCTGTGATGCTGTGAATTTGGGGCCGGGGGCGCGGTCGATCAACCGCCGCCCGCTCAGCCGCGCGCCGTCACGCAGAGCGCCTCGCCGAAGAAACGCGAGGGCAGCCGCGCGCGATCATGGATGTCGAAATAGATGAACCCGGGCATGGGTCCGTCTTTTACGATTCTTTCGGCGCCAAGGCAATATCGCCGGGGCCTTGCGAGACGGACGGTTGCAGGCTTTGATTGCAGTCGGGGAGGAGTGCGGATGGAACAACTGGACCCGGAGGTGATCAATGCCGCACAGGGGCTGTGGTATCGTGTCCAGCTGTTCATCGACACCCTTCTGATCCCCTCGCGCATCTATCAGCTGCCGGCCATCGCCGGGCTGGTGCTGTTGTCATGGCTGATCGCGCGTTTCCTGTCGCCACGGCTGACCGACTGGCTGCGAACGCGCGAGAACTGGCCGAAATGGCGGCTGCGGCTGGGCCTGCTGATCGACCGGCGGCTGACCCTGATCATCTTCACGCTGCTCAGCTGGGCGGTGGTGCTGGTCATGCGCGAGGTGACCTATTCCTTCCGCAGCCAGGTGATCGAGCTGACGGCGACCATCGCCACGGCATGGGTCGGGATATTCTTTCTGGCGCGGGTCATCCTCAACCGGTTTCTGCGTCGGATCGTCAGCTGGGCGGCATGGATCTGGGTGACCCTGCACCTGCTGGGGCTGACCGAGCCGGCGGCGGCCTTCCTCGAAAGCCTCGCGCTGAGCATCGGCGATTTCCGCCTGTCGCTGCTGACCGTCATCAAGGCGCTGGCGATCACCGGGCTGATGATCGGCGGCGCACGGGTGCTGTCGCGGCTGATCACCGGGCGGCTGTCGCAGAACGAGGACATCTCGCCCACCATGCGGGTGCTGACGGCGAAGCTTCTGCAGATCGTGCTGTTCAGTCTGGCGGTGATCGTCGGGCTGAAGGCGGTGGGCTTCGATCTGACCGGGCTGGCGGTGTTTTCGGGCGCGGTCGGCGTCGGCCTTGGCTTCGGACTTCAAAAGGTCGTGTCCAACCTCGTCTCGGGCGTGATCATCCTGCTGGACAAGTCGGTCAAGCCCGGCGACGTGATCAGCCTCGGCGACACCTTCGGCTGGATCGAGGAACTGGGCGCGCGCTATGTCAGCGTGGTGACCCGCGACGGCAAGGAATACCTGATCCCGAACGAGGATCTGGTGACCGGGCAGGTGGTGAACTGGTCGCATACCAACGATTTCGTGCGGCTGGACCTGAGATTCGGCGCCTCTTATGCCGACGATCCGCACGAGGTCAGCAAGATCGCCATCAATGCCGCCCTTGGCGTCAAGCGGGTTCTGGCGCATCGCAAGCCGGTCTGCTGGGTGACCGGCTTCGGCGACAGTTCCGTCGATTATGTGCTGCGTTTCTGGATCGGGGACGCCTCGGGCGGGCTGACGAATGTGCGCGGACAGGTGTTCCTGGCGCTGTGGGATGCGTTCCAGGAACATGGCGTCTCGATCCCCTTCCCGCAGCGCGAGGTGCGGCTCTTGAACGACGATTCCGTGCTGCATCGCGGCGAAACTTCGCCCTTGCAGGATCGTGTGGCCGGCAAAGATTGAGATGGGCCGAAAAAATGCTATCTTATAGGCACCCCTGCGCCGGGGGCGATCGGCGCGCAGACTGGAGGATATGACCCTGTCTCAAGACGCTTTGCCGGCCGGAAGGCCGGCTGCGACCGCTTCGGGCGAAGGGCTGGACGATGGCCAGCATCTTGCCCGTATCCTGTCCTCGCTGGAAGACGACAAGGCCGAGGACGTCGTTACGATCGATCTGCGCGGTCGGTCGGCCATGGCCGATCACATGGTGATCGCATCGGGCCGCAGCGCGCGTCAGGTCGGCGCCATCGCCGAGCATCTGGCCGAAAAGGTCAAGGCGGCGACGGGCAGCACCCCGAGAATCGAGGGCAAGGATGCCGGCGACTGGGTGTTGATCGACACCGACGATGTCATCGTGCATATCTTCCGCCCCGAGGTGCGCGAATTCTATCAGCTGGAAAAGATGTGGATGCCCGCCGACGCGCTGAGCCGTGTGCGCGAGGCCTCGGCAGGCCCTGCCAACTGACGGAATGCGGATCGATATCGTCGCCGTGGGGCGGCTGAAGAAGGGCCCCGAGGCGGCGCTGGTCGCGGATTACCTTGACCGGTTCGCCAGAACCGGTCGCAGCCTTGGCTTTCCCGCCGTGACCGTCCACGAGGTCGAGGACCGGCGTGGCGGTGGCATGGCAGCCGAGGCGGAACTGCTGGCGCGGGCGATTCCCGCCGGTGCGGCGCTGGTCGTGCTGGATGAGCGGGGGGCGCAGCCGACCTCTCCTGAATTCGCGGCGCGTCTGGCCGGGTTCCGCGATGCCGCCCGCGATCTCTGCCTTGTGATCGGCGGCGCCGACGGGCTGGAGGCGGGGCTGCGCGACCGGGCCGAATGGCAGATCAGCTTCGGGCGCATGGTCTGGCCGCATCTGCTGGTCCGGGTGATGCTGGCCGAGCAGCTTTATCGCGCGGCGACGATCCTTGCCGGCTCTCCCTATCACCGGGCGTGATGCACAGGCCCGGCAGGGGCAGTTGCCCGTCGCTGCGCATCTCCGCGTCGAGGAGGTCCATGCGGACGATGCGGCGGCGGTTATTTCGCGGTGATGCCGGGAAGATCGCCGGGCCGCGGTTGTCGGCCTGCCTGCGGGGGCGTAACAAGGCGCAAAATATGACGAGGCCGACATGACCAAACCCGTGATCCTGTGCATCCTTGACGGCTGGGGTATTTCCGACCGCCCCGAGCAGAGCGCGCCCGATCAGGCCGAGACGCCGAATTTCGACCGGCTGATGCGGGATTGCCCGAACGCGACGCTGGTCACCTTCGGGCCGGATGTGGGCCTGCCCTCGGGGCAGATGGGCAATTCCGAGGTCGGCCATACCAATATCGGCGCCGGCCGGGTGGTGGCGATGGATCTGGGGCAGATCGATCTGGCCATCGAGGATGGAAGCTTTTTCCTTAATGACGAACTGGGCGCGTTCATCGCCCGCCTGAAGGACAGCGGCGGCAATGCGCATCTGATCGGCGTGGTCTCGGATGGTGGCGTCCACGGGCATATCCGGCATGTGCTGGCGGCGGCGAAGGCGGTGGCCGAGGCGGGCGTGCCGGTAGTGATCCATGCGATCACCGATGGCCGCGACGTGCCGCCGCAATCGGCCGCGGGCTTCGTGGCCGAGTTGCAGGCCGGCCTGCCCGCGGGCTGCCGGATCGGCACCGTCATCGGGCGTTATTTCGCCATGGACCGCGACAAGCGGTGGGATCGGGTCGAACGGGCCTGGCGCGCCATCGTCGCCGGGCAGGGCGAGTTGGCGGCCAGCGCCGGGGCGGCGGTGGCAACGGCCTATGCGCGGGGTGAGACTGACGAGTTCATCCAGCCCTTCGTCATCGACGGCTATAACGGCGCGATGGATGGCGACGGGGTCTTCTGCCTGAATTTCCGCGCCGACCGGGCGCGCGAGATCCTGTCGGCGCTGGCCGATCCGGATTTCGCCGATTTCGATGCCGGCGGGCGTCCCGAATGGGCGGCGCTGCTGGGCATGGTCGATTACAGCGACCGCCACAACGACTTCATGACCAGCGCCTATCCCAAGCAGCAGGTGGTCAACACGCTGGGGGCCTGGGTCGCCGCCAAGGGGCTCAGGCAGTTCCGGCTGGCCGAGACCGAGAAATATCCGCATGTCACCTTCTTCCTCAACGGCGGCAGAGAGGTGCCCGAGGCGGGCGAGGACCGGTTCATGCCGCAAAGCCCCAAGGTCGCGACCTATGATCTGGCGCCGGAAATGGCCGCCGCCGAGGTCAGCGACAAGCTGGTCGAGGCGATCGGCAAGGGGTACGACCTGATCGTGGTGAACTATGCCAATCCGGACATGGTCGGGCATACCGGCAGCCTGCCCGCCGCCAAGCGGGCCTGTGAGGCCGTGGATCAGGGCCTGGGCCGCATGCTGGAGGCGCTGGATCGCGCCGGCGGGGCGGCGGTGGTGATTGCCGATCATGGCAATTGCGAAACCATGGTTGATCCCGAAACCGGCGGGCCGCATACCGCCCATACCACCAATCCGGTGCCGGTGATCGTCTATAACGGCCCCGGGGGCGCGTCGCTGCGCAACGGCCGGCTGGCCGATATCGCGCCGACCGTGCTGCAGATGATGGGGCTGGACAAGCCCGCCGAGATGACCGGCGAAAGCCTGATCGTGCCCGCATGAACCGCCGCTTTCTGTCCGCATTGCTGCTTTGCGCGGGACTGGCCGCGCCGGTCAAGGCAGCGACGCCCGCCGGTCAGGCCGTGGTCGAGGCCGAGGCGGCGGCGGCGCAGTTGCGGGCGGCGGTGGACCAGTTGGCCGATGCCGTCAGCGCCGACGATCAGGTCACCGCGCTGACCGAGGTGATCCGCGGCTATGAGCAGGGGCTTGCGGCTTTGCGCGATGGGCTCAGGCAGGCCAGCGCCCGCGAGGCCGAGTTGCATGACCGGTTCGAGGCCGAGCGTGCCCGGCTGGCCGGGGTTCTGGGCGCGATGACCGCCTTGCAGCAATCGCCCGAGACGACGCTGCTGCTGCACCCGGCCGGCGCGCTGGCCAATGCGCGCTCGGGGATGATCCTGTCGGATGTGACGCCCGGCCTGCGCGCCGAGGCCGAGCGGTTGCAGGCCGATCTCGACGAGATCGCCACGGTGCGTGCGCTGCAGTCGGCCGCGGCCGAGATGCTGGGCGCGGGGCTGGCCTCGATGCAGGAGGCGCGGCGGCTTCTGGCCAGCGCCGTCACCGACCGTTCGACCATGCCCGTCCGTTTCGCCGAGGCGCCCGAGGAACTGCAGAAGCTGCGCGACGCAGCCCAGAGCCTTGACGATTTCGCCAGCGGCATCGGCCGGATGGAAACCGATATCGGCCCGCCGATGGAGGATTTCGAAGGTGCCCAGGGCAGCCTGCCCCTGCCGGTGATCGGCAGTGTGCGGCGCCCCTATGACGAGCCCGACGCGGCCGGTGTGCGCCGCCCCGGCTGGGTGATTGCCACCGCCCCGGCCGCACTGGTCACCACGCCCTGGCCGGCCACGATCCGTTATCGCGGCCCGCTGCTGGATTACGGCAATGTGATGATTGTCGAGCCCGCACAGGATTATCTTCTGGTATTTGCAGGCATGTCGCAGGTCTTTGGTGAACTTGGCGACGTGTTGCAGGCGGGCGATCCGGTCGGGCTGATGGGCGGCTCGGAGGCGCCGGCGCAGGAATTCGGTGCGCAGTTCGTCGCCGACGCGGCGCGCGGGCTGGATGCAGGGCGGACCGAAACCCTGTATCTGGAATTGCGCAAGGGTAAGGAAACGCTGGACCCGGCGGGCTGGTTCGTGCTGAATCCGGTTGTCGAGCCGCAAGGAAATTGAGGCAGGAAGGGCCGCCATGAAACATTATCTGATCGCCGGGCTGGGGGGCGTGCTGGCCGGGGCTCTGGTCACCACCCAGATCGCCGGCCCGCTGGTCGCGCAGGAGGCCGGCAAGAACGCCTCGATCTACGAACAGCTGGAACTGTTCGGCAATGTCTTCGAGCGGGTGCGCGCCGATTATGTCGAGGCGCCCGACGACAAGACCCTGATCGAGGCCGCGATCAACGGCATGCTGACCTCGCTCGACCCGCATTCCAGCTTTCTGTCGGCCAGCGATTATGAGGACATGCAGACCCAGACCCGCGGCAGTTTCGGCGGGTTGGGCATCGAGGTCAGCCAGGAGGACGGGCTGGTCAAGGTGGTCTCACCCATCGACGACACCCCGGCGGCGCAGGCCGGCGTCGAGGCCGGCGATTTCATCAGCCATGTGAACGGCGAATCGCTGCTGGGCCTGACGCTGGACGAGGCGGTGGACATGATGCGCGGCCCCGTCGGCAGCGAGATCACCATCACCATCCTGCGCGAGGGCGAGAGCGAGCCTTTCGACCTGACCATGACCCGCGATACGATCAAGCTGACCGTGGTCAAGACCCGGATCGAGGGCCATGCGATCGTGCTGCGCGTCTCGACCTTCAACGACGAGACCTATGACACGCTGAAGGCCGAACTTGACGAGGCGGTGGCCGAGGTCGGCGGCATCGACAAGGTCACCGGCTTCGTGCTGGACCTGCGCAACAATCCGGGCGGTCTTCTGAACCAGGCGATCAGCGTCTCGGACGCCTTCCTCGATGCCGGCGAGATCGTCAGCACGCGCGGCCGCAAGGCCGAGGAGAGCGAGCGCTGGAACGCCGAAGACGGCGATCTGGCAGAGGGCAAGCCGATGGTCGTGCTGATCAATGGCGGTTCGGCCAGCGCCTCGGAGATCGTCACCGGCGCCTTGCAGGATCATCGCCGCGCGATCGTCGTCGGCGAAAAAAGCTTTGGCAAGGGCAGCGTGCAGACGGTGATGCCGGTCACCTCGGACAGCGCCATCCGACTGACCACGGCGCGCTATTACACGCCCTCGGGTCGCTCGATCCAGTCGCTGGGCATCCAGCCCGATATCCTTGTCGCGCAGCCCCGCCGCCCGACCGCCGAAGAGGGGGGCGAGGACGAGCCGCGCAGCCAGTCGAATTTCGGCCGCTCCGAGGCGGATCTGCGTGGCGCGCTTAACAATGATTCGGTCAATGACGACGAGAAGAAGCAGATCGAGGCAGAGGCCGCCGAGGTCGAGGCGACGGCCAAGCTGCGCGAGGAGGATTATCAACTGGCCTATGCGGTCGATATCCTGAAGGGCCTTGCCGCGGTCGATTTCCAGGCCGGGCAGGTCCCGGCCAGCGCCAAGCCGGCGATGACGGGCGAGGGCGCGGGTGACGGAGATGCCGGAGCCTCCAGCGGGAATGGCTGAGCGGACCGGACCGGGCGGTCTGCCCTATCGTCCCTGCGCCGGGGTGGTGCTGGCGAATGCCGAAGGGCTGGTCTTTGCCGGGCAGCGGCTTGACCGGCCCGGCGCCTGGCAGATGCCGCAGGGCGGGATCGACGAGGGTGAAACCCCGCGCGAGGCCGCGTTGCGCGAACTGGTCGAGGAAACCGGGATCGGCGTGGACAAGGTCGAGATCGTCGCCGAGGCGCCCGACTGGGTCTATTACGATCTGCCGCCGGAACTGGTCGGCAAGATCTGGAAAGGCCGATTTGGCGGCCAGCGTCAGAAATGGGTGCTGATGCGGTTCCTCGGGCAGGACGAGGATGTCCGCATCGATACCGATCACCCGGAATTCGACCGCTGGTGCTGGATGCCGGCGGCGGAACTGATCGCCAGCATCGTGCCCTTCAAGCGTGCGGTCTATGAACAGGTGATCGCGGCCTTTGGCGACCGGCTGGCCTGACGGGATCGCCGGCCGCCCGGGCGGGGCGTTGAATGCCTGCGGCCGGAATTTCTATTTCGGGGCACGCTGCGACCTGCTCCGCCACAGGATGACGAGGCCGGACGCAACGATCAGGCCCGAGCCGATGAGCATCGAAAAGCTCAGGCGTTCGCCGAAGAACAGGATGCCGAAGCCGATGCCGAACAGCAGCCTCGTGTATCTGAACGGGGTGACGGCCGACACTTCTCCGGTGCGCATGGCCTTCATCAGGCAGGCATAGGCGCCGACCCCGGCCAGAACCGCCCCCGACAGGATCAGCGCCGCCTCGCCCGTGATCGGGACGAAGGCTGCCCCCTGCCAGATCGCGAACAGAACGCCCGCCACCGCGACCGACAGAAAGCCATAGAGGCCAAGGACCGAGGTTGCGAGCGAGCGCGGTGCGGCGCGGCTGGCGAGGTCACGCCCGGCAAAGCCGATCATGCCGATCACGGCCAGAACGGACAGCATGGAAAAGCCTTCCGTTCCCGGCTGCAGGATGATCAGCACCCCGGCCAGCCCGACAAGGATCGCCGTCAGTCTGCGCCAGCCGACCTTCTCGCCGAAGATCACCGTGGCGCCCGCGACGACGACCAGCGGTGTCGCCTGCAGGATCACGGTTGCCGTCGATAGGGGAATCAGCGCGATCGCCAGCACATAGAACAGGCGGCCGACGATCTCGAACACCATGCGGACCAGCATCGGGCGCGAGACGACCTCGCGGCTGAACAGCGGCGCCTTGCCAAGGCGCGCCAGGCAGGCGAACACCAAAGCACCGCCCAGCCCGAAGATGATCAGGATCTGGCCGACGGGCATCATCGCGGACGCGGCCTTGACCAGGGCATCCTCGATGGCGAATACTCCCATCGCCGCGGTCATCCACAGGCTGCCGAACAGGTTGGCCTTGTGATCGGTTGCAAAAGCTGACGGCATGAGATTTCCGATGATGATGACCGCATTGACGGATCGGGACACGATGCCGTGGCGCGGTATTCCCGACTTCCGATGCCGAAAGCAAGCCGTCAGGCCGATCTCGGGGCGTCGCCGCTTCAGCCCTTCTGGCGGCGCTTGCCCTCGGCGACGCAGACTGCGTTGGCGGCCTCAAGCTCCATGCTGCCGGGATGCGAGATGGCGCGGTCCCATTGCACGATTTCCTTCAGGTACAGCTGGCACATCACCTGCCCCTGTGGCGTGTCCACGGCAACCGGTGCGGTCTCGAGGCTTTGCGGGGTACAGCCGGCCAGAAGGGTGACGGCCATGGCGATCGAAATGGATATCTTCATGATCTCGTTTCCTCAAATCGGAGTGCAAATCGCTTTCCCCTGAAAATGGTGGGGTGAGATCATTATAGATCGGCGGATTTCCGCCTAGAAGCTGGCGAATTGGTCAAGATACCTGACCCCGGCGCGGATCGCGCGCCGGGGTGGCCTGCCTGGCCCCAGCAGGGCGTCAGCGGCGCAACTGGTCCAGCAGGATCGAGGTCGGATAGCCGTCGGGCGTGGCCCCGATCGAGCGTTGATAGGCGGCCACGGCCTCCATCGTGCCCGATCCGAACAGCCCGTCGATCTCGCCGTCATAGAAGCCCTTGGCGCTCAGGCGCTGCTGGATCTCCTTGCGCTCGGCCGTGGACATGGGGCGGTCGCTGCGCGGCCATGCGCCCTGAATGCCGGGCCGGCCGGCGATACGCTCACCCAGGAAGGACACGCCGAGCGCGTAATTGTCAGAGTTGTTATAGCGCAGCAGCGACCGGAAATTGTCGAGGATCAGGAAGGCGGGGCCGCGCGCGCCTGCCGGCATGATGATCGAGCCATTGCCCGAGGGCAGCCCGCCGCCACCGATCCGGGTGACGCCCTGTGCCGCCCAGGTCGCAGTGGATTTGCGCGTGCCCTTGCCGATCTGGCCCATGCTGAAGCCGGATGGCAGCTGCACCTCGGCCCCCCAGGCCTGACCGCGCTGCCAGCCGTTGCGGGCCAGATAGGCGGCGGTCGAGGCCAGCGCGTCGGTCGGGTTCTCGGACCAGATGTCGCGGCGACCATCGCCGGTGAAATCGACGGCGTATTCCAGATACGAGGTCGGCATGAACTGGGTGTGCCCCATGGCGCCTGCCCAACTGCCCAGCATCTGCTCGGGCGCGACATCACCGGCCTGGATGATCTTCAGCGCCGCGATCAGCTGGTTCTGGAACATTTCGCCGCGGCGGCCGTCATAGGCCAGCGTCGCCAGCGAGGGGATGATCTGCATCTTGCCGCGATTGGCGCCGAAATTCGACTCCATCCCCCAGACCGCCAGCACGATCTCGCGCGGGACGCCATAGCGGGCCTCGATGGCCGACAGCGTGCTGGACAGCTGCGCCGATTTCTCGCGTCCGGTGCCGATGCGGGCATCCGACACGGCGCTGTCCAGATACAGCCAGACCGGGCGCGAGAATTCGGCCTGCTTGCGGTCGAGCCGGATCACGTCGGGGTTATAGCGGGCGATGCGCATGGCGCGGTCGTAGGTTGTGGCCGAGACGCCGGCGGACAGGGCGCGCGGGCGGAAGGATTGGACAAAGCCCTGCAGGCCGGCCTCGTCGCCCGGCGATGCAGCCGGGATCGCTGCCGGCACGACCGGCGCGGCGCCGCCGAAGGCGCCTGGCGCGCGGTTCGTCGGCCCTGCGCAGGAGGCCAGCGCGCCGACCAAGGCGGTGGACAGGAAAATGCGGGAAATGCTCATGTGAATCGCCTGTTCATGACTGCTGTCGTTCTTGTTTCGCGCAAGTGTAGCAGCCGCGATTCGGCTTGGATAGGCCCGCTTCCGAAGGGCCGTCAGTCCGCGTCCCCGGCCCCGCCGGGCGGGTCGAAAAACGGCTCCATCTGGGCGATGATGACGGCGTTTTCCGCCAGTGCCCGGCCCATCAGGGCACGTTCCTGATCGTCGATCTCGTGGCCTTCAGCCAGCCGTTCGTCCAGCGTGCCATGGCCGGTCACATCCAGCGGCGCCATGTCCGCCTGTTTCAGGATCGCCACGGTTTCGCGCACCGCCTCGGCCTCGTCGCGACCGGCGGCATAGCAGATCAGCGCCGCCCCGGTCGCGCCGTCGGGCAGACCGTCGCCGGATTTGCGGCCAAGCTCGATCAGCAAGGTATAGACATTCATCCGCCCGCCTCCTTTCGCCCCGTTCGGGCCTAATCGGCACATCATGTTCCATCACCGGGCGCAAGCCTCGTGCCCGGGCTGTTCGCCGCGCGGCATTGCCGCTAGCTTTGGCGCGGATGCCAATGGGTGACGGGATGAGCAAGAGTCTGAGACGTGTCAAGGCGGCGCTGGAGGCGGCGGGCGAGCCGGTCGAGGTGCTGGAAATGGGCGAATCGACCCGCACGGCGGCCGAGGCGGCTTCGGCTGCGGGTTGCGAGGTGGACCAGATCGCCAAGTCGATCATCTTCCGCGGCGAGGACAGCGGCCATGTCGTGCTGTTCCTGACCGCCGGCGGCAACCGCGTCGATCCGGCCAAGGCGGCGGCGGTGGCGGGCCAGCCATTGGGCAAGGCCGATGCCGACCTGATCCGGGTCGAGACCGGCTTTGCCATCGGCGGTGTCGCGCCGGTCGGGCATCTGAAGCCGGTGGCGGCCTATTACGACCCGCGCCTGTCGGATTTCGACCGGGTCTGGGCGGCGGCCGGCACGCCGCGCCATATCTTTGCCATCGCGCCCGACCGGCTGCTGGCCCTGACCGGGGCGGTCGTCGCGGATTTCACCGGCTGAGCCGGAACCGGGCCTTGGGCCCCCATGCCGCAGGAGGTTGCCATGAACCAGCCGATGCTGACCCTGAACGATCATCGCCAGATGCCGCAGCTGGGGCTGGGTGTCTGGCAGATGCCCGAGGACCAGACCGCGCAGGCGGTGGCCGAGGCGCTGCGGATCGGCTATCGGCTGATCGACGGCGCGGCGATGTATCGCAACGAGGCCGGGATGGGGCAGGCGGTGCGCGCGTCTGGCCTGCCGCGCGGCGAGGTCTTCGTGACCTCGAAGCTGTGGAACGACCAGCAGGGGGGCGACCGGGCGCGGCGCGCCTTTGACGCGACGATGGACCGGCTGGGGCTGGACTATCTGGACCTTTACCTGATCCATTGGCCGGCGCCGCAGCAGGACCTTTATGTCGAGACCTGGAAGGCCCTGATCGCGCTGCGCGACGAGGGGCGGGTGAAATCCATCGGTGTCGCCAATTTTCAGGAGCCGCATCTGACCCGTCTGATCAATGAGACCGGCATTGCGCCCGCATTGAACCAGATCGAATTGCATCCGACCTTCACCCAGCCCTTGATGCGGGCGGTGAACCGGCGGTTGGGGATCGTCACCCAAAGCTGGGCGCCTTTGGGCCGGACCCACGATTTCGGGGCCGCGCCGGTGCAGCGCATCGCCGCGCGGCTTGAGGCAAGCCCGGCGCAGGTCATCATCGCCTGGCATCTGGCGCACGGGCTGTCGGTGATCCCGAAATCGCAGAACCCCGCACGGCTGCGGCAGAATTTCGCGGCGCTGTCGCTGCGGCTTGAGGACGCGGATATCGCCGCTCTGGACGCGCTGGACAGCGGCGAGCGGACCGGCCCCGATCCCGACAGTTTCACCGGCTGAGCAGGGTCCGGGTCAGCGGGCTGTCGGGGTGGGCCAGTGCCTCGATCACGTCGAAATGGTGGCGGCCGGGGTCGATGACGCAATCGGTCGCCGCCCCGAGGCCGGCCCAGAGATCGGCCAGCAGGCGCGACTGGCGGATGAATTCCGGCCGCTCCATCCCGCCGACCCAGGCGGTGAGCGGAATACCCATGCGCGGGACCAGAAGCGCCGGGCTTTCTGTCGCCGCCTCGACCGCGTCGATCCGCAGGGTGTCGTTCATTGCCGTTCGCATCAATGGCCGCAGGTCGGCCAGCGCCGAAATCGGCACGCAGGCGCTGACCCGTGCCGCCACGGCTGCGGGCAGGGTGCCGTCGTCACAGATCATCCGCGCGGCCAGATGGCCGCCCGCGGAATGGCCGGTGATGGCGATGGGGCCGCCGACGCGCCCAGCCGCATCGGCGATCGCACGGGCGATCTCGGCGGTCATCTGCGCGATGCGCGCCTCGGGGGCCAGCGTATAGGCGGGCAGGGCGACCGCCCAGCTTGCCGCCAGCGGCCCCGCCGCCAGATGCGACCAGTCCGGCGGCCCGAACCTCATCCAGTAGCCGCCATGAATGAACACGGCGAGTCCGACCGGCTGGCCCCGGGGGCGGAACAGATGCCCGCGGCCAAGCGGCTCGTTCGGATGGGTGGCGCGGAAATCTGCCGCGGCGGCGCGCCAGCGTGGCGGATAGCTGTCGGCATCCGGGATATGCGGGCCATTCGCATAGGCGTCATCCCAGTCGGTCACATGATACAGCATAACGCCCTCCTCTGGCGGCAAGAAGACCCGGCCGGCAGGCACTGGTCAAGAGGCCGGCCGGCCCCTGATCCCGTCCCATCACATGTCTTCCGGCGGGCGCCAGGCGCCGGGTTCCGGGCGCAAACCTCAGCGATAACAAGAAATTTTGTCAACTGAAGGCTGTTACCTTTGGGAAGTACACTTCCCAAGGGCGATTTTCTGACGCAAAACAGGGAAGTTGGTTCTTGTTGGTGTGATCGATGTATCGGTTTTTGGCAGGTTTGCTGGGAGTTGCCGTCGTTGCCGCCTTCGCGGTGGCGGCAGAAAGCGACGACCTGAATGTGGAATATGTGACTGCGACGGTCGAGCCGTTGCGGCTGGACATAGAACTGTCCGGAACGATCGAGGCGGTGGACAGCGTCGATCTGGGCTTTCGGCAAAGCGGCCGCGTGATCGAGGTTCTGGTTGAGGAGGGCGATCACGTGAGGCCCGACCAGGCACTGGCGCGCCTGGACCCAGAGCAGCAATATCAGGCGCTGAAGGTGGCCGAAGCCGGCTGGGCCGCCGCCCGGGCGACGCAGGCCCAGGCGCATCAGGCCAGTGACCGCGCCAAGGCCATGCTGGAGCGCGGCGTCGGAACGCAGGCCCAGCTCGATGCCGCGACGCAGGCGTCGTCCGAGGCTGACGGGCTGGTCAAGCAGGCGGACAGTTCGGTCGATCAGGCGCGGCGGGCGGTCGAGGATACGGTTCTGCGGGCCTCGGATGTTTCGGTCGTGACGGCGCGCCTGATCGCGCCGGGCCAGATCGTGGGGGCCGCGCAGCCTGCCCTGTCACTCGCCCGGCTGGACGGGCTGGAGGCGGTGTTCCAGGCGCCCGATCATCCGCTGTTGCGCGAGTCGATGGGGCGGAAGGTCAGACTGGCTACAATTGATATCGAGCGCCCGGGCATGACCGGGACCGTCACCGAAATCGCGCCGCTGGTCGATCCGCAGACCGGCACGGTGACGCTCCGCGCCCGGATCGACGAGTTTGGCGGCAGTGACGGGTTGCTGGGGGTGGCGGTTCGCGGCCATCTGATGATGTCTGTGGGTGAGGGGATCGCTCTGCCCTGGACGGCGCTGATGCGTCTGGGCGACGGCCCGGCCGTCTGGATCGTCGGCAAGGACGATCGGGCGGCGCTGGTCCCGGTCCAGATCAGCCATTTCGCGGATCGTACCGTCTATCTGTCCGAGGGGATCGAGGCCGGTCAGATCGTCATCGGCGCCGGCTCGCAGCTGCTCTATCCGGGCCGCCGGGTCCGGCCGGCGGAGGTTCTGCCATGATGGCGCGGCGCATCGTGGCTATTGCCGGGCGCGGCGGGCTTCTTCTGGCTCTGGCGGCCTTTCCGGCTCCGGTCACGGCGCAGGATCTGCCGCGTTGGCTCGGGCTTTCCAGCGAGGCGGCGGATCTGCCGGCTCCGCGTCCGGTGGTGACCGAGATCCTCGAGGATCGGGGGCAGGCGGCGCGTTGGGTGCCGGGGGTTGTCGCCTCGAAAACGCAGGTCAGCATGGCCTTTCAGACGCTCGGCCGTATGGTCACGCGGCAGGTCGAACTGGGCGACCGGGTGCGGAAGGGCGATGTCCTGGCAGAACTGGCGACCGAGGATCTGGTCGCCAATACCCGTGCCGCCCGTGCCGCCCTGGACGCGGCCGAGGTGCAGTTGAGTACTGCGCACGGAACGCTGGAACGGACCCGGGCGCTGGTCGGCCGCAGCGTCGCGTCGGACGCACAGATGGAACAGGCGCAGCGTGCCGCCACCGCCGCCGAGGCCGCCGTGGCGCAGGCCCGGTCGCAACTGGCCCGGGCCGAGGATGCAGAGGGATTTGCCCGCATGACGGCGCCCTTCGATGGCGTCATCAGCGCCATCTACGAGGCTCCGGGCGCGGTGGTCGGTGCCGGGGCGCCGATCCTGCAACTGTCGGCCGAGGACTGGCGCGAGGCGGTCATCGACGTTCCCGAGACGACCCTTGCCGGACTGCCGCCCGATGCGGCCTTCACCGTCTGGCAGCGCAACGCCCCCGACGAGGAGGTGCCGGCCGTTCTGAACCGGATCGATCCGCTGGCCGATGTCGCAACCCGCACCCGGCGCCTGTACCTGACCCTGCCGCCCGAGGCGCAATTCCGGCTGGGGGCGCTGGTCCGCGCGAGGCTTGGCACCGTCGGCGCACCGGCCCTGAGCGTCGCGGCCGAGGCCTGCTTCACACGCGATGGCGGGGTCTGGGTGTGGCGGGTACGGCGCCAGGGCGAGGCGGCCCATGTCGAGGCGGTGGCGGTGAAAACCGGCCCCGATTTCCTTGGCAGGGTCCTCGTCCTCGAAGGGCTGGAGGCCGGGGACGAGATCGTGATCCGCGGCGTGAATTCCCTGCAAGACGGGCAGGCGGTCGGGCGGAGGGTCGATCCATGACGCGTTTCAACCTGTCCGACTGGGCGCTGAACCATCGCAGCTTCGTCTGGTTCCTGCTGATCGTCTCGATGATCGCGGGGACCATCAGCTATATGAATCTGGGCCGTGAGGAAGATCCCAACTTCACCATCAAGGTCATGGTGATCGGGGCCGCCCTGCCCGGCGCGACCACCGAGGAGACGCTGAAGCAGGTCACCACCCGCATCGAGACCAAGCTTGAGGAACTGGACGAGCTTTATTTCACCCGCTCGGTGACGATGCCGGGGCAGGCGGTCGTCTATGTCGAATTGCTGCCGACGACACGCGGACCGGATGTGCCCGAAATCTGGAAACGGGTGCGGCAGATGATGTCGGATATCCGCCCCGACTTCCCCCAGGAATTCGCGGGGTTCCAGTTCGATGACGATTTCGGCGATGTATTTGGCAGTATCTATGCCTTCACGGCCGACGGTTTCACCCCGCGAGAGTTGCGCGACCGTGTGGATGACATCCGCCGGCAGGTCGGGGCGCTGGAGGCGGCCGGCAAGACCGCGCTTGTCGGCGCGCAGGACGAGGAGATCTATCTGGAATTCTCGTCCGCGCGGCTGGCGGCCCTGGGCCTGAACCAGCAGCAGGTCATGGCGACGCTTGCGGTGCAGAACGCGATCTCCCCCTCGGGTGTGATCCAGGCCGGACCCGAGCGGGTGATGATCCGTGTCGGCGGGCAGTTCGACGATGCCCCGGCCATTGCCGCGGTCAATCTGCGGCTGGGCGAACGTTTCTTCAATCTTGGCGATGTCGCCACCGTGCGGCGCGGCTATGCCGATCCTCCGGCGACGCTGTTTCGCGTGAACGGGCAGCCGGCGATCGGGCTGCAGATCGGCATGCGCGACGGCGAGAACATTCTTGAATTCGGTGCCGAACTCGACGCGCTGATGGCCGGGATCGCCGCCGATTTGCCGGTCGGGATCGAGATGACGAAGATCGCCGATCAGCCGCGCGTCGTCGACGAAGCCGTCGGCCATTTCGTGACGGCGCTGGCCGAGGCGGTGATCATCGTGCTGATCGTCAGCTTCGTCAGCCTCGGGGTCCGCGCGGGCTTCGTGGTGACGCTGACGATTCCCCTGGTGCTGGCCATCACCTTCGTGATCCTCGACCTCTACGGCATCACCCTGCAGCGGATCTCGCTGGGGGCGCTGATCATCGCACTCGGCCTGCTGGTCGATGACGCGATGATCGCCATCGAGACGATGATCTCGCGGCTCGAGATCGGCGAGTCGCTGGGAAACGCCGCCAGCTATGCCTGGACCTCGATCGCCTTTCCCATGCTGACCGGCACGCTGGTCACCATGGCCGGCTTCATTCCCATCGGCCTGAACAGTTCGGCCGCGGGCGAGTTCACCTTTTCGCTGTTCGTGGTGATCGCCGTGTCCTTGCTGATCTCGTGGATCGTGGCGGTCTTGTTCGCGCCGCTTCTGGGGGTGAGTTTCCTGACCGAGAAGGGGGCGCATCACCAGCACAGGCCGGGCTGGTTGCGGCTGCGCTTCCACGTCCTTCTGCGCCTAGCGATGCGTTTCAAATGGGTGACCATCGCGGTCACGCTGGCGATCTTCCTGCTGTCGGTCTGGGGGATGCGCTTCGTTGAACAGCAGTTCTTCCCGACCTCGGACCGGACCGAGGTGCTGGTCGATATCGCCGAGCGCCAGAATGTCTCGATCGCCCGCACCCGGGCCGATATGGACCGGCTGGAGGCGGTGCTGGCCGAGGACGAGGACGTGGAGTTCTGGTCCTCCTATGTCGGTCGGGGGGCGCCACGATTCGTGCTGCCGATGGATGTGCCGACGCCGGGGCCGCATATGGGCCAGATCATCATCCAGACGCCCGATCTGGGCGCGCGCGACCGGGTCAAGGCGCGCTTGATCGATCTTGCCGCGCGCGACTTCATCGGGGTTGACATCTACGTGAAGAATCTCGAGATCGGCCCGCCGGTCGGCAAGCCGATCCAGTACCGGGTCAGCGCGCCCAATGCCGATGACGCCCGCGATGCAGCCCGCGGGCTGGCCACTGTGCTTGCGTCTGAACCCCGCCTGCGCGACATCGCCCTCGACTGGAACGAGCCGGCGCGGGTGGTGCGGCTGGAACTCGATCAGGACCAGATCCGCCAGTTGGGCGTCACCAGCCAGGATATCGCCGATGCGCTGTCGGGCCTGTTTTCCGGCAGGATCGTCACGCAGTTGCGCGACGACATCTATCTGGTGGACGTGATCGCCCGCGGTGCGGATGCCGACCGCGAATCGCTGGACACGATCCACAACCTGCAGCTTCCGATCGGGGACGGGCGCCGCATCCCGCTGATCACGCTGACCAGTCTCGAATATGGCACCGAACAGCCCCTCATCATGCAGCGCGACGGGGTGCCGACGGTCACGGTCAAGGCGGCCATCGCCAGCCAGGATCAGCCGGCCACACTGGTCGCGGCGCTCGGCGACCAGATCGCGGCCTATGCCGCGACGCTGCCGCCCTCGGTCCGGATCGAGATCGGCGGCACGGTCGAAAGCTCGGAGGAAAGCCAGGCGCCGATCGCGGCGGTCGTGCCGGTGATGCTGCTGATCATGGCGTTCCTCGTCATGGCGCAGATGCAGAGCTTCCGGCTGTCGCTGATTGTCTTTGCGGCCGCGCCCCTGGGGCTGATCGGGGTGGTGGCGGTGCTGGTGCCGTTCGGCGTGCCGATGGGGTTCGTGGCGATCCTCGGGATCCTCGCGCTGATCGGGATCCTGATCCGCAACTCGGTCATCCTCGTGCATGAGATTCAGGAACTGCTGCACAAGGGCCGGTCGACATGGGATGCGGTCTTCGAAGCCTCGGACAGTCGCGCCCGTCCGATCCTGCTGACGGCGGCGGCCGCGTCGCTGGCGCTGATCCCGATCTCGCGGCAGGTGTTCTGGGGGCCGATGGCCTTCGCCATGATGGGCGGCATCATCGCCGGAACGCTGGTGACGCTGGTTTTCGTACCGGCACTCTATTGTGCGGTGTTCGGGGTGCGCCCGCCAGATCGGGGCTGAGACTGGGCCTTTGACCGGGGCGCGCCACGCGTGCAGGCGCCGCCTTGAACCAACCCGCCCCCCGGGACGACAGCCGCGGCGGCGCTATCGCGGGACGCAGAAAAACACCCCGAAGCCTGCTTCGGGGTGCCTGTGTCGCGGGGGCCGGCGGGTGCCCTGTGCCGCGCCTATTCGGCGGCGCTGCGCTTCGGCAGCACCCAGTTCGGGCGCGGGAAATGGCAGGTATAGCCGTTCGGGAACCGCTCAAGATAATCCTGATGCTCGGGCTCGGCGTCCCAGAAATCGCCCGCGGGTTCAAGTTCGGTGACGACCTTGCCCGGCCACAGGCCCGAGGCCTCGACATCCGCGATCGTGTCCTGCGCGAT
The DNA here is from genome assembly GCF_018860165.1 of Paracoccus marinaquae. GTDB lineage: Bacteria > Pseudomonadota > Alphaproteobacteria > Rhodobacterales > Rhodobacteraceae > Paracoccus > Paracoccus marinaquae. The sequence goes on from NZ_JAHKNG010000001.1 coordinate 148,260, forward strand.
CTGTTTCTGATCCTCGTCCAGATAATAGATGGCCGAGCGATAGCTGGATCCGATATCGTTGCCCTGCCGGTTCGGGGTGGTCGGGTCGTGGATCTGGAAGAAGAATTCCAGCAACCGTCGATAGGTGATCATCTGCGGGTCGAAGACGATCTCGATCCCCTCGGCATGGCTGCCGTGATTGCGATAGGTGGCGTTCGGGACATCGCCGCCGGTATAGCCCACCCGGGTCGAGATCACCCCGGTCAGCCGCCGGACCAGATCCTGCATGCCCCAGAAGCAGCCCCCGGCCAGAACCGCGCGCTCAGTCATGTTCCGCCTCCTCGACCTGGTCCAGCCAGGCGCCATAGCCCTCGGCCTCCATCCGGTCCTTCGGCACGAAGCGCAGCGCGGCCGAGTTGATGCAGTAGCGCAGCCCCCCCTGATCGCGCGGCCCGTCGGGGAAGACATGGCCCAGATGGCTGTCGCCATGGCGCGAACGCACCTCGACCCGGGTCATGCCATGCGAGGTGTCGCGGTGCTCGGTGACGTTGTCCTCGACGGGTCTGGTGAAGGCCGGCCAGCCGCAGCCGGAATTGTATTTCGCCGAACTGGCGAACAGCGGCTCGCCCGAGACCACGTCGACATAGAGGCCGGCCTCGAAATGATGGTCGTATTCGCCGGTGAAGGCGCGCTCGGTGCCGCTGTGCTGGGTGACCCGGAACTGTTCCGGGGTCAGGCGCGACAGCGCCTCTTCGGTTCTGGCGTATTTCATGCGTCGCCTCCCATGCGAATCTGTTCCCCCACTATGTAGGCGGGCGGGCGCGCGGGCCAAGGGACCTCGTGATGCCGTGAAGACGGCAGGGCCGTCAATCGGTGTCGCGCAGGGTTTCCTTCTGGGTGATCAGGCGGGCGGTGTTCTGGCGCGCGAGGAAACTCCACAGCCAGCTCAGCGCGACCGCCAGCCGTGACCGCGTCCCGATCAGGAAATAGATATGGGCGATGCCCCAGACCCACCAGGCCAGCCGGCCCTTCAGCCTGACCCGGCCGAAATCGATGATCGCGGCATTGCGCCCGATCGTGGCCAGATTGCCGATGCCGTGGTAGCGGAAGGCCGCCGGTTCGGGCCGGTCGGCCAGCCTTGCCCTGATGACCCTCGCGACGTGAACCCCCTGCTGCTTGGCGGCCGGGGCGACGCCGGGAACCGGCCGGCCGTCGCTGACCACATGGGCGGTATCGCCGATGACGAAGATCGCTGGATCGTCGGGCAGGGCGAGGTGGTCGCCGACCACGACCCTGCCGGCGCGGTCCGCCTCGACACCCAGCCATTCGGCGGCGGGCGAGGCCTGCACACCGGCGGCCCAGATGACGGTGCGGGCGGGGATCGGCTGGTCACCCAGAACGATCCCGTCCTCGGAAACCGCCGTCACCGGGATGCCGGTCCGGACCTCGACGCCATGCCTGCCCAGCGAATGGGCGGCATAGTCGGACAGGCCCTGCGGAAAGGCCGACAGGATCCGCGGCCCGGCCTCGATCAGCATGATGCGCGACTTGCGGGTGTCGATATGGCGGAATTCCTGCGGCAGCACATGCTGAGCCAGCTCGGCGATGATGCCCACCAGTTCGACGCCGGTCGGCCCTGCGCCGATCACCGCGAAGGTCAGCAGCGCCCCGCGTTCGGCCTCGTCCTCGGTCACCTCGGCGCGCTCGAAGGCCAGAAGCAGACGCCGCCGGATCGTGGTCGCGTCTTCCAGCGTCTTCAGCCCCGGCGCGTCCTTTTCCCACTGGTCGTTGCCGAAATAGGCGTGCCGCGCGCCGGTGGCGATCACGAGGATGTCGAAGGGGACCCGCGCGCCGCTTTTCAGGATCACCTCGCGGCCGGCGCGGTCGATGCCCACCACCGTCGCCAGCAGCGTCGTCACGTCCTTGCGCCGGCGCATCAGCCGGCGGATAGGCCAGGCGATTTCCGAGGTCGCCAGCAATGTCGTCGCCACCTGATAGAGCAGCGGCTGGAACAGGTGATGATTGCGCTGATCGATCAGTGTGATCTCGCAATCCGCGCCCTTCAGATCCTTCACCAGTTGCAGACCGGCAAAGCCGGCGCCGATCACCACGACCTTCCGCGTCATCTTTTCCTCCACGCAGTTCCGCCTCCAACCTGCATGGTCTAGCGAGGAACGGCCGGCAGGGCGAGGCGTCCCGGCGTGGAACTGTCTATCGGCGGCGTTTACAATCCGACGATGGCGCGCCGGGCCGCGTCGTATTCGCCGGCCAGCCGGTCGATCAACTGGGCTGCCGGGACGATCTCATGCACGGCGCCGATGCCCTGGCCGCAGCCCCAGATCGTGCTCCAGGCCTTGGGCTTGGCCGACAGGTCGTTGAAATTCATCGTGCTGGGATCGGCATGGGCCAGCGCCTCGGGGTCCAGCCCGGCATTGCGGATCGAGGGCGCGAGGTAGTTGCCCGACACGCCAGTGAACAGCGAAGAGGTGACAATGTCCATGGCGCCGGAATCGACGATCATCTGCTTGTAATCGGGCTGGGCATTCGCCTCGGTCGTGGCGATGAAGGGGCTGCCGATATAGGCCAGATCGGCACCCATCGCCTGCGCCGCCAGCACCGCCCGGCCGGTGGCGATGGCCCCCGACAGCAGCAGCGGGCCGTCGAACCATTCGCGGATTTCCTGCACCAGCGCGAAGGGCGATTGCGGCCCGGCATGGCCGCCCGCGCCGGCGGCCACGGCGATGATGCCGTCGGCGCCCTTCTCGACCGCCTTTCGGGCGAAGCTGTTGTTGATGATGTCATGCAGCGTGATGCCGCCGCAGTCATGGGCGGCGGCGTTCACCTCGGTCCGCGCACCCAGCGAGGTGATCCAGATCGGCACCTTGTGGCGGTGGCAGATCTCGATGTCGCGGTCCAGCCGCGCGTTGCTGCGATGGACGATCTGGTTCACCGCGAAGGGGGCGGCGGGACGGTCGGGATTGGCCTGGTTGTGGCGGTCCAGTTCCTCGGTGATGCGGGTCAGCCAGGCCTCGAGCTGGATCGGCTCGCCGTCCTTTTCGCGGGCGTTCAGGGCCGGGAAACTGCCGACGATTCCGGCCTTGCATTGCGCGATCACCAGATCGGGATTCGAGACGATGAACATGGGCGAGCCCACGACCGGAATGCGCAGGTTCTGAAGAATTGGCGGCAGCATTGGGATCCCCCTCTTGAGTTGCTAGGACTATGGGTGCGCCGGCGCGAAGGGCAAGGGTGACGTTGCGCGCTTTGCGGCGCGCAACAGCGCGGCATCATCCCCGGAAGGCCAGCAATTGCCAGGTTTTCGGCCTCACAGCACGTACACGGGGCGGGCACCGGGCGTGCACAGGCTGTACACCGCGTGCGGGCGTTGCGTGTTGCGCGGCGTCGCCGCATGATGGCGGGACCGCCGTCACATGAGGTTCGCCATGCCCGCCATCCGTCCGATCACGCTTGCCGCCGCGATTGCCGGCCTTGCCACCGCCGCATGGGCGCAGGACCCTGCGGCGCGGCCGGTCATCGCCGTCATGTCGGCCTTTCCGCCCGAATGGGTCGGTCTGCAAGCCGAGTTGCAGGACGCCCGGTCGCAAACCATCAACGGAGTCGAGTTCATCACCGGCCAGCTTGCGGGCAAGGATGTGGTGCTGTTCCTGTCGGGCGTGTCGATGGTGAACGCCGCCATGACCACGCAGCTGGCGCTGGATCGTTTCGATATCGGCGCGATCGTCTTTTCGGGCATTGCGGGCGGCGTCGATCCGTCGCTGAACATCGGCGATGTGGTCGTGGCCGGGCAATGGGGGCCGTATCTGGAAACCATCATGGCGCGCGAGACGGAGGGCCGGTTCGCGATTCCCGGCTTTCTGGAATCGCCCTTCCCGAATTACGGGATGATCTTCACCAGCGAAACCACCGTCGCCTCCGACCGGGGCGAACCCGAGGACCGCTTCTGGTTCCCGGTCGATCAGGGCCTGCTGGAGGTTGCGCGGGGCGTCGCCGCAAAAACCGATCTGGCCGCGTGCAACGGCGACAATGCCTGCCTGTCGCAGCCGCCGCAGATCGTTATCGGCGGCAATGGCGTGTCGGGGTCGGCTTTCGTCGATAATGCCGGCCTGCGCGAATGGATCTTCGGGACGTTTCAGGCGCAGGTGGTCGATATGGAAAGCGCCGCGGTGGCGCAGGTGGCCTGGGCCAATCAGGTGCCCTTCATCGCCTTCCGGTCGCTGTCGGATCTTGCTGGTGGCGGCGAGGGCGAGAACGAGATGGGCGTGTTCATGTCGCTGGCGGCGACGAATTCGGCCGAGGTGGTGAAGCTGTTCGTGGAGGCGCTGCCCGAGTGAGGGATCATCAGGGGGCGGTCGGCAGGCTAGCGTGAGGCGCCCAGAAAGACCTTGATCAGTTCCCCGCCCAGGGTGCCGATCAGCCCGATGACGGCCACGGCGACCGCGGCAATCAGCGCGATCCGCGCCGTTCTGACCTCGACCGGGTGGGATGCGGTTTCGGCGCTGTCGTCGGCGATGAGGCGTCGGATTTCCGCCGTCTTCTCTTCGACCCGGCTGCCGGCATCGGTCGGGCTCCGGCGCATCCGGTCCAGCATGGTGTCAAGGAAGGCAAGATCGGCGGAACGGCCCCGGGCCTGCCCGTCCCGCGACAGGCCGGCGGCATAGGCGCGCAGCGCATAATGCAGCGGTTGGCGGCTGGTGGCCGGGCCGAAACCGGCGCGGGACAGGCGGTCCCATTCGGATTCGACATGGCGGCGATCATCGCCGGGGGCCACGGCAACGCGGCCCTGTTCGATCAGCAGCGAGGACAGGATACGGTCGATTTCACCGCCGCTGGCAAGCCGTATCGCCAGATCCCGGCTGTCCAGCAGGTCGGGTGCAACGCCCTGCCGCAGATCGGCCTCGAGCGCGCGGATCAACTGCTTGCGCGCCCCGCCCTGCGCGACCGGGTCGAGTTCGTCGAAGCCGCGATAGCGGGCCTCGAAATCGGCTTTGGCAAGGTGAGACATGGGATCGGCCACCGGCTATTTCGGCAAGCCTAGCACGATCGACGGCCCCGCGTCAGTCGCGCCCGCCAGGCGCGCCGGCCCCCCCGGCAGGTGCTGGAGGGGCCGTTGTCATGGGCGTATCAATGCAGCGTCGCGTCGGGTTTCGGGCCTTCGCCCACCGCCCCCAGCTTGTGGCCGGCGGTGCCGATGTGGCTGCCGACCAGCAGTCCATCCGGCCCGGCGCCGACCCTGACGGTCTGGCCGTCGAGGACCTCGCCCGAGAGCAGCATCTCGGCCAGCGGGTCCTGCAGGGCGCGCTGGATCACGCGCTTCAGCGGGCGGGCGCCGAAGACCGGGTCATAGCCCTGGTCGGCCAGCCATTTGCGCGCCGCCTCGTCGAGTTCCAGCCCGATCTTGCGGCCGGCGAGGCGCTGTCCCAGCCGCGCCAGCTGGATATTGACGATGCCGTCCATGTTCTCGCGCGTCAGGCGGCGGAAGATGATGATCTCGTCCAGCCGGTTCAGGAATTCGGGGCGGAAATGCATCCGCACCGCCTCCATCACCTGATGGCGGGCATCGGTCGCATCGGCGTCCTCGGGCAGGGTCGAGAGCGCCTGCGAGCCGAGGTTCGAGGTCAGGATGATCAGCGTCTGCTTGAAGTCCACCGTCCGGCCCTGGCCGTCGGTCAGCACGCCATCGTCCAGCACCTGCAGCAGCACGTTGAAGACATCCGGATGCGCCTTTTCGACCTCGTCGAACAGGATCACCTGATAGGGGCGCCGCCGCACCGCCTCGGTCAGCACGCCGCCCTCGTCATAGCCGACATAGCCCGGAGGGGCGCCGATCAGCCGGGCCACGGAATGTTTCTCCATGAACTCGGACATGTCGATGCGGACCATCGCGGAATCGTCGTCGAACATGTATTCGGCCAGCGCCTTGGTCAGTTCGGTCTTGCCGACGCCGGTCGGGCCGAGGAACAGGAACGAGCCGAGCGGCCGGTTCTCGTCGTTGAGGCCGGCGCGGGCGCGGCGGACGGCGTTCGAGACGGCGACCACCGCCTCCTGCTGGCCGATGACGCGCCTGCCCAGTTCCTCTTCCATCTTCAGCAGCTTCTCGCGCTCGCCCTCCAGCATCTTGCTGGTGGGGATGCCGGTCCAGCGTTCGACCACCTCGGCGATCTGCTCGGGGCGGACGGCCTCCTCGACCATCAGCCCATTGCCCGATTCGCCGCCTTCGGCCTCGGCCAGCTGCTTTTCCAGCCCCGGGATGATGCCGTAGCTGAGTTCGCCGGCGCGGGCCAGATTGCCCTCGCGCTTGGCCTGATCCAGTTCGGCCCGGGCGCGGTCAAGCTGTTCCTTGAGGCCGCGCGCGCCCTCGAGCTTGTCGCGTTCGGCCTGCCAGCGGGCGGTCATCTCGGCGCTTTGCTGCTGCAGGTCCGAGAGGTCCTTTTCCAGCCGTTCCAGCCGGTCGCGCGAGGCGGCGTCGTCCTCTTTCTTCAGCGCCTCGGCCTCGATCTGCAATTGCAGGATCTGGCGGTCCAGCGCGTCCAGTTCCTCGGGCTTGCTGTCGACCTCCATGCGCAGACGGCTGGCGGCCTCGTCCACCAGATCGATGGCCTTGTCGGGCAGGAAGCGGTCGGTGATGTAGCGATGCGACAGCGTCGCGGCCGCGACCAGCGCCGCGTCCGAGATGCGCACGCCGTGGTGCAGCTCGTATTTCTCCTTGATGCCGCGCAGGATCGAGATCGTGTCCTCGACCGTCGGTTCCTCGACCAGGACCGGCTGGAAGCGGCGGGCAAGGGCCGCGTCCTTCTCGATATACTTGCGGTATTCGTCCAGCGTGGTGGCGCCCACGCAATGCAGCTCGCCCCGCGCCAGCGCCGGCTTGATCAGGTTCGCGGCATCCATGGCGCCATCGGTCTTGCCGGCGCCGACGAGGGTGTGCAACTCGTCGATGAACAGGATGATCTCGCCCGAGGCGGCCTCGATCTCCTTCAGGATCGCCTTCAGCCTCTCCTCGAACTCGCCGCGATACTTGGAGCCGGCGATCAGCGCGCCCATGTCCAGCGCCATCAGCTTCTTGTCCTTCAGCGATTCGGGCACGTCGCCGTCGATGATGCGCAGCGCCAGCCCCTCGGCGATGGCGGTCTTGCCGACGCCGGGTTCGCCGATCAGGACCGGGTTGTTCTTGGTGCGCCGCGACAGCACCTGCATGGCGCGGCGAATTTCCTCGTCGCGGCCGATGATCGGGTCGATCTTGCCCTGTTCGGCGGCCTCGGTCAGATCGCGGGCATATTTCTTCAGCGCCTCATAGCTGTCCTCGGCCGAGGCGCTGTCGGCGGTGCGGCCCTTGCGGATGTCATTGATCGCGGCGTTCAGGTTCTGGGCGCTGACCGCGCCCGCCTCGAGCGCGTCCCTGGCATTGGTATTGACCATCGCCAGCGCCATCAGGATCCGCTCGGCCGGAACAAAGCTGTCGCCGGCCTTTTTCGCCACCTTCTCGGCCTCGTCCAGCACCCGCACCATCGCGGGATCGACATAGACCTGGGCGTTGTCGCCCGAGACCTTCGGCAGCTTGGCCACGGCCTGGTCCACGGCCTGGCGGACGCGCCCGGCATCGCCGCCCGAGCGGTTGATCAGGTTGGCGGCCAGCCCCTGATCGTCATCCATCAGGGCCTTCAGCAGATGTTCGGGAAGAACCCGCTGGTTTTCCTCGCGGATCGCGATGGTCTGGGCGGCCTGCAGGAAACCGCGCGACCGTTCGGTGAACTTTTCCATGTTCATCGATCTATGCTCCTTTCACTAGCCCCCGCGTCGCGGGCGCCCTGATGCGGCACGCCCCGGTCCGGGTCTTCGGTAGAGATTTGGGGCATCGCGCGACACTTTCAAGCGGTTATTTCCTGTGCCATAACGCCGCGATTGCGCGGCAGAAGGGGACAAGCATGGACGAGCGGCTGATCGTGGCGCTGGATGTGCCGAACGCGCTGGCGGGGCTGGACCTCGCCGACAGGCTGGGCGATTCGGTCGGCTTCTACAAGATCGGGCTGGGGATGCTGACCGGCGGCGGGCTGGCGCTGGCCAACGAGCTGAAGCAGGAGCATGGCAAGCGCATCTTCCTGGACATGAAGCTGTTCGACATCGGCGCCACCATCGAGGCGGCGGTGCGCGGGATCGCAAAATACGATCTGGATTTCCTGACCGTGCATGGCGATCCGCATGTCGTGCGCGCCGCGCGCGAGGGGGCTGCGGGCAGCAACCTGAAGATCCTCGGCGTGACCATCCTGACCTCGCTGGAGCGCGCCGATCTGGATGCCGGGATGATCCGGGCGGGCGATCTTCACGAGATCACGGTCGAGCGCGCCGCCCGCGCCTTCGAGGCCGGGGCCGATGGCATCATCTGTTCGCCGCGCGAAGCCTCGGCCATTCGCGCGCTGCCGAATGCCGGGCTGATTGTGACCCCGGGGGTGCGGCCCGCCGGCGCCGATCTGGGCGATCAGAAGCGGGTCGAGACGCCGGCCAGCGCCATTGCCGCCGGCGCCGATCACATCGTCGTCGGCCGCCCGGTCTGGCAGGCCGCCGATCCGCGCGTCGCCGCCGAGGCGATCCTGGCCGAGATGGCCTCGCCGCAGGCGCAACGCCCGAACCATTGAGGTTTCGCGCAACACGTTGACCCGGCAGGCCGATCGCGCCACCCTCCCGGCAGTTGAAGGAGGGCAGGGCATGAACGATCCGCAGGGTATCCGCCAGAAGGCCGAGAACGATCTGGTGCTGTCCTTCCTGGCCGTGCGCCGCGCCATCGGCACGCTGGGCTATTTCCTGCCGCTGGCGCTGCTGGCCTATGGGCTGTTCGCGCCGGGGGGCGTCCCTCTCAGCATGTCGGTGGCCTATTACTCGCCCATGCGCGAGGTCTTCGTGGGCACGCTTTGCGCGCAGGCGGTGTTTCTGTGGAGCTATGAGGGCTTTCGCCGCAACGCCGGCGAGATCGTCAGCGACAAGGCGACGGCGCGGGTGGCGGCGCTGGCGGCGCTGCTGATCGCGCTGGCGCCGACCAGTCCCGAAGGGCTGCTGCCGCCGGGGCAGGTCTTCGATCCGGCGCAGGATTGCACGCTGCTGCAATGCCGCCTCGGGGTGGCCCTGGCCGACCGGCTGCATCTGGTCGCGGCCGGGGTCTATTTCGCCGCGCTGGCGGTCTATTGCCTTGTCCTGTTCCGGCGCGGCAAGGTGGACAGCGACGAGAAATGGGCATCGAACCGCATCTATGCGGTCTGCGGCTGGCTGATCGTGGTCAGCATCGGGCTGATCGGGGTGCTGTTCGTGACCGGATGGGACGAGGCCCTGTTGCCCTTGCGGCCGATCTTCTGGCTGGAATTCATCGCCACCTTCGCCTTCGCCACCGGCTGGATGGTCAAGGGCGACGCCCTGCGCCCGCTGGTGCGCGGGATCGCCGGCCGCTAGAGCGCGGCGATCCAGGCCTTGAAATGCGGCACCGCGCGCGGATGGGCCATGAATTCCGCCAGCGGCATCATCCGCCAGGCCTGGCCCTCGTCGCCGAGGCGGATCGCGGCGATCTCGGCCGGCGTCAACTGGCCGGCAAAGAGCCACGAGATCATGCCGGGCCGCTGATGCGAGGGGAAGGCGCGTCCGCGAAGCCGGTCCGGGGGCAGGATCAGGCCGAATTCCTCGTGCAGTTCGCGCAGGGCGCAGGCGATCGGCGTCTCGGCCCCGTCGCGGCCGCCGCCGGGCAGGTCCCAATGGGCGGGGAAGGGGATGTGGTCGAAATCGTCGCGCAGGCAGGTCAGCAGCCGCGCGCCCTCGGTCAGCAGCAGCTTGGCGCCGTGAAAGGGCACATCCGCCGTCCTGCCCGCCGCTGCCGCCATCAGTCGTTGATGTCGCGGTCCCAGATGCGGACCTGACCCTTCTTCACGCCGGCGACGCGGCGCAGAAGATACCAGGCGAGGCCCGACAGAAGTGCCGTGGCGACCAGCGTCATCGGCAGCCCTGCCGACCACAGTCCGGTCAGCAGCAGGATCCCCATCAGCCCCACCGCCGCCGCCAGCCCCATGAACACCCAGCCTGGCGCGAACAGTTCCAGGACCGCCAGAACGAGGGACAGGACGATCCACAGCCAGCCGTTCAGCCAGTTCATGGCGCCCGCCCCTTCAGCAGGCTGAAGGCATCGGCAAAGGCATCCAGCGCGGCGGCCGGCAGGATCACCGTCTGCCTGCCCGCGCCCTGGCCGACCTCGACCAGCGCCTCGACCTGCTTCATCGCCACCTGGTACTGCGCCGCCTCGAGCCCGTTCTTGGAGATGGCCTGGGCGATGGCCTCGGTCGCATAGGCCTCGGCCTCGGCCAGCACGCGTTTGGCCTTGGCCTGCTGCTCGGCGGCATAAAGCTCGCCATCGGCGGCCAGTTCGACCGCGCGGCGCTTGCCCTCGGCCTCGGTGACCAGCGCGCGGCGGGCGCGCTCGGCGTTCAGCTGTTGCAGCATGGCGGCGCGGGTGGCGTCGTCGAGGTTCACGTCGAGGATTTCCGCCCGCGTCACCTCGATGCCCCAGTCATCGACGACATTGGCCAGCGATTCGCGGATCCGTTCGATCAGCTGCGCGCGGTTCGACTGCACCTGATCCAGTTCCATCGTCCCGATCTCGGAGCGGACGATGCCGGCGACGGTAGTGGCGATGGCCGCGTCGATGTCGCGGATCCGGTAGACGGTCTTTTCCGGCTCGATGATGCGGTAGAAGACCGAGGTCTCGACCTGCACCAGCACGTTGTCGGCGGTGATCGCGTCCTGCCGGTTGGTCGGCAACTGCCGTTCGAGGATAGAGATCTTGTGCGCCACCCGGTCGAGGAAGGGCATGATGAAATTGATCCCCGGCCCCAGCACGGCGCGCAGCCGGCCAAAGCGTTCGACCACGAATTTTTCCGATTGCGGCACGATCCGCACCGCCCAGCTGACGGTGAGGAAAATCACCACGGCCAGAACGATCAGGGCGATGTTCTGGCCGATCAGGTCGCCGATCCCGCCGGTTAGGTTCTGCATCCTTGCTGCTCCTTCAGGCTATTCCGCCGCGATGCCGCCAAGATCGGCCGCCCCGTCCGCCTCGAGCGCCGCCAGACGCCGGATCACCCGGGCGATGCGGGCGGCGAAGTCGTCAAATCCCGGATGCGGCGTGATCGTGGCCTCGTCCATGTAAAGGGCGCGGTCGATTTCCAGCTGGACCACATGGATGTTCTGTCCCGGCCGGCCATAGGCCGAGCAGATATAGGCGCCCGAGAAGGGCGAGTTGCGGCGGATGCGCCAGCCCTCGGCCTCGACCGCGCCGGTCACCGCGTCCGAGACCCGCGCCGCCGCCGACAGCCCGTGGCGGTTGCCCAGCACCATGTCGGTGCGCGGCCCGGTCAGATGCGTCAGCGCGTCATGCGGCATCGAATGCATGTCGATCAGGATGGCCTGCCCGAATCGGGTCCGGGCCTCGGTGATCAGGGCGGACAGCGCCTGGTGATAGGGGCGCCAGTAGGCGGCGATGCGGCGATCCGCCTCGCCGCGCTCGATCAGGCGGTTGTGGATCGGGCGCCCCTGCGAGACGACGCGGGGGATCACGCCCAGCCCGGCCAGGGTGCGCTGGTTCAGCGGATGGCGGGGTACGCCGCGCACCACGAGGGGGTCGATCTCGTCCGGGCCGCGGTTCAGGTCGACCACGCAGCGCGGCACCTGCGCGGTCAGCGTCACCGCGCCGAATTCGGGGGCGCAGGAAATCAGCCGGTCGACAAAGGCATCCTCGGACGAGCGCAGCGCCGTCATCGGCAGGTCGGTCGTCTGCAGGAACCAGTTGGGATAGGTGCAGCCGGAATGCGGCGACGCGAAGATGACGCCGCTGATCCAGTGGTCGGGACGGGTGATCGATACGGGCAGGTCAGACGCAGTCAAGGCAGGGCTCCGGGCGCCGGAAATCCTCTATTTATAGACATAAAGAATGCCTTGCCGATAGGTCTTGAATCCCCTGCGAGGCAGCTATATAGACACGCGGACCGAAGGTGGCTCGGCCTGGTTTCCCCGTGAAACCGGACGGAATCACCGAAGGTGGGGCGGTTAGCTCAGCGGTAGAGCACTACGTTGACATCGTAGTGGCCACTGGTTCGATCCCAGTACCGCCCACCATTATTTCGCCGCCCCCGGCTCAGGCGTCGGGGGCATTTCGTTTTCCAGGCGGCCCGCGAGCCGCGACGATGGAGAAGACCGATGAAGGTTCGCAACTCGCTCCGCTCGCTCAAGAGCCGGCACCGCGACTGCCAGGTCGTGCGCCGCAAGGGCCGGATCTATGTGATCAACAAGACCAACCGCCGCTTCAAGGCCCGTCAGGGCTGAGCCGCAGGCGGGATCACCGCGAAGACGAAATCACCCGCCCTTGCCGGCGGGTTTTTTCATGGCCGGGTCGGGGCCGGACGGGGGGCGTGGTAGGGATGATCATTCGCAGCCATCAGGACGACCGGGCGCGGTCCACGGCGGTCTATTCGGAATGCGGGGCCTATCGCTATGCGCTGACGCGTGAATGGGGCAAGGGGGCACGGCTGCTGTTCGTGATGCTGAACCCCTCGACCGCGGATGAGCGCCGCAACGATCCCACCATCGAGCGCTGCGAGAGGCGGGCCCGGGCGATGGGCTGTGGTGCGATGCGGATCGCCAATATCTTCGCCTTTCGGGCGACCGATCCGCGTGTGCTGACATCGGCCCCGGCCCCGGTCGGGCCGGCAAATGACGCGGTTCTGGCCGGGGCCGCGGACTGGGCCGATGACGTGCTGTGCGCCTGGGGGGTGCATGGAACGCATCTGGGGCGCGGCGCCGAGGTCGAGGCTATGCTGCGACAGGACAATCACAGATTGTGGCATCTTGGCCTCACACGCGCAGGAATGCCCCGCCATCCCCTTTACATCGGCTATGCGATTCTGCCATGTCGCTGGTATTAACTGTTTCTTAAGATAGCATTTCATCCTTCGCCCCGGCAGGCGCTATACTGTCAGCGGGTTCGGCCCTCCTCGCCGTGGTTCAGGGGTTTTGTCATGTTGATGCTTGCGAGTCTTGTGGGGATTCTGGTCGCGGGTCTGGCCGTCGACATGACCATGACCGCGACCGACGGCACCTCGGCCGACGACCTGCCGCCAGACGGGAATGGCGAAGGGTCCGGCCTGCCACCCATCATGCCCGATCCCGACGACCCGGACTGGGGCGGCACCAGCGATCCCACGGACCCGGATGACGGCGCGGGCGGGGGCCCCGGCACCGATGCCGGCGGGAATGGCGATGGCCCCGCGACGGGGGGCGGCGGGAGCACGGACGGGGGCTCGGATGGTCCCGGCGATCCCGCGGTCGGGGGCGAGGCGCCGTGGGAACGGGGCGGAGACCCCTGGGCCTGGGACGACGTTCCGGCCGAGGCCGGCCCCGATGCCCTTGCCGGCGACGATCGCGACGACGTGCTGATGGGCGGTGGCGGCGACGATGTCATCGCCGGCCATGGTGGCGCCGACGACCTGCGCGGCGGGCAGGGCGCGGACACGATCCTTGCCGGTGCGGGTGACGACTGGGTGCAGGGGGATGCCGATTACGGCCCCGGCGGCGACGACCTGATCCTTGGCGGCGCGGGCGATGATTCGCTGTGCGGACAGGGCGGCGACGACCGGATCCGGGGCGATGAGGGCGACGACACGCTGCTTGGGGGCGAGGGCGACGATACCATCTCGGGTGGCGCCGGCAACGACTGGCTGTCGGGCAATGACGGCAATGACGTGCTGCGCTCGGACGGCGGCAGCGACGACCTAGATGGCGGCCGCGGCGATGACCTGCTGATCGGTGATGACGATCCGGCGACGGTCTGGATGCATGGCGGCGAGGGCGACGATGTGCTGATGCCGGGTGCCGGCGATTTCGCGGAAGGGTTGGCGGGGGCGGATACCTTCGTGCTGCGTCCGCAGGATGCGGAGATTCCCGTCATCGCCGATTTCAGCGCCGAGGAGGATGTCATCTACCTGCATCTGCCGCAGGCCATGGCCGCGGATCCGCAGATCGCCCTCAGCGAGGATCTGGACGGGACCACGCTGATCCAGATCAATGGCGAAGCCGTCGGCCGGCTGCTGCAATCGGATGGGCTGCGGGTCGAGGATATCGTGGTGGTGACCCGGCGCGACTGACCGGCCCAGCCCGGCCCCGCCCAGCCCCGCGGCAGGCGGGGGGTTTTCATCCGCGGGAATTTCCCCTATAGGCGCTCATCCCTTCCGGTGCCTTGTGCCGGGCGGCGATTCTCCATGGGCCCGTGCTGGACGACATCCCGGCCTGCGCCATAACCCCTAGATCCGAAAGGAGCCCCCGATGTCGATCACTGTCGAGGAAAAAGCCCGCGTCATCAAGGAATTCGGTGCCAAGGCCGGCGATACCGGCTCGCCCGAAGTGCAGGTCGCGATCCTGAGTTCGCGCATCGTCACGCTGACCGAGCATTTCAAGACCCACAAGAAGGACAACCACTCGCGCCGGGGCCTTTTGAAGCTGGTCGCGCAGCGCCGCAAGCTGCTGGACTATCTGAAAGGCAAGGACGAGGCGCGCTATCAGGACCTGATCAAGCGGCTGGGCATCCGCCGCTGATCCGATCCGGCTGCCGGACATGAGCGTCCGTCGCGCGAGCGGCGGGCGCTTTTTCATGGCCGGGCGTGTCTGGCTTCGGCGTGGCAGGGGGGCACTGCCCCCCGTCGCATTCTGCGACTCCCCCCGAGGTATTTGGAAAGAGCGCGAGGCAGGGCACTGCGCCCTCAGCGGTCGTGCATGCCCTTGCCGGCGAGGATGCGGGGGGTGGCCTTGTCGATGCGGGCGAGGCGGGTCTTCGGCTGCTTGGCGGTGGTGAAATGCAGCAGCCAGCCGCGGCGGCGGCCGGGGGTGAGGGCCGCGAAGGCGGCGCGGAGGTCGGGGTCGGCCTCCAGCCGGGCCAGCAGTTCCGCCGGCGGCGGAAGATCGTCCTTCGGAAACTCGACCTTGCGGCCCTCGGTCTCGTTCCGGATCGCCTCGGCGAGATAGGCGCGCAGGGTCGGCGCGGCCGCTTCGATCTGCGCGAGGCTGGTGAAGTTCACGATCCGCGACGAGCGCGAGTTTTCGCCCGGGGCTTCGAGGATCGCCCAGGGATCGCCGAGCAGGACGCCCTTGAAGAAGCCGAGGGTCGCCCGGTCCCTGAAGCCCCAGAGGATGGCGACATTGGCGCCGCCATGGGTGTAGACGGGCGCGGACCACTTGAATTCCTCGGTCAGGGGCAGGTCGCGCAGGATCGCGCGCAGGGCCCGCAACTCGTCGCGCCACAGGGTGAGGCCGGCGAAGAAGGCGTCAGGGTCACGATCGGTTCGCGGCATCGTTCCAGCCCCATCTGGTGACCGGATTATGCGAAGGCGGCGGGTGACTGTCCAGCGCGGGCGACGCTGCCGGCGGAGTGGTCAACCGGACCGGCGCGGTCGGGATGCCCCGATCCTGCCGCCGGGTCAGACCAGCCGGCCTTCCTCCATCGCCGCGCGCACGAAGCCGGCAAAGAGCGGCGCCGGCTGGAAGGGCTTGGATTTCAGCTCGGGATGCGACTGCACGCCGATGAACCACGGGTGATCGGGATATTCGATCACCTCGGGCAGCTTGCCATCCGGCGACATGCCCGAGAAGCTCAGCCCCGCAGTCTCCAGCGCCTCGCGGTATTTCGCGTCGACCTCGTAGCGGTGGCGGTGGCGGTCCTCCATCTCCAGCGCGCCGCCATAGATCTCGCTGATCCTGGAGCCCGCGGCGAGGATCGCCGTATAGGCGCCGAGCCGCATCGTGCCGCCCTTGTCGTCGCCGAGCTTGCGGCTGACGGTGTAATTCCCCTGCACCCATTCCTTCAGGTGATAGACCACCGGGGTAAAGCGGGTCTTGCCGGCCTCGTGGTCGAATTCCTCGGATCCCGCATCGGGCATGCCGGCCAGGTTGCGCGCCGCCTCGATTACCGCCATCTGCATGCCCAGGCAGATGCCCAGATAGGGCACGTCCTTTTCGCGCGCGTATTTCGCCGCCTGGATCATGCCCTCGGTGCCGCGTTCGCCGAAACCGCCGGGCACGATGATGCCGTGATAGCCGTCCAGCAGATGCGCGCCCTCGCCCTCAAGCTGCTCGCTGTCGACCCAGTCGGCGCGGACGCGGACGCGGTTGGCCATGCCGCCATGGGTCAGCGCCTCGGCGATGGATTTATAGGCGTCCTCAAGCTGGGTGTACTTGCCGACCACGGCGATCCTGACCTCGCCCTCGGCATTGTCCAGCCGGTCCATCACGTCCTCCCATGTCGACAGGTCAGGACGCGGGGCGGGGCTGATCTGGAACGCGTCCAGCACGGCGCGGTCGAGGCCGGCGCGGTGATAGGCCAGGGGCGCCTCGTAGATCGAGTGCAGGTCATAGGCCGGGATGACCGCATCGGGCCGGACATTGCAGAACAGCGCGATCTTGGCGCGTTCCTTTTCCGGAATCGGATGCTCGGACCGGCAGACCAGCACGTCGGGGGCAAGGCCGATGGATTGCAGTTCCTTGACGCTGTGCTGCGTGGGCTTGGTCTTCAACTCGCCCGAGGCCGCCAGATAGGGCAGCAGCGTCAGATGCATCAGGATGCATTGCCCGCGCGGGCGTTCATGGGTGAACTGGCGGATCGCCTCGAAGAAGGGCAGGCCCTCGATATCGCCGACCGTGCCGCCGATCTCGCACAGCATGAAATCGACCTCGTCCTCGCCGATGGCAAGGAAGTCCTTGATCTCGTTGGTGACATGCGGAATCACCTGGATGGTCTTGCCCAGATATTCGCCGCGCCGTTCCTTTTCCAGCACGTTGGAATAGATCCGGCCCGAGGACACGCTGTCGGTGCGCCGCGCGCTGACCCCGGTGAAGCGTTCGTAATGGCCGAGGTCCAGATCCGTCTCGGCCCCGTCATCGGTGACGAAGACCTCGCCATGCTCGAACGGCGACATGGTGCCGGGATCGACGTTCAGATAGGGGTCCAGCTTGCGCAGCCGCACGGTGAAGCCGCGGGCCTGCAGCAGCGCGCCAAGCGCCGCCGAGGCCAGCCCCTTGCCAAGGGACGAAACGACGCCGCCGGTGATGAAGATGTAACGCGCCATGAAGACCCCGTGAAATGCAAAATGTCTTTGATCTGCGGGCCGTCCGACGACCTGCATCACGGGACTCAAGCTATAGATGATTCGCCCGGTGACCGCAACGGACCGCAAGTTGATGTGGGACAGATTTATTCCACCCCAAGCTGTTGTAGCGTCTCAGTTCGCCGGTTCGGTCGCCGTTTCGGTGGCGGGCTCGGCCTCGGCCGGGGCCGCTGCGGCGGGCGGGGTCAGCGCATCCGCCGCGGCTGCCTCGGGCGTCGCTGCGGGTTCGGCGGCGGGGGCCTGGGCAGCGGGCTGGGCCGGCGCATCCGGGGCCGGCGGGGTCAGCGGATCGCCACCCGTGGCGGGCGGCGGGGCATAGCTGGGCAGCGTCGGCAGGGACGAATCGCTGTCCTGCTGCTGGGCGGGCACGCCAAGCTGATCCATGATCGAGCCGGTCGCGCTTTGCCGTGCCGCGATCACCGTCAGCGCGATCGAGGTGACGAACAGCGCGATGCCGAGGATCCAGGTCAGCCGGGTCAGCGCATTGGCGGCCTGCCGGCCGGTCATCACGCCGCCGCCACCGCCCATGCCCAGCCCGCCACCTTCCGAGCGTTGCAGCAGCACCACCCCGGTCAGCAGCAAAGCAAGGATCAGATGGACGGTCAGGACGACGTTTTCCACGGCATTCGGCCTTTCAATTGCGGACGCGCCTATCTAGTCACCGAAGCGGGTGAAGGCAAGCAAGAGAGTCCCATGCCGGCAGTGATGATCCAAGGCACCGGCTCGAATGTCGGCAAGTCGATGCTGGTCGCGGGGCTGTGCCGTGCGGCGCTGCGGCGCGGGCTGTCCGTTGCCCCCTTCAAGCCGCAGAACATGTCGAACAACGCCGCCGTGACCGCCGATGGCGGCGAGATCGGCCGGGCGCAGGCGCTGCAGGCCCGCGCCTGCGGGCTGGAGCCCATGGTCGACATGAACCCTGTGCTGCTGAAGCCCGAGACCGATACCGGCGCGCAGGTGATCCTGCAGGGCCGCGCCATCGGCCGGGCGCAGGCGCGGGACTATGCTGGGTTGCGGACGCGGCTGATGGCCGGCGTTCTGGACAGTTTTGCCCGCCTGTCCGCCGGCCGTGACCTGACCATCGTCGAGGGCGCCGGCAGCCCGGCCGAGGTCAATCTGCGCCCCCGCGACATCGCCAATATGGGCTTTGCGCGGGCGGCGGGCGTGCCGGTCGTTCTGGCCGGCGACATCGACCGGGGCGGGGTGATCGCCCAGATCGTCGGCACGCAGGCGGTGATCGACGCCGGCGACGCCGCCATGGTGCGCGGCTTCCTGATCAACAAGTTCCGCGGCGATCCGGCCCTGTTCGAGGATGGCTATCGGATGATCGAGACCCGCACCGGCTGGCGCGGCTTCGGCGTGCTGCCGTGGTTTGCGGGCGCGCATCGCCTGCCGGCCGAGGATGCGGTGGACCTGCGCGCCTCGCAGGGCGCGGGCCTGCATGTCGTCTGCCTGACCCTGTCAAGGATCGCCAATTTCGACGATCTCGATCCGCTGGCGGCCGAGCCGGGCGTGCGGCTGACCATGCTGGGGCCGGGCCGTCCGATCCCCGGCGATGCCGAGCTGGTGGTGATCCCCGGCACGAAATCGACCATCGGCGATCTGGCCTTCCTGCGCGCGCAGGGCTGGGACGTGGATCTGGCCGCCCATGTCCGGCGCGGCGGTCATGTGCTGGGGCTGTGTGGTGGCTATCAGATGCTGGGCCGGGCGATCCGCGATCCCCATGGCGGCGATGGCGCGGCGGGCGAGGTGCCGGGCCTCGGGTTTCTGGACATCGAGACCGAGATGGCGACCGGCAAGCGGCTTGAACGCATCACCGGCGAGGCCTTCGGTCAGCCTGTCTCGGGCTACGAGATCCATATGGGCCGCAGCCACGGCCCCGACTGCGCCCGCCCCTTCGCCCATATCCCCGGCCCCGACGGCGCGATCAGCCGTGACGGCCGGATCATGGGCACCTATCTGCACGGGCTGTTCTCGGACGACCGCTTTCGCGCCGCCTGGCTGGCCCGGCTGGGCGTGGCCTCGCAGCCGGGCTATGAGGCCGGCGTGGACCGGGTTCTGGACGATCTGGCCGATCATCTCGAGGCGCATCTGGACGTGACGGCACTGCTTACCCTTGCGACCGGCGCAGGCGGGTGACGGCCTGAAAGCGGGACCGGCGATCGGAGCCGCATATGCCGTTGCGGCACATCCGCCTCGCGCGGGTCGTCACGCGAGGCAGGTTGTGCGAGGGTCGCGGCGTATTCCGGAGGATGAACAGATGATCGCGGCTTTCTTCTATTGCGTCTGTGCCTTTCTGGTCCTGACGATAGCCTGGAAATATGCGACCGGCCCCGCGCCGCTCGACTACCATGCGCGGATTCTGGACAAGGCGGGGGTCAGCGTTCCAAGGGCCGTCAGCGGGCTGCTGCTGGCCCAGTACCGGACCCTTGCGGCCACCATCCTCGCCTTCGCGCTGGCGGTCATCGCCATCGCGATCTTCGGCGTGACCGCCGGTCGGGTCTGGGCACGGATCGCCGCGCCGGTCTGCATTCTGGTCTTTTCGCTGCCGCTGGCGCAGATCGGCCGCAAGGCCGAGCGGGTCACCGGTGTCCGCACGCCCTGGCGGCTGGGCGCGGTCACCTCCGGCATCGCCATCCTGGCCTTTCTGCTGTCCTGGCTGGAATGACCCCTTCCGGATCATCCGGCACCGAGCCATGACAATGAAAAACGCCGCCCCGGGGGGGGGGCGGCGTTTCGCATGCGCGGGGCCGGTGGCGATCAGAAGCCGAGGCCGGCGTATTTGTTCTTGAACTTCGACACGCGGCCGCCGGTGTCCATCAGCTTGGCCGAACCGCCGGTCCAGGCCGGATGCGAGGTCGGGTCGATGTCCAGTGACATGGTCTCGCCCTCGGCGCCCCAGGTCGAACGGGTCTGGTAGGTGGTCCCGTCGGTCATCTTGACTTCGATCATGTGGTAGTCGGGATGGATTTCCTTTTTCATCTCGCGACCTCCTTATGCGTTCGCGTCGGCTTTGGGCCGGTAATTGGTCTTTTCGGCGATCCGGGCCGACTTGCCGCGGCGATCGCGCAGGTAATACAGCTTGGCCCGGCGGACCTTGCCGCGGCGCACGACCTCGATCGAATCGATATTGGTCGAATACAGCGGGAAGACGCGCTCGACGCCCTCGCCAAAGCTGATCTTGCGCACGGTGAAGCTGGCGCCGATGCCGCTGCCGCCCTTGCGGCTGATGCAGACGCCTTCATACATCTGCACGCGGGTCCGGGTGCCCTCGGTCACCTTGTAGCCGACGCGCACGGTGTCGCCGGACTTGAAGTCGGGGATGGTCTTGCCAAGCGCAGCGATCTGCTCGGCTTCCAGTTCTGCGATCAGGTTCATCGCTTGGGTTCCTCTGTCTGCTCGCGGCGGTCCCGCGATTGGTCTGATGCGCCCGAGAGCTGTCGGTCCTTTGCCGGGTCCACATGCCCTTCGGCATATGCCCGCCACAGGTCGGGGCGGCGTTCCTTGGTCAGCCTTTCGGCCTCACTGGCCCTCCAAGCAGCAATGGCCGCGTGATGGCCCGAAAGCAGAACCTCGGGTATCTCGCGGCCTTCCCACCGGGCGGGCTTCGTGTACTGGGGGGCTTCCAGAAGGCCCCGGTTGCCGATGGAAAAGGATTCCTCGGCCAGAGAGTCCTGATTCCCCAGCACGCGGGGTATAAGCCGGACGGTCGCGTCGATCAAGACCTGAGCGGCGATCTCGCCCCCGGTCAGGACGTAATCGCCGATGCTGACCTCTTCGACCGCATGGGCGTCCAGAACCCGCTGGTCCACGCCCTCGAAGCGGCCGCAGATCAGGGTGACGCCCGGGCCTTCGGCCAGCGCGCGGGCACGGGCCTGGGTCAGCGGCCGGCCGCGCGGGGACATGTAGAGAACCGGGGCGGGCACACCCTGCCGGGCCTCGCGCAGGGCCGCGTCCATGACATCGGCGCGGATCACCATGCCCGCGCCGCCGCCCGCCGGCGTGTCATCGACATTGCGGTGCCGGCCGGTGCCGAAGTCGCGCAGCGGGATGGTGCGGAGGTTCCACAGCCCCTCGGCCAGCGCCCGGCCGGTCAGCGACAGGCCAAGGATGCCGGGAAATGCCTCGGGGAACAGCGTCACCACGCGCGCGGTCCAGACGCCCCTGACTTGCGGTTCGGCCATCAGCTCGCGCGGGCGCAGGCTGGCGGTGACGGACAGCCGGCCGTGGGATTTCGGTGTGTCACTCATCGGTGTCGGGCGGGTCGGCGACGATACGGCCCGCCGCCAGATCGACGGTGGGCACGACGGCGCGGGTGAAGGGCAGCAGAAGCTGTTCCTTGCCCACGACTTCAAGGATGTCGCCGGCGCCGTGATCGAAGATCGCCCGGACCCGGCCCAGCACCCGCCCGCCGGTATCGACGACTTCCAGCCCGATCAGGTCGGCATGGTAGAATTCATCGTCGGGCAGCGAGGGCAGGGCGTCGCGCGGCGCCCAGAGGGTGGTGCCCTTCAGCGCCTCGGCCTGTTCGCGGCCGGTGACGCCCGAGAGCCGCGCGCCCAGGCCGCCGGTGACGGGGCGCGTCAGCCTGATGGTGAAGCTGCGCGTGCCGTCCTCGGTGGTCAGCGGGCCATAGCCGGCGATGTCGCGCGGCTCGGCGCAGAAGCTTTTCAGCCGCACCTCGCCATGGACGCCGAAGGCCCCCGCGATTGCGCCGACGCAGATCCGATCCGCTGTCATGTGGCCCCCGGTCTGACACTTGGCCGGCGGGGTCGCGCCCCGCCGGCCGGCTTGCTGCCGATCACTCGGCGGCGGCTTCCTCGGCCGGGGCGGCGGCTTTCGCGGCCTTTTCCTCGGCGCGCTTCTTGGCCTTGTCGCCCGGCACGGCCTTCTTCATGTTCTTGCGCTCGGCCTTGTCCCTGGCGCCGGCGGCTTCCAGGAAGCGGGCGACGCGGTCGGTCGGCTGGGCGCCCTGGCCCAGCCAGTACTGCACGCGCTCCATGTTCATCTTCACGCGCTCTTCGCTGTCTTTCGGCAGAAGCGGGTTATAGGTGCCCAGCTTTTCCAGGAAGCGGCCGTCGCGCGGCATGCGCGAATCGGTTGCGACGATGGCGTAATGGGGGCGCTTCTTGCTGCCGCCACGGGCGAGACGGATTTTCATGGCCATTCGGGTTTCTCCTTTGAAATGGCGGTTCTGGCGGGGTCTGGCCCCCGACCTCAGGATTGAAAGATTTCGTGATGCCGGATCACTTCGGCGATCACGAAGTTCAGGAATTTGCGCGCGAATTCCGGGTCCAGATCGGCCTCGCGCGCGAGGCGTTCCAGCCGCTCGATCTGCTGCGCTTCGCGCGCCGGATCGGACGGAGGAAGGTCGTGTTCGGCCTTGAGGCGGCCGACGGATTGGGTGTGCTTGAACCTTTCGGCCAGCGTATAGACAAGGATCGCGTCCAGCCGGTCGATGCTGGCGCGGTGTTCCTTCAGAAGTGCCGCGGCACGGGCGACGGGTTCGGTCATGCGGCCCCCTTTTCAGGCTGTCCGGCGGGTGCACAGGAGGTGCACAGGTTGTACACAGGCTGGGCACGGCTCATGCATCGGCCCCCTTGTGGTGGCGATGGACCAGATCGGCGGGATCGGGGCGGCCTGCCGTGCCGTCCAGCCGCGCGCCCAGCCGTTCGGCCAGCGCGGCCGAGCGGCGGTTGTCCGGATCGACATAGCTGACCAGCGTCGGCCAGCCGAGGTCGCCGAGGGCATAGTCGCGCAGGCGGGCGGCGGCTTCGGTCAGGTAGCCCCGGCCCTCGGCGAAGGCCATCCGGCCCAGTTCGCGTTCGGGAAAATGCGGCAGGTCGTTCAGCACGACCTGACCGACCAGCCGGCCGGTCGCGGTTTCGGTCACGGCCAGCGCGCCGCAGCCCTTCAGCGGCCATTGCGCGACATCCGAGGCGAACCATTGCCAGGCCCGTTCCAGATCGAACGGCCCGCCCATATGGACCGCGCGGTCCGATTGCATCAGCGCGGCGTAGGGGCCGAAGTCGTCCATGCAATGCGGGCGCAGGGTCAGGCGGTCGGTGGTCAGGGTCGGGGTGCTCACAACCGCACCTCGCCGGTTGGCAGGCCGTAGACATCGCGGTCGATCCCGTCGGGGAAGGTTTCCCGACGCAGCAGGCCTCCACCGAGGGCTTCGGTCAGACGGCGGGCGGCGGTGTTCTCGTCGCGGAAATGCGTCTCGACCGTGGCGCGGCCCAGATGCGCGCGTGCCCAGCCAAGCACGGCGCGGGATGCCTCTTGTGCGATGCCGGCGCCCCGCGCTTCGGGCAGCAACCACCATGTCAGTTCATGGCCGGGCCAGCCGTCGGGATGGACGATGCCGCAGCCGCCGATGGTCGCGCCGTCACGGGTCATGACGAACTTGCCGAAGCCTTTCAGGATCCAGTGACCGATATCGCGGCACAGGATGCCGAATGCCTGATCGCGGCGCAGCGGGCCGCCATAGAAATGCGAGGCCTCGGCATCGGCGAAGAAGCGGGCATAGGCATCGCCATCGCCCGCCTCGGGCAGGCGCAGGATCAGGCGGTCGGTGGTCAGGGTCGGGGCGGTCATGCGGCCTCCGCCGGATGACGGTAGATCAGGCATGGCGTGCCGCGGACCTCGCCTTCGCGTTCGATGACGGCGCCCATCCGTTCGGCAAGGCGGCGCGAGCGGATGTTGTCCGGATGGATCTGCGAGATCAGCGGACCAAGGCCCATCGCGGTTGCGGCATGGGCGCGGGCGGCCATGGCGGCCTCATAGGCCATGCCCTTGCCTTCGAAGCCTTCGTAGATCTGCCAGCCAAGCTCTGGCTCGGGCCAGTCGATATGGTTGATCACCCCGAGGCGGCCGGTAACCCGGCCGGTGGCTTTTTCTTCCACCGTCCAGAAGCCGTAACCGCGCACGGCCCAGTGCCCGATGGGTGCCAGCAGCGAGGTCCAGATCTGCCATTCCTCGAACGGGCCGCCGATATAACGCGACCGTTCGGACAGGCCGAAGGCACGCACGGCGTCCCAGTCATCCAGCCGCGGTTCGCGCAGCCGCAGGCGCCCGGTTTCCAGAACCGGCACCTTGACGAGGATGGTTGCGACCTGGGTTTGCATTGCAGGTGGGTCTATTTCTTGCCGAACAGGCCCGACAGGCCGCCGGGCAGGCCGGCCTTGCCCAGATCGCCGCCCAGACCCTTGGGATCCTGCAGCAGCTTCGTCGCCTCGGCCATTTTCGCCGGATCGACATCGCCCATCTCGGGCAGCCCGCCGCCGCGGCCGGTCATGGCGCGCATCGCCTGTTTCAGCATGCCGCCCTTGCCCATCTTGCCAAGTTTCTTCATCGTATCAGCCATCTGGCGCTGCATCTTCAGAAGCCGGTTCAACTCGGCCACGTCCATGCCGGCGCCGGTGGCGATGCGTTTCTTGCGGCTGGCCTGCAGGATCGCGGGATTGGCACGTTCCTTCTTGGTCATGGAATTGATCAGCGCGATCTGGCGGCGGATGGCGCTGTCATCCATGCCGGCAGCCTCGGCCTGCTTGGCCATCTTCTGCATGCCGGGCATCATGCCCATGATCGACTGCATGCCGCCCATCTTCTGCATCTGCTCAAGCTGGCCCTTGAGGTCGTTCATGTTGAACAGACCCTTCTGGAAGCGCTTCATCATGCGCTCGGCCTGTTCGACCTCCAGCACCTCCTGCGCCTTCTCGACCAGGGCGACGATGTCGCCCATGCCGAGGATGCGGCCGGCGATGCGCTGCGCGTCAAAGCCTTCCAGCGCGTCCATCTTTTCGCCAAGGCCGACGAAGCGGATCGGCTTGCCGGTGACGGCGCGCATCGACAGCGCCGCGCCGCCGCGCCCGTCGCCGTCCATCCGGGTCAGCACGACGCCCGAGATGCCGACCTTGCCGTCGAATTCGGTGGCGACGTTCACCGCGTCCTGACCGGTCAGGCCATCGACGACCAAGAGCGTCTCGCGCGGCTGGGCGATGTCGCGGACCGCCTGCACTTCGTCCATCAGCACCTGGTCGATATGCAGCCGGCCGGCGGTGTCCAGCATGTAGACATCATAGCCGCCAAGGCTGGCCTGCTGCTTGGCGCGCTGCGCGATCTGCACCGCCGTCTGGCCGGGCACGATCGGCAGGGTATCGACGCCGATCTGCTGGCCGAGGATCGCCAACTGCTCCATCGCCGCCGGGCGGTTGGTGTCCAGCGACGCCATCAGCACGCGCTTCTTCTCGCGCTCGGCCAGCCGCTTGGCCAGCTTGGCGGTGGTGGTGGTCTTGCCCGAGCCCTGCAGGCCGACCATCAGGATCGGCGCGGGCGGGTTGTCGATGCGCAGCGCCTCGGGTTCGCCCTCGCCCTGCAGAACCTTGATCAGCTCGTCATGGACGATCTTCACGACCTGCTGGCCGGGGGTGACGGATTTGGTGACGGCGGCGCCGGTCGCCTTGCCGGTGACCGACTTGACGAAGCTGCGCGCGACCGGCAGCGAGACATCGGCCTCGAGCAGCGCCACCCGCACCTCGCGCATGGCGGCGGTGACGTCATCCTCGGACAGGGCGCCCTGCTTGGTCAGCCGGTCGAAGACGCCGCCAAGGCGATCTGACAGGTTCTCGAACATCGCGGGCCTCCTGCGGGTCCAAAACAGAACTGCCCCCGTGGGCGCAACGCGCTGACGGGGGGCGATCCCCACGGGCTGCGGGGACCGGAAGGGTGGTCCTTCCGGGAATCCGGGTTCAGATAGGCAAAAACGGCCCCCGAGTCAACGCGGGCCGTTTACGCCATCCCATCCGGTGATCTCAGGCGGCCAACCTGTCCAGCGCGTCCTGCGCGCGGGCCAGCCCGGCCTCGCGGTCCATCGCCAGCCGGTCGGCGGCGACGAATTCGACATCGGTGATGCCGAGGAAGCCCAGCATGAAGCGGATATAGCCCGAGGCGTGGTCCAGATCGGACCCGATCGGCGTGCCCGCGGCCGAATAGGCGATCACGGCGCGCTTGCCCGTCAGCAGCCCCTCGGGGCCGGCCTCGGTATAGCGGAAGCTGACCCCGGCGCGGGCGATCTGGTCCAGCCAGTTCTTCAGCTGCGCGGTCAGGTTGAAATTGTAGATCGGCAGGCCGATGACCAGCACATCGGCCTGCTGCACCTCGGCCAGATAGCGGTCCGAGATGTCGATCAGCCGCTGCTGTTCGGCGCTCGGGTTCTCGGGCGCAAGGCGGACGGCGTGGAACCAGTTGGTGTCGATCGCCGGCACGCCCTCGTTCAGGTCGCGATAGCTCACCCCGGCGCCGGGATTGGCGGCGGTCAGCTTGGCCACGATATTGGCGGTCAGCTTGCGCGAGACCGAGGCCTCGCCGGTGATGGCGCTGTCGAGATGCAGGATATTCATGTCGGGTCGTTCTCCGGGCGGATGGGTTGCTGGACCTCATTTAGGGCTTTGCAGGATCGAACGGAACGGCAATAAGTGCGCAGCATCTGTGCAGAGGCGCACATGAGCATGGACAACTGGGACGATATCCGCGTGGCTCTGGCGGTGGCGCGGGCGGGCACGGTCAGCGGCGCGGCCGAGGCGCTGGGCATCCATCATGCGACGGTGATCCGCCGCGTCGATGCGCTGGAGGCACGGCTGCGGGCGCGGCTGTTCCAGCGCCATGCCCGCGGCTATGCGCTGACCGAGGCGGGGCGGACCCTGCTGAAGGCCGGCGGGGCGGCGGATGAGGGTTTCGCGCAGATGGCGGCGCAGATCGCCGGCGCGGGCGACCGGATCGAGGGCGAACTGGTGCTGACCTCGCTGCCGGGGCTGGCAGGGCTGGTCATGCCGCGGCTGATCGGGCTGATGCAGCGCCATCCCGGGCTGCGGCTGCGCTATCTGACCGATACCCGGCTGTTCCGGCTGGGTGCGGGCGAGGCGCATGTTGCGATCCGCGCCGGCTCGCAGCCGACCGAGCCCGATTACGTCACCCGCCCGCTGGCCGCCACGCATGAGCGTCTTTATGCGGCGCAAAGCTATCTCGACGCGCATGGCCCGATCGAGGATGTGACCGGGCATCGTTTCGCGCTGCCCGGCCCCGAAGAACAGGGGGCGCCGATGATTCGCTGGCTGATCGCGCATGTTCCCGCCGCCAACCTGCTGATGGTCAGCAACGATGCCGCCGCGCGCGAGGCGGTGATCCGTGCCGGGCTGGCCGCCGGGGCCATTCCGGCCCAGCGGGCCGGCGGGCTGGTCGAGGCGATGGCCCTGCCGGAATGGCAGTCGCAGCTGTGGCTGGTCACCCATGTCGACCTGCACCGCACGCCGAAGGTGCAGGCGGCGCTGGCGGCGCTGCGCGGCGGGTGAGGTCCGCGCGCCGGATGCGGCGCCCGATTTCCGCGCCCGTGCCGGTGCGAAAGGCGTCAGGGTCGGGGCGGGCGTACTTCCATCCGCCCGTCGCTTGCGCAAGACTGTCGCCGAGGAGGAGCCCGCCATGACCGACACCCCGCCCATAAGCCGATTTCCGATCCCCGATCTGGCCAGCCTGCCCGAGGACATGCGCGCGGCCATCGAAAAGGTCGCCGAGAAATCGGGATTCGTGCCGAACGTCTTTCTGGCGCTGGCCCATCGGCCGGCCGAGTTCCGCGCCTTCTTCGCCTATCACGACGCGCTGATGGACAAGGACGAGGGGCTGACCAAGGCCGAGCGCGAACTGATCGTGGTCGCCACCAGCGGGCTGAACCAGTGCCAGTATTGCGTGGTCGCACATGGCGCGATCCTGCGCATCCGGGCGAAAAACCCCTTCATCGCCGATCAGGTCGCGGTGAACTGGCGCAAGGCCGACCTGACGGCCCGCCAGCGCGCCATGCTGGCCTATGCCGAGAAGGTGGCGTTGAACGCCCAGCAGATCGAGGATGCCGACCATGCGGCGCTGCGCGAGGCCGGGTTCAGCGAGGACGAGATCTGGGATATCGGCGCCATCGCCGCCTTCTTCGGCCTGTCGAACCGGCTGGTGAATGCCGGCGATATCCGCCCGAATGACGAATTCTACATGCTGGGCCGGGGATGAGACCGGGTCCCGCCGCCGCGACGGCGGCCACGCCCGGCATCTCGGCCCGGATGGGGGCGTCGGACTGGGCGCGGCTTCTGCTGCTGTCGCTGCTCTGGGGCGGATCGTTCTTCCTGATCGCGGTCGCCGTGACCGGATTGCCGGTCCTGACCATCGTCGCCCTGCGGGTCAGCATCGCGGCGGTGTTGCTGTGGCTGATCGTCGCCGTGACCGGGCGGGCAGTGCCGCGCGACAGGGCGCTGTGGCTGTCCTTCCTGATCATGGGCATCCTGAACAACGCCGTTCCCTTCGGGCTGATTGTCTGGGGGCAGACCGCGATCCCCTCGGGGCTGGCCTCGATCCTGAACGCCACGACGCCCCTGTGGACGGTGATCGTCTCGGGCCTGCTGCTGAGCGATGAGCGGGCGACGCTGCGCAAGCTTGTCGGGGTCGTGCTGGGGCTGGGCGGGGTCGCGGTGATGATCGGTCTGGACAGCCTTGCGGGGCTGGGGCACGCGGTCTGGCCGCAACTGGCGATCCTTGGCGCGACGATCTCCTATGCCTTCGCGGGCACCTTCGGGCGGCGCTTCGGGGCCATGGGCATCGATCCGGTGGTTGCTGGCGCGGGGATGGTCACGGCGTCGAGCGCGATCCTGCTGCCGCTGGCGCTGCTGGTCGACGGGCTGCCGGGCGCCGGGGTGCCGGGGCGTGTCTGGCTGGCGGTCGCGGTCCTGGGCGCGGTCAGCACCGGGCTTTCCTATCTGCTGTATTTCCGGGTGCTGGCGCGGGCGGGCGCAACCAATCTGTCGCTGGTGACCTTTCTGGTGCCGGTCTCGGCCATCCTGCTGGGCTGGCTGTTCCTGAACGAGACGCTGGGGGCGGCGCATCTTCTGGGCATGGCGCTGATCGCGGGCGGGCTGGCGCTGATCGACGGACGGCTGCTGGGCCGGAGGGCCAGGGCATGACGGCGCGGCGCGAGGCGCTGCGCGGCCATGCGGCGATGCTGCTGTTCTCGGCGCTGGTGGCGGGGTCGTTCTCGCTGGGCGCGCGGGCGGCGAACCTGATCGATCCCTCGGCCATCACCGCCGCGCGCTTCATCATTGCCGCGGGCGTGATCGCCGGGGTGGCGCTGGCCGGGCCGGGGATTCCGGCCACGGCCTTCCGGGCGCCCTGGCGCTATCTGCTGCTGGGCGGGGTTTTCGCCGTCTATTTCGTGCTGATGTTCGAGGGGCTGAAAACTGCGGCCCCGGTCAGTGCCAGTGCGGTCTTCACGCTGACCCCGCTGATGGCGGCCGGTTTCGGCTGGCTGCTGATGCGGCAGCGGATGACGGCGCGGATGGCGCTTGCGCTGCTGCTGGGCGGGGCGGGGGCGCTGTGGGTCATCTTCCGCGGCGATCTGGCCGCCATGGCGCGGCTGCAGTTCGGGCGCGGCGAGGCGATCTATCTGGCCGGCTGTGCGGCGCATGCCCTCTATACGCCCCTGGTGCGCAAGCTGAACCGGGGCGAGAATCCGGTGGTGTTCACGCTGGGAACGCTGATCGCGGGCGCGATCGTGCTGCTGATCTGGGGCTGGGGGGCGATCCGGGCGACCGACTGGGCGCATCTGCCGGCGATCGTCTGGATCACGCTGCTTTATGTGGCGATCTTTGCCAGCGCCGTCACCTTCGTGCTGGTCCAGTTCGCGACGCTGCACCTGCCGGCGGCCAAGGTGATGGCCTATACCTATCTGACGCCGGCCTGGGTGATCGCGCTTGAGGCCGCGCTGGGGCAGGGGCTGCCGGGGATGGTGGTGCTGCCGGGGATGCTGGCCACGCTGGCGGCTCTGGCGCTGCTGTTGCAGGCCGACCGCTGAGACGAATGCCGCGCGGCGTGCCGGGGCGGCTTTTCATCGCCGCGCGCACTCGCTAGGGTCCGCGCGAAGACCGGGGCAGGAACGAGGCGGGCGGTGGCGCATATCATCGTTGTGGGCAACGAAAAGGGTGGTTCGGGCAAGTCCACGACCTCGATGCATGTGGCCACGGCGCTGGCCCGGATGGGGCACCGCGTCGGCGGGCTGGATCTGGACGTGCGCCAGCGCAGTTTCGGCCGCTATCTGGAAAACCGCGCCGCCTTCGCTGCGCGCGAGGGGCTGGACCTGCCGATGCCGGTGATCGGGCAACTGGCGCCGGGCAACGATCCGCTGAGCCCGGCGCTGAGCGCGCTTGAGGCGGAATGCGACTTCATCCTGCTGGACTGTCCCGGCTCACATACGCAACTGAGCCAGATGGCGCATACCGTGGCCGACACGCTGCTGACGCCGATGAACGACAGTTTCGTCGATTTCGACCTGCTGGCGCGGCTGACGCCCGAAGGCAAGGTTCTGGGCCCCTCGATCTATGCCGAGATGGTCTGGATGGCGCGGCAGATGCGGGCCGAGGCGGGGGCCGGGCCGATCGACTGGCTGGTGCTGCGCAACCGGCTGGGCACGCAGGCGATGCACAACAAGCGCAAGGTCGGCGGCGCGCTGGCCACGCTGTCGAAACGGATCGGCTTTCGCGTGGCGCCCGGCTTTTCCGAGCGGGTGATCTTCCGCGAACTGTTTCCGCGCGGGCTGACCCTGCTGGACCTGAAGGATCTGGGGACCGAGCAGCTGTCGATGTCGAATATCGCCGCCCGGCAGGAACTGCGCGACCTGATCGTGACCCTGAACCTGCCCGGGGTCGAGGCCGCGTTCTGAGGCACGGCGCCGTTACGGCAGGGCGGTTCCGGTTCACGGTCCGGTGAAGCCGGGCACAATGTGACGACCTGAAACATTGACGCGGCGCGGGGCGTCTGAATTATCGGGCTGGCGCCACATGATCTGGGTCAGCCACCCGGGAGAGATTGATGCGATCCATTCTGACCACGCTTCTGGCGGTCGCCCTGCTGACTTTGCCGGCCCGTGCCGAGGAGGCGCCGGCGCCCGGGGTCGCGGGTTCGGTGCCCACGGTCACGGTGGTCGCGGCCGTGAAGGCCGAGGTTCAGGCGCAGGTGCCGGTGACGGGAACGCTGGTGGCGCGTCGGCCGGTCGAGGTCTTCGCGAAGGTTTCGGGCTTCGAGATCATCGAATTGCTGGCCGAGCCGGGCGACGCTGTGGAGGAAGGGCAGGTGCTGGCGCGGCTGTCGGTCGATACGCTGGCGGCGCAGCTGGCGCAGGCCGAGGCGGAATATCAGCGGGCCAGGGCCGGGGTCGGGCAGGCGCAAAGCAATATCGACAGCGCCGAGGCCCTGCTGACGCAGGCCGAGATCGCCCTGAAACGCGCCGAACAGCTGCGGCAGGGCGGCAATACCCCGCAGGCGACGCTGGATCAGGCGATCGCGGCGGCGGCGAATGCCCGGGCCACCGCTGCCTCGGCCTCGGACGGGCTGGCGGTGGCTACGGCGGCGCTGGCCCTGGCCGAGGCGGCACGGCGGATCGCCTCGCTGGACATGGACCGGGCCGAGATCACCGCGCCGGTCGCCGGGCTGGTGACGGCGCGCAATGCCGAACTGGGCGCCCTGTCCGGAGCCTCGGCCCAGCCGCTTTTTGCGATGATCGCCGGGGGCGAGATCGAGTTGGAGGCCGAGGTCATCGAAACCGCCCTGCCGGACCTGAAGGCCGGGGATCCGGTCGAGGTCCATGTGGCGGGTGTGGGCGCGGTGCAGGGCAGGGTGCGGCTGGTTCCGGCCGCGGTCGATCCGGCCACGCGGCTGGGCCTGATGCGGATTTCGCTTGGCGAGGCCTCGGGGCTGCGGATCGGGCTGTTTGCCAGCGGCCAGGTCGTGACCGGCCGGCACGAGGCGGTGATGGTGCCGGCGGCGGCGGTGCTGTCGGATGCGGAAGGCGACCGGGTGCAGGTGGTCCGCGATGGCCGGATCGAGACGCGCGAGATCACCGCCGGCCTCTTGTGGCAGGGGCGTCGCGAGATCGTCGCGGGGCTGGCCGAGGGCGAGGTGGTGGTGGCCCGCGCCGGCGCGTTCTTCCGCGATGGCGACCCGGTGCGCCCGGTCCCCTCGGCCAAGGAGGAGGGCGGGTTGCAGACCGGAACCGCCGCGACCGGCGCAACCGCCAGCGCCGGCGTGGCGGCGGACGGGGCCCGCAAGCCATGAACCTGTCCACCTGGTCGATCCGGCACCCCGTTCCACCGATCGCGATCTTCCTGGTGCTGGTGGTCGTCGGGCTGTTCAGCTTTTCGCGGCTGCCGGTGACGGCGATGCCGAATATCGACCTGCCGATCATCGGCGTCACCATCGACCAGCCCGGCGCGGCCCCCTCGGAGCTGATCACGCAGGTCATCCAGCCGGTCGAGGACAGCATCGCCGCGGTGACCGGGGTGCGCCACATCACCTCGACCGCGACCGACAGCACGGCCAGCATCACCATCGAGTTCGAGCTGGAAACCGACAGCGACCGGGCGGTGAACGACGTGAAGGACGCGGTGTCCAATGTCCGCGCCGACCTGCCCGAAAGCATCAGCGAGCCGATCACCCAGCGTGTCGATGTCACCGGCTTTCCGATTCTGACCTATGCCGTCAGCGACCCGGCCCAGAGCATCGAGGAGCTGTCGAAATTCGTCGATGACGTGATCGGGCGCGAGCTGTCCAATGTCAGCGGCGTCGCCCGGACCACCCGCATCGGCGGGGCCGAGCGCCAGATCAAGGTCGAACTGGATCCCGACCGCCTGCTGGCGCACGGGCTGACCGCGGCCGAGGTCTCGGGCCAGTTGCGGATGCGCAATATCGACATGGGTGGCGGGCGCGGCGATCTGGCTGGCAGCGAATATTCGATCCGCACGCTGGGCTCGGCCGATACGGTGACGCAACTGGCCGGGACGCCGGTCAGCATCGCCGGCGGCCGGACCGTCCGGCTGGATCAACTGGGCGAGGTGATCGACGGCGCCAGCGAGGAACGCACCTTCGCCCTGCTGGACGGTCAGCCTGTGGTCGCCTTCGGTGTCTATCGCGGGTCGGGCGAATCCGATCTGGGCGCGGGCGACGCGACCAAGGCAAAGCTGACCGAGATCGGCGCGCGCCATCCCAATGCCCGGATCATGCTGATCGACGATGCCACGACCTATACCGCCTCCAGCTATCACAGCGCGATGGAGACGTTGTACGAGGGCGCGGCGCTGGCCGTGATCGTGGTGTTCCTGTTCCTGCGCAACTGGCGGGCGACGCTGATCGCGGCGGTGGCCTTGCCGCTGTCGATCATCCCGACCTTCTTCGTCATGCAGTTGCTGGGCTTCACGCTGAACGGGATCAGCCTTCTGGGCATCACCCTTGTCACCGGCATCCTGGTCGATGACGCCATCGTCGAGATCGAGAATATCGAACGCCATATCGGCATGGGGGCACCCGCCTATGAGGCCAGCGAGGAGGCGGCAAGCGAGATCGGCCTGACGGTGATTGCGATCAGCTTCTCGATCATCGCGGTCTTTGCTCCGGTCAGCTTCATGGGCGGGATTCCGGGGCAGTATTTCAAGCAGTTCGGCCTGACCGTCGCGGTCTCGGTGCTGTTCTCGCTGCTGGTGGCGAGGATCATCACGCCGATGCTGGCGGCCTATTTCATGCGCGGGGTGGCCCATGACGGGCAGCCGCGCGACGCGTTGGTGATGCGGATGCTGATGACGGTCTGCCGCTGGACGATGCGGCATCGCGGGCTGACGCTGCTGGCCGGGCTGGGGATTTTCGCCGGCTCGATCTTCTCGGCCACGCTGCTGCCGACCGAGTTCATTCCCGCCTCGGATATCGGCCGCAGCCAGATCAAGCTGGAATTGCCGCCGGGCGCGCCGATCGAGGAGACCGAGGATGCGGTGCGCCGGCTGACGCGGCAGATCCGCGGGACGCCCGAGGTGCAGTCGGTCTTTGCCTATGGCGATGGCCGCGATGTGACCGAGGCGCGGATCATGATCAATTACGGCAAGAAGGACAGCCGCGAGCGGTCGCAATTCGTGCTTGAGGCCGAACTGAAGCAGCGGCTGGCCGAGGTGCCCGACATGCGGCTGCATTTCCAGAACGAGGAGGGCCGCCACGACCTGACCATCAACGTGCTGGGCGAGACCGAGGCTGGTGCTGCACTGGCGGCGCAGCGGCTGGCCGGCGCGATGGGTCGGTTGCCGACGCTGGAGGGGGTGACCTCGTCGGCCAGCCTGCAGCGGCCCGAGATCCAGATCCGCCCCCGCGCCGATATCGCCGCGCAGCTTGGCGTGACCGCCAGCGACATGGCGACGACGCTGCGGGTGGCGACGCTGGGCGATACCGATGCCAACCTTGCCAAGTTCAATGCCGGGGACGAGCAGATCCCGATCCTCGTGCGGCTGGACCGGGCAGTCCGGTCCGATCTGATGCAGGTGCGGAACCTGCGGGTGCCCGGCGCGGCCGGGCCGGTTCCGCTGGCCGCGGTCGCCGATGTCTCGCTTGCCGCGGGGGCGACCGAGATCGGCCGCTATGACCGGCAGTTCCAGACCGAGGTCAGCGCGAACCTGGCCGATGGCGCGCTGCTGGGGCCGGTGAATGCGCAGGTGACCGCGCTGCAGCAGGAGATCGAGATGCCGCCCGGCACCGAGATCAAGGCGGCCGGCGACGCCGAGATCATGGCCGAGGTCTTCGGGGCCTTCGGGCTGGCCATGGGCTCGGGCGTGCTGCTGGTCTATGTGGTGCTGGTGCTGCTGTTCCATAATTTCGTCACCCCGGTGACCATCCTGCTGTCGCTGCCGCTGGCCATCGGCGGCGCCATCCTGGCGCTGTTCGTGACCGGCAATTCGATCAGCATGGCGGTGGTGATCGGGTTTCTGATGCTGATGGGGATCGTCACCAAGAACTCGATCATGCTGGTCGAATTTGCGCTGACAGCGATGGCGGCCGGCACGCCCAAGCGCGAGGCGATCCTCGATGCGGTGCACAAGCGCGCGCGGCCCATCGTCATGACCACCATCGCCATGACTGCGGGCATGGTGCCCTCGGCGCTGGCGACCGGCGAGGGGGGCGAGTTCCGCTCGCCCATGGCGATTGCGGTGATCGGCGGGCTGCTGCTGTCGACGCTTTTGTCATTGCTGTTCGTGCCGTCGCTGTTCTCGGTCATCCACGGCGCGCAGCACGGGGTGTTCGGCTGGATTGGACAGCGGATCGGGCTGAACCGGGCGCGCGAGATGCCGGCCGAGTGAGTTCGCGTCCCGCGACGGCCGGGGGGCTGTCTGCCCCCCGGAGCCCCCCGAGGATATTTCTGTGAAGAAGAAGGCGGCGGAAATGCCGCGGCCGGCGCAGGGCTGCGCCGGCCGGGACAGGTTCGAGGGGTGCGATCAGGCCAGCATGCCCATCGGGTTTTCCAGATGCGCGACGATGGCCTGCAGCAGCTGCGCCCCGAGCGCGCCGTCGATGACCCGGTGATCGACCGAAAGCGTCATCGACATGACGTTGCGGATCACCAGCTCGCCATTCTC
Source organism: Paracoccus marinaquae (assembly GCF_018860165.1). Taxonomy (GTDB): domain Bacteria; phylum Pseudomonadota; class Alphaproteobacteria; order Rhodobacterales; family Rhodobacteraceae; genus Paracoccus; species Paracoccus marinaquae. The sequence goes on from NZ_JAHKNG010000001.1 coordinate 183,898, forward strand.
GGCCACCGGCGTCTGGATGCCGCTGCCGACCGCGAGGATCGCGCCATGCGGCGGGTTGATGACGGCGTCGAAATTCTCGATGCCGAACATGCCGAGGTTGGAGATCGCGAAGCTGCCGCCCTGGTATTCGTGCGGCGCCAGCTTCTTGGTCTTGGCGCGGGTGGCGAGATCCTTCATCTCGGCCGAAAGGGCCGACAGCGTCTTCTGCTGTGCGTCCTTCAGGACCGGGGTGAAGAGGCCGCCCTCGATCGCCACGGCGACCGCGACATCGGAGGGCTTCAGCTTCAGGATCCGGTCGCCGGCCCAGACGGCATTGGCATCCGGCACCTCCTGCAGCGCCAGCGCGCAGGCCTTGATGATGAAGTCATTGACCGACAGCTTCACGCCGCGGCCCTCCAGCTGCTTGTTCAGCGTGGCGCGGAACTTCATCAGCTCGTCCAGCTTGGCGGACCGGCGCAGGTAGAAATGCGGGATGGTCTGCTTGGCCTCGGTCAGACGGGCGGCGATGGTGCGGCGCATGCCGTCGAGTGCGATCTCTTCGGTCGGGCGGTCCGCATAGATCTTGAGGATCGCTTCGGCCGAGGGGCCGGCGGGTGCGGCTGCCGCCGCAGGGGCGGCGGCGGGTGCCGCAGCCGCCTTTGTTGGTGCGGCGCCCGGCTTCGCGCCTTCGACATCGGTCTTGACGATCCGGCCGCGCGGGCCGGAGCCGGCGATGCCGGCCAGATCGATGCCCTTTTCAGCGGCGATGCGGCGCGCCAGCGGCGAGGCGAAGATGCGGTCGCCGCTGGAAGATTTCGGCGCCGCCGGGGCAGGGGCGGCGGCGGCCGGCGCGGCAGCCGCTGGTGCCGCATCAGCCTTGGGCGCGGTGGCGGCCTCGGCCTTTTGGGCCGGTGCCGCGCCGATGTCGGCGGCGCTTTCACCCTCTTCCAGAAGCACGGCGATGGGGGTGTTGACCTTCACGCCGGCGGTGCCCTCGGCCACGAGGATCTTGCCCACCGTGCCTTCATCCACGGCTTCGAATTCCATCGTCGCCTTGTCGGTCTCGATCTCGGCCAGGATATCGCCCGAGGAGACGGTATCGCCCTCTTTCACCAGCCATTTGGCCAGCGTGCCTTCCTCCATGGTCGGAGACAGCGCGGGCATCAGGATTTCTGTCGGCATCTCGCGATCTCCTTACCTGTAGGTGACTTTCTTCACGGCTTCCACGACCTCGGCGGGCGTGATCAGCGCGTGCTTTTCCAGATTGGCGGCATAGGGCATGGGCACGTCCTTGCCGGTGCAGTTGATCACCGGCGCATCGAGGTAATCGAAGGCGTTTTCCATGATATAAGCCGAGAGGTGATTGCCGATCGAGGCCACCGGGAAGCCTTCCTCGACGGTCACGCAGCGATTGGTCTTCTTCACCGATTCGATCACCGTGCCATAGTCGATCGGGCGCAGGGTGCGCAGGTCGATCACCTCGGCCTCGATGCCTTCGCCAGCCAGAGCCTCGGCGGCGGCCAGGGCGTGGCTCACGCCGATGCCGAAGCTGACGAGGGTCACGTCCTTGCCCGGGCGCGTGATGCTGGCCTTGCCGAAGGGGATGGTGAAATCCTCGAGATCCGGGACCTCGAAGCTGCGGCCGTAAAGGATCTCGTTTTCGAGGAAGATCACCGGGTTCGCATCGCGGATCGCGGTTTTCAGCAGGCCCTTCGCATCCGCCGCGCCATAGGGGATCACCACCTTGAGGCCGGGGATCTGCGCGAACCACGCCGAGTAATCCTGGCTGTGCTGGGCGGCGACGCGCGCGGCGGCACCGTTCGGTCCGCGGAACACGATCGGACAGCCCATCTGGCCGCCGGACATGTAGAGCGTCTTGGCGGCCGAGTTGATGATGTGGTCCATCGCCTGCATGGCGAAGTTGAAGGTCATGAACTCGACGATCGGACGCAGCCCGGCCAGAGCCGCGCCGGTGCCGATGCCGGCGAACCCGATCTCGGAGATGGGGGTGTCGACGACGCGGCGCGGGCCGTACTTGTCCAGCAGGCCCTGGCTGATCTTGTAGGCGCCCTGGTATTCGCCGACCTCTTCGCCCATCAGGAACACGGTTTCGTCGCGGGCCATTTCCTCGTCCATGGCCTCGCGCAGCGCCTCGCGCACGGTCATGGTCTTCATCTTGGTGCCTTCGGGCCAGTCGGGGCTGGCATTGGCGGCGGGCGTCGCCGGTCCGGCCTCGGCGGCAGCGGCCGGAGCTTCTGCCCTGGCCTCGGCCGGGACAGCGGCGGCGGCAGGTGCGGGCGCCTTGATGTCGTCGGCGCTTTCGCCTTCCTCGACCAGCACGGCGATCGGGGTGTTCACCTTCACGCCCTCGCTGCCCTCGGCCACGAGGATCTTGCCGAGGATGCCTTCATCCACGGCCTCGAATTCCATCGTTGCCTTGTCGGTCTCGATCTCGGCGATGATGTCGCCGGACTTGACCGCGTCGCCTTCCTTTTTCAGCCATTTCGCCAGCGTGCCTTCCTCCATGGTCGGGGACAGGGCGGGCATCAGAATCTCGGTTGCCATTCTTGTGGTCCCTCCCTCAGGCGTCCGTCTCGGCGTAGATATCGGTCCACAGTTCCTCGAGGGCCGGTTCAGGGCTTTCCTTCGAGAATTCAGCGGCCTCGTTCACGATGTCCTTGATTTCCTTGTCCACCGCCTTCAACTCGTCCTCGGTGGCGTGATTGCCCTGCAGCAGCAATTCGCGGACATGTTCGATGGCGTCGCGCTCGTCGCGCATCTTCTGCACCTCCTCGCGGGTGCGGTATTTCGCCGGGTCCGACATCGAGTGGCCGCGATAGCGATAGGTCATCACCTCGAGGATGTAGGGGCCCTTGCCGGCGCGGCAATGCGCCACCGCCTTCTCGGAGGCGGCCTTCACGGCCAGCACGTCCATGCCGTCGACCTGCTCGCCCGGGATGCCGAAGGATTCGCCGCGGCCGTAAAGCGTCGTCGACTTGGTCGAGCGCTTCATCGAGGTGCCCATGGCATACTGGTTGTTCTCGATCACGAAGATGACCGGCAGATCCCACAGTTCGGCCATGTTGTAGGTTTCGTAGACCTGGCCCTGGTTCGAGGCGCCGTCACCGAAATAGGCGAAGGTGACATTGTCATTGCCCAGATACTTGTCGGCGAAGGCAAGGCCCGCGCCCAGCGGCACCTGCGCGCCGACGATGCCGTGGCCGCCGTAGAAATGTTTTTCGCGGCTGAACATGTGCATGCTGCCGCCCTTGCCCTTGGAATATCCGCCCTCGCGGCCGGTCAGCTCGGCCATGACGCCCTTGGGGTCCATGCCGCAGGCCAGCATGTGGCCGTGGTCGCGATAGGAGGTGATGCGCTTGTCGCCTTCCTTGGCGGCGGCCTCGAGGCCGACGACGACCGCTTCCTGACCGATATAGAGATGGCAGAAGCCACCGATCAGGCCCATGCCGTAAAGCTGGCCGGCCTTCTCCTCGAATCGGCGGATCAGCAGCATGTCGCGATAGTATTTCAGCAATTCGTCCTTCGACGTATTGGACGCAGCCGGCTTGCTGGCGGCGGGTCTCCTGGCCATGCGGGCATTCCTCCTAGATGCGGTTTCGGGATAGTTCAGCGTTAAACTATCCGTAACCTATTGCTCGGAAGGGTGCAATGCGGGAAACCGGATCGGCGCCCGGCGCGGCGGCAGGCTGCCGTCAGCGCAGGATAATTTCGTCGGCACGGACCACGCCCAGCACCTCGCGGGCCTGTTCGTCCAGCAGATCCAGATCGAGGAAATCGTCCGACAGGCGGCGGGTCAGGTTCTGCATCCGGTCCACCTCGGCACGCAGCCTGTCGCGTTCGGCGGCAAGTTCGGCGGTCTCGGCCTCGACCTGGATCCGGCGCAGAATGCCGGAGGGGCCCTGCACGGCGGCGAAGGCGAAATAGAGGCCAAGCGAGAGGGTCAGCACGAAGAAGATGGTGGCGCTGATCGAGAGACGTTGTGACATGAGGCGGGCCGGCGATTGTTTTGCGGGTTTGCCGCCGATCATGCCACAGGCGCGTGGGCAGGGGAATCCCCCGGCCGAGTTCAAAGCCGCTGCCGGAAGATCGTCTCGATCCGGGCGGCCTCGTCGCGCAGGCCGAAGGGCGGGTTGAGAATCCACATGCCGGAGCCGATCATCGAATGCCCCGCCCGGGCCGGGGGAAAGCCGACCTCCGAGCGCAGCGCGTCGGGATGGGCGCCCGCCAGTGCATCGAGCATCGGCAGGTGCCGATCGTCGGTCAGGAGCGGATACCAGAGCGCAATCACCCCGACATTCCACTTGCGGGCCAGCAGCCCGATCTGGCGGGGGATGGCGGTGTAATCGGCCTTGATCTCATAGCTGGGGTCGATCAGCAAAAGCCCGCGCCGCGGCGTCGGCGGGCAGATTGCCTGGGCCATCTGGAACCCGTCCTGACGGTAGGGCGTCGCAAATGCCGCCACCTCGGACAGGGCCGCATGCTCGGCCGGATGCAGCTCGGCCAGATGGGCCGAATCCGTCGGTCGCAGGAAGTGCCCGGCGATCAGGGGGGAGCCCGGATAGGCGGTGGCGCCCCGGGTCGCGCGAATGGCGGCCAGTGCCTGTCGCAGCGGGTGCCCTTGCGGCAGCCAGCCCTCGGCCTCGGCGCGCAGGATGCCGGCCTCGGCCTCGCCGGTCTTGCGGGCCTCGGGGGCGTCCAGCCGATAGAGGCCGCGCCCGGCATGGGTTTCGAGATAGGAGAGCGGCTTGTCCTTGCGCGTCATATAGGCGAGCGCCGAGGCCAGCAGCGCGTGCTTGTGCAGATCGGCGAGGTTTCCGGCGTGATAGGCGTGCTGATAGCTGAGCATGGCCTGCCATAGCGCCGATCGAAGCGCGCCGGAAGGGGGGATGGGTCGGGCGGCGCGGAACCCGGGGGGCCTCGCCGGCCCCCTCTTGGCCTGCGGCCAATTCACCCCCGCAGGTATTTGGAAAGAGTGCGATGGAGGGGGGTTGCGGCGGCACCTAGGGAGGAGGAGGGGTGCCGCCGCTCAACGCTGGCCCAGGGAGGAGGGTCGGGCCGCGTATGGGGTGCGGTGCGGGCCAGGGAGGAGGAGAGGCCAACACCGCCAGCGATGCGGGCTCAAGGGGGGAGGAGAGAGCCCGTCGCATCGGTTTGCCGCGAACAGGGCGGCTATGGGTGCGGCGCGGCCCCGGGGAGGAGGAGGGGCTTGCCGCTGACGTCCGGCCAGGGAGGAGGGAGGAGAAGGCCGGTCGTGTTCGGGTGCCGCGAAACAGCGCGGCCATGTTCTTTTGCGGCGACCCCTTGGGAGGAGGAGCGGGGTCGCCGCGGCGATGCTGGACCCCAGGGAGGAGGAGGGGGTCCGGCACGGTCTTTGGGCGGCATCCTCCGGGGAGGAGGAGAGGAGGATGCCGCCGGTCCCGGCCCCGGGAGGAGGTGGGGCGGGAAGGCTATGGCTTACTTCGACGTCCCCCAGGCGGCCTCATGGGCCAGACGGGTGATCATCGAGCGGCTGATTCCCAGATCGTCGAGATCGCGAGTGGTCAGCGCATTCAATTCGCGCACGGTCTGGCGATAGACGGCATTGCGGGCGCGGTTTTCCTGGAAGCGCTGAACCGCAGCCATCAGCCGGCCACGCAGGCCGGGTGCGGCCGTGCTGTTCTGGGCCTGGACGATAACGGTCATTGCTCTGTTCCTTTCTGTCTTGCGCCTTGCCCAGATGGCCCGGCGCCTTCGATGGGTTAAAGATGGCGCTAATGCTGCAGATGCACAATGGATGGATCCAAAATGCTGCCATGCAGCAATTGCATGGCTCATTCTCAGGATTGGCCGGGTTGATACTGAATCGAAAAAACAATTTTACCTTGAGGCAAATGTTTGCGATCACGTTCCGGCCCGGTCAAAGCCCTGATTTGAAAGCGCTTGGCGGGGTTTCCGGCCAAACGTCGCAAGGGGGTGGCGGTGGCTGGCGCAGCCGTGCATCATGCCGCCCGCCACAGTCGACACGAGGTGATAACATGTCCGTCAGCCGGGAAGTTGCCCTAGCGGAAATCGCAGACATCCGTCTTCCGGACGGCCGGACGCTTGCCGAGGCGGATATCGTCCGCGCCCTGAGCGTCGATGGCGGCACGATCCGATTCGTCATCGAGGCGGCCGATGCGGCGGCCGCCAGCAGCCTGTCGCAGGTGGAGGCCGAGGCGCAGCGCCGCCTGGAGGCCCTGCCGGGGATCGAGCGGGTGCAGATCGTGGTGACGGCCCCCGCGGCCCGCCCGGCCGCGGCGGGGGCGGCGCCGTCGCTGAAGATCGGGCGCCATGCGACCGGGCAGGCCGGCCCGCAGCCGATTCCGGGTGTGCGCAGCATTGTCGCCATCGGATCGGGCAAGGGCGGGGTCGGGAAATCGACGCTGACCTCCAATCTGGCGGTGGCCCTGGCCCGGGCCGGCCGGCGGGTCGGTCTGCTGGATGCCGATATATATGGTCCGTCGCAGCCGCGGATGATGGGCGTTTCGGACCGTCCCGCGAGCCCCGATGGCAAGCGGATCGAGCCGCTGCACGCCCATGGCGTCACCATCATGTCGATCGGGCTGATGCTGAAGGAGGGCGAGGCCGTGGTCTGGCGCGGCCCGATGCTGATGGGGGCATTGCAGCAGCTGCTGCAGCAGGTGAACTGGGGCGAGCTGGACGTGCTGCTGATCGACCTGCCGCCCGGCACCGGCGATGTGCAGTTGTCGCTGTGCCAGAAGGCGGCGGTGACCGGGGCGATCATCGTCTCGACCCCGCAGGATGTGGCACTGCTGGATGCGCGTCGTGCCATCGACATGTTCAACAAGCTCAAGGCGCCGGTTCTGGGGCTGATCGAGAACATGTCCAGCTATATCTGTCCGAACTGCGGTCATGAGGCGCATCTGTTCGGCCATGGCGGCGTCGCCGCCGAGGCGATGGATCTGGGGCTGCCTTTCCTGGGCGAGATCCCCCTGCAACTCGAGGTGCGGCTGGCCGGTGATTCGGGCCGGCCCGTCGCCCTGGGCGAGGGTGAGATCGCGCAGGCCTATGCGCGGCTGGCCGCGCGGCTGATCGAACAGGGGGTCGCCTGACGGCGCGCCCTGTCATGGGGTGGGTGTCGGGTGGGAATTTCCGGGGCGGCTGGGAATTCAGGGCACTGACTGGGCGCCGGCGATCCCGGATACGTGATTCGGCGTGATTCCAGCGGGATTCCACGTGAATTCTGAGCTGAGGTCTGTTATCGCGGTATTTCTGCGGGCACTTTCTGGGACAGCGCGGATTGCGCGGGAAAAACCGCACATTTCTATATGTGTGGTGTATGTGTTATGCGTACACAACATGTGGCGTGTTCTTGCGCCGCGAGCCTGCCGTTTGTTATGAACGTCTCGGTTTTATCAAGGTAATTTCACCCTAAGTGGCGTAGAAATCCATTGCTTCCCGCAAATTCCCATGTCACAACTTGATCACGGAGACGGGGAGTGAAGGGGCAACAAGACCCCGCAAGGCGACGCAGGTTTCATGCAGGCACCCGTTTTCCAATATTGATCCGCCCGCGCGTGCGAGCAGCACCTCCCCCAGGTGGCGCGTGACAGGGTGGACGACCCCGAAAGGGGCCCAGGCAATGGGAACGAGGGCGGCGGATCGGGCAGTGGCAGCGGCCCGGTCCGCCTTTCTCTTTCGGGCGACCGGAAGAGTGAGCAGTGAGGGCGGGCCGGCGTGGCGCGGAAGTTCAGAGGCACCGAGACCGTCAAGGTCGATGGAAAGGGCCGCATGTCGGTCCCCGCCCGGCTGCGCAAGACCTTCGACGCCGGCGATCCTGCCTTCTCGACCTCGAATACCGGGCGCACGCAGCTGGTGGCGGTCTATGGCCCCGACACATGGAACTGGCTCGAACTTTACACCATGGAAGCCATCGAAGAGATCGATGCGCAGATCGACCGGCTGACCCGCGGCACCGAAGAGCGCCTCAGCCTCGAGCTGCTGATGAACGGCCAGTCGGTCGATCTGGAAATCGACCGCGAGGGCCGTCTGGTCCTGCCGCAGAAGCTGCGCGAGAAGCTGGGCTTCGGCAACGGGATCGAGACGATCTTTGCCGCAAGCGGTGACTATGTGAAGGTCTATCTGCCCGATTCCCCGCCGAAGGATGTCGAGAAACTGGAGAAGTTCATCGCCTCGAAAGGGCCGGGCTTCGATCCGCGCTCGTTTCTTGGCCAGGCCAGCAGCGGCGAGGGCTAGGGCATGGACCAGCCGCATATCCCTGTCCTGCTGAAGCCGCTTCTCAGGGCGGTCGAACCCGTGTCGGGCATCTGGCTGGACGGCACGTTCGGTGCCGGCGGCTATGCGCGCGGGCTTCTGGAGGCGGGTGCGAAGACCGTCATCGGCGTGGACCGCGATCCGGCGGTGTTTCAGATGGCGCAGGACTGGGCCGGGCAGTATGGCGACCGGCTGCGGCTGGTGCCGGGCACGTTTTCCGATCTGGACGAACTGGCCGGCCAGCCGCTGGACGGCGTGGTGCTGGATCTGGGGGTCAGTTCGATGCAACTGGATCAGGCCGAGCGTGGCTTTTCATTCCTGCGCGACGGTCCTCTGGACATGCGGATGGGGCAGGACGGGCCGTCGGCGGCCGATCTGCTGAACGAGGTCGATGAGGCGGTGATCGCCGATGTCCTCTATCACTATGGCGAGGAACGCGCCGCCCGTCGCATCGCCCGCGCCATCGTCGCCGCGCGGCCGCTGAGCCGGACCGCGCAACTGGCCGAGATCGTGGCCGGCTGCCTGCCGCGCCCGAAACCGGGGCAGAGCCATCCGGCCACCCGCAGCTTTCAGGCGATCCGCATCTGGGTGAATGACGAATTCCGGCAGCTGGTGGACGGGCTGTCCGCGGCCGAGCGCGCGTTGAAGCCGGGCGGCAGGCTGGCCGTCGTCAGCTTCCATTCGCTGGAGGACCGGATCGTCAAGCGCTTCATGCAGGCCCGCGCGAACAGCGCCGGCGGCGGCAGCCGCTATGCGCCGGTGCAGGACACGGCGCCGGCGGCCTTCACCCTGCCGTTCCGCCGCGCCATCGGCCCCGACCCGGACGAGATGGAGGGCAATCCGCGCGCGCGCTCGGCCCTTCTGCGGGTGGCGATCCGCACCGATGCACCGGCGGGGGCAGCCGACGAATCCGCGCTGGCGATGCCCCGCCTTCCCGCGAAGGGAGGTGCATGATGCGCCCGCTGACCTATCTGGGTGTGACGCTGCTGGTGCTGGCGCTGGCCTTCTGGGCTTATCGCGAAAACTATCGCACCCAGGCCGCGATGAGCGAAATGGGCCAGATCCAGCGCGAGATCGCCGGCCTGCGCGAGGACCTGGGGGTTCTGCGGGCCGAATGGGCCTATCTGAACCGCCCCGAGCGCCTGCGCGAACTGGTCAACCTGAATTTCGAGCGCCTGCAACTGGTCCCGCTGGAATCGGGCCAGTATCTCGATATCGGCAATGTCGATTACCCGAAACCGCCTGCGCCGCCCGAGGCGGAGGACGCCGGCGATACCGCCCCGTCTCAGGAGCAACAGCCATGATCCGCACCCCCCTGCGCCCGCTGGCCCGTATCCTTCGCGCCCGCGAACACGGCGAGAACCCCGACGAGATCGAGGCCGAGAACCGCCGCTTGCGCCACGAGGCGATCCAGCACAAGGCGCGCCGCCGCGCCGAGGGGCGGCTGGTGCTGATGGCCGGCTTCTTCCTGCTCGCCTTCGGAACCGTCGGAGTGCGGATGGGGGTGCTGGCCTCCAGCAACCCCAGCGAGCCGCGCAGTCAGGTCCTGTCGGCGCAGATCATCTCGCAGCGGGCCGATATCACCGACCGGCGTGGGCGGGTGCTGGCCACCAACCTGCTGACGCATTCGGTCTATGCCCATCCCCAGCAGATGGTCGATCCGATCGGCGCGGCACAGGGGCTGGCGCGGATTTTCCCCGATCTCAGCGAGGAAAAGCTGATCCGCGACTTTACCGGCAACCGCAAGTTCATGTGGATCAAGCGCAAGATCAGCCCCGAACAGATGCAGGCCGTCCATGACATCGGCGAGCCGGGCCTGCTGTTCGGCCCGCGCGAGATGCGCATCTATCCCAATGGCGATCTGGCCAGCCATATCCTCGGCGGCTCGGGCTTCGGCAATGAAGGCGTCAGCAGCGCCGAGGTTCTGGGCGTGGCCGGCGTCGAGAAGGCTTTCGACAACTGGTTGCGCGACCCCTCGAATGACGGGGCGCCGCTGGCGCTGTCGATCGACCTGTCGGCGCAGGCCGCCATGGAGGAGGTTCTGGCCTCGGGCATGGCATTGATGAGTGCCAAGGGCGCGGCCGGCATCCTGATGGAGGTCGAGACGGGCGAGATTCTGGCCATGGCCAGCCTGCCGGATTTCGATCCGAACAACCGGCCGCGGCCGCTGTTGAAGGGCGATGCGTCGGACAGCCCGCTGTTCAACCGTGCCGTGCAGGGGCAATACGAACTGGGCTCGACCTTCAAGATCTTTCCGGTCGCGCAGGCGCTGGACCTGAAGCTGATCAACCCCAATTCGGGCATCAACTCGAAAAGCCCGATGAAGATCGGCAAGTATCTGATCAATGATTTCAACAATTATGGCCCCCAACTCAGCGCCACGGACGTGATCGTGAAATCCTCGAACGTCGGCACCGTCCGCATCGCCCAGATGCTGGGGGTCGAGCGGCAGAAGGACTTCCTGCAGAAGCTGGGCCTGTTCGAGCCGACCTCGATCGAGATGGTCGAGGCCCCGACCGGGCGTCCGCTGGTGCCGCCGCGCTGGCCCGCGGTGACGGCGGCCACGGTGGCCTTCGGCCATGGCCTTGCCGCCAGCCCGCTGCATCTGGCCGCGGCCTATGCCACCATCGCCAATCGCGGCAAGCGCGTCGAGCCGACGCTGATCCACGGCCGCAAGCGCCCCGAGGGCGAGCAGGTCCTGTCGCCGCGTGCGGCCGAACTGGCCATCAGCATGCTGCGCCAGGTGGTGACGCGCGGCACCGCCAAGCAGGCCGAGGTCGAGGGCTACGAGATCGCCGGCAAGACCGGCACCGCCGACAAGCCGCGGCCCAGCGGCGGCTATTACAAGAACAAGGTGATCTCGACCTTCGCCTCGATGTTCCCGGCCAGCGATCCGAAATATGTGCTGATCGTGACGCTGGACGAACCTTCGGTCGGCAGCGGCGGCGGCGAAAGCCGGACGGCGGGCGCCACCGCCGTCCCGGTTGCCGCCGAACTGGTCCGCCGCCTCGCGCCGATGATCGGGCTCGAGGCGAAAACCGACGAATCCCTGCCCAGCATCGCCGCGCGCTTTCAGCCGCATGTTGAACCCGGCCCGCACGATGAGATAAAGCTCGTCGCGAACCAATGACAGGTGACTGGGTGAGGCAGGCGACGAAGACGCTGGCGCAGCTGGGGCTGCGGGCAAGGGACGGGCGCGACCCGGCCATTTCCGGAATTTCCGTTGACAGCCGGACGGTGAAGCCGGGGCATCTGTTTGCCGCGCTGCCGGGCACGGCGATCCACGGGGCAGAGTTCGTGCCCTATGCGCTGCGCATGGATGCCGCCGCCGTGCTGACCGACAGGGCCGGCGCCGAACTGACGGCTGAGGCGCTGGCGGGCTGGAATGGCGCGCTGGTCGTGGCCGAGGATCCGCGCGCCGCACTGGCCGGCGCGGCGGCGCTGTGGTTCGAGGTCCAGCCCGAACATGTGGTCGCCGTCACCGGCACCTCGGGCAAGACCTCGGTGGCGCATTTCACCCGCCAGATCTGGCAGGCCCTGGGGCACAGGGCGATCAGCCTTGGCACGATGGGCGTCGAGGGCGATTACGAGGCGCGGCTGGCCCATACCACCCCCGAGCCCCTGACCCTGCACCGGGTTCTGGCCGAGGCGGCCGAGGCCGGCGTCACCCATGCGGCGATGGAGGCGTCGAGCCATGGCCTCGACCAGCGGCGGCTGGACGGGGTGCGCGTCGAGGCCGGCGCCTTCACCAATTTCAGCCAGGATCACCTGGATTATCATGCCGGGTTCGATGACTATTTCGCGGCCAAGGCGCTGCTGTTCAACCGCATCCTCGAGGATGGCGAAGCCGCCGTCATCAATGTCGACAGCGAGCGTGGCCGCCAGATGGCCGACATTGCCACCGATCGCGGGCTGGCCCTGACCTCGGTCGGACGGGGCGAAAATGCGATGCTGCGGATCCTCGGCCAGCGCTTTGACGCAACCGGGCAGGATCTGCGCTTTTCGGTGATGGGGCAGGCGCAGATGGTGCGCCTGCCGCTGATCGGCGGCTTTCAGGCCGAGAACGTGCTGGCCGCGATGGGGCTGGCGCTGGCCGTGGGCGATTCGGCCGAGGCGATCCTGCGGGTGTTGCCGGACCTGCAGACGGTGCGCGGGCGGATGCAGCTTGTCGCGCAGCGCGACAACGGTGCGGCGGTCTTTGTCGATTACGCGCACAAGCCCGGCGCGGTGCTGGCCGCGCTGCAATCGCTGCGGCCGCATGTGATGGGCCGCATCGTCGTCGTGATCGGTGCGGGCGGCGACCGCGATCAGGGCAAGCGCCCGCTGATGGGCGAGGCGGCCCGCGCGCATGCGGATGTGGTGATCGTGACCGACGATAATCCGCGCAGCGAGGATCCGGCCGCGATCCGTGCCGCCGTGATGGCGGGTGCCGGCCCGGAGGCGACCGAGGTCGGCGACCGGGCCGAGGCGATCCTGCGCGGCGTCGATGCGCTGCAGCCGGGCGATGCGCTGCTGATTGCCGGCAAGGGGCACGAGACCGGCCAGATCGTCGGTCAGGATGTCTATCCCTTCGACGATGCCGAACAGGCTTCGGTCGCCGTCGCGGCACTGGACGGCAAGATATGAGCCTGTGGACCGCAGCGGATGCCGCCGCCGCGACCGGGGGTCGGGCGCAGGGCGACTGGCTTGCCTCGGGCGTGTCGATCGACACCCGCACGATCCGGCCGGGCGATCTGTTCGTGGCGCTGACCGATCTCCGCGACGGCCATGACTTCGTGGCCCAGGCCCTGCAGAAGGGCGCGGCCGCCGCGCTGGTCAGCCGCATCCCCGAGGGGGTGACCCCGGATGCGCCGCTGCTGATCGTGCCCGAGGTGCTGCCGGCGCTGGAGGCGCTTGGCCGGGCCGGACGGGCGCGGATGGGGGGCAAGATCGTCGCCATCACCGGCTCTGTCGGCAAGACCTCGACCAAGGACATGGCGCGGATCGCGCTGGCCGGGCAGGGCCGCATCCATGCCGCCGAGGCCAGCTATAACAACCATTGGGGGGTGCCGCTGACGCTGGCGCGGATGCCCGCCGACACCGATTTCGCCATTGTCGAGATCGGCATGAACCATCCGGGCGAGATCGCGCCGCTGTCGCGCCTCGCGCGGCCGCATGTGGCGATGATCACCACGGTTGCGGCGGCGCATCTGGAAGCCTTCGGCGCGATCGAGGGCATCGCCCGCGAAAAGGGCGCGATCTTCGAGGGGCTGGAGGCCATCGGCACCGCGATCATCCCCGAGGATCTGCCGGTGACCCAGATCCTGCGCGACGGCGCCGATGCGGCGGGCGCCATCGTCCTGGGCTTCGGCCAGCATGGCATGGCGAGGCTGGTGCAGGCGAAACCCGAAGGCGCCGCCCTGAAATGCCGCGCGAGGATTGCCGGAGAGACCGTTGATTTCACGCTGCAGACCACCGGCGCCCATTTCGCGATGAATGCGATCGGCGTCTTGGCGGCGCTGGCGGCAGCAGGGGCCGATGTCAGCGAGGCGGGCCGGTGCCTGTCGGACTGGCAGCCGCCGAAAGGTCGCGGCGCGGTCGAGGAACTGGGCGGCATCCGGCTGATCGACGACGCCTTCAACGCCAACCCGGCCTCGCTGGCGGCGGGGCTGGCGACGCTGGCCGGGCTGCGAGGCGGTCGGCGGGTGGCCATTCTGGGCGACATGCTGGAACTGGGCGCGGACGAGGCAGACCTGCATCGCGCCGTGGCCGATGACCCGTCCATGGCCTCGGTCGATCTGGTCCATGCGGCGGGGCCGCTGATGCGGCATCTTTTTGACGCGCTGCCGGCGGGCAAGCGCGGTGAATGGGCCGGGAACGCCGCCGAACTGGCGGCCAGGGCCGGATCGCTGGTCGCCGCGGGTGACATCGTATTGGTGAAGGGCTCGAAATCCTCGAAGATTTCCTCGGTGGTCGAGGCCCTGCGTAACTGCCTCAAACGAGAGGAAGACGAATGCTCTATTGGCTGAGCAGCCTGTCCGAAGGGGGCGACCTCTTCAACCTGTTTCGATATATCACATTCCGGGCGGGCGCGGCCTTTTTCACGGCGCTGATCTTCGGCTTCATCTTCGGCCGCCCGCTGATCAATTACCTGCGGCGCACGCAGAAGAAGGGTCAGCCGATCCGAGACGACGGCCCCGAGGGGCATTTCGTCAAGGCCGGCACCCCGACCATGGGCGGGCTTCTGATCCTCTCGGCGCTGTTCGTCTCGACCCTGCTCTGGGCACGGCTGGACAACGGCTATGTCTGGGTGGTGTTGAGCGTGACCGCCGGCTATGCTGCGATCGGCTTTGCCGATGATTACGCCAAGGTCAGCAAGCACAATACCAAGGGCGTGCCGGGGCGAGTGCGCATGGCGCTTGGGCTGGCGCTGGCCTTCATCGCCTCGGCCTGGGCCATGTGGCTGCATCCGGCCGGGCTGACCGGACAACTGGCGCTGCCGGTGTTCAAGAACGTGCTGATCGATCTGGGCCTGTTCTTCATCCCCTTCGCCATGCTGGTGATCGTCGGCGCGGCCAATGCGGTGAACCTGACCGACGGGCTGGACGGGCTGGCGATCATGCCGGTGATGATCGCGGCCGGCACGCTGGGGGTCATCGCCTATACGGTGGGCCGGGTGGACTTCACCGAATATCTTGGTGTCCACCACGTTCCGGGCACCGGCGAGATCCTGATCTTCGTCGCCGCGCTGATCGGCGGGGGCCTGGGCTTTCTGTGGTACAACGCGCCCCCGGCCGCCGTCTTCATGGGCGATACCGGCAGCCTTGCCCTGGGCGGCGCGCTGGGCGCCATCGCCGTGGTCACCAAGCACGAGATCGTGCTGGCCATCGTCGGCGGCCTGTTCGTGGTCGAGGCGCTGAGCGTGATCATCCAGGTCCTCTATTTCAAGCGCACCGGCAAGCGGGTCTTCCTGATGGCGCCGATCCACCACCATTTCGAGAAACTGGGCTGGAAGGAGCCGCAGATCGTCATCCGTTTCTGGATCATTTCGCTGATCCTGGCGCTGATCGGGCTGGCGACGCTGAAGCTGCGGTGACGCGATGGCCCTGCCGCTGACCGTCACCGCCAACCTGCCCAGCCGCGCCTTCGACGCGACCGAGGATTTTTACGCCCGGCTGGGCTTTGCCCGCGCCTACCGGGACGACAACTGGATGATCCTGAAGCGCGGCGAGGCGCAGCTCGAGTTTTTTCCTCATCCCGACCTCGATCCGGGCGGCAGCTGGTTCAGCGCCTGTTTCCGCACCGAAGACCTTGAAGGACTGGCCGCCGAGTTCGCCGAACTGAACCTGCCCGCGCGGGGCAGGCCCTGCCTGACCGGCATCAGCCGGGTGACCGACGATCTGCGCATGTTCGCGCTGATCGACCCGGATGGCAGCCTGATCCGCTGCCTCGGCCCCTGAGCCGGGCGCCGGCTTGCACCGCGCTGCGGTTTGGCTGAAATATCCGGGCGAATCCCCGGGGTTGATCCCGGCAACAGGAAAGGGTGCGACCGATGATCCCGGTTCAAGGCGTCGAAGATCAGACCATTGCCGTTCTGGGACTTGGCCGGTCGGGCAAGGCCACCGCTGCCGCGCTGGCGGCAGGCGGCGCGCATGTGATCGCCTGGGATGACGGCAACGACACCCGCGCCAGCGCCGAGGCCGAGGGCATGCGCATCGTCGATCTGACCCGTGACGGCGCCTGGGAGGGGGTCACCGCCCTGATCACCTCGCCCGGCATCCCGCATCTTTACCCCAGGCCGCATCCGGTGATCGCCAGGGCCTATGCCCTCGGCGTGCCGGTCGACAACGATATCGGGCTGTTCTTCCGCAGCTATGCGACCGCCGACTGGGAGGGGTTCGACCGCATGCCGCGGGTGATCGCGGTGACCGGATCGAACGGCAAGTCCACCACCACGGCGCTGATCCATCACATCCTGCGGGAATGCGGACGGCCGACGCAGATGGGCGGAAATATCGGCACCGGCGTTCTGTCGCTGGAGCCCGCGCATGACGGCGAGGTGGTGGTGCTGGAACTGTCCAGCTATCAGACCGATCTGGCCCGCGCGCTGACCCCCGATGTCGCCGTCTTCACCAATCTGTCGCCCGATCATCTGGACCGGCATGGCGGGTTGGGCGGCTATTTCGCGGCCAAGCGGCGGCTGTTTGCGGAAGGCGGGCCGGATCGCGCCGTGATCGGCGTCGACGAGGCCGAGGGGCTATATCTGGCCGGGCAGATGTCCATGGCGCCCGCCGACGACCGGGTGATCCGCGTCTCGGCCGGACAGAAGCTGGACGGGCCGGGCTGGTCGGTCTTTGCCCGCAAGGGCTTTCTGGCCGAGTACCGCAAGGGGCGGCAGGCGGCCTCGATCGACCTGCGCGGGGTCAAGGGTCTGCCCGGCGCGCATAACCACCAGAACGCCTGCGCGGCCTATGCCGCCTGTCGCGCCGTCGGGCTGGCCCCGCGCGAGATCGAGGCGGCGTTTCACAGCTTTGCCGGCCTGCCGCATCGCAGCCAGTTGGTGGCCGAGATCGGCGGCGTCCGCTTCGTCAACGATTCCAAGGCCACCAATGTCGACGCCGCGGCCAAGGCGCTGCAGGCGTTCCCCCGGATCCGCTGGATCGCCGGCGGGCTGGCCAAGGAGGGCGGGATCGCCGGGCTGCTGCCGCATCTGGGGCAGGTGAGCAAGGCCTATCTGATCGGCCATTCCGCGCGCGATTTCGCGCTGGAGATCGGCCAGATCCCCCATGAGATCTCCGAGACCATGGAACAGGCGGTGACGCGGGCCGCGGCCGAGGCCGAGGCGGGCGATACCGTCCTGCTGGCCCCGGCCGCCGCCAGCTTCGACCAGTATCCCAATTTCGAGAAGCGCGGCGAGCATTTCACCGCGCTGGTCGAGGCCCTGCAGGGGCGTTGAGCCGGCTCAGATGTCGATCTCAACCCGGCCCAACGGGTTCGAGCAGCAGGCGAGGATCCAGCCCTCCTCGATGTCCTCATCGGTGATGCCGCCGTTATGGACCATATGCACCTCGCCCGACAGCTTCCTGACCTTGCAGGTGCCGCACAGGCCGAAGGTGCAGCCGGAGGGGATGTTCAGCCCCGCGCGCTTGGCGACGGCCAGCACGGTGTCGGTCTCGGCGCAGCCGGCCACGACATCGCTGCCGACAAAGCGGATCTGGGCCTTCGCCTCCTCGTCGGGGATGACATCCTCGATCACCGGCGCCTCGGCCTCGTTCGCCACCGGCGCACCGAAGCTTTCCTGATGATAGCGGTCCATGTCGTAGCCGAGCGAGATCAGCATGTCGCGGACCGATTGCATGAAGGGCTCGGGGCCGCAGCAGAACACCTCGCGCTCGAGGTAGTCGGGTGCCATCAGACCCAGCATGATCTGGCTGAGCCGGCCCTGATAGCCCGCCCAGGCCTTGAACGGCTCGGGCTCCTCGACTGTCAGGCGCAGCTGCAGACCGGGCAGGCGGCTGGCCATCTGCTGCATCCGTTCGCGGAAGATGATGTCCGAGGGGCGGCGGGCGGCATGGACGAAGATGATGTCCGGCATTTTGCCCGAATCCCAGGCCCATGTCGTCATCGACATCATCGGCGTGATCCCCGAGCCGGCCGAGATGAACAGGTATTTCTTCGCCGGATGGCGGTGGAAGCTGAAGATCCCCGACGGTCCATAGGCCCGGATCCGCATCCCCGGCTTCAGGTGATCCATCATCCAGCGCGTGGCGACCGAGGTCGATTGCGCCTTGGCCGTGACCGAGATCGACAGCGGCCGCGAGGACGAGGAGGACAGCGTATAGGTCCGCTGCACGTTGCCGCCCGGCACCGGCAGGTCCAGCGTGACGAACTGCCCCGGCTCATAGTCGAACCACGCGCCCGAGGGCGCGCGGAAGGTGAAGGTCCAGGTATCGGCGGTCTCGGGCACGATCTGGGTGCATTCCAGCATCTCGGAATCGTCCCAGGGCTCGGCGTTCCAGTTCAGTCGCTGCTTCTTCATCGCCGTGCTACTCCGCCGCGCTTTGCAGTCCCAGCCGGCTGGCCATGGTGGCGCAGTACCAGTCGACCAGATGGATCACCCCGGCCTCCTGCCGCGGCGAATAGGGGCCGGGCTCATAGGCGGGCGACAGGATGCCGGCCTGATTTTCCTCGACCACGCGGCGATCCTCGTCATTGGTGGCCAGCCAGACCTCGGTCAGCTTGGCCAGATCGTAGTCGCGGCCCTCGACCGCGTCCTTGTGGACCAGCCATTTCGTGGTGACCTCGGTCTCGGTGGGGCTGATCGGCAGAATGCGGAAGACGATCGCGTGATCGGGCAGGAAATGGTTCCAGCTTGACGGGAAGTGGTAGAACATCAGGCTGCCGGCGTCGTTCCACGGGATCGAGCCCATGCGCTGCATCACCGCCGCCTTGCCCGACATGGTAAAGCTTTCCTGATTGTCCATCAGCGGCGCACGCGCCATCCGCCACTGCATGTCGGGGGCGTTCACGAACCGCGCCGGCAGGCCCGCCGCGTCGCAGCGGTCCCAATGGGTCAGGATCTCGTTGCTGGCGGAATGCGGTCCTTCCATCACCGTCATCAGCGGATCGTCGGAATAGGTCCGGCACAGTTCGGGATGCGCACCGCCGCAGTGATAGCATTCGCGGTTGTTCTCCATCACCAGCTTCCAGTTGCCCTTCTCGACGATGGTCGAGCTGTGGGCGATCTTCGCGTCGCTCAGCCCGCTGGGGGCGAGATAGCGCATCAGGTTCTGGGCAAGCTCGTTGACCGCGGGCGGCACCTTGGCGACGCAGATGAAGACCATCCCGCCCAGGTCGATGCAATGGACCGGCTTCAGCCCGTATTTCGAGGCGTCGAACCCTTCGCCCATGTCGCGCGCATAAAGCAGCCTGCCGTCCAGATCGTAGGTCCACTGGTGGTAGGGGCAGACCAGCTTAGGGTTGCTGCCCGAGGCCTTGGCGCACAGCCGCTGGCCGCGATGGCGGCAGACATTGTGGAAGGCGCGGATGCGGCCATCGCCGCCCCGCACGATGATGACCGGAAAGGCGCCCAGTTGCAGGGTGGCGAAATTGCCGGCCTTGGGGATCTCGCAGGCCGGGACCGCGAAGACCCATTCCCGGTACCAGATCTGTTCCAGATCGTCGTGCAGGGTCTGCTGGTTGCAATAGAGATCGCGGGGCAGCGAATGGCCGGGCTGGCGTTGGGCGATCAGTTCGGCGGTCGAAAGGCTCATCTGGGTCATCTGGCACCTGTAATCGTTGGCGCGGGTTGGGGTTCCCGGCCAGCCTACCCGTGCCGCCGCGCCGAAACGGATGAATTGCGACCTCGCATCCTCGGTTTCAGACATCCGCCACCGTGCCATGAGCAAAACCGCAGGGACTGGCATTGCTGCCACAGCTATCTGTCCTGTGCCGGTCCCCGGCGGCGGGGCCGAATCAGCCCAGCGGAACGCGCGCGATCTGATGAAAGCTGCCAGCCTCATCCTCGCCGGCCAGCGTGATCGCATCGACCGGATGCGGGTCGGGCAGCAGCGGCGCCAGTTCCGGCGCCAGCGTCGCCAGAAGAATCTCGGCCTCGGGGGCGGTCATCCGGTCGCCCAGCGTCATGTGAAAGCGGAACTGGTCCATCACCCAAGGATAGCCCCAGCGATCCAGCAGCGCGCGCTGTGCCGCGGTCAGCCGTTCAGGGGCGCGGCGGGCGCGTTCCTCGGGCGTCGGGGGCGCGCGATGCTGGTCCAGATCGCGGACGATCCGCGCCGCGAGGTCGTGCAGGCCGGGGGCGGGCGCGGATGGAACCAGGGCCGGAAAGCCGTCCAGCAGGGCCAGTTGCAGTCCGCCCTGCAGCGAGACGGGTTCAAGAGCCGCGGCCAGATCACGCAGATCCGCCAGAAGGGCGGCTTCGCTGCTGTCCGGGGCCAGCCGGAACGGCGGCTTCAGCGTGGCGTGAAAGCCGTAGCGACGCGGCGACCGCGTCAGCGCCTCGATCCGCGCCGGCCTGACCTCGAAAGCCCTAGACCTGGCGATGTCCCAGCCCAGCCAGACCGCACCGAATTCGGCCAGCGGCCCGGTCGCGGTGTAGTAGATCGCGTAGCGGCGCCATTCGCCCATGTCTGACCTCGCTGGGGGGGTACACCGGAGGGACTTCGCGCCGGGTCCGGTCCTGCCCGTTTGCGGCCGATCCTGCCCGATCGCCCGGGCGATGGCCATATCCCGTCAAAGGGGCTTGATCCGATCGCATCGCCCACGGCAGGGCGGTGCCAGCCCGGCCTTGCTGACGTGACCCTGCCGTCCTATCAGGGTGCAGTCCAACGAAAGGCTTTAACCGATGCGCTCGACCGCCTCCTACTTTCGATGGCCGCTGATCGTGACGGTTCTGGGCGTCGCCCTGGCTGGCGCCCTGGGGTGGAGGTTCTCGGGGACGAGTGCGGGCGCGATCTCGTTTCTGGTGATCGCGGCGGTGCTGGCGGTGCTGGAAATCTCGCTCAGCTTCGACAATGCCATCGTCAATGCCAACAAGCTGAAAGAGATGTCGCCCGTCTGGCAGCGGCGCTTTCTGACCTGGGGCATCCTGATCGCGGTCTTCGGGATGCGGGTTATCTTTCCCCTGCTGATCGTCGTCATCGCCGCCCGGATCGGGCCGTGGCAGGCGATCGAACTGGCCGCGACCCGCCCGGCCGAATATGCCGAACTGATCCGGGGGGCGCATCTGCCCATCGCGGCTTTCGGTGGCTCGTTCCTGATGCTGGTCGCGCTGACCTTCTTCTTCGACCAGTCGAAGGAGGTGCATTGGATCGGCCGGCTGGAACGCGCATTGCGGTCCTGCGGATCGGTCCGGGGAATGGAGGTCGGGTTCGTTCTGGTCCTGATCCTCGTCTTCGTCTGGCTGCTGCCGGTGCGCGACGAAAAGCTGTTCATGTTCAGCGGCATGTGGGGGATCGTCACCTTCCTTGCGGTCGATGCCCTGGGGCATGTGCTGGACCGCTGGGGCGAGAGGCAGGGCAGCGCCGCCCGGGGCACGGCACAGGCCGGGCTGGGGGCGTTCCTGTATCTCGAGGTTCTGGACGCCTCGTTCAGCTTTGACGGGGTGATCGGGGCCTTCGCGCTGACCCAGAACCTGTTCCTGATCGCCATCGGCCTTGGCATCGGCGCGATGTATGTGCGCGCCATGACCGTGATGCTGGTCGAGCGCGGCACGCTGGCCGAGTTCCGTTATCTGGAGCATGGTGCCTTCTGGTCGATCCTCGTGCTGTCGATCATCATGTTCGGCCAGACCATGTGGCATCTGCCCGAGGTGGTGACCGGGCTTCTGGGGGCCTGCTTCATCGCCACGGCCTTTGTCAGTTCGGTGCTGTGGAACCGCCGCCATCACGGGCAGGGCGGCGAACACGGGTCCTGATCCCGACGAGACGCCGGCCAGAGACTGCTTGCGGCGGCCTCCTTGGCCGGCCCATAAAGGCCCATCAGCGGCAGAACTGGAACATTGGCCCATGCCCGGCGCCGACACGCCAACCCGGGACTCCCTCAGCGGCAGGCTGCTGCGCCCCGATGTCAGCCGGCTGTCCCCGGCCTATTTCGCGATGGTCATGGCAACCGGGATCGTTTCGCTGGCGGCCGACCAGATCGGGCTGCGGGGCGTCGCGGTGGCGTTGTTCGCCGTTGCGGGCATTGCCTATGTCGTGCTGTGGGGGCTGACGCTCATGCGCCTTCTGCGGCATCGCGCGCGGCTGCTGGCGGATATGTTCGATCATCTCCGCGGACCCGGCTTCTTCACCATGGTCGCGGCCTCCAGCGTGCTGGGCAGCGAGTTCGTGCTGCTGGCGGACCGCCCGGCCGCCGCTTTCGTTTTGTGGGGCGTTGCCGCCTTTCTGTGGTTCGGCCTGACCTACACGATCTTCACCGCCCTCACGATCAAGCAGGTCAAGCCGCCGCTGGATCAGGGAATCAGCGGGGCCTGGTTGCTGGCGGTGGTGGCGACGCAATCCATTGCCGTGCTGTCCACGCTGCTGGCCGTTCAGCTGCCGCAACCCTATCGGCTGGACCTGAACTTTCTGGCGCTGTCGATGTGGTTGTGGGGCGGCATGCTCTACATCTGGTTGATGTCGCTGATCTTCTATCGCTATGCGTTTTTCCGGTTCTCGCCGGGCGATCTGTCACCGCCCTACTGGATCAACATGGGGGCGATGGCGATTTCGACCCTGGCCGGGGCGCTGCTGATCCGGAATTCGCAGGACGCCCCGTTCCTGCATTCGATCGTTCCCTTCATGAAGGGCTTCACGGTGTTCTACTGGGCGACCGGAACCTGGTGGATCCCGATGCTGCTGATCCTCGGGGTCTGGCGGCATGTCTATATGCGCTTTCCGCTGCGCTATGATCCGCTGTACTGGGGGGCGGTCTTTCCGCTTGGCATGTATGCGGTCTCGACCCATCAGATGGCCCTCGCGCTGGAGTTCCATTTTCTCGACCCGCTGACCCGGACCTTTTCCGTCATCGCGCTGATCGTCTGGACGGTCGCGTTCCTAGCCTATCTCGTGAACCTGTTGCGGCCGCAAGGCGCGGCCTGAAAAGTGCCGGGCAGCCCTTGCCCGTTCGGGTAAGATCAGCCGGGCACGCCCGCAGGGATTTGCAGCTCGATCCGGCATTCCGGCAATTGTGCCATGGCCCGCACGGCTTCTTCCGGCGTCATCAGGCACAGCGCCGTGGACAGGCCGTCGGCCAGTGCGGCCTGCGGCGCGCTGACCGAGATCGTGTCCCACAGGGGCGGGCGGTCGTCGTGGGCCATGATATGCGGCATCTGCCGCGGGCCGATCCGGGTGGCGGAAGGCGAGGAGGTCGCCAGCGCCCGCGCGGACAGGATCAGGCGCTGGTGGACGCGCCCGCGGGCATCGGCGAGTTCCGCCCGCCAGCCATGGCTGCCAAGGGCGCGAACCTCGCCGGTGTCGATCAGCAGGTCGGTCAGGTCGTGGCGCGCGGCGGCGGCGGCCAGCTGGTCCGCGGCCCATCCCTGGGCGATGCCGTTGAAGGTCAGTGCCATGCCCGGACGCGCCAGCGAAACCTCGCGGTCCGACCAGCTCACGCCCTGCCAGCCGGTCACGGCGCGGCTTTCATCCGTTCCCCCGGCGCGTGCCAGCCAGAGCGGCTGGATGGTCGGATCGAACACGCCGCCGGTGATCCGGTGCAGCCGATCCGACAGCGCCAGAAGTTCGATCATCCCGTCTGCGGGAAAGCGCAGCCCGCCGATCCGGTTCAGCCGCTGGAGGTCGGAGGCGCGATGCAGCGAGAACAGGCTTTCGACATGGGCCAGCACACGCGCCGCCTCGGCGAAGAAGGCCCGGGCCTGCACCGCCGAGGCGCCTTGCAGGCGCAGGGTCACATCCGCGCCCATGGCCCGGCTGCGCCATTCATCCGTCGCCGCCAGTCCCGCGCGCGGCAGGGCGGCGGCGCAGGCGGTCAGGATCAGGAAGCGGCGGCGGTTCATGTGACCTCCGGTTGCGCCGGGGCGCTTCGGGCCCGGCGTTTCAGCACCGGGCAGGTCTGCGGATCGTTCATCACCACCTGGCAGCGCAGGCAGAGAACGCATTCATTCGGGTTGATCCGGCCAAGCGGGTCGATGGCGCCGACGGTGCATTTCGTCTCGCACAACCGGCATTCGCGGCCGCATTGCGGGCGACGCTTCAGCCAGTCGAAGATCTTCAGCTTGGCCGGGATCGCGAGCCCCGCCCCCAGCGGGCAGAGATAGCGGCAATAGAACCGCTCGATGAACAGTCCCGCCCCAAGCACCGCCACGACGAACAGAACGAAGGGCCAGGCGCGCATGAAGCGCATGGAGATCGCCGTCTTGAAGGGCTCGACCTCGGCCAGGATCAGCGCCTGCTCCATGCTGTAGAAGCTCAGCGCGACGATGGCCACGAACAGCGTGTACTTGATCACCCACAGCCGTTCATGCAGCGCCTGCGGCACCGCGATCTGCCGCACGCCCAGGCGTTGCGCGGCGATGTTCATCAGCTCCTGCAAGGCGCCGAAAGGACAGAGCCAGCCGCAGAACACGCCGCGCCCCCAGAACAGCAGGCCCAGGGCCACGGTGGACCAGATCAGGAAGATGATCGGCTCGATCAGGAAGGTTTCCCAGCGGAATCCCGACAACAGCGAATTCAGGAAGGCCACCACCTGCACCACCGAAAGCTGGCCGTTCAACCCCCAGCCCAGAACGAGCAGCGTGGTCAGCAGGAAGCCCAGCCGGACGCGGAACCACAGCTTGGGCCTGCGGACCAGTGCCTCCTGCCCGAACAGGATCAGGGCCAGAACGAACAGCATCAGCCCGACGATGACGATGCCGGGGATCTTGCGCATCCAGAATTCCTGCCACAGCGGAACCGGTGCCGTGTCGGCGAGGATATAGGTTTCGGGCAGCGAGATGGTGGTCCGAACGGGCAGTGACGCCTCGCCGCCATTCGTGGCCGCGCGGGTCGCGGTGACGATCAGGTCGAAGGGCCTTTGCGGGTCGATGCCGCCGGTGGCCGGGTCGGTGCTGATCCGGAACAGACTGATTTCCTTGAACTCCGGCACATCCGGCAGCGCAAGCTTTTCGACCATGGTGAAATCGTCGGTGGCTGGCCGGATCAGGCTGGTATCCTGCTGAAAGCCGATCCGCTCGAACTGCCCCGAGCGGCGCCATTCGGTTCCGCGCGGGCTCTGGACGCCGCGCGACATGACCGCGACCAGCGCCTCATCGGGTTGCAGCGCCCCGGTCACCGTGGTGAACAGCTGCGCCCCCAGCAGGTTGCGGCCGATCGTCGGCGGGTCGATCAGCCCGGCATAGATGTCCAGAAACGGCGCCTCCGAGGGTTGGATCGGAACCTTGGCGTCGGCAAGTGCACGGGCGGCATCCGCCATGGTGATCGTGCTGTGGCCAAAGGCGCCCTGCGCCAGCAACTCGCCCCAGGTCGCGGGCTGATAGCCGACCCGGTCGATGCCGCCGCCGCCAAGCCCCTGCGCCTGCGCCAGCACCCGCCCGCTGCGCAGGATGCCGTCACGGATGACCCCGGTCGACACGGTGGCGCGCGAGATCACGTCGGGCAGGTCGGGATCGGCGCCAAGCGCCGCATAATCGCGCATCAGGTCGGTGCCCCGGAACGCCTCGACATAGGCGGCGATATCGGCCTCGGATATCCCGAGGCTCAGCACTGGCTCGGTCTGCTGCACCAGTTTGGCGCCGGCGATGACCCCCTCGGGCGTCACCGCGACCAGCACGTCCAGCGGCTTGCCGGAATAGCCCGTCGTGGTCCCGATTTCCCAGGTCGAGCCGACCAACCCCAGCGGCTGCCCGGCTTGCGTGGCCCGCCAGCCGGGCACCGGTGTCTCGACGCGTTCCAGGGCAACGGGGCCGTCCTCGGCAAACAGTGCCTGCGCGGTTGCCGGATCGGGGGGCAGTGGGGCGGCCAGGGTGCTTGCGGCAAGACAAACCCAAACAAGCGGCAGGACAAGCCAACCAAGCAGCCGGTGCCGCGCTTCTGGGATATCGCTGGGCATCGTGATCCGATTCCATGTGTGCCCTATGCTCATCTCGCAAACAATGCGGGACATCTTTGATCAAAGTCAAAGTCAGCGGCGCGAATCTTGTTCAATAAGGGTACGGGACGCGATCTAGCCGATAGGATAGCCAGATGAGCAAGACGACATCCGTGACAACCAGGCGCCTGCTGGCGGCATCGGCATTGGCGCTATGCCTCGGGCCGCTTGCCGCGGCGGCTCAGGAACAGCCGGCGCTCAGCGACGAGGCCAAGGCCGCGCTGGAAGACCATGAGTCGAAGTCCGAAAACAAGTACGAGCCCTCGCTGGACGTGCTGGCCGAGGAGGATGTGACTGCCCCCGGTGCGCCCGAGGGCGTCGTCGCCATGACCGACGAGCAGTATAACGAGGCCAACAAGATCTATTTCGAGCGCTGCGCCGGCTGCCACGGCGTGTTGCGCAACGGCGCGACCGGCAAGGCGCTGACCCCGGATCTGACCCGCGAGTTGGGCTTTGAATACCTGCAGAGCTTCATCACCTACGGCTCGCCCGCCGGGATGCCGAACTGGGGCACCTCGGGCGAGTTGACGCCCGAGCAGGTCGATCTGATGGCCAACTACCTGCTGCAGGATCCGGCAGCCCCGCCGGAATTCGGCATGAGCGAAATGCGCGAAAGCTGGGTGGTGCATGTCCCGCCCGAGGACCGGCCGACGCAGCAGGAAAACGACTGGGATCTGGACAACCTGTTCAGCGTGACGCTGCGCGACGCGGGCCAGATTGCCCTGATCGACGGCACCAGCTATGAAATCAAGTCGGTGCTGGATACCGGCTATGCGGTGCATATCAGCCGCATGTCGGCCTCGGGCCGCTACCTCTTCGTGATCGGTCGCGATGCCAAGATCAACATGATCGACCTGTGGATGGCGGAACCCGATACCGTCGCCGAGATCAAGATCGGCTCCGAGGCGCGCTCGATCGAGACCTCGAAGATGGAGGGCTGGGAGGACAAATACGCCATCGCCGGCGCCTACTGGCCGCCGCAATATGTCATCATGGACGGCGAGACGCTGGAGCCGCTGAAGATCAAGTCCACCCGCGGCATGCTGTATGACGAGCAGCAGTACCACCCCGAACCGCGGGTCGCGGCGATCCTGGCCAGCCACTACCGGCCGGAATTCATCGTCAACGTGAAGGAGACGGGCAAGATCCTGCTGGTCGACTATACCGACCTGAAGAACCTCAAGACCACCGAGATCGAGGCCGAACGCTTCCTTCACGACGGCGGTCTGGACAGCACCAAGCGCTATTTCATCACCGCGGCGAACGCCCGCAACAAGCTGGTGGTGATCGACACGAAGGAAGGCAAGCTGGTCTCGATCGAGGATACCGGCGGCCAGACCCCGCATCCGGGGCGCGGCGCGAACTTCGTGCACCCGACGCTTGGCCCGGTCTGGGCGACCTCGCACCTGGGCGACGAATCCGTGGCGCTGATCGGCACCGACCCCGAGGGGCATCCGGACAACGCCTGGAAGATCGTCGATACCTTCCCGGCGCTTGGCGGCGGCTCGCTGTTCGTGAAGACGCATCCCAACTCGAAATATCTCTATGTGGATGCTACGCTGAACCCCGATGCCGAAACCTCGGGCTCGATCGCGGTCTTCGACACCACCACGCTGCCCGATCCCGAGACGGATCCGGAATTCATCACGCTTCCCATCGCGGAATGGGCCGGCATTGCCGAAGGCCAGCCGCGCGTGGTGCAGGGCGAGTTCAACAAGGAGGGCACCGAGGTCTGGTTCTCGGTCTGGAACGGCAAGGACCAGGAATCGGCCATCGTCGTGGTGGACGACAAGACGCTGGAACTGAAGCATGTCATCAAGGATGAGCGCCTGGTGACGCCGACCGGCAAGTTCAACGTCTACAACACCAAGACCGACACCTACTGATGCAGATGCCACGGGGCGGGCGACCATCATGCCCGCCCCGAGGCGCAGCTTGCACATGGAATTGTCCCTGATCCGAACAGTCTTGCGGGCCGGAAGGGCCGTGGCCCTGCTTCTGCTGGTGGCAGGTGCGGCCGATGCCGGATCGCCATTGCCCGAGCGTCAGGCCGAACTGCGCCACATGGTCAGGCAGGATTGCGGGTCATGCCATGGGCTGAGACTGACCGGCGGCCTTGGCCGCGCGATCACCTCGGAGGCGCTGGCCGGGCGCGATCCGGTTGACCTCATGGATGTGATTCTTGACGGAATGCCCGGCACCGCGATGCCCGGCTGGCGGCCTCTGCTGACCGAGGAAGAGGCGCGCTGGATTGCCGATTATCTGCTGACGGAGAGCGAATGATGCTGAAGGTTCTCGCCCTGACCGTTCTGGCCGCCCTTCCCGCCGCGGCCGCCGAGGATCTGCGCGGCACCGGCGACCTGGGTCTGATCGTCGAGCGCGAGGCCGGATCGCTGCTGGTCGTGGACCGCAGCGAACGCGCCGCCATCGGCCGGATCGAAGGCCTGGGTGACCTGTCCCACGCAAGCCTCGTCTATTCCCCCGACGAACGCTTCGCCTATGTCTTCGGCCGCGACGGCGGGCTGACCAAGGTCGATATCCTGACCCGGGCCATCGTCAGGCGCGTCGTGCAGGGCGGCAATTCCATCGGCGGCGCGATCTCGGATGACGGCCGCCTGATCGCGGTGGCCAATTACGAGCCCGGCGGGGTCAAGGTCTTCGACGCGGAGACGCTGGACCTGGTCGCGGATGTGCCGATGGGTTCGAAGACCGTGGGCATCGCCGATGTGCCGGGCAGCCGTTTCGCGGTGGCCACATGGGACACGGGCGAGGTCTGGATCCTCGACCATTCGCAGGACCCGGCGCAGCCCGTCATCACCCGGCTGGAAGGGATCGGCGCCAATCCCTATGACGCGCTGCTGACCGGCGACGGGCGCACCTATATCGTCGGGTTGTTCGGCGAGAAGGGGCTGACCGCCATTGATCTGTGGCAGGACCCGCCGCAGGTGACCCGCTTCCTGCCGGATTACGGCAAGAACCAGCCCGACCTGCCGGTCTACAAGATGCCGCATCTGCAGGGCTGGACACTGGCGGATGGCGTTTTCGCGCTGCCGGCGGTGGGACTGCACCAGCTTCTGTGGGTCGATGCCGAGGGCCTGACCGAGATCGCCCGCACCGATCTGGCGGGCCAGCCGGTCTTTGCGCTGGCCCGGCCCGACAAGCGCGAGGTCTGGGTGAATTTCGCCCCGCCCGACAACGACAAGGTGCAGGTGGTGGACGTGCTGACCCAGCAGGTCACCGACACACTGACCCCCGGCAAGGGTGTGCTGCACATGGAGTTCGCGCCCCGCGGGCGCGAGGTCTGGCTGTCGGTCCGCGACGAGAACCGGGTCGAGATCCGCGATACCCGCAGCCGCGAGGTTCTGGGTGAGATCGAGGCGCGCGCGCCCTCGGGCATCTTCTTCACCGACCGCGCGCACAGGACAGGGTTGTAGCCATGCCGAAGGACGAATTGGACCTCCGCCTTCTGGACGATTTTCAGCGCGACCTGCCGCTGGAACCGCGTCCCTTCGCCGCCATGGCCGAACGGCTGGACAGCGGCGAGGCCGAGGTGATCGCCCGGCTGCGCCGGCTGCGCGATGCCGGCCGCATCACCCGGGTCGGTGCCACCTGCCGGCCGAATACGGCAGGGGCCTCGACGCTGGCGGCATTGCAGGTGCCAACGGACCGCATCGACGAGGTTGCAGCCCTCGTCGGCGCCGAGCCGGGCGTCAACCATTCCTATCTGCGCGAGGATGACTGGAACCTGTGGCTGGTGGCGACCGCACCCGATGCCGCCGCGCTGGCCGATTGTCTCGCCCGGATCGAGGCGGCCAGCGGGCTTCGGGTGCTGTCCCTGCCGCTGGTTCGCGCCTTCAATATCGACCTGGGCTTTCCGCTGGAGGGGCCGCGGCGCTGCATGGCGCTGGACCGGCCCGCCGATATGGCGGCGCTCAGGCCCGGCGACCGCGCCCTGATGCAGGCCCTGTCCGAGGGGCTGGCGCTGGAGCCGCGCCCCTTCGCTGCGCTGGCCCGCGACCTGCGCCGCGACGAGGCCGAGGTGATTGCACGCATCGCGGCGCTGGCCGAGGCGCGGCTGCTGACCCGCGTCGGCGTGATCGTGCGTCACCGCGCCCTTGGCTGGCGCGAGAATGCCATGGTCGTCTGGCGTCTGCCCGAGGATCGGATCGAAGCTGCCGGAACGGCCCTCGCCGGCCTGCCCGGCGTGACACTGTGCTATCAGCGCCGCATCGTGCCGGGGGTCTGGGACTGGCCGCTGTTCTGCATGATCCACGCCCGTTCGCGCGACGAGGCGATGGCGGTCCTGGATCGCGCCCGCGACTTGCCCGAACTGGCCGGGACCGCGCACAAGATCCTGTTCTCGACCCGTTGTTTCCGCCAGCGTGGTGCGATCATCACCGAGACAGCGACGCGAAAGGAAAAGGCCGCATGAGACGCAAGACCCTGCCGCCCGAGGCGCTGGACGCCACCGACCGCGCCATCCTGAATGCCCTGCAAGAGGGCTTTCCGCTGTCGCCGAGGCCCTATGACGAGGCGGGCGTGGCGCTTGGGCTGGACGGCGCGGACCTGATCGACCGGCTGGCCCGGCTGCGCGAGATCGGCGCCATCACCCGCTTTGGCCCTTTCTTCGATGCCGCGGCGATGGGCGGGGCGTTCTGCCTCTGCGCGCTGTCGGCCCCCGAGGCCGATTTCGACCGCATCGCCGATCTGGTCAATGCCCATCCCGAGGTCGCCCATAACTACCAGCGCGACCATGCGCTGAACATGTGGTTCGTGCTGGCGACCGAGACGCAGGCGGGGATTGCCGAGACCTGCGCCCGGATCGAGGCCGAAACCGGGCTGAGCGTCTGGCAATTCCCGAAACTGGAAGAATTCTTCATCGGCTTCCGGGTGGCGGCATGAGCGGGCTCGATGCCATCGACCGCCGCCTGATCGCCGCCACCCAGGCCGGGTTGCCGCTGGTCGAGGCGCCTTACGCCCGGATCGCCGATGATCTGGGGCTCGGCGAGGCACAGGTGATCGACCGTCTTGCCGCGATGCAGGACAGCGGCGTGATCCGTCGCATCGCCATCGCGCCCAATCACTATGCCTTGGGAATGACCGCCAACGGCATGAGCGTCTGGGATGTCGATGACGCGCAGGCTTCCGCGCTTGGCCGGCAGGTCGGCGCGCTGGATTTCGTGACCCATTGCTATCTGCGGCCGCGCGCGCCGGTCTGGCGCTATAACCTGTTTGCCATGCTGCACGGCGCCTCGCGCGACGAGGTCGAGGCCAAGCGGGCCGAGCTTCGCGGCCTGCTGGGGGCTGCCTGTCGCGCCGATGATATCCTCTACTCCACCCGGATCCTGAAAAAGACCGGCCTGCGCCTGCGCGGCGACGGCTGAAAGGAGGCCCGATGTTTCGCCTGACCCAATATATGCACCAGCTTCGCGAACCGACGCCGCCGCGGCGGCGCGCACGACCGGGCGCGGTGAAGCCGGTGGTGATCTGGAACCTCACCCGCAGCTGCAACCTGAAATGCCGGCATTGCTATACCGTCTCGGCCGACCGGGAGTTTCCGGGCGAGCTGACGCATGAGCAGGCCATGGGCGTGCTGCACGACCTTTCGGATTTCCGCATTCCCGCGCTGATCCTGTCGGGCGGCGAGCCGATGTCGCGCTTTGATTTCTGGGAACTGGCGGCCGAGGCGCGCAGGCTGGATTTCCGCCACCTGTCGCTGTCCACGAACGGCACCAGGATCAATGCCGAAAACGTCGACCGGCTGGCCGATCTGGGCTTCGATTACGTCGGCATCTCGCTGGACGGGATCGGCGCGGTCAATGACTGGTTCCGCGGCGTCGAGGGGGCCTTCGATCAGGCGCTGGCCGGCGTCCGGGCCTGCAAGGCGCGCGGCATCAAGGTGGGCCTGCGCTTTACCATCACCGAAGGGAACAGCGATCACCTGCCGGCCATGCTGGACCTGTGCCGCGACGAAGGGGTGGACAAGTTCTACCTGTCGCATCTGGTCTATGCGGGCCGCGGCGACAAGCACCGGGGCGAGGACGCCGAGCATTCGCATACCCGCCGCGCCATGGATCTGCTGATCGAACGCGCCTGGGCCGCCGTCGAGGCCGGCGAGGCGCTGGAGGTCGTGACCGGCAACAACGACGCGGATGCGGTCTATTTCCTGCGTTGGGCCGAGGATCGGTTCGCCCCCGACCGGATCGCCAATCTGCGCGCCCATCTTGAAACCTGGGGCGGCAATTCCTCGGGTCTTGGTGTCGGCAATATCGACCCGCAGGGCAAGGTCCATCCCGATACCTACTGGTCGGACTATACTGTGGGTTCGGTCAAGGAACGGCCGTTCTCGGAGATCTGGACCGGCGATGACCCGATCCTCGCCACCCTGCGCACCCGGCCGCGCCCGTTGAAGGGGCGCTGTGGCGCCTGTGCCTATCAGCAGGTCTGCGGCGGCAATACCCGTATCCGGGCGCTGCAACTGACCGGCGATCCATGGGCCGAGGATCCGGCCTGCTATCTCTCGGGGGCCGAGATCGGCGCGACCGGGGCCGATCTGGAACGCCTGACCGTCACTCCCTTCCGCGGAAAGAGCCATGATCCGGCGCATCGTTTTATCTAGCCTGCTGGCCGCAGCGCCACTGTTTGCCCAGGCCGATCCCGCCGCCGATTACGCCGAGAACTGCGCCACCTGCCACGGCGCGGATCGTCTGGGCGGGACCGGCCCGGCGCTGATCCCCGAAACGCTGGGGCGGGTGAAGGGGATCGACCGGGTGATCGCCGAGGGCCGCGTCTCGACCCAGATGGCGGGCTTTGCCGACACGCTGGATGGCACGCGGATCGCGGCGCTGGTCGATTACGTCACCGCGCCGCTGGCGCAGAGCCCGGACTGGCGCCCGGATGACGTTGCCGCCAGCCGCGAGATGAATGCCGATTACCAGCCCGCCGAGGCGCCGGTCTTCGACGCCGATCCGATGAACATCACGCTGGTCGTGGAAACCGGCGATCACCATGTCAGCGTGCTGGATGGCGACACATTCGAGGTGCTGGACCGCTTTGCCACGCCGTTCGCCGTGCATGGCGGGCCGAAATTCAGCCCCGACGGGCGTTTCGTCTTCATCATGTCGCGGGACGGCTGGGTGCAGAAATACGATATCTGGTCCCTGCAGGAGGTCGGCCGCATCCGCGCCGGGCTGAACAGCCGCAACATCGCCATCAGCCGGGACGGCAAATGGCTGGCCGTGGCCAATTACCTGCCGGCCAGCCTGACCATCCTCGACAGCAGCGATCTGAGCCCGGCGAAGGTTATCGACGTGCTGGCCCGCGACAAGACCCCCAGCCGGGTCAGCGCCGTCTATCAGGCGCCCAGCCGCGACAGCTTCATCCTGGCGCTGAAGGACGCCCCCGAGATCTGGGAGGTGGCGACCAGCCCGGATGCCGGCCCCTTCCATGACGGCTTCGTTCACAGCTATGAGGTCGGCATGAAAGAGGCGCTTGGCGCCGAGCAGGGCCTTTTCGCCCGCCGCCGCATCGTCATCGACGAGCCGGTGGACGATTTCTTCTTCTCGCCCGACTACAGCGAGCTGATCGGCGCGAACCGCGACGGCAACAAGGGCGTGGTGGTCAATCTGGATGTCGGCCGGATCATCGCCGAATTGCCGTTGCCCGGTCTGCCGCATCTGGGAAGCGGCATCACCTGGGAACGCGACGGCCGCCGGGTCATGGCCTCGCCGCATCTGGGCGAAGGCGTGCTGTCGGTGATCGACATGCAGGACTGGACGCTGGTCAAGCAGATCAAGACCGACGGGCCGGGGTTCTTTTTGCGCAGCCACGATGCCAGCCCCTATCTCTGGGCGGATGTGTTCTTCGGTCCGAACAGGGACAGGATGCATGTCATCGACAAGGAGACGCTCGAGATCGTCAGGACGCTGGCACCGTTCCCCGGCCAGACCTTCGCCCATGCCGAGTTCACCCGCGACGGCAGCCATGTTCTGGTCTCGCTGTGGGAAGATGATGGCGCCGTGGTCGTCTATGACGCCAGGACGCTGGAAGAGGTGAAGCGCCTGCCGATGCGCAAGCCCTCGGGGAAATACAATGTCTGGAACAAGATCACCTTCGAGGATGGCACCAGCCACTGACCGGGTCGGCGGCGGGGCAGGTGGCCCGCCCGACGCGGCGGGAACAGGGGAAGGGTGTCAGGCGTCCTGCGCGGACAGGCTGTCGCGCAGGCGGCGGAAGACGTCGCGCAAAGCGTCCAGATCCTCGTCGCCAAGCTCGGCGAACAGCCGGTCGATCAACTCGCGATGCCGGGCGGCGAGGATCTCGAACCGGGCGATCCCTTCGGCGGTCAGCGTGACGGTGATGCGCCGGCGATCCTCTTCGGAATAGAGCCGCCTCACCAGCCCGTCCTGAACCAGCCGGCTGACCACCGTCGTCGTGTTGCCGTTGGAGATCAGCAGGGTGCGTGACAGGTCGGTCATCGTCAGACCCTCGCGGCGGCGATACAACGCAGCCATGACATCAAAGCGCGGCAGCGTCGTGTCGAAATCCACCCGCAGGAATTCCCGCAACTGGTTTTCGACCTGACGGGTCACGCCCAGCATCCGTATCCACAGCTTCAGCCGCCGCGTCGCCAGCGCGCTGCTTTCCGAGGGAACTGCCATCCGCTGCTTGTCCTGCACATTCGTCCCCTTCACGCCTTTGGTCAGGTTGCGTCTCGCGCGGTTTCCCCGTCCGGCCGATATATTTCAAGAATGAATATTTTGAACTGCATTGTCCTGAATGGCAAGGCGACCGGTCGGGGGCTGTCACCCTGTCGCAAGGCTGCCGATCCGGCACCGCAGAGACGAGGTCAGCCGCGACGGCCCGCCACACGCTCGCTTGCGCGGAAGCGGATCAGCCAGGCCGTGGCATCGAAGCCGGCCGCCGGGTTGGCGGCATAGAGTTGCCGGTCCAGTTCGGCGACCGCGTCGGACCAGCGACCGGACCAGCGCAGATGCCGGTCGACGGCGGCCCGCAATGCGGGCAGATCCTGCCGGTCCGCGGCCTCGCGCATCGCGTGGCGCGCGGGTGAAGGGCCGAGGCGGCGCAGGCTGCGCATAGTCGGGCCAGGTGCCCTGGGCGCGCGCGTCCATGCCAGCGCCGCCAGCCCGGCAAGAAAGGCGGCCAGAAACAGTACCACCGACAGCACCGCGCTGCCTGCCCCGGTATCGGAGGCGGCATCGAAGTTCGAGCCGAAGCCGGCAAAACCGAAGGGGATCGGCTGCAGTGGCGCGATCTCGATATGGCGCGTATCAGTGTCGAACCATGGAAAGCCGGTTCCCGGCAGGATCGCCGGCTCGCCGGTATGGGGGCGCATCTGCCATTCCCAGGTGACGCGGGCGACCGGCCCGGCATCGGTCAGCACCGTCTCGCGTTCCTCGGGTGCGGTGAAGCTGATCATCCAGGGCTGGCGCATCTCGGGGCGCGGCGGCAGGTAATGGGCCAGCGTGCCCAGGGCCTCGATGGTGACGCGGCGGGTCAGCACCTCGTCCTGTTTCAGTTGCCCCGGTTCGGCCGAAAGCTGGTCGGTCAGGGTCAGCTGGCTGGCGGCCAGCGGGCTGTAGCCGCCGGGAAAGGGCGTCACGTTCAGCGTGACGGCCGGGGCGGTCACGGTCATTTCGGCCCGTCCGCCGGCGGGCGTGACATAGGTCAGGCGATGGGTCAGGGGGCCGATGCCGACGGCCCCGTCGCGGCGCGGGAACACCGCCACCACCCGTTCGAAGATCTGCAGAAGCCGGCCGTTCACCCGTTCCTTGTGCCAGTCGTCGCGGGCGATCTGCATCCAGTCGTAATCGGGCGAATTCGGGAACTGCATGTCCTCCAGCGAAACCGTCAGGTCGTATTCGCCGCGAATGCGCAGCTTGACCATCTCGCCCACCACCGGGTTGCCGTGATCATAGAGGATCATCAGCTTCACATCCTGGGCCGCCGCCCGGCTGGCCAGCGCCAGAAGCAGGATCAGGGCAAGCCGGATCACCATGGCCTGCCCTCGGTCGGGCGGATCAGGCCCAGTTGTGCGCGGCGGTCGAACTCGGCCTCAAGCCGCAGCCGCAGGAATTCGCCCGGATCGTCACCGATCGTCTCCAGCCAGGCGTCGCTGGCGGCGATCCCCTTGCGGTCCAGCTTGCGTTGCCATTCCGGCCCCGAGGAATTGGCCAGCAGATCCGAGATCAGCGGCTGTTCCGGCTGCAACCCGCCGGCACCGCGCAACCGGCCCGGCACGATCGACTCGCCGCGCGGGGGCGGGTACATCGCCGCCACCAGATCGCGGTTGCGGCGGGCCTGCGCATCGGCGGGATTGGCGAACAGCATGGCGTCGAAATAGGCCACCGACAGCGGATAATCCCCGGTCGCGGCAAGGCTGAGGCCGCGATTATAGGTCTGCGAGCGCCCGGCCTGCGCAAAGCTGGCATCCGCGGCGGCATGATCGCCGCGCCGGTATTGCGCCACGCCCCGCGCCGCCGGATCCGCCAGCAGGCGTAGCGCCAAGCCGTCCCAGCCGGCGCGCAGGGCGAGGCCGCCCAGGGCCTCGGGGCCGGCCGCGACCAGCGCGGCGAGGGCGAGTGCCAGCACGATCAGCGGTGCCCTCATGCCTGCCGCCTCAGCATGACCAGCAGCGGCAGGATCGCCAGCGCGGCCAGAAACGGCCCGAGATCGCGGTATTGCAGCGCGCTCAGCACCGGGTCGCGCCGCAGCGCACCGGGCCGTTGCAGCCCTTTGGCCAGACGGACGACCTGATCGGCGGGCAGCATCCGGCCGCCGGCGCGGGTCAGCCGGTCCAGCGCCTCGGCCGGCACGGGCGGGGCCTCGGGCGCCACGCCCGACAGTCGCAGGGCCGAGACACGGATGCCCTGGGCGGCCAGCCGGTCGGCCTCGGCCTCGGCGGCGGCGTCGATGCCGCCGCCATCCGAGATCAGGATCAGATCGGCGCGGCGCAGCCCGGCCAGCATCTCGCCCGCCATCGACAGCGCCGCGGCGGGGCGGCTGCCGGGGCCGGGCATGGTGTCGGTGGCCAGAACCGCGATCTGCGTCTCGAGCGTCGCCGGATCGTCGGTGGGCGCCGAGACGGCATAGGCCTCGCCGCTGAACAGGATCAGGCCCAGCGGGCGACCGGCCAGCCCCTGCAGCAGGCCAGCGGCGGCCATTTGCGCCTCGCCCAGACCCGGCCCCTCGGCGACCGAAGGTGACA
Organism: Paracoccus marinaquae; assembly: GCF_018860165.1. Taxonomy (GTDB): domain Bacteria; phylum Pseudomonadota; class Alphaproteobacteria; order Rhodobacterales; family Rhodobacteraceae; genus Paracoccus; species Paracoccus marinaquae. Next base: position 220,961 of record NZ_JAHKNG010000001.1, read on the forward strand.
GATCGACGGCGATGATCGCGGCATCGGTCTGCGCCAGAACCGGCGCATCGCGGCGCGGCAGGGCCGGCCCGGCCAGTCCGATGACAAGCGCCGCCATCGCCAGCGGCGCCAGCAGACGCTGCCAGCCGGGCGGCCTGCCGCCAAGCGCGCCCAGACCCTGCATCGCGCGCAGCATGTCGCGCGGCATCACCCGTTGCCAGCCGCCCGCATCCGGCCCCCGCCAGGCGATCCACAGCAGCATCAACGCCAGCGGCAGCAGCGCCGCCAGCCACCACGGGCGCAGCAGGATCAGCCCGCCCATCCGCGCCTCCGGGCGGCGATCAGCGCCAGACAGGCCAGCGCCAGCGCCGCCGGCCAGTGCCACAGCGGGCGCCAATAGCGCATCGGCGGGCGGGCCGAGGGATTCGGCTCAAGCCGGTCCAGTGCCGTGGCCATGGCGTCCAGATCCTCGGTCCGGCGCACCCGGAAACTTTCGCCGCCGGCGGCCGCCGCGATCTCGCGCAGCGTCGCCACATCCACGGCATCGCGGGCGGCGGGCTGGCTTTCCAGATCCTCGGGGCCAAGCGCGATGGAATGGATACGGATGCCGTGATCCGCCGCCAGCCGCGCCGCCTCGACCGCCGGCACGCTGCCCGAGGTGTCGACCCCGTCCGACAGCAGCACGATCACCCGCGTCGGCGCATCGCTGTCGGACAACCGCTTGGTCGCCAGCCCCAGCCCGTCGGATATCGCCGTGCCGCGCCCGGAAATGCCCACTTGTGCCTCGTCGATCACGCGGGCGACGGCATTGACATCGAAGGTCAGCGGCTCGGCGAAATAGGCCCGTTCGCCAAAGATCACGAGCCCGATCCGGTCGCCGCGCCGGGCCGCGACGAAGGCCGAGGCGGTGCGCTTGACCGCGTCCAGCCGGGTGACGGGCTGACCGTCCAGCCGGAAATCCTCTTTCAGCATGCTGCCCGACAGATCCAGCGCCAGCACGATGTCGCGCCCCGAGGCCGGAACGATATCGCTGATGGCCTCGGTCCGCGGCCCGGCAAGCGCCAGGACCAGGGCCACCCAGGCCAGCGCCGCCAGCCACGGCCCCTGCGCCGCCCGCGCCGCCCCGGTATCCTGCGCGGCGCGGGCCAGATGCGGCGGCAGGATCAGCGCCGGGCGCCGGATGGCGATGGGCGGCAGCAGGCGGCGAAGCAGCAGCGGCAACGGCAAGAGCGCGAGCAGCCATGGCAGGGCGAGGTTCATCGCCTGCGTCCGCTGCGGTTGGCGATGTGCTCGATCCGTTCATCCGTGGGGGCCGGGCCGGCGCCATAGGCCGCCGCGCGCAGGTCCGCGGGCAGATGGCCGAGGATGCGGGCGATGGCCAGAAGGCGTTCCCCGACCGGCAGGCCACGGGTGGCGCGAATCCGCGCCCGGTGCGAGGGGCGGCGGGTCAGCAGCGGCGCAAGCAGCAGAAAGACCAGCAGCGCGGCCAGAAGACCCAGCCCGATCAGGCCCAGAGCCTCGCGCCAATCCGGTTGCAGAACCCCGGCCGGCAGGCGCGGCGGCGCCAGCGCGGCCAGCAGTTCGTCCTGGGTCATGGTTGCACCTCGACCGGGGTGGCGCCCAGTGCCGCCAGCCGGGCGGTCTCGGCCGACAGGTCGGGCAGGGCCATGCGCGCCAGCCGGCTGGCATGGCCGTCGCTGATCGCCAGCACGCCGGCGGGCGGCGCGATCTCGGCCTCGTCCAGCATCAGCGCCACGGTCAGACGCCGCCGGCGCGCCAGGCGGGCCAGTGCCGCCTCGGCCATCTGCCATCCGCCCGGTGCGGTGGCAAGGATGACGCGTCCGCCCGGCGGCGCCAGCCGTGCGGCATGGGCCAGGGCCTCGGTCAGCGCCGGCAGGGCCGGATCGATCAGGGCGCGGTCGTGCTGCAGGGCCAGCATGCGCGCGATCTCGGCCATATGCGCGTCGCCGGTGCCGGCGGCCAGTTCGGCCAGCCCCGCGCCCGAGACGGTCAGCCCGGCGACCGAGCCGCCGCGCTGCACCGCCTGCCATCCGGCCCGCGCCAGATGGCGCGCGCCGCGAACCGAGCGCAGCGCCGCGCCGGTGCCCCACAGCATCGGCGTGCGGAAATCGGCGATCAGCAGGGTGGTGTCGTCGCGGTCCTCGTGCAGGCTGCGGATATGCGGCTGGCCGGTGCGGGCGGTGGCCGACGGATCCAGCCGCCGCGGATCGTCGCCGGGCACATAGGCGCGAATCTCGCGCAGATCCATGCCCGCGCCCGCCAGCCGGGCCGGCACCGCACCGGGGCGGCGGGTGGCGGGGCGATGCCGGGCGGGGGCAGCGATGTCGTCGCGCAGGGCCAGCAGTTCGGCCGCCCGCAGCCGGATCCCCGGCGCATCGGGCAGCGTCGCCGCGTCTACCACGGGCGCACCTCGCGCAGCGCATCGGCCACCAGCGAGCGGCCCGTGCGCCCCTCGCTCAGCGCCTGCCATGCCGGCACCATGCGGTGCGACAGCGCATCGGCGGCCAGGGCCTCGGCATCCTCGGGCAGGCCGTGATCGCGGCCATGCAGCCAGGCCCGCGCCCGCACCCCGGCCGCCAGCGCCAGCGAGCCGCGCGGCGAGACCGGATGTTCGACCCATTCGACGACCGCGCCGCCGGGGCGCGTCGCCATCACCAGCCGGACGATGAAATCCTTCAGCGCCGGCGCCAGATGCACCCGCGCCACCTCGGCCCGGGCCCGCGCCAGTTCCTCGGGCGTGACCACGGTTCCGGCGGGCGCGGGTGCTGACAGTCCCTCGGCCTCGACCAGATCGAGGATCGCGCGTTCCGCCGCGGCATCGGGCAGATCCAGCCGCAGATGCAGCAGGAACCGGTCAAGCTGCGCCTCGGGCAGGGGGAAGGTGCCCTCATGCTCGATCGGGTTCTGGGTCGCCACGACCATGAACGGGTCGGGCAGCGGGCGCGAGATCCCGCCGGTCGTCACCTGCCGCTCGGCCATGGCCTCCAGCAGCGCCGACTGCACCTTGGGGGGCGCGCGGTTGATCTCGTCCACCAGCACGAGGCTGTGGAAGATCGGGCCGGCGAGGAAATCGAAGCTGCCGGTCTCGGGGCGGAAGACCTGCGTGCCGGTCAGATCCGAGGGCAGCAGGTCGGGCGTGCACTGGATGCGGGCGTGGCTGCCGGGCAGATGCGCGGCCAGTTGCTTGACCGCGCGGGTCTTGGCGATGCCCGGCGGGCCTTCGATCAGCACATGCCCGCCGGCCAGAAGTGCGATCAGCAGCCGCTCGACCAGAACCTCGTGCCCGATCAGCGCGGCGCCGACCTCGGCCCCCAGCCGGGCAACGGCGCGGGGGCTGTCTGTCATGTCGTTCATGCTCCCCTCCCGGATGCGGCTCCTACGATACCGCCGTTTGCGGCAAGGTCGCCTCAGACTTTGGTCTGGAATGGCGGGCGGGTTGTCCGCGCGTTCGGCCTCTGCCGGCCGGTGCGGGTTGCGTCAGGTCCGCATGGCATCCGCAGACAGCGCCGATGTCCGCGCGCAGTCGCTGTCGCGCAGGCCGGCGATCTTCATCCGCTGCCGCAGCCGCAGCGAGATCGTGTCGATCAGCGCGCTGAGCAGGGCGATGACGATCAGGATCACCACCGCGCGGTCGGCGCGCAGTTCCGACAGGGCGCTGTCGATGAAGAAGCCAAGCGTGGCAATGCCCAGAATGCCCATCACCGCGCTTTCGCGCAGGATGATCTCCCACCGGTAGAGGCAGAGCGCGAGGAAACTGCCGAAAACCCGCGGCGCCAGTTCCCAGCCCCAGAGGTTGAGGCCGCGCGGCGCGTCGGGGCGCAGCCCGGGCACGAGGGAATCCGCCTCGCGGCCGACCAGATGGCCGATGATGGCGCCATTATGCAGCCCGAGGGCAAGGATCGCCGGCAGAAGCGAGGGGCCGAAGATCTGCAGGAACAGATAGGCCAGCATGTATTCGGGCAGGCTGCGCAGGACCACGAGGAACAGGTGCCCCGCATACCGCCCCCACCGGCCCGTGACCGCGGGCACGGTCAGGCCGAAGGTCAGGAAGGCGACGATCCCGGTCAGGACCAGCGCGATCTGGGTCGCGATCACCGTGTTCCACAGGCCCGGCAGGATCTCGGTCAGGGTCAGATCGCCAAGCCAGTCCAGCAGCCCGGTCAGCCCTTCGCCCGATCTCAGCGGCCGAGGAATGATGTCCTCGGACAGGAACCGCCACAGTGCACCCTCGCCCATCGGCGGGGCCCTGAGCGCGGCCAGCAGGGCCAGCGAGCCGGCGATCCACAGCGGTGCCAGCCGTGGCCGCATCCACAGCCGCAGGCTGGCGATCAGCGCGATATAGCAGATCAGGATCGCCGAGGTGGCGCCGTAATCCCCCTTGCGAAAGAAGCTGTCCAGTTGAAAGCCAAGCGTCGGCAGGCCGATGAAGCCGATCACCGCGCTGGCGCGCATGCCGCATTCCAGCCGGTAGAGGCAATAGGCCGTCATCGGCGCCCGGATCAGCGGCAGGCAGGCATAGGCAAAGCGCGAGATCGCGTCGGTTCCGGGCGGCAGGGCGTTGCGGGGGCGCGGGTCGGATTCCTCGATCTGTTCGGCGAAGATCTTGGCGAAAATCCCGGCATAGGGCAGGGCAAGCGCGAGGACGCCGGCGGGGGCGCCGATCCCGATGGCCTGGATCAGCAGCAGCGCCCAGAAGATCTCGTGGATCGACCGTAACCCGATGCACAGGATGCGCACCAGCCGGCGGTCATAGAAGGGGGCGAGGGCGAAGCCCGCCGCCGCGCCAAGGGCCACCCCCGCGACTGCGAAGGCGACGGTCAGCGCCAGCGAATGGGCCAATGTCTCGATGGCGCCGAAATCCGGGCGTGCAAAGCCCGTCAGCATCCGGCCCAGCATGGCCCATGGATCATGCCCCGAGATCTCGAGATCGGCAAAGGGCAGCAGAATTGCTGCCAGCAGCGTGAAACATGCGACCACGGTCGCCGGGGCCAGCCGCTCAGGCATAGAGGGCGTCGATCTGGCGGCGGTCGATCGCTTCGGCCGGCCCGTCAAAGCGGATCCGGCCGTCGCGCAGCCCGACGATCCTTGTGGCGAAGGCGCGGGCAAGATCGACATCATGCAGGGCCAGAAGCGCGGTGTCGAAGCGGTCGCGGATCATCTCGATGATCTGCCGCGCCTGAACGCCGTCCACGGCCGAGACAGGCTCGTCCGCGACGATGATGTCGCCGCCGCGATAGAAGGCGCGGCCGACCGCGGTGCGCTGGCGCTGGCCGCCCGACAGCGCCTCGACCGGGCGTCTGACATGATCCTGCAGCCCCAGCCGGGCAAGGATGGCGTCGATCTCGTCGCGGATCGGGCGGCGCAGATAGATCAGCGCGCCCAGATTGCGGGCCGCCCCGTGATCATCCAGCCGGCCCATATAGACATTGCGGCGCACCGACAGTTGCGGCACCAGCCCGCCATCCTGCGGCACCAGCGCGACCCGGCTGGCCCCCGCCAGCTGCGCGTGAATCGCCATCAGCAGGGTCGATTTGCCGGCGCCGGAAGGGCCCAGCAGCACGACCCGTTCGCCGCGCTGCTGGCTGAAATTCACCTCGCTGAGAACCGGCGCCTCGCCATATCCAAGCGTGGCCCCTTCCAGCCGGATCTTCATTCCAGCAGGCCCAGATCCTTCGCCACGGCCTCAATCGGGGCATATTCCTCGTTCGTGGCGGGGATGAAGGCCGAGCGCGGGAAGCTGGCCAGCAGGTCGGGATCGCTCATCTCGATCAGAACGGCCTGGACGCGATCGGTGAACCCTTCGCCGAACCTTTCGTCGACATCGCCGCGGATGGTCCAGTTGTAATCCGGGTAGGGGGGTGTCTTCCAGATGATCGGCGCCGTCTCGACCTCGGGCAGGCCCTCGGTCACCGCCTTGTCATAGACCGAAAAATTCAGCGCGCCGATGTCATAGGCGCCCGATGCGACCAGCCGCAGGGTCTGCGAATGATCGCCCGAGAACCCGACGCGGTCGAAAAACTGTTCCGGGGCGCCGCCGGTTTCCTTGCGGATGTAGAAATCCGGCATCAGGCGCCCCGAGGTCGAGGTCTTGGCCCCGAAGGTAAAGCTGCGGCCGCGCATCTCCTGCGGGAACTGGTCGGATGCGGTCAGCCCGGTACCAGCATTGGCGATGAAATAGGTGACGAATTCCACGTCCTCGGCGCCCTGCGCGATGGCGCGCGCGCCCGGCGAGACCATCCGTGCCTGAACGCCGGTCAGGCCACCGAACCAGGCCAGCTGGATCTGGTCGTTGCGAAAGGCGGTGACCGAGGCGGCATAGCTCTTGACCGGGACGAATTCCACATCGACGCCCAGCCTGCCTTCGAGGTAGTCGGCGATCTTGCCGAAGCGGGCCTGCAGGGCGGTGTCGTCCTCATCCGGAATGGCCGAGAAATAGAACGTGTCCGCCCCTGCGGTGGACAGGCTCGCCAACAACAGGGCGGCGGCGAATGAAAGAGGTCTGAGCATGTGACGTGTCCGGTTATGGCGGGCTGGGGAATGATTCGGCCGGCGGGGGTTTCCTCGCCTCGGGTCGGGCGAACCATGCCCGGAATCCTGCGCGGTCGCGCCGGATGGTGTCAAGGATATCCGGGCAAACCGGTTCACGGCGGATTGCCGCATCGTCTTGTTTATCCGGCCGGTCCGTTCCGATCCCGGCCGGGTGCGTCGCCCCTGGGCGCGGTGACTGCTTCGCGAAGGGGCTGGCATTCCGGCGCGTTCCGTGATCCATGCGGCGCGATAATCGGGTCTGAATGTACCACTCTTGGCGGGACGGTGTTGCCACCGCTAAAAGGGGACCGCGTTCACAGGCGGAAGGCGGTCGTTTTGGCACAGGAAATCGAGCGGAAATTTCTGGTGGCCAATGATGGCTGGAAAAGCGGCGTCATCCGCCGTGAACGTCTGCGCGACGGTCTGATTTCGGCCACCGACGGCCGCAAGGTGCGGGTGCGGTTTCAGGACGACCGGGCCACGCTGACCGTCAAGGGGCAGCGACAGGGCCTCTTGCGGGACGAATACGAATATCCCATTCCCGCGACCGATGCCGAGGAAATGTTGGAAAAGCACTGTGCCGGCAACCTGTTCGAGAAGACGCGATACCATGTTCCGGCGGCCGGATTGATCTGGACCGTCGATCTCTATCATGGAATCCTCGAAGGGATCACCATCGCCGAGGTCGAGCTGCCGACCCTGGCCTATCTGCTGGAGATTCCGGCCTGGGTGGGGCGCGAGGTCACCGGCCTGCAGGAATACCGCAAGATCAACATGCTCGCCGCACGGCAGAAGCAACGGGAACAGATACCGCTGTCCCTGCAGGCCGGCCCGGCCCGTGACCGGGATGCGTCGTGAACAAACCCCTCCTTATCTCCACGGGAGTCGCCTGATGAAGTTCCGTTTCCCCATCGTCATCATCGACGAGGATTTCCGCTCCGAGAACTCGTCGGGTCTGGGCATCCGCGCGCTGGCCCAGGCGATCGAGGCCGAGGGCTTCGACGTGCTTGGCGTCACCGGCTATGGCGATCTGTCGCAATTCGCCCAGCAGCAATCCCGCGCCAGCGCCTTCCTGCTGTCGATCGACGACGAGGAATTCAGCCCCGGACAGGACGTGTCTCCGGCAGTCAAGGATCTGCGCGACTTCATCGAGGAGGTGCGCTGGAAGAACGCCGATGTGCCGATCTATCTTTACGGCGAGACCAAGACCTCGCGGCATATCCCGAACGACATCCTGCGCGAGCTGCACGGCTTCATCCACATGTTCGAGGACACGCCGGAATTCGTCGCCCGGCATATCATCCGCGAGGCGAAATCCTATCTCGAAGGGATACAGCCGCCCTTTTTCCGGGCGCTGCTGGACTATGCCGAGGACGGTTCCTACTCGTGGCATTGTCCGGGCCATTCGGGCGGCGTGGCCTTCCTGAAAAGCCCGATCGGGCAGATGTATCACCAGTTCTACGGCGAGAACATGCTGCGGGCCGATGTCTGCAATGCGGTCGAGGAACTTGGCCAGCTTCTGGACCATAACGGCGCCATCGGCGCGTCCGAACGGAGTGCCGCGCGGATCTTCAACGCCGATCACTGCTTTTTCGTCACCAACGGCACCTCGACCTCGAACAAGATGGTCTGGCATCATACCGTCGCGCCGGGCGATGTGGTGGTGGTGGACCGCAACTGCCACAAGTCGATCCTGCATTCGATCATCATGACCGGCGCGGTTCCGGTCTTCCTCAAGCCGACGCGCAATCACTGGGGCATCATCGGCCCGATCCCGCGATCCGAGTTCGAGATGGATTCGATCCGCGCCAAGATCCGCGCCAATCCGCTGTTGCAGGATGTCGATGCGGGGAACGTCAAGCCGCGGATCATGACGCTGACGCAATCGACCTATGACGGTGTGCTTTACAATACCGAGGTCATCAAGCGGCTTCTGGACGGCCAGATCGAGAACCTGCATTTCGACGAGGCCTGGCTGCCCCATGCCGCCTTCCACCCGTTCTATGGCCAGTATCACGCCATGGGCCGCAAGCGCGGTCGCATGAAGCATTCGGTCACCTATGCCACGCAGTCGATCCACAAGCTGCTGGCCGGGATCAGTCAGGCCAGCCACGTTCTGGTGCAGGACAGTCAGGAGACGCGGCTCGACCGGCATCTCTTCAATGAAGCCTACCTGATGCACACCTCGACCAGTCCGCAATATTCGATCATCGCCAGTTGCGATGTGGCCGCGGCGATGATGGAGCCGCCGGGCGGCGAGGCGCTGGTCGAAGAGAGCATCATGGAGGCGCTGGATTTCCGCCGGGCCATGCGCAAGATAGACGAGGAATACGGCGAGGGCGACTGGTGGTTCCAGGTCTGGGGACCCGGCGATCTGGACCATACCGGCGACGGCATCGGCCGGACCCGCGACTGGGAGTTGAACAAGACCGATGCCGACGGCGTTCAGAGCGGGGGCGGCGACAGCTGGCACGGCTTCGGCGACATGGCGCCGGGCTTCAACATGCTGGACCCGATCAAGACGACGATCATCACCCCGGGGCTCAATCTGGACGGGCGCTTTGATGACTGGGGCATCCCGGCCTCGATCGTTACCAAATACCTGGCCGAACATGGCGTCGTGGTCGAAAAGACGGGGCTTTACTCCTTCTTCATCATGTTCACCATCGGCATCACCAAGGGGCGCTGGAACACGCTTCTGTCGGCGCTGCAGCAGTTCAAGGACGATTTCGCCCGGAACCAGCCGATGTGGCGGATCATGCCGGAATTCTGCGCCAAGCATCCGCGCTATGAGCAGATGGGCCTGCGCGACCTCTCGGCTCATGTCCATCGGCTCTATGCCAAATATGACGTGGCGGTGCTGTCGACCGAGATCTATCTCAGCGACCTGACGCCGGCGATGAAGCCTGCGGACGCCTTCGCCCATATCGCCCGGCGGACGACCGAACGGGTGCGGATCGACGATCTTGAGGGGCGCATCACCACCAGCCTCGTGACCCCCTATCCGCCGGGGATCCCGCTGCTGATCCCGGGCGAGGTCTTCAACCGCAGGATCGTGGACTACCTGAAGTTCAACCGCGAATTCGCGCGCGAATGCCCGGGCTTCGAAACCGATATCCACGGCCTCGTGCGCGAGGCAGGCCCGGACGGCACCGAGGAATATTTCGCGGACTGCGTGGCCGGCTAGCGAAGCCTTGGGCCTTCTGCGTCGCGGTGTGCCGCCGCGCACAGCCCGCCGACCCCATGAAAGGTCTTGATACGGCTCGATTTGTTTGGCGCCGCAGCCATGATGCTTGGCGCCCGTGGCCGAGACGCCGGCTTCGGGGCGCTGCTAGGATCGAGACAGCCTGCCGGCGGAGGGCCGGCACAGAGGGAGGAAGGTCATGGACCACAGGATGCTCATCAACGGGCAGTTGGTATCGGGCGATCGGATGATCGAGGTCATCAACCCCGCCACCGAAGAGGTCTTCGCGCGGGTGCCGCATGCCACGGCGGAAGATCTGGATCGGGCCGTGGCCGCGGCGGCGGCGGCACAGCGGGACTGGGCGACCACCAGCATGGCCGAGCGCCGCGCCAAGGTCGAGGAGCTGGCGGCAGCGATCGGCGAAGCTGCCGACGATCTGGCCCGGACGATCACGCTGGAACAGGGCAAACCCCTGCCCGAGGCGATCGGCGAGGTCCAGTGGAGCCAGGGCTATCTGGCGCATACCGCGACGCTTGAACTGCCCGACCGGGTGATTCAGGACGACGAGCAGTTCCGCATCGAGACCCGGCACAAGCCGCTGGGGGTGGTGGGCGCGATCGTTGCCTGGAACTTTCCGCTGCTGCTGGCCTGCTGGAAGATCGGCCCGGCGCTGATGGCCGGCAATGCGATCATTCTGAAGCCCGCCCCGACCACGCCGGTTGCGACGCTGAAACTGGGCGAGATCTGCGCGCGGGTCTTTCCGGCCGGGCTGGTCAACATCCTGACCGACGACAACGATCTGGGACCGAAGATCACCGCCCATCCGGGGATCGCGAAGGTCGGCTTTACCGGATCCTCGGCAACCGGCAAGCGGATCATGGCCGCCGCCGCCGACACGATGAAGCGCGTCACCCTTGAGATGGGCGGCAATGATCCGGCCATCGTGCTGCCCGACGTGGATGTGCGCAAGACCGCCGAAAAGATTTACGGCGGCGCCTTCATGAACGCGGGTCAGGTGTGCCTGGCGGTGAAGCGCGCCTATGTCCATGACGCGATCTATGACGATTTCTGCGGCGCGCTGGCCGATATTGCCTCGCAGGCGGTGGTCGATGACGGGCTGAAACAGGGCACCACGGTCGGCCCGATCCAGAACCGTGCGCAATACGAGAAGGTGAAGGGCTATCTCGAGGATGCCCGCAGCAGCGGCAAGATCATCGCCGGCGGTGAGGTGCGCGACGGCAAAGGCTATTTCATCAGCCCGACCATCGTTCGTGACGTGACCGACGGGCACAAGATCGTTGATGAGGAACAGTTTGGCCCGATCCTGCCCGTCGTCCGCTTCAACGATGTCGACGAGGTCATCGCCCGCGCCAATGCCTCGGATTATGGGCTGGGCGGCTCGGTTCATTCCAGCGATGTCGAGAAGGCGACCGAGATTGCGGGGCGCATCGAATCGGGCACGATCTGGGTCAACCAGCAACTGAATATCGGTCCGCATATCCCGATGGCCGGCTTCAAGGGCTCGGGCCTCGGGGTCGAGCAATCGATCGAGGGGCTGGCCGAATACACCCAGATGCAGGTGATCAACGTCGCGCGGGGCTGAGGCCCGACGCGCACAGCTTTCCTTATGCACCGCAGGGGGAGCATGGTCGGGCCGGCGCATCGCCGGCCCGACATTCCGTCAGGAGAAGAAGCATGTCGAACGAGAAACGGGAAGTCTCGGCGCCCCATGGTGGCCTGTCGCATGTGACGGGCGCGCTGTGGCCGCCGCTGAAATCGGTCACCATCCCGCAATTGCTGCGCGAGGCGGTGGTGGCCCATGGTGACCGCGAGGCGCTGGTGTTCTGCGATGCCGGGATCCGCCTGACCTATCGCGAATTCGACGCGGTGATCGACCGCCACGCTGCCGGGCTGCTGGAACTGGGCGTCGAAAAGGGCGACCGCGTGGGCATCTGGTCGCCGAACCGGTTTGAATGGGTGGTCACGCAATTTGCCAGCGCCCGGATCGGCGCGATCCTCGTCAATATCAACCCCGCCTACCGGTCGTCGGAACTGGAATATGCGCTGAACAAGGTCGGCTGCCGGGTCCTGATCGCGGCATCCTCTTTCAAGTCATCGGACTATGCCGGCATGATCCGCGCGCTGGTGCCGGAACTGGGTGGCATTGGCGAGGGGCGCCTGCATGCCGCGCGGGTGCCCGATCTGCGCCATGTCGTCCTCATGCAGGACGATCCCGGCCCCGGCATGATCCCCTTCGCGCGCCTTCAACAGATGGCCAGCCCCGAGCGGCTGGCCGAACTGGACGCCATCGACGCGACGCTGGACCCGCAGGACCCGATCAACATCCAGTTCACCTCGGGCACCACGGGCATGCCCAAGGGGGCGACGCTCTCGCATTACAACATCGTCAACAATGCCCGCTTCGTGACCGACCGCATCGCGCTGACCGAGGAGGACCGGCTGGTCATCCCGGTGCCGCTCTATCACTGTTTCGGCATGGTGATGGGGGTCCTGGGCGCGGTCAGCAAGGGCGCGCGGATGGTCTTTCCGGGCGAAGGTTTCGATCCCGTGCAGGTTCTGGACGCCATCGAGGCCGAGCGCGCCACGGCGCTTTATGGCGTCCCGACCATGTTCGTCGCCATGCTGCAGGAAATGGACAATCGCGCCCGCGACCTTGGCAGCCTGCGCACCGGCATCATGGCCGGCGCGCTGTGCCCGATCGAGGTGATGCGCCGCGTCAACCGCGACATGCACATGGAAGAGGTCACCATCTGCTATGGCATGACCGAAACCTCGCCGGTTTCCTTCCAGAGCTTCACCGACGACCCGACCGAGAAGCGCTGCGAGACGGTGGGCCGGATCCATCCGCATCTGGAGGTCAAGATCGCCGATTTCGACGGCAATACGGTCCCGGTGGGTGAGAAGGGCGAGATCTGGACCCGCGGCTATTCGGTCATGTCCGGCTATTGGGGCGACGAGGCCGCGACCCGCGCCAGCGTCAATGACGGATGGATGAAGACCGGCGATCTGGCGGTTCTGGACGAGGACGGTTTCTGCACCATCGTCGGGCGGGTCAAGGACATGATCATCCGCGGTGGCGAGAACATCTATCCGCGCGAGATCGAGGAATTCCTGATCCGCCATCCGCAGGTCAGCGACGTGCAGGTCTTTGGCATTCCCGACGAGAAATTCGGCGAGGAGGTCTGCGCCTGGGCCGTCGCCCGTCCCGGTGCCGAACTGACGGCCGAGGCGCTGCGCGAGCATTGCCGGGGGCAGATCGCGCATTTCAAGGTCCCGCGCCATATCCGCATCGTCGAGGCTCTGCCGATGACGGTGACGGGCAAACCGCAGAAATTCGTCATGCGCGACCGGATGCAGGAAATCCTGCGGGCCGATCCTGCACCTTGATCCTGACCCTGCGGCTGCCCGGCGCGATCAGAAATCGTGGTCGGGCAGGTGGCAGGCGGTGCAATTCCGCGTCGGCCCGGACGGGCGGGATGCGGCATGTTCGGTGACATGGCAGGACCGGCACAGGCCGTGAAACTGGTCCTCCAGCAGCGGCGCGACGCTGCGGTCGGTGACATGGCAGGTCATGCAGGGCGGACCGGCGGTGCCGTCGGTGAATTCGTGATGGCAGCTGGCGCAGGTCTGGCCGAAATGATCGCCATGCGAGAAGGTCATCGGCAGAACCGGGATGGTGCCGCCAAAGCGCGGCTCGCGCCGGCCGGCCCGGTCATCGGCGCCGGGCGGGCCGGTCACCACCAGCACCAGCCCGCAGAAGAACAGTGCGGCCAGCATGTATTTCACGGCACCAGATTCCGGATCAGCACGAACAGCGCCCCGGCGACGGCACCCGTCGCCAGATAGATCCCCGCCGACGCACGGGGCGGCGCCTGCAGCCGTGCCCAGACGCGCCTGCCAAGGCTGCAGGCCAGACAGATCAGCACCAGCAGCGCTGCCTGCGGCCAGCTGGGCAGGTAGAAGCCGCTCAGCAGCACATGCAGCCCCGCCCCGGCCAGCGCCGCCAGCCCCAGCCCGCGATGCAGGGTGCGAAAGACCCGATAGCGGCGATGAACGCGCATCCGGTCGGGCATCCGGGCCAGAACGCAGAGCAGCGCCAGCGCCAGCAGCCCGAACAGCCCCAGCCACATATGGGCGGGGGCGCCCGGTTGTAGATAGACCCGCAGGGTGGGATCGCCCGCGAGGAACCAGAAGGCGTGGGCGATGGCCGTGGCCAGGACCCAGTAGCCCAGCCGCTCATGCCGGCGCGCGGCGCCGCTGCGGGGATAGGGGATCATCTGGAACAGCAGCCCGGCCAGCGCCAGAAAGCCAAGCGCGTTGCCGGTTTCCCAGAACCAGCCGCCGCCCAGCCGGGGCAGCGCCAGAAAGGTCAGGGCGAAGACCACCGCGACAAGCGTGGCAAGCACCGCCCCCCGGTCGGCGACGGCATCGCGGGGGCCGCTCACGGCCAGGGATATTCGGCGATCTCGGTTCCCGCCGCGCGCAGTTCGTCGACGACCTGGCGGCGATAGATCACCACGTCGCCGATCGGCATGGCCCGCCGCCGGGTGACCTCGTCGGCGGTGAAGGGCGCGCCCTCGCCACCGCCCCAGGCATCGAGGATGAAGTTCAGCACCTCGGCCAGATCCGCATCGGACATGTCGGTGCTGATGACGCCGGGCACATGCAGAAGATAGGTCCGCCCGGTTTCGGTCGTCGCGATATGCCCGACCGAGTCGGGGAAGGGCGGGATCCCGCCCTCGATCGTGCCCAGCCCGGCCATGCCGTGGCAGCCCGAGCAGTGCAGGATGTAATCGGCCCGGGCCGAGCCCGCCGCAGCCGGTGTCACGGCCAGGGCGGAGAGCGCCGCCACCAACCAGAAAAGGGAAAGCTGGCGTCGTTTCATCCTGCGCCTCATTCGGTTTCCGGCCGCATGGCCTTCAACTGGCTCTGATCCGGCCCGCCGTTGCGGGCCGCCGCGATGTCGCCTGCCGCGACAGCCTGATCCGTCTCGCCCAGATCGCCGGTGACCCAGCTGGCGATGGCCGCCAGTTCCTCGTCCGAGGCTCCGCTGACCGGCGGCATGGGCACCCCGGCATAGCGTTCCCCGCGCACCGTGATCGGCATGTTCAGCCCGCGCGTCACCACGCCGGCAATATAGACCGGCGCGTCGCTGCCAAGGGCCTGCCAGAAATCCGGCCGGTCCAGCGGTGGGGCCAGCCCCGGCGTACCGATGCCGCCGCTGTTGTGGCAGGCGGCGCAATAGGTCTCGAACAAGGCCGCGCCATCGGCCTGCGCCAGGGCTGGCAGCAGGGTGACCAATGCCGCAACCAGCCCCGCGCGGCGCGTCATTCCGCCAGCCCGACCACGACCGAGACGGTGCAGTGATAGCCCTTGTCGGCATTGGCAGTGCACCAGTTCACGTCGTTGTAAAGGCCCATGCGATAGCCCGGACGCTCGCCCTTGTTGTTGTTGCAGAAGGTGGCGGTCGGCACGAAGGGCTTGCCGCAGCAGTCGTTGTAGCTGACCAGATATTCCTTGCCGTCGCCGGGATTGCTGCAGGTCCCCACCCAGGACACCGCCGAGACGGTCGAGCCCGGCGGGCAGGTGGTCAGCGAGCCGCCCGACTGATCGCAGAGGAAGCCGTCGATGGCGCAGTGCCGCCAGTAGGTGCAGGGATCGTCGGTGCCGCCCTCGGCGGCATGGGCGCGCCGGTCGAAGGGCAGGACCGGGGCCGCGACGGCCGCGCCCAGCAGCGCCGAGCCGCCGCGGGCCAGAAAGGACCGGCGGCCGTTCCGGCGCGCCGCGCCGCGGATATTCGCCTCGGTCAGGCCATCCAGCCGCTTGAGAAATGCGTCGATGATACGGGTCATGTCGGTTTCCTTCTTGATGGTCGAAGATGTCAGGAATTCAGGCCGGCGACCGCCGCCTGATAGGACGGGATGCCGGTTTCCGAGGCGGCGAACAGGCTTTCAAGTTGCTCGCGGCTGTTGACGAGGCCCTTGGCGCGGACCTTGCCATGCTGGTCGATCAGCACCGCGAAGGGCAGTTTCGAGACCCGGAAGCTCATGCCCAGTTCCGATGACAGCACATAGGGGAAATCCTGCAGCGCCTCGGTCTCGATCAGGCGGCGGTGCAGCGCCTCGCGCCCGTCCGAGGCCAGCACCACGTCCAGCCAGCCGGCTTCGTCGGCGCGGATGGATTTCAGCGCCGGCAGCAGCGCCTTGCAGATCGGGCAGCTGGTCGAGAGGAAGAAGACCAGTTGCGACCGCCCCTTGTGTCCGGCCCCCAGCGTCAGTCCGGACCCGTTCAGATCGGGCAGCACCAGCGCCGGCACCTTGTCGCCAAGCGCCGGGCCGCTGTCCGAGATCATCGCGCCCACCGGCGAGACGCGCTCGAACAGGATGCCGATCTGGCGGGCCAGCGCGAAGATCACGCCGATCTGGATGATGACGACGATCCACAGCAGGATGCTGGAAAAGATCAGCAGATTCATGTCAGTTTTCCTCCTGCTGGTGGATATGCGGCAGATGCGAGGCCAGTTTCTCGGTGACGGTCAGGATCGCGGCCAGGACCAGTGCCGCGGCGATGGCGGCCGCAGCCTCGAGCGGGCGGACGGTGGCGACGGGCAGGAAGGCCAGGGTCAGCCCCATCAGGGCCAGCAGGGCGTTGCGGGCCAGGGTGAATGCCGACACGATCTGCGGTGCCCCGCCGCAGCCGCATTCGATCCGGCTGCGCCCCTGCATCAGCGCCGTGGCCATCAGCAGGCCATAGCCGGCGAAGAGCGCCGCCGCGGCCAGCCCGCCCAGAGGGCGCAGGGATGGCACCAGCAGCGCCAGCACGATGGCGACCTCGATCGCGGTCAGCGCCCGCACGATCGGTGCCGCCCAGGCGTCGGGCACCAGCCCATAGCCCTGCGCGAAGCCGACCGTTTCCAGAAAGCCCTCGGCCTTGTGCCAGGCGGCGCGCACCAGCACCACCGCCAGAAAACTGGTGATCGTGACCGAGGCGAGGGAAGCCAGCGCCACCATCTCAGTAATCGGTCGCCACGATGGTCGGGAAGAAGGCCACACCCTCACGCGAGACGGCCTTGGTGATGGTCACGCTGTCCCCCAGCGTCACCTCGTAGCGATGCACGCCGCCCAGATGGTCGATGCCGAAGATCGCCGGAGTTTCGCCGCCGCTGACGGCGATGCTGGATTCACCATTCGCCGCACCCCGGCCGGTGACGTTCCCGCTTTCCATGTCGATGGCCCAGATTTCTTCGGCCGGCAGTTTGTGCGAGCCGTCGAAGGGGGTGCTGTTCATGGTAATGAACAGCGTTTTCGAAGGCTCGTGATAGCCCATCAGGTTATAGCCCGAGGGCGCCCAGCCCTCTTCGGCGAAATCGACGGTCCGCACCAGAACCGGCACCTCGCCGCTGTCGTCAACGACATGCAACGCGCCCGCGTAAGAGACATAGACCAGATTGCCGTCGACACGGACGGCGTTGCCGAACAGCGGGTTGGTGTCGGAATCGAAGATCTTCTCCGACTTGGCAGGCTCGCCGGCGCTGCCATCGGGGGCATAGCCGTATTTCGTCACCGTCCCGTCGCCGCAGAGCGTGCTGAAGGCGTGGCCCTCGATGGTCGGATAGGCAGTCCAGCAGCCCGGCGTCGGGATCTCGACCAGATCGGCCCCGGCGGTCAGATCGACGATATTGACCGAGGTCGCGGGTGTGGCGTTCTGCACCACCAGATAGGCGCCGTCGGCCGACAGGTTCAGCACCCCCTTCTGGCTCAGCGTTTGCGCCAGCTTGTCCGAGATGGTGAATTCGCGCCGCGCATTCAGCGTCGCCGCGTCCCATTCATGGACCACGGCCTCGATCTCGCCATAGGTGTAGCGGCGCTGATAGACCGACGAGGTATAAAGCGTCGAGCGATCCGGGCTCATCAGCATCTGGCTGAAATTGCCGGCGCCGATATTCCCCTCCATCGAGAGATCCTCGGCATTCAGCACCGAGACCTGACTGGGGCCGGAAATGCCCATATCCATGACATAGACATGTTCACCCTCGGAAATGCGTTCCTCGACGGTCAGGGTCTCGGGCTGGATATCGGCTTCCTGTCCGAAGGCATGACTGCCCGGCACGGCCATGGCAGTAAGGGCGATGATGAGGTGATGTTTCATTGGCAACCTGCTGGACTGTGTTGACGGGTTTGAGGAAAGCGAAGGCCGGCCCGCCACCCGCACCCGGTGCGAGACGCAGGCGGCATGAGGCCGCAAGGCAGTGCTGGCCACGCGAGGTCGCGCGGCCCGTGCCGGATCTGACGGGTCCATGACTGTCCTCCCACGATGCCGGTCCTCCTCCGGCTTCGTTTCAGAACATCACAAGGGGGTGGGCCGGTCTTGGCTTGCGGCGCCAGAGATGCTGTTCCATGCGCCAAAAAAAATGTTCATGATCAATGGTTCGCGCGACGTCTGGCATGATCGGCGTGATAGCCGCCGGGCGACATGTCGTAACGCTGGCGGAAGCCGCGGTTGAAATGCGACAGGTCGTTGAAGCCGGCCCGATAGGCCAGATCCGAGATCGAGGGCTGCTGATCCAGTTGCGCCGCACGGCGCAGGTGGCTGGCCACCAGCTTCAGCCGCCGCTCGAACAGGAAGCGGGTGAAGGTGGTGCCATTATCGCAGAAATCCCGCTGCAACTGGCGGCGCGACATGCGCACCATCACGGCCAGTTGCTCGACCGAGAAATCCGGGTCCGGCAGGTGCCGCTCGACCGTCTCGCAGATGAAGCGGAACCGGCCGTGCCGGTCGCGGAACCCTGCGGCACTGGTGGGCGAACGCTCGGCCCGGAACATCAGCCCGATGAAGTCGAACAGGTAGTCGGCCGGGGTCTCGTCCGCGCCGTTCTCGGCCAGCAGGGTCATCAGGCTGGAATGCAGTGGATGGCCGGGGCTGACCCGCCGCCCGATGGCCGGCGCGTCTGCGCGCCCCTCGAGGCATAGTTCGCGCGGAAGATGCACCGAACTGAACGAGGCATCGCGTCCCTCGAAACGAAGCTCGGCCGTGCGGGTCGAATCCATCAGCAGCCCGTCACCGGGGCGCAGGACCTCTTCGCGGCCGTTGTGGATCACCCCCATCTCGCCGGTTTTCTGCAGCAGCAGGAACAGATATTCGCTGTCGTCGCGGCGGATGCCGGCGCGCAGCCGCTCGATCCGGTCGATCTGGCAGTTCATTTCGGCGATGTCGACGCCGTGGCGGTTGCGCAGGCGAAAGTCACCGATCCCGCCGCGGCCAGTTCTGACCGGCCGGCTGTAATAATGGCCGCAATTGGCCAGGACACAATTGCTCCACTCGTCGAAACACATCATGGCCTTTCCCTCCCAAAAAAGGCTGCGTTCCCCATAATGCGCGGTTGCCCGACGGCGATCAATATGTCTTTCCGGGTGGCCGATGCGGCGGTTGCGGCATCGGCGCCGATGCGCCGGATCGCTATGGCGCGGTATAGCCTCCGTCGACCAGATGATAGCTGCCGGTGATGAAGCTGGCGCGGTCCGACAGCAGAAAGCAGGTCAGCGCCGAAACCTCTTCGGGCCGGCCGATCCGCCCGACGGGATGCAGGCCGGCCAGTGCCGCCAGCGTCGCGGCATCGAGGTTCTTCGACAGCAAGGGCGTGTCGATGAAGGCCGGTCCGACCGAGTTCACGCGGATCCCCTCGGGCGCGTATTCCATCGCCGCCGTGCGGGTCAGCCCAAGCAGCGCATGCTTGGCCGCGACATAGGCGCCGGCATTGGCAAAGCCGACGCTGCCGAGGATCGAGGCCATGTTGACGATGGCCCCGCCCCCGGCGGCCTGCATCGCCGGGATCTGATAGCGCATGCAGTAGAAGACCCCGTTCAGGTTGACATCGATCACCGTCCGCCAGCCGTCCAGCGGATAGTCCCCGACCCGCGCCGACGGCCCGCCGATGCCGGCATTGTTCACGGCCAGATCAAGCTTGCCGAAAGCCCCGACCGCGCGCGCGACCATCGCCTCGACCTGATCGGCCTGCGCGACATCCGCCGCAAAAGCCTCGGCCGTGCCGCCGGTGTCGCGGATCTCGGCCGCCAGCGCACGCGCCGGGGCCTCGTCCAGATCGGCGATCAGGACCGAGGCGCCGCGCAGGGCCAGTTCGCGGGCGATGGCCGCGCCGATGCCCGAACTGCCCCCGGTGACGAGGGCGGATTTCCCGTCGAAATCTCTGTCCATCGAAGCCTCCTTGATGACGCGATCATATCTGGCACGCCCGAAGGGAACAGGCGTTGATCCGGATCAAGGCCCGCAGTGGGAGGCGATCGTCCCTGCGCCCCCTAATCGGCCGCCGGGGGAGGAGGGGGGGCAGCCATGCCGCCCTGTCCGTTCAGGTCGGCCAGGAAGGCATCGAGGCTGGCATCGCCCGGATTGACCGCCCGTGCCCTGTCGATCACCGCGCGCGCGGCCCGTGGCCCCCCGGAGAGCGCGGCGAGCCGCGCCAGCATGATCCAGGCATCGACGCGCTGCGGGTCCATCTGCACGACCTCGTCGAAGGCCCCCGCGGCGGCGGGGAAGTTGCGCAGGGTCAGCGCCGTGCCCGCCAGTTGCAGATGGGTCTCGGGAAAGTCCAGCCTCTGCGACACCGCCTCGCGCCATTCGCCGAAGGCGGCCCGCATCGGTGCCTGCGCCGCTGCGGGCATCTGATCCGGTGGCATCATCAGCAGCTCACGCGCCGCCTCGATCCGGACCGTGCGGATCGGATCGTCCAGCAGACGGGCCAGACGCCCGGCCCGCTCGGCCGGCGGGGCCAGACGTTGCAGCCCGGCCGCCGCGGCGCGCACCACCGGGTCGGGATCATCAAGCAGCGGCACGAGGCGGGTGGCGGTCGTGGGGCTGTTGGAGGCCCGAAGCAGCCAAAGGGCAGTCGCGCGCACGATCCCCGGCTGGGCCTGGTCCTCGGCCAGGGCGGCCAGATCGGTGGCTGCCGCCACCGGATCCTGCCGTCCGCGGGCCAGCACCGTTCCGTAATGCGGGCGGCTTTGCGAACCGTCCGGGAACCGCTCTGCGATCGCGGCTGCGGCCCAGTCCGGCTTGCGGTCCCGGTGGCAGTCGGTGCAGGCGTCGCTGGCGCCGGTCTGATCGGCCAGATCCGGGCGCGGGATGCGGAAGGAATGGTCCCGCCGCCAGTCATTGCCCATGTAGACGCGCTGCGGCATGTGGCAGCTGGCGCATTGCGCGCCCTCGCTGCCGGGTTCGTGAAAGTGATGCTCGGGGCTGTCGTATTCGGCGGGCTTCAGGGTCGGAAAGCGGGGATTGCCGGCGGGGTTGTGGCACTGGGTACACAGCGCATTGCCCTCGGCCAGCGTCTCGATCGCATGCGGGTTGTGGCAGTCGACGCAGCCGACCCCCTTGTCATACATCTTCGATTGCAGGAACGAGCCATAGACATAGACCTCGTCCTCGATCTGGCCGTCGGCCTGATACAGGCCCGGACGCAGCAGGGCGAGGTTATAGGCGTCATGGTAGGGCGTGCCGGGCAGCGGGTTGCCGTCCAGATGCGACTCGCGCCGGGAATGGCATGTCGCGCATTGCTGGATCGCGGCCTCGCGGTCCGAGAAATCGACCCGGAAACCATAATTCGGCGGCGGGTCCTGCGTGGTCGCGGCCCGGGCCCAGTCCAGATGCTGTCGCGCCGGCCCGTGGCAGGCCTCGCAGCCGACGCCGATCTCGGCCTGGGTCGAGGCATAGGTTTTCGTCCTCGGGTCGAAGTTCTTTTCGTAGCCGGTGGCGTGACATTCGGCGCAGCGCGCGTTCCAGGTCTTGTAGGGGCCGGTCCAGTGCAGCCCGTCGTCGGGCGGCAGGTCCTGATCGGGATAGAGATGGAACCAGTCGCCCTTCTCGGTATCCCAGACCACGTCAAAGCTTTGCAGCCGGCCGGGTTCGGTTTCCAGCAGATATTGCTGCAGCGGCGCCACGCCGGCCACCGACTGCACCGGATAGCGCGTCGTCTTGCCGTCCTTCTCGTAGACGGTGATGACATGGGTGCCGTCCGGCTCGACACTGAACCGGGCGGTCATGCCGTCATGGACGAATTCGGTATCGTTGAAATCGGCAAGGATGTTCGCGGCCGTTGCCTCGGTCCAGGCGAGGGCGTGATCCGAGCCGGACCAGGCCTCGGCAGCCTCGGCATGGCAGGCGGTGCAGCTGGCCGAGCCGACATAATCCTGCGCGTCCTGGGCCCGTGCGGCCGGGGGCGCAGCGATCAGGGCGACCAGCATCGTGGTCGCAAACCAGGTCAGCACATGCATCTGCATCCTCGTCGGAGCGCGTTCCGGCGCCCCGACAGTTGCATTCACGAAACGGGTTGGCAACCCCGGCCCCTCGGGCGGCCGGCCTCAAGGCCGAGATCATGGACGGGCGTCTTGCGCCGGTCTCAGATCAGGCCGTCCAACAGCAGGAAACCGGGCAGCCAGCCGGTGAGTATCCCGGTCAGCAGCGTCACCCAGGCGGTCTGGCGCTGGATCGGGCGGCCAAGCGCCAGAAGCAGGAAATACATGAACCACAGCGCCCCCCAGACCAGCCAGTTGGCGGCCAGCCACAGCTCGGCCGCCGATCCGGCCGAGGCGACCGCGCGCAGAAAAACCGGAACCGTGGTGATCGCCACGAACAGGCTGAACCAGCCCAGCCCGCGGCCATCGACGGCAACCAGCCGGTTATGGGCGACCCACAGATAGGTGGTGCTGAACATCAGGGTCAGGGCCGCGGCGCGGATCGTGGCCGGGTCCGCCCCCGACCCGAAGGCGTCGTTGATGACCACCCCCGCCGCGACCAGCCCGGACACGACATTGATGACCACGATCTCGCGATCCTCGATCCGGCCCATCAGCCACAGCCCGTTCAGGAACAGGACCGCGCCGACATAGAACAGAAGAAATCCCAGCAACATGAACATTCTCTCCCCGGTGCCCGTCCCGACGATCCGGGGCGGGTGCGGCTTATGCCTCGATCCGAGGTCGCCCTACCTCGGCAACCGATGTTTCGGTCCGTCGGCATTCGGCCGGATCCCGCAATCGAAGATCCCGCCGGGGATTGCAAGGGGCGCGCAGAGGTCGGGCATGGCCAGGATGCTGCTGTCGCCCTGGCGTTTCTGTTCGCGGACCGGCGAATGGCATTCCTCAACAAGGAGGATGCGTGGCGAGGCAACCCGGACGTGCTCGAAAGCCGGGACTCCGGATCGGACTCTCTGTCCGTCCCTGATCATTGGACAATGGCTGGTGTTCGGCGGTATGCCAACGGGCAAGGCATCAGGATTCGGCGGACGGGAGACATGACCATGACCGAGACAGGATTTGGCGGCATCTGTGATCGGGAAGGAATGCGGGTTGATGCAGGCCTCGCCCGTTTCATCGAAGAGCGGGCATTGCCCGGAACCGGGATCGACCCGGCGCAGTTCTGGTCGGGCCTCTCGGAACTGGCCCATGTCTTCGGCCCGCGCAATCGGGCGCTGCTGGCCCGGCGGCAGGATCTGCAGGACCGTATCGACGACTGGCACCGCCGTCATCGCAACCGCCCGCATGACCGCGAGGGGTACAAGGCCTTCCTGAAGGAGATCGGCTATATCGCGCCCGAAGGTGGCGATTTCACCATCGCGACGGCCAATGTCGACCCCGAAATCGCCCGCGTGCCGGGGCCGCAACTGGTCGTGCCCTCGACCAATGCGCGTTTCGTGCTGAACGCCGCCAATGCCCGCTGGGGCAGCCTTTACGATTGCCTTTATGGCACCGACGCCATGGGCCTGCCGCTGCCTTCGGGCGGGTTCGACAATGGCCGCGGCGCCCGCGTCGTGTCGCGCACGGCCGTCTTCCTCGATGAGACCTTCCCGCTGACCGCGACCAGCCACGGCAAGGCTGCGCGCTATGCCGTCCGCGACGGCGCGCTGGAGGTGGGTGGCTCGGCCCTGAAGGAGCCGGGCAAGTTCGTGGGCTTCACCGGCGCCGCCGACAATCCCGACTCGATCCTTCTGCGCAATCACGGGCTGCATGTCGAACTGGTCTTCGACCGCAGCCATCCGATCGGCAGCCAGACCTCGTCGGGTCTGGCCGACGTGCGGCTGGAATCGGCCATGTCGGCGATCATTGACTGCGAGGATTCGGTCGCCTGCGTCGATGCCGAGGACAAGGTTCTGGCCTATGGCAACTGGCTGGGCTTGATGCAGGGCGACCTGTCCGAACGCTTTGAGAAGGGTGGCAGGACCATCACCCGCGCGCTGCATGGCGACCGCGCCTTCACCGCGCCCGACGGCACCCCGTTCAGCGTCAAGGGCCGCGCCCTTCTGCTGGTGCGCAATGTCGGCCATCTGATGACCAACCCGGCGATCCACGACCGCGACGGCAACGAGATCTTCGAGGGGCTGATGGACGCGATGGTGACCACGCTGATCGCCATGCACGATCTGAGAAAGGACGGCGGCGACCGCAACTCGGTCACCGGCTCGGTCTATGTCGTCAAGCCCAAGATGCACGGCCCCGACGAGGTCGCCTTCGCCGACGAGATCTTCACCCATGTCGAGAAGGTGCTGGGCCTGCCGCAATACACGGTCAAGCTGGGCATCATGGACGAGGAGCGCCGCACCAGCGTCAACCTGAAGGAATGCATCCGCGCCGGGCGGAACCGGGTCTGCTTTATCAATACCGGCTTCCTCGACCGCACCGGCGACGAGATCCACACCTCGATGGAGGCCGGCGCGTTCAGCCGCAAGGATTTCATCAAGCGCAAGAGCTGGATCATCGCCTACGAGAACCAGAACGTCGATATCGGGCTGGAATGCGGGCTGGCGGGCAAGGCGCAGATCGGCAAGGGCATGTGGGCGGTACCCGACCGCATGGCCGCGATGCTGGAACAGAAGATCGAACATCCCCGCGCCGGTGCCAATTGCGCCTGGGTGCCCAGCCCGACCGCGGCCACGCTGCACGCGCTGCATTACCACAAGGTCGATGTGCTGGCCGTGCAGCAGCAACTGGCCGCGGGCGGACGGCGGGCCTATGTCGATGCGCTGCTGGACATTCCGCTGGCCGCCTATCAGCAATGGTCGCCGGCCCAGGTCCGGCGCGAGGTGGAAAACAACGCGCAGGGCATCCTTGGCTATGTCGTGCGCTGGATCGACCAGGGCGTCGGTTGTTCCAAGGTGCCCGATATCAACGATGTCGGCCTGATGGAGGATCGCGCGACCTGCCGTATCTCGGCCCAGCATATCGCCAACTGGATGCATCACGGCGTCGTCGGCCGCGACGAGGTGACGGCGATCATGCAGCGCATGGCCGAGGTGGTGGACCGCCAGAACGCGGGCGACCCGCTGTATCGTCCGATGGCGCCGGGCTTTGACGGCATCGCCTTCCAGGCCGCCTGCGATCTGGTCTTCGAGGGCCGCGTGCAGCCTTCGGGCTATACCGAGCCGGTGCTGCATGCCCGGCGGCTGGAACTGAAGGCGCGGGCGCGCGGCTGAGACGCGGGGCCGGGGCGAACGGTCCCGGCTGACCCTCTCGCCCTTGCCGGCGGTGGGACGGGGCCGGCAGGCCCTTGAGACTGCCGGATCGGAAAGGGTAGGCCGCTTGTGGCGGGATGCGGCGTTCAGCCCGCCGCCCGCACCCTTTCCTCGACCACCTCGAACGGCACTGCAGGCTCGTCCTTGGCACCGCGGATCACCAGCGAGGTCTTGACGCTGGCGACGTTGGGCGCCGAGGTCAGCTGGTCGGTCAGGAAGCGCTGGAAGCTGGGCAGGTCGGGCGAGACGCATTTCAGGATGAAGTCGATCTCGCCGTTCAGCATGTGGCATTCGCGGACCAGCGGCCAGCCGCAGACCAGGGCCTCGAAGGCCGACAGGTCGCGCTCGGATTGCATGGCCAGACGGACCATGGCAAAGACCTGCACCTCGAAGCCCAGTTCGCGCGGGTCGATATCGGCGTGATAGCCGCGGATGAAGCCCAGTTCCTCCAGCGCGCGGACGCGGCGCAGGCAGGGCGGGGCCGAGATGCCGACGCGGCGCGCCAACTCGACATTCGTCATCCGGCCGTCGGCCTGAAGCTCGGCCAGGATCTTGCGGTCGATGTCGTCGAGTTTGGCGCCGGCCATGCTGCTCTTTCTTGAAACGGGTTCTGGCGTTGCCGGAAACTACAATGCACCCGGTCGGGGCGCAACATTGTTTCTGGGCGCGGCCCCGCGTTGCGGAATCCGCGCGGAGCGATTACCTGATGCGGAAGCCGGAGATTGGGCAAGGATTGGGGCGCAGGATGAGCGACAGGACGCATGTGAAACTCTTGATCGTCGGCTCGGGGCCGGCGGGTTATACGGCGGCGGTCTATGGCGCGCGCGCGATGCTGGAGCCGATGCTGATCCAGGGGATGCAGCCGGGCGGGCAATTGACCATCACCACCGAGGTCGAGAACTGGCCGGGCGAGACCGAGATCCAGGGCCCCGACCTGATGGTGAAGATGGAAGAACATGCCCGCGCCATGGGCACCGAGATCGTCACTGATACGGTCACCCGCCTTGATCTGGCGCAGCGGCCTTTTGTCGCGGAATGCGACAGCGGGCGGCGGGTCACGGCGGATGCCGTCATCCTGGCGACCGGGGCGCAGGCGCGCTGGCTGGGGCTGCCCTCGGAGGAAAAATTCAAGGGTTTCGGCGTCAGCGCCTGTGCCACCTGCGACGGCTTCTTCTATCGTGGCCGCGAGGTGCTGGTGATCGGCGGCGGGAATACGGCCGTCGAGGAGGCGCTGTTCCTGACCAAATTCGCCTCCAAGGTGACGCTGGTGCATCGCCGCGACAGCCTGCGCGCCGAGAAGATCCTGCAGCAGCGGCTGCAGAAGAACCCCAAGGTCGAGATCATCTGGAACCATGTGCTGGATCAGGTGACCGGCACCGACAGCCCGCTGGGCGTGACCGGGGCGGTGCTGAAATCGGTGAAGGATGGCAGCACCCGCGAGATCGCCGCCGATGGCGTCTTCGTGGCGATCGGCCATGCGCCGGCCAGCGAACTGGTGAAGGACCAGCTTGAACTGCATCACGGCGCCTATGTGAAGGTCGAGCCGGGCTCGACCCGGACCTCGGTGCCGGGCGTCTTCGCGGCGGGCGATCTGACCGATCACATCTACCGGCAGGCGGTGACCAGCGCCGGCATGGGCTGCATGGCGGCGCTGGATGCAGAGGCCTGGCTGGCCGAACAGGAGGCCGCGCCCGATGCGGCGGCCGATCTGGCCGAGGCGGTCGCGGCCAAATAGGCGGATCGTGGCGCCGCGCCGGGGCGGGATGAAAAAAACGTCTGGAATTGTCGCGCGGACGGCGAATGCCGGGACGGTGGCGGGGCAAAACCGGCCGCGCGGGAACCTGGGTTCGCTGCGCCGCGGCGAAAGCCATATAATTTCCCCGGACCGGGCCGGGCATTTCGGCCCGATCGCCCCGGATTCGGCCTTTTGCGCCCCGAGCCACGGTTGAATGTCCCAAATCACGGGTCTATGGGCGGGCCGACGACACGCGCCGCCAGCCGGCATAGGCCGCCGACCGATTCCCTGAGCAACCGAGCATTCGATCATGACCCATCACAACCAGACGCCGATCCCCGAACTCTATGTTTCCGAAGACGCTGCCGCGGCGCTGAAGCACGAGGCGGGCAACATGCCCAGCTGGGATCTGACCCCGCGCCAGCTTTGCGATCTGGAACTGCTGATGAATGGCGGCTTCAACCCGCTGAAAGGGTTTCTGACCGAAGCCGACTATGACGGCGTCGTCAACGAGATGCGGCTGCAATCCGGTGCGCTGTGGCCGATGCCGATCACGCTGGATGTCAGCGAGAAATTCGCCGAAGGGCTGGAGCCGGGCACCGATATCGCGCTGCGCGATGCCGAAGGGGTGATCCTGGCGATCATGTCGGTCACCGACAAATGGGTGCCGAACAAGTCGCATGAGGCCGAGAAGGTCTTTGGTGCCGACGATCTGGCCCATCCGGCCGTCAACTACCTGCACAACACCGCCGGCCCGGTCTATCTGGGCGGTCCGGTGAAGGGCCTGCAGGCACCGACGCATTACGATTTCCGTGGCCGCCGCAACACCCCGAACGAATTGCGCGCGCAGTTCAAGAAACTGGGCTGGACCCGCGTCGTGGTGTTCCAGACCCGCAACCCGCTGCACCGCGCGCATCAGGAACTGACCTTCCGCGCCGCCCGCGAGGCGCAGGCCAACCTGATGATCCACCCGGTCGTCGGCATGACCAAGCCGGGCGATGTCGACCATTTCACCCGCGTCCGCTGCTATGAGGCGGTGCTGGACAAATATCCTTCGGCCACCACCACGCTGTCGCTGCTGAACCTGGCGATGCGCATGGGCGGCCCGCGCGAAGCCGTCTGGCACGGGCTGATCCGCAAGAACCACGGGGCCACGCATTTCATCGTCGGCCGCGACCATGCCGGCCCCGGCAAGAACAGCGCCGGCGTGGATTTCTATGGCCCCTATGACGCGCAGGAACTGTTCCGCAAGCACGAGGCCGAGATCGGCGTCGAACTGGTCGATTTCAAGCATATGGTCTATGTGCAGGAGCGTGCCCAGTACGAGCCCGCCGACGAGATCGAAGAGGGTGTGACCGTCCTGAACATCAGCGGCACCGAGTTGCGCCGGCGCCTGCGCGAGGGGCTGGAGATCCCCGAATGGTTCAGCTTCCCCGAAGTCGTGACGCAGCTTCGCCGCACCTCGCCGCCGCGCGCGCGGCAGGGCTTCACGGTGTTCTTCACCGGGTTGTCGGGCAGCGGCAAATCGACCATTGCCAACGCGCTGATGGTCAAGCTGATGGAGATGGGCGGCCGGCCGGTCACGCTGCTTGACGGCGACGTGGTCCGCAAGCACCTGTCGAGCGAGCTGGGCTTCAGCAAGGAGCACCGCGACATCAACATCAAGCGCATCGGCTATGTCGCCAGCGAGATCACCAAGAACGGCGGCATCGCCATCTGTGCGCCCATCGCGCCCTATACCGCGACCCGCCGCGCCGTGCGCGAGATGGTCGAACAATACGGCGCCTTCGTCGAGGTTCATGTGGCGACCGCGCTGGAGGAATGCGAACGCCGCGACCGCAAGGGCCTCTACAAGCTGGCGCGTGAGGGCAAGATCAAGGAATTCACCGGCATCTCGGACCCTTACGAAGAGCCGAAGCAGCCCGAATTGCGCGTCGACACGCAGGATGTGGACGTGGACAGCTGCGCCCATCAGGTGTTGCTGACACTGGAAAACATGGGGCTGATCGGCCTGAACTGAGCGCTCGCAAGCAGCCTTGAAACGACGAACGGCCCCGGATTTCCGGGGCCGTTTCCGTTTCGCGTCGGGCGGGCATAGACAGCCCGCCGCCGCCTTCATCCGCGGCGGGTCAGTGGACGCTGACCGGCGAGAATTCGTGCTGCCGGGCAAGTACAAACGCCAGACTGCGGTCCTGCACCAGCGCCAGACGCTCGCCCTCGGCGTCGTGGACGGCATAGAGGGCGTCGACGCCGGGCACCTGGGCGCGGATTTCCTGCGGCAGGGTGCTGGTAGCGACGCGCCGGACATAGACGATCTTCTGGGTCTCGGCCTCGCCGAAATCGAACTTGGTATCCATGATGATCCCCTTTACTTGCGGCTGATCGGAATGGTCTGTACCACCTGTTGTGGCTGCAGGCGTTTCAGGTTGACATGCAGAAGGCCGTTCTCGATCTCGGCCGCCTCGACCTCGACACCATCGGCCAGCACAAAGCTGCGCTGGAAGGCGCGGGCGGCGATGCCGCGATGCAGGAACACGCGATTATCCTCGGTCTCGGCCATGCGACCGCGAATGACCAGTTGCCGGTCCTCGGTGGTCACGCTCAGGTCATCCTCGCCGAAACCGGCCACCGCCAGCGTGATGCGAAACCCGTCCGGCGCGATATGCTCGATATTGTAGGGAGGATAGCCATCGGCCCCCTTGGCGGCACGCTCGGCCATGCGCTCCAACTGGTCGAAGCCCAGCAGATAGGGATGCGCCCCCAACGATATCTTGGTCATGTCATCAGCCCTTTGACGATGAAGCGACTGCGCGGCGCGGGTCCCTTAACGGCAACCCGCATGATCAGGATATGTATATGCTGTCAGTGCAAAACAAGGGCGCGGGTCAGGGTCACAGACCGCAACGCGACATGGCGGTGCCGATCGCCTTGCCCGAACCTTTCAGCGAGAAACTTGACACGCTGTTGCCGCCCGGATTGCGGATCTGCACCGAATTGCCGGACAGCAAGGCGTTCAGCAGCGCCGATCCGGCCCTGGCGGCCGTGTAATGCACGCCGTCCCGGCTGGCGAAGGGCGGCTGGAAGCTCTGGTTGTCCACCTGCACGGTGATGCCGTTCGATGGGCCGGGCAGGCCGCTGATCGCCAGCAGGGCGGGCTTGCCGCGCTCGCACACATAGCTGAGCGTGCTGAGGCCGACCGTGACCGAAGCCATCTGCCCGCCACTTGTCCCGCCGGTGTTGCCCCAGCCGCTGCGCGCCGTAGGTTGTGCCGCCGGGGCGTCGCCCGAGCATTCCCGCCGGGTACAGGCCTCGTACTGGCTGCTGGCGGCGCCGGGCGAATCGGCGAGGCAGCGCCAGATGCAGCGCTGAAGTTCTTCCTCGCTCATCTGCGCGGCGGCGGGGCTTGCGGGTGCCGTGCCCAAAATCAATGCCAGCCCCAGTAGTCCCGCCCATCCTGTCCGTCCAGCCATGCCTGCACTCCCTGTCCCGTGATGTTGCAGGGTCCATGCTCATCGGTGATGTTCGCAAAAGCAACTGTCGGATGGGGCAGGTCGTCGCGGGGTCATGATTCTGTTAACAGCGCCGTTTTGACGGGCTATAAGCGGGGCAAACGTCCTCCAGGCATCCAGCAGCAGATCGCAAGATGAACATTCACCCCGAAATGTCCCACGAGGAAATCGTCCGCACCAAGCTGACCGCACTGCGCTGCGAGCATCGCGATCTGGACGAGGCAATCGCGGCGCTGCAGGGCCAGCAGCTGACCTCGTCCCTGACCCTGCAGCGGCTGAAAAAGCAGAAGCTGGCGCTGAAGGACCGCATTGCCCGGCTCGAGGACGAACTGACCCCCGACATCATCGCCTGATTGCGGCTGCGGGCCATGCGCGCTATGGCCTGCGCCACGCGAAGGAAGGGAATGGCGCATGGACAGACCGGTGGGAATCATCATGGGCAGCCAGTCGGACTGGCCGACCATGCGCGAGGCGGCGACCATTCTGGATGAACTTGGCGTGGGCTACGAGGCCAGGATCGTCAGCGCCCACCGCACCCCCGACCGGCTGTGGGACTATGGCAGGACCGCGGTTCAGCGCGGGCTGAAGGTCATCATCGCCGGGGCCGGGGGGGCTGCGCATCTGCCGGGCATGATGGCGTCCAAGACCCGGGTGCCGGTGATCGGCGTGCCGGTGCAGACGCGGGCGCTGTCGGGTGTCGATTCGCTCTATTCCATCGTGCAGATGCCCAGGGGCTTCCCGGTCGCCACCATGGCCATCGGCGCGGCCGGTGCGGCCAATGCCGGGCTGATGGCGGCGGCGATCCTGGCGGTCTCGGACCCGGCCCTTGCCGAACGGCTGGATGCCTGGCGGGCGGCCCTGTCCGACAGCATCCCCGAGGCGCCCGAGGAGCCCCTTGCATGAGCCGCATCGGCGTCATCGGAACCGGCCATATCGCCGCGCCGATGGTCCATTTCCTCGCCTCCAGGGGCCACAGGATCACCGTCAGCGCGCGCAATGCCCGGATTGCCGCGGCGCTGCGGGCCGAACTGGGCGTCGCCATTGCCGACCCGCAACAGGTGATCGACGCGGCCGATATCCTGCTTCTCTGCCTGCGGCCCGACATGGCCGAGCCGGTTCTGGCGCCGTTGCGCTTTCGCGCCGGCCAGAAGATCGTCTCGGTCATGGCCGGGGTGTCGGCCGCGCGGCTTTCGTCGCTCTGTGCGCCGGCTGGCGATCTGGTTCAGACCATCCCGCTGGGGTTCCTGCGCCACGGCGGCTGCCCGCTTGCCGCCTTCGGCAACACCGCGCTGCTGGCCGATCTGTTCGGGCCGGAAAACCCGGTCGTCCCGGTGCCCCATGAGGCGGCGCTGAACGCCCATTTCGCCATCTGCGCCATGGTTCCCGGGCTTCTGGACCTGATGAACAGCGGCGCGGACTGGCTGACGCGGCAGACCGGGGATGCGGATTCGGCCGAGTTCTATACCAGCCAGTTGATGGCAGGCTTCCTTGGTGCCATGGACCGCGGCCGGGCCGGCAGGCTGGCCGCCGAACGCGATGCGCTGGCGACCGATGGCACGCTGAGCCTGCAGATGACCACGGCCCTGCGCGAGGGCGGGGCGCACGAAACCCTGCTGGCGGCCCTGTCGGCGATCGGTGCCCGGCTGGAGGCAGCCCGATGACCGCCCCCGTTTCTCCCGTCACCACCATCGGCATTCTGGGCGGCGGTCAGCTGGGCCGGATGCTGTCGGTGGCG
Organism: Paracoccus marinaquae; assembly: GCF_018860165.1. Taxonomy (GTDB): domain Bacteria; phylum Pseudomonadota; class Alphaproteobacteria; order Rhodobacterales; family Rhodobacteraceae; genus Paracoccus; species Paracoccus marinaquae. Next base: position 253,190 of record NZ_JAHKNG010000001.1, read on the forward strand.
GCCAGCCGCCTCGGCCTGCGCTGCCATGTCTTCGAGCCCGGCGCCGCCCCCGCCGCCGATGTCGCCCATGCGCTGACCACCGCCCCCTATGAGGACGAGGCGGCCCTGCGCGCCTTCGCGCAATCGGTCGATGTCATCACCTATGAATTCGAGAATGTGCCCACATCGTCGCTGGATCTGCTGGAATCGATGCGCCCGATCCGCCCGAACCGCCGCGCGCTGGCCATCTCGCAGGACCGTCTGGCCGAAAAGACCTTCCTGAACGAGATCGGCCTGGCCACCGCCCCCTTCGCCGATGTGCCGGCCGAGGCGGATCTGGGCGGCGCCATCGACCGGATCGGCCGCCCCTCGATCCTCAAGACCCGGCGGCTGGGCTATGACGGCAAGGGCCAGATCCGGATCGGCGACGGCCCGGCCGAATGGACCGGCGCGCCCTCGGTGCTCGAGGGCTTCGTCGATTTCAGCGCCGAGATCAGCGTCATCGTGGCGCGTGGCGCCGACGGGCAGGTGGCGGCCTACGATCCGGGGCTGAACGTCCATCGCGACGGCATCCTGCACAGGACGACCGTGCCCTGCGGCCTGCCGGGGCGCGTGACCACCGATGCCGTCCTGATCGCCGCAAAGATCGCCGCGGCACTGGATTATGTCGGCGTCATGGGGGTCGAGCTGTTCGTCACCCCCGGCGGCCTGATCGTCAACGAGATCGCGCCGCGGGTCCATAATTCCGGCCACTGGACCCAGGCGGGCTGCGCGGTCGATCAGTTCGAACAGCATATCCGCGCCGTCGCCGGCCTGCCGCTTGGCGACGGCCGGCGCTATGCCGATGTCACGATGGAAAACCTGATCGGCGAGGATCTCGACCGCCTGCCCGACTTGCTGGCCAGCCCGAACGCGCAGATCCATCTCTATGGCAAGGGCGAGGCCCGTGCCGGCCGCAAGATGGGCCATGTGAACCGGATCACCGCATGAAGATGAAGCTTGCCCGGCCAAGGCTGGCGGTCCGCGCCGCGATCCTGCATCGGGACCGGCTGCTCATCGTCAATGCCTATCCGGGCCAGCTTTCCGATCTCTGGTGCCTGCCGGGCGGCGGGGTCGAGCCGGGCCAGTCGCTGCCCGAGAACCTGATCCGCGAGGTGGCCGAGGAAACCGGCCTCGCCATCCGGATCGGCGCGCCGATCATGATCAACGAATTCCACGACCCGAACAGCGGCTTCCACCAGGTCGACCTGTTCTTCCGCGCCGCGCTGGCCTCGGACCGGGATGTCAGCCTGATGGATCCCGAGGGGGTGGTGAACCGCTTCCTCTGGGTCTCGCGCGCCGAACTCGCCGGTCTCCGCCACAAGCCCGACGGCCTTGCCGAAGCCGTCTGGGGCAACGCGGCGGCAATCTACGACCCGCTCGAGATCATCGTGCCCTGAGCCGGCCCCTCGCACTCTTTCCAAATACCTCGGGGGTCCGGGGGCAGCGCCCCCGGCCATCGCGGGACGCGGCCGGCTACTCGGCCGCCTCGTGCATCGCCGTCTCCGATCCCGGCTTCATCCGGAAACCGCGCTCCAGCTGGTCGAAGGGCGCCACCGGATAGTCGCCCGAGAAACAGGCGTCGCAATATTGCGGGCATTTCGCGTTCCGGCCCTTGGCCTCGCCCACCGCGCGGTAAAGCCCGTCCAGCGACACGAAGGCCAGCGAATCGACGCCGATCCAGTCGCGCATCTCGTCGGGCGACATCTGTGCGGCCAGCAGTTTCTCGCGCTCGGGTGTGTCGACGCCGTAGAAGCAGGGCCATGCCGTGGGCGGCGAGGCGATGCGGAAATGCACCTCGGCGGCGCCGGCGTCGAGGATCATGTCCTTGATCTTGCGGCTGGTAGTGCCGCGGACCACCGAATCGTCCACCAGCACCACGCGCTTGCCCGCGATCAGCGAGCGGTTGACGTTCAGCTTCAGCCGCACGCCCATGTTGCGGATCTGCTCGGTCGGCTCGATGAAGGTGCGGCCCATATACTGGTTGCGGATGATCCCCATGCCGTAGGGAATACCCGATTCCTGCGCGTAACCGATCGCCGCCGGCGTGCCGCTGTCGGGGACGGGGCAGACCAGATCGGCCTCGATCGGCGCCTCGCGGGCCAGTTCGACCCCGATCTGGCGCCGCGTCTCATAGACCGAGCGGCCGCCGATGATCGAATCGGGGCGCGAGAAATAGACATGCTCGAAGATGCAGAAGCGGCCGGTCGAGGGGCCGAAGGGGCGCGAAGTCTCGACCTTGCCCTTCGAGATCACCACCATCTCGCCCGGCTCGACCTCGCGGATGAACTCGGCGCCGATGATGTCCAGCGCGCAGGTTTCCGAGGCCAGCACGAAGCCGTCATCGCCGACGCGGCCCATGACCAGCGGTCGCACGCCCAGCGGATCGCGCACCCCGATCAGCTTGGTCCGGGTCATGGCGATGACGCTGAAGGCGCCCTCGATCCGGCGCAGCGCGTCCTTCATCCGCTCGGGGATGTTGCGCTGGATCGAACGCGCCATCAGGTGGATGATGCATTCGCTGTCCGAGGACGACTGGAAGATCGAGCCGCGTTCGATCAACTCGCGGCGCAGGGCGGCGGCATTGGTGATATTGCCGTTATGGGCGATGGCGCAGCCGCCCATCGAGAACTCGCCGAAGAAGGGCTGCACGTCACGGATCGCCGTATTGGCCTTGGTCCCGGCGGTGGAATAGCGGACATGGCCGATGGCCAGCGGGCCGGGCAGGGTGGCCATCACGTCCGTCTTGGTGAAATTGTCACGCACATAGCCAAAGCGATGGGCGCTGTTGAAGCCGTGTTCGGGGTCATGGGCGATAATGCCGCCGGCCTCCTGCCCGCGGTGCTGCAGGGCATGCAGCCCCAGGGCCACGAAATTGGCCGCATCGGTCAGGCCGGTGGCACCGAAGATGCCGCATTCTTCATGCAGGCGGTCCGAATCGAACGGATGGGCCAGGAATGGTTGCATCGCGGCGTCCTGAATGGCGTTGGGCTGTCGGGCGCTATGTAGTCTCAGGGGAACATAAAGTCACGCCCCCGCGCAAGCGCGGAGGCGTATTTTCGTCACCCTGCGGTCACATTCGCCCCGCTGGGGGCGTCCCGCGCTCAGTTCGAGGCCGGCGGGGTCTGTTCGGGGGCCACGGTTTCGGTGGCGGTGCAGCCGCGCACCATCTGCTCATAACGGCCGACGATCCAGCTTGGCGCGTCGTCGGGGATCTGTTCGTCCATCTGGCCGCGCATCCGCTCGAACACCTGGGCCGAGCGCGAGTTTTCGACCATCGCCACCTGCTGGCTGGTCATCACCCGGTCATAGACGATGAAGGCAACGGCAACCAGCAGGATGCCGCGGGCCACGCCGAAGAGGAAACCCATGCCCTGGTCGATGCCGCCAAGGGCCGAACGCTGCACCACCGAGGAGAACAGCGGCGTGATGATCGAGAAGATGACCAGTGCCAGCGCGAAGACCACGGCGAAGCCCGCGATGGTCGCCAGTTCGCAGCTATCCGCCAGGAACCGGTCCAGAACCGGCAACTGCGCGATCATCGGGCGCACCGTCGCGGCGAAGAGGAAGGCGAGGATCGCGGCGGCGATCCAGCCGAGGATTGCCAGCGATTCGCGCACGAAGCCGCGCGACCAAGCCAGTATCGCCGAAAGGATGATGACGCCTGCCACCACCGCGTCGATGATCGTGAAACCGTCCATAATATGTCCCTGCGCCGCTTATCGTTTCGTTTCAGGCGGTTCAGCCGGCGCCGAAGATATCGCCCACAAATCCTGTCAGGTCGGCGACGCGTCTCGTGTCCATGCCGTCCTTTTTGCCGCTGCTGCCCTCGACCTTCTGGCCTTCGGGCAAAATCGCCTGTGAAAAACCAAGTTTCCGCGCCTCTTTCAACCTGTTTTCCGCCTGCGCAACCGGACGGAGAGCGCCGGAGAGGCTGATTTCGCCGAAAAGCACGGCCTCGGGCGGCAGGGCGCTGTCCTCGCGCGCCGACAGCAATGCGCCCGCAATCGCCAGATCGGCGGCGGGTTCGCTGACCCGCATGCCCCCGGCGACGTTCAGGAACACGTCGAGCCCGGCGAAGGGGATGGCGCAGCGGGCCTCCAGCACGGCGAGGATGGTGCTGACCCGGCCGCTGTCCAGCCCGACCACCGTGCGGCGCGGGCTGGCCAGCGTCGAGGGCGCCACCAGCGCCTGAATCTCGGTCAGCACCGGCCGCGTGCCCTCGATGCCGGCAAAGACCGCGCTGCCGGGCACCGGCTGGCCGCGTTCCGACAGGAACAGGGCCGAGGGGTTGGCGACCTCGGCCAGCCCGGCACCGGTCATCTCGAAGACGCCGATCTCGTCGGCGGGGCCAAATCGGTTCTTCACGCTGCGCAGGATGCGGAACTGGTGGCCGCGCTCGCCCTCGAAATAGAGGACGGTGTCGACCATGTGTTCAACGACGCGGGGGCCGGCGATCTGACCCTCCTTGGTGACATGACCGACGATGATCACCGCGACGCCACGGCGCTTGGCGAAGGTCACCAGTTCATGCGCGGCGGCGCGGACCTGCGCCACCGAGCCCGGCGCGGCCTCGACCGTGTCCGACCACAGGGTCTGGACCGAATCGATCACCGCCAGATCGGGACGTTCGCCATCCAGCGTGGTCAGGATGTCGCGCAGGTTGGTCTCGGCCCCCAGCCGTACCGGCGCATCCGCGAGGCCCAGCCGCTGCGCCCGCATCCGCACCTGCGCGCTGGCCTCTTCGCCGCTGAGATAGACGGCGTTCAGCCCCTTGCGGGCAAAGGCCGCCGCCCCCTGCAGCAGCAGGGTGGACTTGCCGATCCCCGGATCGCCGCCGACCAGCACCGCCGATCCGGGCACCAGCCCGCCGCCCAGCACCCGGTCCAGTTCGGCCATGCCGGACCGGCTGCGCGGCGGCGGCGGCTCGTCCGTGGCCAGCCCGGACAGAGGCACCGTGCGGCCCTTGGCGGCGCCGAGGCCGCGGCCCGGGCCTTGCGACAGCGGCGCCTCCTCGATGACGGTGTTCCAGGCGCCGCAGGCATCGCATCGCCCGGCCCATTTCTTGTGGGCGGCTCCGCAGGCGGTGCAGGTGAAGGCGGTCAGGGCTTTGGTCATGCCACATCTTGTGGCATTTGATGCGCCGTGCCGCAACATGCGTATTTTGGCGTGGCGGCGCGCTCACGCCATTGTCGGCTTGATTCTCGGTAGTGGGTGCGATCTTTTTCAACCGTTCTTACTTGGAGACTAAGTACATGGGCACCGTTGGAAAGATGGTTATCGCCACCATCGTCGCCGTGACGTTTTCATCCCCATTGCGGGCGCTAGAAGCGTCGATGCAACTGACTGGTGCAGGTTTCTCGGAAGCCTGTACGCGACTGAACGAGAGTTGGATAAGCTTCTGCAACGGCTACGTACAGGCGATAGTCGATACTCTAGCGGTAGATGACGACATCTGTTTCTCTTCGGATACGACCCGAACAGATATCGTGACTGCTGTGGAACAACAAATTACATCGTCAACGCAATTGCAGGCGCGAAACGCCGCCGAGGCTGTTCGAACGGCAATGGCTTCGTCATTCCCCTGCCGATGAAACTGCCCAGTACAATTTTTTTGAAAGCTAATTGATGTCCAGCCCCGCGCCCTTTTCCCGATACGAATTCATGATCGCCTGGCGCTATCTGCGTGCCCGCCGGGCCGAGGGCGGGGTCAGCGTGATGACCTGGATCAGCCTGATCGGCATCGCGCTTGGGGTGATGGCGCTGATTGCCACGCTGGCGGTCCGGGCCGGGTTCCGGGCGGAATTCGTGGACACGATCCTTGGCGCCAATGCGCACAGCACCGTCTACATGATGCCGCAGCGGGTCGAGACCGAGTTCACCGACGATGTCTATGTCGTGCCGGGCCGGTTTCAGGACTATGACGCCATGGCCGCGCGGCTGGCCGAGGTGCCGGGCGTCACCCGAACCGCCGCGATCATCCGCGGGCAGGTGATGGCGACGGCGAATGACAGCTCGAACGTGGCCGAGGTCTATGGCGTCTCGCTGGCCGATCTGAAGGCGATGCCGCGGATCGTCGATCCCGCGACCTCGACCGGCAATGTCGAGGATTTCGGGCGCGGCATCGCCATCGGCTCGGGCATCGCGCGGGAACTGGCGGTCGAGATCGGCGACAAGTTGCGGCTGATCGCGCCGGAAGGGGCGCGCACCCCCTTTGGGACCACGCCGCGCGTCAATACCTATGAAGTCACCTATATTTTCAGCGCCGGGCGCTATGACATCGACCGCACCCGCATCTACATGCCGCTGGCCGAGGCCCAGAGCTATTTCAACCGCGAGGGCGTCGCCGACGAGGTCGAGATCTACGTGACCGACCCCGAGCAGATCGATGACTGGACGCTGCCGCTGCTGCGGGCGGCGGGCGAGGGCGCGCAGGTCTGGAACTGGCGCGACAGTTCCGGCAGCTTTCTGGCCGCGCTGGACATGGAGGATGACGTGATGTTCGTGATCCTGTCGGTGCTGGTGCTGATCGCGTCGATGAACATCACCTCGGGGCTGATCATGCTGGTCAAGAACAAGGGCCGCGATATCGGCATTCTGCGTACCATGGGACTGACCGAGGGCGCGGTGCTGCGCGTGTTCTTCCTCTGCGGCGCCTTCACCGGCGTGATCGGCACGCTTGCGGGCGTGATCCTTGGTGTGTTGCTGGCGCTGAACGTGGACAGCATCATGGCCGGGCTGAACGCACTGACCGGGGGCGGGGCGTGGCAGCCCGAGGTGCGGGGCATCTATCGCCTGCCGGCCGAGTTGCGGGCCTGGGACATCTTCCGCGCCGTCGCGCTGTCGCTGGCCCTGTCCTTCATCGTGACCATCTTTCCCGCGCGCCGGGCCGCGCGGATGAACCCGGTGGAGGCGCTGCGCTATGAATGAGGTGCTGCGGCTGGATGGCGTCTCCAAGACCTATGCGAAGGACGGCCCGGCCCCGGTCGAGGTGCTGCGCGGGGTCGAATTGACGGTCGCGCGCGGCGAGGTGGTGGCGCTGGTCGCGCCCTCGGGGGCGGGCAAGTCGACGCTTCTGCATATCGCGGGGCTTCTGGATTCACCGGATTCGGGCCGGGTGCTGCTGCAGGGGCGCGACATGGCCGGGCTGTCGGACCGCGCCCGCACCGAGGCGCGGCGGCGCGAACTGGGCTTTGTCTATCAGTTCCATCACCTGCTGCCGGAATTCACCGCAGCCGAGAACATCATCCTGCCGCAACTGGCCAATGCTGTCCCGCAGCGCGAGGCCGCCGCCCGCGCCGCCGACCTGCTGGGCCGGGTCGGGCTCGCGCCGCGTGCCGGTCATCGCCCGGCCGAACTGTCGGGCGGCGAACAGCAGCGTGTGGCCTTCTGCCGGGCGCTGGCCAACCGGCCGGCGCTGCTGCTGGCCGATGAGCCGACAGGCAATCTGGACCCCGAAACCTCGGACCGGGTCTTCGACATGCTGATGACGCTTGTCCGCGAGACCGGGCTGAGCGCGCTGATTGCGACCCATAATCACGATCTGGCGGCCCGGATGGACCGGGTGATCCGGCTGAACGAAGTGGTTGCCTGAGGCTGTCCGGCGGGGCAGAGTCGCGGCAAAGAAATCCGGCAGGAGGCAGACATGCGGGCGATGGTTTGGGCGGGTCTTGGCAGCGCGGCGATGGCGGCATTGGTCGCGGCCTGTGCGCCCGAGGCCCCGGCGGCGACCGGGCAGTATGATTTCGCGGCGCTTTGCGTCGATTGCCATGGTGCGCAGGGCAAGGGCGACGGGCCTCTGGCCGCGGGCCTGACCCCGCGCCCGGTCGATGTGACCGTGATTGCCACGCAGAATGGCGGCGTCTTTCCCAAGGCGCGGGTCATGAGCCATATCGACGGGTTCACCATGGGGCGCGGCGAAACCCCGATGCCCTCGTTCGGCGATCTGCTGGACGGCGAGACGGTGCTTTACGATTCGGGTGATGGCATTCCGACGCCGACCCCCCGGCGGCTGGTGGCGCTGATGGAATATGTCGAGGAATTGCAGGTGCCTGCGGCGGAATAGTGCGGTCAGTTCTCGATCCGGGATCTGATCGCTTCCTTCAGGATGCCGGGGCGCCGGTGGGGGTAGGGAATGACTGGCGGGTCTGTTCGGAAACGGCGGCGGCCTGGCGGCGGTCGTCGGCGGCTTCCGGGCCGCACCCCCAGGGGCGAAAGCGCAGGCGGAAGGCGGCGAGGCGGATGTCAGGCTCGGCTGCCGGATAGCCGATGGCGTCGAGGCTTTCGGCAAGTGGATGCTCGGTGCCGGTAGAGGGCCACAGGGCCAGTCCCTCGCGGCCCAGACGCTCCCAGTCGAAGCGCGGGCCGGGATCGATCTTGCGGCCCGGCGCCATGTCGGAATGCCCGATCACATCGGCGGGGCCGATCCGCCAGCGGGCCATGATCCCGCCCAGAAGGCCGCTGAGGGCGTCCATCTGGCGGCAGGTGAACGGGCGGTCGCCGGGATTGACCAGTTCGATGCCGATGCTGCGCGAGTTCACGTCGTCGCGCCCGCGCCACGCACCAGCCCCGGCATGCCAGGCGCGGCGATCCTCGGGGACCAATGCCTCGACGGTCCCGTCCTCGTCGATCAGCCAATGGGCGCTGACTTCGGCTTCGGGATCGCAGAGCCGCGCACGGGCCGAGGCGGCATCGCGCATCCCGGTATAGTGCAGCACGATCAGTTCCGGGCGCTGGCCGCGGCGATCACCATGGTTCGGGCTCGGATGGGGCCGGATCACAATTCGGGTTGGCGGAAGGGCTCGGGCGTCCAGCCGCAGACGTAGCCATCGCCATCGGGGTCGAGGCCACGCGGATCCTGACGCGGGCCGCCGGCCGACAGGAAGGCGATCTGCGCCGCATCCGGGTTGGGATAGCCGGCGCAGAGGCGCGCGGCCTGTGCGGGAGAGGCCTTGGGACGGCCCCAGATCGCCGTTCCCGGGTCGTGATCGGCCGCATAGGCATAGCGCGTCAGCACCGAGACCGAACCCGGATAGGGACCGCTATCGGTCTTGGGTAGCATGTCGTCGGAGACGATGGCGATCGGGGCGCCCGTAGCGGCCGCCTGACCGGTCGACGCGGCAGCGGGGGCCGCGGCCGTCTTGGCCGCACGACCGGTATTCACGCCCATGGTCCGCGGAACTGGCACAGGCGCACGACCGGCGATCTGCCCGGGCGTGGGCGCCTCGACGGGCAGGACGACCGGCACGGTCCGGGGCGGCTCGGCGTTGGTCATCAATGCCGCCTCGCGCGCGACGAGGTATTGCCCATAAGGGTCGGCACCGAACTGATAGTTCGGGTTCGTTCCCTGGTTCACGCCACAGCCGGCCACTGCCAGCACCGATATCACCATCCAGCCGCGCATCCCGCCTCCGTCATCAGACCTCTTTTGCGGCAGCCTACCACCAGTGATCCGGCTTGGCCACAAATCCCGCAGCACGTTCAAGGACAAAGGCCAGATTGAGCAGTTCGCCCTCCTCGAAAGGCCGCCCGATCAGCTGCAGCCCCAGCGGCAGGCCGCTGCGATCCTGACCGACCGGAACCGAAATCCCGGGCAGCCCGGCAAGGTTCAACGTCACCGTGAAGACATCCTGCAGATACATCTGCACCGGATCGGCCTGATCCATGGCCCCCAGCGGGAAGGCCGACGAGGGCGTGGTCGGCGCCAGGATCGCGTCGATGCCATCCGCATGGGCGCGGTCGAAATCGCGCTTGATCAGGGCGCGGACCTTGCGTGCGCGGTTGTAATAGGCGTCGTAGAAGCCCGCCGACAGCACATAGGTGCCGATCATGATCCGGCGCTGCACCTCGGGGCCAAAGCCCTCGGCGCGGGTCTTCTCATACATCTCGACGATGCCGTCGCCCTGACCGAGCCGCGCCCGGCGCCCGTAACGCACCCCGTCATAACGGGCAAGGTTCGAGGAGGCCTCGGCCGGTGCGATGACGTAATAGGCGGGCAGCGCGTATTTCGTGTGCGGCAGCGAGATATCGACGATCTCGGCCCCGGCCTCGCGCAGCATGTCGGTGCCAATCTGCCACAGGGCGGCGATTTCATCCGGCAGGCCGTCGATGCGGTATTCGCGCGGAATGCCGATCTTCTTGCCGCGGATATCGCCGCTCAGCAGCGATTCGTAATCCGGCACGGGATGGTCGGCGCTGGTCGAATCCTGCGGATCGCACGAGGCCATGGCGCCCAGCATGATCGCCGCGTCGCGCACCGTCTTGGTCATCGGCCCGGCCTGATCCAGGGATGAGGCATAGGCGATCACGCCCCAGCGGCTGACCCGTCCATAGGTCGGACGCAGGCCGACCGTACCGGTGAAGGCCGCGGGCTGACGGATCGAGCCGCCGGTATCCGTGCCGGTCGCCGCCAGGCACAGATCGGCCGCCACCGCCGCAGCCGAGCCGCCCGACGAGCCGCCCGGCGTCAGCTCCTCGCCGGCGGCGCCCTTCCACGGGTTGACCGCACGGCCATAGCAGCTGGCCTCGTTGGTCGAACCCATGGCGAATTCGTCCATGTTCAGCTTGCCCAGCATGACCGCGCCCGCATCCCACAGGTTCCGGGTCACGGTCGATTCATATTCCGGCGTGAAGCCTTCGAGGATGCGGCTGGCGGCCTGGCTGGGCACGCCCCTGACGCAGAACACGTCCTTGATGCCGACCGGGATCCCGGTCATCGGCGCGGCTTCGCCCGCCCTGATGCGCCGGTCGGCGGCGGCAGCCATCTCGCGCGCCATGTCCGGGGTCTTGTGGACAAAGGCGTTCAGCGCCGAGGCGCCCTCGATGGCGCTCAGGCAGGCATCGGTCAGTTCGGCCGAGGTCACCTCGCCCCTGGTCAGGGCGTCGCGGGCCCCGGCGATGGTCAGTCTGTTCAGATCGCTCATTCCACCACCTTCGGCACCGCAAAGAAGCCCTCGCGCGCGTCGGGCGCGTTCGACAGGATCTTGTCGGGCATGCCGCCCGCAGTCACGACATCCTCGCGCCGCTTCAGGCGCATCGGCTGCACGCCGGTCATCGGCTCGACGCCCTCGATATCGACCTCGTTCAGCTGTTCCATGAAATGCAGGATGCCGCTCAGTTCGCGGGCCAACGCGGGAAGCTGGGCGTCATCGACCGCGATGCGTGCCAGATGGGCGACCTTGCGGGCCTCGTCTTCGGTGATCGACATGACATTTCCTTTCGTTCCGCGCGGGTCTACAACCCCGCAGGCAAGGCTGCAAGAAGCCCGCCGCCGCCAAGGAGGTCCGATGCAGCCGCTGCTGTCGATCCTGCCCGTCATCGCCCTTGTGGCCTTTGGTCATCTGGCCCGCCGCTGGCGGCTGATCGCGCCCGAGAACTGGCCCGGGATCGAGCAGCTGGGCTTTCGGATCCTGTTTCCGGCCATCCTGCTGACGTCGATCTACCGCTCGGAACTGTCGATCGGCGCCTTGGGGCGCTATCTGGCCGCGCTGGCCCTGGCCTTCGCGGCAACCGGAGCCCTGGCGCTGGCCATGCGACGGCCGCTGCGGCTGGGCAACGCGCGGACCTCCTCGCTGTTTCAGGCGGCGATGCGGTTCAATTCGCTGCTGATTCTCGCCGTGGCCGCACAGGCGCTTGGGCCACGTGCGCTCAGCGATCTGGCGGTGGCCTTTGCCTTCCTGATCCCGGCCTTCAACATCTCGGCCATCATCGCGCTGACATTGCTGCCGCCCGAGGATGCGAATGCGCTGCCGCCAAGCCGTCGGCAGGCGCTGCGGCGCATCTCGGCCGAGATCCTGCGAAATCCGCTGGTGCTGGGCTGCGTCGCCGGGCTGGCGCTGAACCTCTCGGGCATGGAACTGGCTCCGTGGCTGCTGGCGCCCTTGGACTGGCTGGGGCAGGGGGCGCTGGCGATCGGACTTCTGAGCGTGGGCGCCGGCATCCAGATCCGCCGCCTCTGGCAAAGCGATCCGGCGATGTGGGCCGGGGTCGTGATGCGGCTGCTCTTGTGCCCGGCCCTGTTTCTGGCCATTGCGATACCTTTCGGTCTGTCCGGCGGACAACTTGCCTCGGGTCTGCTGGCGACGGCGGCGCCGGGCGCCTCGGTCGGTTATATTCTGGCCCGGCAGATGGGCGGAGACGCCGAATTCTACGCCGATATCTTCACCTGGCAGACCGTGCTGTCGGCGCTGAGCCTGCCTCTGTGGCTGCTTCTTGCGGCATGGCTGGCCGGCTGATGGCTGCCGGTCCCGAAGCCCGGATCTTTTCGGCCGGCGGCCGGATTTTTCCCCTTGCGCCCGCCAGCGGCTTTGCCTAAACACCGCTCCACGCCGCCGGGCAGACCGGCCGCGCTGATTGAGTGGCCCGTTCGTCTATCGGTTAGGACGCCAGGTTTTCAACCTGGAAAGAGGGGTTCGATTCCCCTACGGGCTGCCACTTCCTTATCTCCGTCGAGAGTTTTCGTTCGCTTTCAGGCGGTTGAAGGTTCGTGCTCCAGTCACCGGTATGGTGCGGCCCAATTCAGCCCCCCTTCACGACCAACCCGACGATCGGCTGATGGTCTGCGGCGCGGGTGTGTCGCTCGACCTCTCCAAGCGTCATGTGCCCCGCCAATGCGGCAACCTGATGCGCCGATTTGCCCTGTTCCGCCCGGCAGGCGCAGAAGACCTGGCGCAGCCCGTGAAGCCTCGCCTTCATGCCGACAGCGACTGCGGCGTTCCTGAACAGTCTGCCAAGGCCCTCGGGCGCGTATGGCTTGCAGCGCATGTTCAACGAAGGCCGGGCGATCACGGTCCGCAGTTTGGCAGTCAGTGGAACGTCGCAGATGACCCCGGCTTTCTGCCTCTCGAAGGTGAGCAACGCACAGCCAATATTGTGCCTGCCGATGGGTGCTCGATCGATGCGGGCCGCGTCGGTGCAGGGCGCCAGATCGAACACCAGCGGCTCAACCGTTCCGATCTCCCCGTGCTCGGTGCAGGGGCAATCTGCGCAGTATCTGCGGTGGGAAGCCTTTCGACTTGGCGCGCTCCAGTTTCCCTACCGCGCATCGGGTGCCGCTCGACGATACCCGGCCAGCGCCCCCAAAAAATCAACCGGCCCTTCCGGGGCCGGTTGCCATGTCCTGCTGACCTGCTTGTTCAGAAATGGATCGCGCGGCCGTAGGCGTCCAGAACCGCCTCGTGCATCATTTCCGAAAGCGTCGGGTGCGGGAAGACGGTTTCCATCAGCTCCGCCTCGGTCGTCTCGAGCGTGCGGCCGACGATATAGCCCTGGATCAGTTCGGTGACTTCCGCGCCGACCATATGCGCCCCCAGCAATTCGCCGGTCTTGGCGTCGAAGACGGTCTTGATCATGCCCTCGGACTCGCCCAGGGCGATGGCCTTGCCGTTGCCGATGAAGGGGAAGCGGCCGACCTTGACCTCGTAGCCGGCTTCCTTGGCCTTGGCCTCGGTAAAGCCGACCGAGGCGACCTGCGGCTGGCAATAGGTGCAGCCGGCGATCGAGGACGGCTTGACCGGATGCGGGTGGCCGCCGGCGATCAGTTCCGCCACCATGACGCCTTCATGGCTGGCCTTGTGGGCAAGCCAGGGTGCGCCGGCCACGTCGCCGATGGCAAAGAGCCCGTCCACGCCGGTACGGCAGTATTCGTCGGTGACGATATGGGTGCGGTCGACCTTCACGCCCATCTCTTCGAGACCCAGCCCCTCGACATTGCCGACGATGCCGACGGCCGAGATCACGGTGTCGAATTCCTGCGTCTCGGTCTTGCCGCCGGCCTCGATATGGGCGGTCACCTTGTCGCCCTTGCGGTCCAGCTTCTTGACCGAAGCCTTTTCCATGATCTTCATGCCCTGCTTGACGAAGGCCTTCTTGGCGAAGGCCGAGATCTCGGCATCCTCGACCGGAAGCACCCGGTCCAGCACCTCGACCACGGTCGTATCGGCACCCAGCGTGTTGAAGAAGCTGGCGAATTCGATGCCGATGGCGCCCGAGCCGATGACCAGCAGTTTCTTGGGCATATGCGGCGGCTTCAGCGCGTGCTTGTAGTTCCAGACCAGCTTGCCATCGGGCTCCAGCCCCGGCAGTTCGCGGGCGCGTGCGCCGGTGGCGATGACGATGTTCTTGGCCGTCACCTCTTCGCTGCCCTTGTCGGTCTTGACGGTGATCTTGCCCTTGCCGGTCAGCTTGGCCTCGCCCATGATGACGGTGACCTTGTTCTTCTTGAACAGGTGCCCGATGCCGCCCGACAGCTGCTTGGCCACCCCGCGCGAGCGGTCGACGACCTTGCCCAGATCATAGCCGATCTTGTCGGCCGACAGGCCGAAATCCTTGGCCCGCTCCATCAGATGGAACACCTCGGCGCTGCGCAACAGCGCCTTCGTGGGGATGCAGCCCCAGTTCAGGCAGATACCGCCCAGATGCTCGCGTTCGATGCAGGCCACCTTAAGGCCCAGTTGCGCGCCCCGGATCGCGGCCACATAACCGCCCGGTCCCGCGCCGATCACCACCATGTCGAAATTCTGGGCCATCGGTCCCCCCCCGCTTGCTGAAGATAGTTCAGCGTTAAACCATTTCCCGGGGGGCGGCAACAGGAAGCCGCCCGATGCATATCAGCCTTGCGCGGGCGCGGGCGGGGTTTCGCTGCCGGACTGGGCCTCGTCCAGCGCCGCCTCGACCGCCAGCGGCGTGGCACTGGGGGTCACGACGGCGTAGTTGCCCTGTTCCTGCGCGCTCAGTGCCCGGCGCCGCGTCATCCGCCAGCCGGCATAGGTGCTGAGCATGGCCAGAAGCACGCCCATATAGACCCAGAACCCGTCCGGCCCGATCAGCCCCATCAGCCAGCCGGTGATCAGCGGGCCGGCCATTGACCCGAGTCCGTTGATGAACAGAAGCCCGGCCGAGGCCGCGGCCATGTCGGACTGGTCCAGATAGTCGTTGGTATAGGCCAGCAGCAGGCCATAGACCGGGTTCGCCACCCCGCCGATCAGCGCGCCGACCACCGTCAGCCACCAGATATTCGGCTGCATCACCACGGTGGCGACGATGACCAGCGTGCCAAAGACCGACAGGGCCAGGACCAGCTTGCGCCGGTCCATCCGGTCCGACAACCAGCCGATCGGGAATTGCAGCATCAGCCCGCCGATATAGATTGCGGCCACGAAGACCGAGATGTCGCGGACGCTCATCCCGCGCTCGGCCCCCCAGACCGAGGACATGCCGAACAGGGCCGAGAACACGCCGCCCATCAGGAAGATGCCGATGCATCCCAAGGGCGAGGCGCGGTAGAGCCGGCCGAAGGACATCCGCTTGATGGTCTCGAAGGCGGGGGCGGGCTGGGCCGACAGCAGGATCGGGGTGAAGGACAGCGACACCAGCACCGAGGGGATGATGAACAGCAGGAACCCCGCCGGATCGCCGGTATTCAGCAGGAACTGCGCCACGATGATGCCCAGCATCTGCACGATCATATAGGCCGACAGCGCCCGGCCGCGGGTCTCGTTGGTGGCACTGGCGTTCAGCCAGCTTTCGGCGGTGATATAGACGCCGCAGAAGGAAAAGCCGATGACAAAGCGCAGCGCCGCCCAGACCACCCAGTCAGGCGCTGCCGCATAGAGAATCAGCACCGACGAGATCAGCGAGCCGAGCGCGGCAAAGACACGGACATGACCCACGCTCTGGATCATCCTCGGCACGGTCAGGCTGCCCAGCAGGAAGCCGCCGAAATAGGCGGCCATGACGACCGACATCTGGAAGGTCGGAAAACCCTCGATGCCGCCGCGAATCCCCAGCAATGTGCCCTGCATGCCGTTGCCGACCATCAGCAGCAGAATGCCCAGAAGCAGCGGCCAAGTGCTGCGCACCACCGAAGCCATGTCGAACCTCTTTCATCGTCGTTCCTGACCGATCGGTCAGCAGTCTTGCCCTAGTCCCGACCGCGCGGCGATGCCAGCCGGAAACCGACCTCAGGGTAGCAGAAGCGACGCGTCGCCATAACTGAAGAAGCGATAGCGTTCGGTGACCGCATGGGCATAGATTTCCTTGATCTTTTCAGCGCCCATCAGGGCCGAGACCAGCATCAGCAGGGTCGATTTCGGCAGGTGGAAATTGGTCATCAGCCCGTCGGTCACCCGGAAGTGATGACCGGGATAGATGAAAATCTCGGTCGTGCCCTCGAAGGGGCGCATTTCCCCGTCGGGCGTCGCCGCCGATTCGATCAGTCGCAGCGCGGTCGTGCCAACCGGGATGACCCGCCGGCCCTCGGCCCTGGCTAGGTTGATCGCGTATGCGGCCTCGGGGCTTACCTCGCCCCATTCGGCATGCATCCGGTGGGTGGTCACGTCCTCGACCTTTACCGGCAGGAAGGTTCCGGCACCGACATGCAGCGTCACATGGGTGAACGCGACCCCGCGCGCCGCCAGCGCCGCCAGCAGTGGCGCGTCGAAATGCAGGCTGGCCGTGGGCGCGGCGACGGCGCCTGCCCGATTCGCCCAGACGGTCTGGTAATCTTCGCGGTCCCGCGCGTCGGGCGCCCGCAGGCTGGCGATATAGGGCGGCAGCGGCATCGCGCCGACCTCGGCCAGTGCTGTATCGAAAGCCTCGCCCGCCGCATCAAAGACCAGCCGCAGCCCGCCATCGCCGATCTCGGCCACCTCGGCCGAGAGGCGTGTGCCGAAGCGGATCACCTCGCCCGCCCGAAGCTTGCGCAGGGGCTTGGCCAGCGCGGTCCATCCTTCGGCCGCGGGCTCCAGCAGCGTCACCTCGATCTTCGCCACCGCCGCACCCTGTGCGGTCTGCCGCGTCCGCGTCCCGGTCAGCCGCGCCGGAATGACCCTGGTGTCGTTCAGTACCAGCAGATCGCCCGGACGCAGGATGTCCGGCAGGTCGCTGACCCGGCGGTCCGCGATCCCGCCGCCCTCGGCCAGCAGCAGGCGCGCCGAGCTGCGTGGCCGCGCGGGCCGGGTGGCAATCAGCGCCTCGGGCAGGTCGAAATCGAAATCGGACAGCTTCATGGGCCGGGCTTCTGCGCGCCCGCGCCCCCACCGTCAAGCGCCATCGCCCTGCGGTGATGACCAAGCGAAAAACTCGCCTTTACTTTTCTGACAAATTCTCTTAGTTTCCGCGCAACAGGAGTCCCGCATGATCGTCTGTCACTGCACCCAGATCTCGGATCACGAAATTCACGCGGCCATCGACTGGATGCGCACCGCCGATCCCGACACGATCATCACGCCGGGCAAGATATATCACGCGCTTGGCAAGCGTGCCGATTGTGGCGGCTGCATGCCGCTCTTTCTGGACACCATGCGCCATTCAGCTAGTCTGGGAGTAGCACCGCCGATTTTGCGGGCAAAAACAGACAGCATGAAAGGCCATCCAGATGAAGGGCGACGCCAAGGTTATAGAGTATCTCAACGCCGCGTTGCGGTCTGAACTGACCGCCGTCAGCCAATACTGGCTGCATTACCGGCTTCAACAGGACTGGGGCTACGGCCATATCGCCGACAAGTCCCGCGCTGAATCGATCGAGGAAATGAACCACGCTGATCGCCTGATCCAGCGAATCATCTTTCTTGAAGGTCATCCGAATCTGCAGAAGCTGGACCCGCTGCGCATCGGACAGAACCTCAAGGAAACACTCGAGGCCGATCTGGCCGCCGAACAGGACGCCCGCACGCTTTATATCGAGGCGCGCGAGCATTGCGACAAGGTCGGCGATTACGTCAGCAAGATCCTGTTCGAGGAACTGCTCTCGGATGAGGAAGGTCATATCGACTTCCTCGAAACCCAGATCGGGCTGCATGACGCGATCGGCGCCGAGAAATACGGCCAGCTGAACGCCAAACCGGCCAGCGAAGCGGAATAATGACCATTTCGGCGCGCCCCGCCCGTTCCCGATGGCAGCTGGGAAACCGGCAAGGCGCGCCGCTTGTTGGCGAGGGGCTGCCTCATCGCCCCCGCAAGGACCCTGTTAACCATATCCGGTTAACAAAGCCTTAACGCCGCTGCCCGCGAAGCCCGAATTTTCCGGTTAATCCGACCCTGTCCGTCTATCGCAGCCAGCGCCGCGCGAGATCGGGCAGTTCGTCGAAATGGCCGATCAGCGCGTCGGGCGCCAGCCGCGCGATCGCCTCACCTTCAGGCCCGAACCCGACCAGCGCCACCCGGACACCGGCGGCGGTCGCCGTCCTGCGATCGGTCTCGGTATCGCCCAGCAGGAACGAGGCCGCCACCTCACCGCCTGCGGCCTCGACCGCCGCCCGATAGGGGCGCGGGTCGGGCTTGCGGACCGGCAGGGTATCGGCGCCGACCAGCGCGGCAAAGGCGTCGCGGACGCCCAGTTCGCGCAGCAGGATCTCGGCCAGGGCCTCGGGCTTGTTGGTGCAGACCGCCAGCCGGAACCCGTCCGCCGACAAGGCCGACAGTGCAGCGCCCGCGCCCGGATAAAGCCGGGTATGGCGGGCGATGTTCCGTCCGTAATGGTCCAGCAGGCGTGGGTAATCCTGATCCTCGGCGCCCGGCGGCAGCAGGATGTCGGACCCGATCCGGGCATAGCCCGCGCGCAGCATCGCCCGGCCGCCGTGAAAGGCGGTCAGCGCATCTGCGACCGGATCCAGCAGCGCGCCCAGCCCGCGCGCCTCGAAACAGGCATTCGCCGCCGCGATCAGGTCGGCCGAGGTATCGGCCAGCGTACCGTCCAGATCGAAGACCACCGTGCCCGCCATGCCCGCCCCCAACGAAACGATCCGAAAACAAAGGTGAACGCGCCGGGCCTTTCCAGCGCCGCCCGCCACGACTAGAACGCTTCGCAACGAAATTGAACAGGCGATGGGGGCAGGCATGGCGGAAACTTCGGTGGCGGTGGTCGTTCTGGCAGCCGGCCAGGGCAGCCGCATGCAGTCGGACATGCCCAAGGTACTGCACCGGCTGGGCGGCGTGCCGCTGGTCGGGCATGCACTGGCCGCCGCGCGTAGCCTCGAACCCGAACAGGTGATCGTCGTCGCCGGCCACGGCGCCGAGGCCGTCGAGAGGGCCGTCCGCAAGCTGGAGCCCGAGGCCCGGATCGTCCTGCAGCGGGACCAACTGGGCACCGGCCACGCGGTCCGTCAGGCCCTGCCGGGACTCGAGGGGTTCGAGGGCAAGGTCATCGTGCTTTATGGCGACACCCCCTTCATCGGCGAGGAAACACTGTCGGCCTTGTCCGGCCACCCCGCCGATCTGGTGGTGCTGGGCTTCGAGGCCGAGGATCCAGGCCGTTATGGCCGGCTGGTGGTCAGCGGCAAGGGGCTTGAGCGGATCGTCGAATACAAGGATGCCGACGCCGCCATCCGCCGTATCGCCCTGTGCAATTCCGGCGTCATGGCGCTGGATGCGGCGCTGCTGCGGCAGTTGATCGTGCGGCTGACGAATGAGAATGCGGCGGGCGAGTATTATCTGACCGATCTGGTCGAACTGGCCCGGGCCGAGGGCTGCCGCACCGATGTCGTGACCTGCGACGAGGAGGAAACGCTGGGCATCAACACCCGCGCCGAACTGGCCGCCGCCGAGGCCGCCTTCCAGGCTCGCGCAAGGCGCGCGGCGCTGGAAAACGGCGTCACGCTGACCGATCCGGGCACGGTCTGGTTCTCGCTCGATACCTTCATCGGCCGGGACGCGATCATCGGCGCCAATGTCGTTTTCGGCCCCGGCGTGACGGTCGAATCGGGCGCCGAGATTTTGCCCTTCTGCCATCTGGAAGGCTGTCATGTCTCGGCCGGGGCCACCGTCGGCCCCTTCGCCCGGCTGCGTCCCGGCGCGGAACTGGGCGGCGATGTCCATGTCGGCAATTTCGTCGAGATCAAGAACGCCGTTCTGGACGAGGGCGTGAAGGTCGGCCACCTGACCTATCTGGGCGATGCCCATGTCGGTGAACATGCGAATATCGGCGCCGGCACCGTCACCTGCAACTATGACGGCGTGATGAAACACCGCACCGAGATCGGCGCCCGCGCCTTCATCGGCAGCGACACCATGCTGGTCGCGCCGGTGCGGGTGGGGGCGCAGGCGGTCACCGGCTCGGGCTCGGTCATCACCCGGGATGTCGAGGACGGTGCGCTGGCCATCGGCCGGGCACGGCAGGACAACAAGCCGGGGCTGGGGATCCGGCTGATGCAGGCCCTGCGGCTCAGGAAGGAGCAGGGCTGATGTGCGGCATCATCGGGATTCTGGGCAGCCACGAGGTCTCGCCGCAACTGGTCGATGCGCTGCGCCGGCTGGAATATCGCGGTTATGACAGCGCCGGCGTGGCCACGGTGGATGCCGAAGGCCGGCTGGATCGCCGCCGCGCGGTCGGCAAGCTGGTCAATCTGTCAGACCGGCTGGTTCACGATCCCCTGCGCGGCCATTCCGGCATCGGCCATACCCGTTGGGCCACCCATGGCGCCGCGACCGAGGTGAATGCCCATCCCCATCGCCATCGCCGCGTCGCCGTCGTCCATAACGGCATCATCGAGAATTTCCGCGAATTGCGGGACGAGTTGATCGCCCGCGGCATCCAGCCGGAATCGCAGACCGATACCGAGACGGTCGCCCTTCTGGCCGGCGACTTCATGGAACAGGGCAGAAGCCCCCTCGAGGCCGCCCGCGCCGCGCTGGCCCGGCTGCGCGGCGCCTTCGCGCTGGCCTTCCTGTTCGAGGGCGAGGGCGATCTGATGGTCGCCGCGCGCCGGGGCAGCCCGCTGGCCATCGGCCATGGCGAGGGCGAGATGTTCATCGGCTCGGACGCGGTGGCGCTGGCGCCCTTCACCGACCGGATCACCTATCTCGAGGATGGCGATCACGCGGTGCTGACCCGCTCGGGCGTTCAGATCTTCGACGCCGATGGCCGGCAGACCCAGCGTCCCCAGACCCGCATCGACGTGGGCGCGACGGCCATCGACAAGGGCGGCTATCGCCATTTCATGGCCAAGGAGATCGCCGAGCAGCCGGTGGTGATCGGCGATGTGCTGAACCATTACGTCAAGGGCGACCGGATCGTGCTGCCCGAGGGGATGGACTTCACCGGCGTCGATCGGATCGCACTGGTCGGCTGCGGCACCGCGCATCTGGCCGGCCATGTGGCGAAATACTGGTTCGAGCAACTGGCCGGGCTGCCCTGCGACATCGACGTGGCCTCGGAATTCCGCTACCGCGAGCCGCCTTTGTCGCCGGCAAGCTGGTTCATCGCCATCAGCCAGTCGGGTGAGACGGCCGACACGCTGGCCGCGCTGTATTACGCGAAGGCGCATGTCAGCCGCACGGTCGGTCTGGTCAATGTCGGCACCTCGGCCATTGCCCGCGATGCCGACATCGCCCTGCCGACCCTGGCCGGAGTCGAGGTCAGCGTCGCCTCGTCCAAGGCCTTCACCTGCCAGTTGGCCGTGCTGGCGATCCTGGCGCTGAAGGCCGCGCGGGACCGTGGCCGCATCGACGACGCCGCGCTGGCCGCGCATCTGGCCGACCTGCGCGCCATTCCCGGGCTGCTGCAACAGGCGCTGAACCTGTCGGATGACTGCCGGGCGCTGTCGGACTGGCTCAGCCAGGCGCAGGACGTGCTGTATCTGGGCCGCGGCGCGCTCTATCCGGTGGCGCTCGAGGGGGCGCTGAAGCTGAAGGAACTCAGCTATATCCATGCCGAGGGCTATGCCTCGGGCGAGTTGAAGCACGGCCCCATCGCGCTGATCGACCGGGACGTGCCGGTGGTCGTTCTGGCCCCGCATGACCAGCTGTTCGAAAAGACCATCTCGAATATGCAGGAGGTGATGGCGCGGCACGGCCAGATCCTGCTGGTCTCGGATACCGCAGGGATCGAGGCGGCAGGCGAGGGCGCCCATGCGACACTGCGCCTGCCCTCGGGCGGCGGCGCGTTCCAGCCGATCCTCTACGCCTTGCCAATGCAGTATCTGGCCTATCATACAGCGGTCGCGAAGGGCACCGATGTCGACCAGCCCCGCAACCTGGCAAAATCGGTCACGGTGGAGTAAGGTGGCTCTGATGATGTGACCGCCCCCCGACGGCATTGATGTGCCAAGGAGGGTCTGCGATTATCCACAAGGGAGGACGGTCATGTCGGAGATTATCACGGTCGGGCTCGATCTGGCGAAGCATGTGTTCCAGGT